>CP012388.1:2400000-3000000 GCA_001708385.1 Flavobacterium psychrophilum | reverse complement strand
TTTCATTGTTCAAAATAAAACCTCAGCTTTCTTTAAAAGGAAACTATAACACGATAAGCATTCCTGCCTTTTTGTATTGGGGGCTGCCTATTGCATTAATAGTAGGTGTAGAATATTTGGCTAAAGGAACAGTTTCATTTGTTGCAGTTTCAGCCATTTTAATTTATGGCCTATTGGAAGAAATAGGCTGGAGAGGATTTTTGCAGCAGGAACTCAAATCCCTGACTCCATTTTTTAATATTTTAATCGTTGCAACATTGTGGTTTATATGGCATCTTAACTTTGAGATGACATCTTCAAACCTGATGTTTTTCGGAATTTTAGTATTAGGAAGCTGGGGTATTGGAAAAATTGCAGACAGCACACATTCGTTACTTGCAGTATCGGCATTTCATTCCCTAAATAACTTTTTCCCGGAAATGAATAGCACCAGAATGATACTACTTTCAACACTATTGTCAATATGGGTAATTTCTTTAATCGTTAGGAAAAAACAGTTGAAAACTAATCTAAATAATATCAACTAATAGATATCAACTGTCATTGTAAAATATGTAATTTGGCTCCTGAAATTGCACTTAATATTTCATAAATGTACGAACTGCAAAAAGATAAATATCTAGGTAATACTAAAAGCATTTTTAACACCTCACAAGGAATTTCGGTAGTTGAAACTGAATATAAAACCAAGGTTTACGAAGGTTGGCATTCGCATAATAATGCTCACATCACTCTTTTTCTAAAAGGCGGAACGTCTGAAAAAAGAAAAAAGTCAAATACTGTTGTAGGACCTGGCTCCCTACTATTTTATCACAGTGATGAATTACATTTAAATGAAGACACGCTTTTCCCTTCTAAAAATATCAATATTGAAATTGAAGAGAACCTGTTGAAAGAACTGCAAATTAGTGAGGCGATCATTGAAAATTCCATCCGGAATACTACTTTAACAAAGTTCTTAATTCTAAAAATTTTTAAGGAAAGTTTAGTTGCCGACGCTTTCTCGAACGATACCATTACAATGTTATTTACCCAACTATACAGTACTTCTCATTTGGACCGGTTTGAGAAAAGTCCGTATTGGGTAAAAAGTTTAAACGAATTATTGAATGATTCCTGGAATATGAATCCAAGTTTACATGATTTATCGCAGGTTTTAAATTTAAATCCCATTACGATATCAAAACATTTCCCCAAATATTTTGGCTGTACTTTGGGCGAGTACCTACGCCGTATTAAAATAAACCGTTCGCTTTCTTTAATTCAATCTAACCAGAATAGCTTAACTGAAATCAGTCTTGAATGTGGATTCGCAGATCAAAGCCATTTTATCAGGACTTTTAAAAACCAAACCGGATTTTTACCCAAACATTTTCAAAAATTATAAGAGGCAAATTTCATTCTATTTTTTGTTTTCAGGGCGATTTACATTTGCGTAAATTAATACTTGAACCATCAATGGAAACCTTAACTACAAAACAAAAAATATTTAATTCACCCGTAACAAAGATCGTTCTTGCTCTGCTTGTTTTTATGGCAGTTGTTGTCATTGGGCAGCAAATCGCTTCAAAATTATTATCATTAACTCCCTTGGATAAAAGCCTTAGAAATCTATTAAAAGGGCTATTTGTCTCTTCATTAGCAATCATCAGTTATATTTTCTTTTTTAAAAAGTATGAAAAAAGAGCTATAACAGAATTTTCTGCAAAAGGACTTGCAGGAAATTTCATAATCGGAACCTTTATTGGCTTTGCTTTATTATCGTTAACCGTTTTGGTAATGTACCTCAACGGAAACTATAGCATCGTAGCTGTAAACCCCGTTTCATCTTTAGTAATTCCGTTTTCTATTATGTTTACTGTTGCCATTATCGAAGAGATATTAGTAAGGGGCATTATATTTAGAATTATAGAACAAAGGCTTGGAAGCTATATTTCGCTCCTTATTTCTTCGCTGATATTTGGCGTACTGCATGTGGCAAATCCACACGCCAGCTTTCTTTCGGGATTATGTATAACTTCAGCCGGATTTTTATTGGGTGCCGCTTTTATTTATAATCGTAATTTATGGCTCCCAATTGCGTTACATCTTGCATGGAACTTTACACAATCGGGAATTTTTGGAGCTATAACATCCGGGAATGAGAAAACAAGCAGTTTATTCGAGGCCAGAATACAAGGATCAGAATTGATTACAGGAGGACAATTTGGCCCCGAAGGTTCAATCCAGGCTACATTATTCTGTCTTCTGGGAGCTACCATATTATTAATTTTAAGTAAAAGAAAGAGCCAAATAGTAGATCCATCCTGGAAATCCTAATTTGAATAATCCAATTTTAGAAATTGATTTTGCTTATCAGCTTAAGGAAACTTCCAAGTCATTTTGTTTTGGAGGTTTTTATATTTTTTGATTGGTGGGTATCAAACCTGTAACGTTCTTTTCACCCATCATTGGAATAAATGAGATCGATTTTGTAGTAAAAATATTTCGTATATTCGAATGAAGGGAATAACAGTCGTACAAATCAACAGGAAGTTGAGTTGTTGCGGAAGTCGATAACTACTATAACAACTATCTATTAGCGAAATTAATGATGGAATCAAACCAGTTACTTTTCTTTATTAGTGCCTTGGGCGCTTTCAATGGTTTTATACTTTCGCTGTACTTTGCTGTAAATGCTAAAAAGAAGTTTTTTTCAAATTACTTTTTAGCACTGTTGCTACTTGTTTTGAGTATCAGAATTATTAAGTCGGTATTTTTTCACTTCAATCCTCAGCTATCTAATATCTTCATTCAAATCGGACTATCTGCATGTATTTTAATTGGTCCGTTTCTATTTTTATACCTAACATCATATACCGAAGATGAAAAACCAAATTGGCTAAAGCATGTTCTACCCTATCTGTTAGGAATAACTCTACTGGGATTATTTTACCCTTACATTGAACATAGGGAAACGTGGAGCTGCTGGATTGTAAACGCAATATATTTTCAATGGTTTGTATATATTGTTCTATCCTTAAAATACATTCTGCCAATCATTCGAAATTTCAGACAGAAGGAAAACGTAAAGAAAACAGATATTTGGTTTTTTAGCATCTATGTAGGTGTTGCGATTATATGGTTGGCGTATACTACAGCTGCTTACACGTCTTACATCGTTGGGGCGTTATCATTTACATTTATATTGTACCTGATAGTTTTACTTTTGATTTTTAGAAGTAGCCGCGAAACCACTTTTTTTGAAGAAAAGCCAAAATACAAAAACAAAGAATTAGACGCCGAAAAACTGAATTTGATAGGTCAAAAACTATCGATAATAACCGAAAAAGAACTCTATCTTAATCCTGATTTCAGCCTGGAAGAAGCCGCTAAAGAATTAAAAGTTACAAAGCACTTATTGTCCCAGTATGTAAATGAAATTTTAGGTAAGTCTTTTTCGAACCTTATAAAGGAATACAGAATTGAAAAAGCGAAAAAATTAATAGAAACTGAAAAAAACCTGACGCTGGAAAGTTTAGGTTATGATAGCGGTTTCAGTTCCAAATCAACCTTCTTCACTGCTTTTAAAAAAATAACCGGATTAACCCCTTCCGAATACCAACGATCGTATGAAAATGCCGGTCCGATATTATAAATTAAGAGTTCTACTTTATAATTTAAAACCTTTTAAATAGCCATACCGCAGATATTTGCTCTCATTATTAATGTTTTAAAAAATTAAAATGAGAAAAGTGCTTTTATTTATTTCGGTTAGTTTCTTGTTTGTTAATGCAAATGCCCAGGTAAACGATACTATAAATGACTGGCTGATGATTCAAAAAAAGCTTAGCCTGTATTTAGATGGGCAAGCTACCGGAGATTCAGTTAAAGTAGGTATGTCATTTCATGACTCCTGGCAATTAAAATATATTGCTGACGACAAATTTAATATTGTAACCAAATCCCAATATCTTTCAGGATATAAATCTCCAAATGCCAGATCCAGTAACTGGTCAGGGCGTGTTGTATTTATAGATATTACAAATGCCGTAGCTGTAGCAAAAGTAGAAATTAGTACTTCTAAACTTTTGTTCACCGATTATTTCAATCTCCTGAAAACGAATAAGGGTTGGTTTATTGTAGATAAGATATCTACCAGGACACCCCATAAAATCGTGGAAGTAGAAGCTATTAAACCAAAGGAGTAAGAAATGTTTTATTCCAATTTCAACCTCATAATCCTTAGTAATGAATAAATTGACAGTTGTACTAATTGTCATGACATGCCTATATCCCTCAGGCAGTAGTGCGCAAAATAAAATCCTGTTTGTAACTTCAAATCAGGATTTTTATGGAAATACTGATATCCCTGCCGCCAAACACTTTGAAGAAATTATTGTTCCATATGACATATTTATAAAAGCAGGATATACAGTCGACTTTGTCAGTCCAAAAGGCGGTGCAATACCTATCGGTTATATTAATGCATCTGATAGTTTGCAAAAAAAATATCTATATAACGGTTGGTTCATGGACAAGTTAGAACATACTTTAAAACCTACTGAAATTATTGCCGAAAACTATTCTGCAATATTTTACAGTGGCGGTGGAGCGGCCATGTATGGTGTAGCAGAAGATGCAACTATCCAAAAAATTGCTAGGACTATCTACAACAAAAATGGTGTTGTTTCTGCTATTTGCCACGGAACAGCAGGCATCAGCTACTTAAAAGATGATAACGGAAAATCGCTATATACGGGAAGAAAAATTACAGGATATCCTGATGAGTTTGAAAACAAAGAGGCAAAATATTACAAAACTTTCCCTTTTGCGATAAACACAGCCATTAAAAATAATGAAGGCAATTTTGTGTATTCTAAAAATGGCGGAGATGCTTTTTATATTGTCGATGGCAGATTTGTTACCGGGCAGGATCCAACTTCTGCTTCCAAAGTAGCGAGTGAAGTACTAAAAATTTTAAACGCTAACTTTAAAACCCTCAATGGCAATGCCAAAAGCGATTTAGAACAAATTTCAGCCGTCCTGCTGGATTACATTGAAGGAACAGCTAATGGACAACTTGAAAGGTTACGAAAAGCATTTCATCCAGACTTTAATTTGTATACGGTTGCAAACGATACATTGTGGATACGCTCCGGTGAACAATATATTTTGGATATAAAAGCCGGACAAAAAACAGATAGAATAGGAAATATCCTTTCGGTAGACATCGAAAAAGATGCAGCAATAGCCAAAGCAGAAATCGTAATTCCAAACTGGAGAACTTTTACAGACTATTTTCTATTACTTAAGTACAATGGTTCATGGAAAATAGTACAGAAAAGTTATTCATGGAGAGAACTGCCTCAAAATTGAATAGATGAGATAGTATAAAAAAACTCCTTAATCTCTTAAGGAGTTTTTATTCGCAGTTGAAAACTCAACATATTTGAATTTAAAAGAACAAAATTTTGAGAATATATGCTTGAAAATAATATTTTACACCGCTTTTTTTAGTGGTACTTCTTCTTCATTAACTTCACTAACATCTTTGTCCAGCCAGGCTCGCCAGAAAATCATAATAAGTGCTAATACACCGAAACCAATACCAACCCACGGCGCAATTGATATCCCGTAATGATTAATAAACCAGCCACCGGTAGCAGTGCCAAGTGAAACGCCAAGATTTCCAAAAGAAGTTTGCAGACTATTTGCAAACTCTTTTGCATCTGGAGCAGCTGATACCATATAACCCACACCTATAAGGAAACATGGACCATACATAATTCCCCAAAACCCTACCACAATGGCTACGCTAAGTAGTGAATCAGTAGTATATTGAAATGCAAATGGAACCAGAAATGTACCTGTAAGGAAAAATAAAGTAGTCCAGATCATATACCTGCCTAACAAACGGCCTGCCACAAAGTTAGAAATCACCCCCATGACTCCGAATAGCAATAGCATATAGCTGATTTCCTGCACACTCAGACCTTTTGCTTTAGAAAGATAATCTGCAAAATAACTGTATGAGCAAAACCAGGCAGTTATCAAAAACAGGTTTACAGCGGTTCCTGCGATAAATCCAGGCCGTGTAAGTATGCTCAATTGATTTTTAAAAGATTTAACTTCTCTATTAGGCATGGATGGCAAAAACTTATAAATTATGATCAATGTTGCTAAGATTACCACCCCCTGAATAACATAGCTCAGCTGCCATGTGTAAATACTTGCAATAAATGTGGTGAACGGAATCAGTGTAACCTGTGCAAGGACAATACCACCAATTATAATACTGGTTAACCTCATCTGCATTTGGGGAGAAGCATCTTTTGTTGCTGCAGCAATGACCATTGAAAAGAATGCCGGATGTAATATTGTGGGTAGTATCCTGAGTATCATCAGCAGCCAGAAAGGGGGACTGAAAATTGAGAAAAAGTTAGAAACTAAGAACAGTCCAAGCGCATACATCATAATTTTCTTCTTGTCAAATTTTGAGACATATAAAACCATAAATGGCCCTGTTATAGCAATCGTTAGGGCGAAAATGCTCAACAGATAACCTGCGGTTCCAATATTTATATTATAATATTCCGCTATCTGCGGTAGGATGCCAATCACACCAAATTCTGTACTTATAATTCCGATAACGCCCAAACATCCTATATACGCTATTCTTTTGTTTACAATTAGATTCATATTAAACTGATCAGTTTAAAAAAGGTTAAAAAAATATTATTTGTTATTTAATTCCATTAGGGATTGCGTCATGATTATGCTTTAATCATGGAGATCAAAGTTTCAATCATGTCGTAAATAGTCTTTCTATTTTTATTTAATGCGTAATTTTTGAACAATGCACTAGACGAGCCTGCAAGAAAATCGGCTGTCAATTTTGTATTTAAATCAACTTTAATACATCCTTGCTCCTGCCCAGCCTTTAAAGTTTGAAAGTAGATATCTTCAATCTTTTTCTCACTATTGACCAAAACATGTCGGACACTTTCATCAGTTAGCGCTATTTCAAATGCAATTTTAACTGCCAGGCATATCCTGTCTTCTTTTATGCTCTGATCTACCGCCAAACGTAATATTTGTCTTAAAGTAGCAATGGGATCAGATTGAAGACCATTTAAAATACCTTCATATTCTGATACTTTAGATTTCAGATACTTCGTTAAGCATTTAATAAGCAACGCCCTTTTATCGCCGTATGTGGGGTAAATACTGCTGCGGTTAATTCCCATATGATTCTCCAGGTCAGTGATAGAAGTCACATGATATCCCTGCGTCCAGAAAAGTTCCAGCGCAATGTCTAATTTTTTCTCGTAATCAAATTCCTTAGTTCTTCCCATAACGTTGCAAAGATAATTATAAACTGATCAGTTTATAATTATTTATATCTTTTTTACTTTTGATGATTTGTGTGTAAACATAAAACTCCACAATATCCGGAGAGTGAACTATTTAATTTCTTCATAATACTACACGAAAAATAAACATACAGTCAATGTTCTTTATGTCAATTGAAATTTATTTTTTCAAAACGACAGAAGGTAAGATGAGTTATTTTGTGATAAATACGTTGCTGAAAATTTTGGAAAACAAAAAGAATAGTTTTTATAACCTGAGAACTGAGAGAAACATTAATACTTCGGCAAATGTTAATTTTTTTGGCACAGATTATGTAAACGTTTATATCAACCAATTAATTACACATATGAAACTACTTTATTTACTCTCTGCACTTATGTGCCTTAATTTATCTGTTGCACAAAAAATTACAACTTTTAATAAGGGTAAAGTTGTACAAAAAAACTATAATGTTAGCGTGCCTTACAAGGATATTAAAGGCTTGGTAATAATACAGGCTGTGATAAATGGTAAAGCCTATAATTTTATTGTAGATACAGGGGCAATGAGTGCAATATCGCAACAATTATATAACGAATTGGGGCTAAAATCGGACACAGGGATTGACATTGGCGATTCCAGCAACCTTAGCCAAAAAATGAAACTCACAACACTGCCGCCTGTTCAGCTAGGTGATATTACCTTTAAAGATATACCTGCAGTTGTTGCCGATGAAGATAGCTTTTTTTTTAAATGCCTTGGAATTGACGGATTTATTGGAAGTAATATGCTCCGCAATAGTATAGTGAAATTTTCATATAAAGACAAAACCTTTAGTATTACAGATAAGCTTAAAAACTTTAGCATCTATAAAAAGAAAGGTGCAGATTTATTAAAGGACAAAATACAAAGTAACCCCTATTTATGGGTTGGCTTAAAAAATAATGATATTGAAGGAAGTGAAACCCTCCTATTCGATTCGGGAATGGTTGGGCTATATGATTTGTCATTATCTGCGTACAATACATTTCAAAAAGTTAACCTTTTTACGATACTCCATGAAGCTACTGGAGCCTATACACTAGGCATACACGGTGTTGAAGACCAGAAAGAACATTATATGCTGTTGATACCCGAACTAAACTTCGCAGGTGTTTCTCTTAAAAACATTAAAACCACAACTACCAGCGATACTAAATCGAGAATAGGCAGCCAAATACTAACATACGGAGACATTGTAATTGATTATCCGGGCAGGCAGCTATACTTTAATCCTTACACAGATGGAGCAATAGATCTTGCAGAAAAGAACTGGCCCGTACAACCTATACTTAAAGAAGACAAATTTGTTGTTGGGATAGTATTGTATTCTGCATTTAATGACAGAGTAAATGAAGGGGATGAAATAATAAAGTTTGGAGAAATTGATTATTCAATTATACAGCCTTGTGAAGCATTCAAAATGGATATAAAGCCCACGTCGGATACTGCCATAATAGTTTTAAAAGACATAAAAACCGGCGAGATCAAAAAAGTAGAGCTGATTAAAAAATAAGGCACCTTTTTTAATTTTATGCGATTCACCTACTTGGCCAGTAAAGCTATGTATACGAAATAAAAAAAGCTTCAGTTTTCACTGAAGCTTTTAATCTGTGGGCGATGAGGGATTCGAACCCCCGACCCTCTCGGTGTAAACGAGATGCTCTGAACCAACTGAGCTAATCGCCCTATTTCTGCAATTCGTAACCGTTATTTAGTTCCTTATTACGGGTGCAAATATAGGCCTCTTTTTGATATCTGCAAACATAAAACCAAAAAAAATTAAATAATTTTCTGAATTTAAATCCGGTTTTCAGTTAAGAGATCAATAACCTTCTGTTACAAAATAAAATACAGAACATTTACGATTTAAACTTTTTTGAAAATATTTTCATAAATAATTCTCGTTACAGTACTTCCGCCACAACAAACGTGCTTCCACCGACGTAAATAAAATCATTTTCTGTTGAATTAGCCAGTGCCGCGGCATAAGCAGCAGGAATTGATTGGTATACTTCACCATTCAAACCATAGCTTTTAGCCGATTCTTGTAAAATAACAGCATCCAGTCCCCGCGGAACATCCGGCTTACTAAAATAATACACTGCCTCTTTTGGAAATAATGGCAATATTCCCGGCAGGTCTTTATCATTAACCACACCCAAAACAATATGTAGCGTCTCGAACTTCTGCTTTTGCAGCTGCGCCATGACAATTTTAAGTCCGTGGCTATTATGGGCTGTATCTGCAATTGCAGTAGGATTGGTATGTATTTCCTGCCATCTCCCCATAAATCCTGTATTACGGGCAACATGAAGTAATCCTTGTTTTATATTTCCTTCAGAGATAGTAAAATGCTCCTTTAATAAGTCGACCGACTTTAAAACTGTTTTTCTGTTTTGCTTTTGGTAGTCTCCAACTAAGTCCGATGGATAATCTTGTGTAACCTCATCTGAAGCAAAATATAAAGTTGTTTTAACTCCCCTGGCTTTCGCTACAAACACCGGTTTTGTTTCATCGGTATATTCACCAATTACCGCCGGTATTCCCGATTTGATAATACCGGCTTTCTCTCCTGCTATTGCCGTGAGGGTATCGCCCAGAAATTGCGTATGATCCATACCAATATTGGTGATTACCGACAATAAAGGCGTTATAACATTGGTAGAATCGAGCCTTCCACCCAAACCTGTCTCTATAATAGCCACATCTACCTTTTCCTGCCTGAAATAGTCGAAAGCAAGCCCCACTGTCATTTCAAAAAAACTAAGGTCGTTAGCCTCAAAAAAAGGTTTATTCTGTGCTATAAAGTCTGTCACAAAATCTTCGGGTATATCCTGCCCGTTAATTTTGATGCGTTCCCTGAAATCTTTTAAGTGTGGCGATGTATAAAGCCCTGTTTTATATCCTGCTTCCTGTAGTATTGAAGCCAGCATATTAGATACCGATCCTTTACCGTTGGTACCGGCAATGTGTACTGTTTTAACCTCCCTTTCAGGATGCCCCAAATGTTCGGTTAGCAAAAGGGTATTGGTTAAATCTGTTTTATAAGCGGATGCGCCCTGTAGCTGGTATACCGGCAGCTGAACAAACATCCATTGTACTGTTTCCTGATATGTCATAATAAAAAAATGACAGAGATTAATCTGTCATTAAAAATAATATTTTTATTTATTGTTTTTGCTTATTAAACAAGCTGTTTCAATGCAATTTCAAAAGCAGTGTGGCTAATGTTTGTTTTATACGCGTTACGCGCATGAACGTTAGCAATTGCTTTACCAATAGTTTCAGATGTATCGCTAAATACAGCCTCATCTGTCATACCTACTTTTTTCTCCATAAAGTAAGCAAATACCCTTGCCATACCACAGTTAGAGATAAAGTCAGGAATTAAGCTCACTTTTGCATCTGTAGCTTCCATGATAGGTCCAAAGAAAATTTCTTTATCTGCAAAAGGAACATTAGCACCACAAGATATAACTTCGAGGCCTGCAGCGATCATGCTGTCAACCTGATCTTTTTGTACTAATCTTGACGCTGCACACGGAGCAAATATCTCTGCACCTACACTCCATATTTCCTTATTGATAGTTTCAAACGGAATCATGTTATCGCTAACAAGTTTGTTACCATCCTTGTTAAGGAAAAGATTTTTAATTTCCTCGAAAGAAAAACCATCTTTATTGATGAGTCCTCCGTCGCGGTCTATAATACCTACAACTTTAGCCCCCATCTTAGCAAGGTAGAAAGCCGCAGCAGAACCTACGTTTCCAAAGCCCTGTACAATCGCTTTTTTACCCTCTATAGAACCACCATATATTTTATAGTAATGACCAACAGCTTCGGCAACACCGTAACCTGTAATCATATCTGCAATGGTATATTTTCTGTTTACATCCGGAGAGAATGCAGGGTTTTCTATAACCTTTACAACGCCTTGGCGTAACTGGCCAATTCGGTTGATTTTATCGGCTTCGGTTGGTTTAAAATGTCCGTTAAACACACCTTCCTGCGGATGCCAAACACCACATTCTTCTGTCATTGGTATAACCTCGTGTATTTCATCTACGTTAAGGTCACCACCGGTACCATAGTAGCTTTTTAATAGCGGAGAAACAGCTTTGTACCATCTTTGAAGTACACCTTCTTTACGTGGATCTGCAGGGTCAAAATTAATTCCGGATTTTGCGCCGCCAATAGCAGGGCCTGAAACTGAGAATTTAACCTCCATAGTTTTAGCTAAAGAAAGTACCTCGTTCATGTCCAGTCCTTTTCTCATCCTTGTTCCTCCACCTGCAGCACCACCTCTAAGCGAGTTGATAACCGTCCACCCTTCGGCTTCCGTTTCAGAATCTTTCCAGTTAAATACTATTTCGGGTTGTTTATTTTCAAATTTACTTAGTAAATCTTTCATTTGTTTGTGTTTTTATAAATCGGCACAAATATATAAAACATATAACTGAGAATTTGGCATTTTTTCTATTAATATTGAAACGGAAATGTGACATCTACAACAGTGCCATCACCTGGCGCAGAGGTAATTTGCAATGTTCCGTTAAGTGCTTCAGCACGCTTTCTTAAATTTTTAATCCCAATACCGCCTTTTGCCATTTCCGGGTCAAAGCCCACACCATTATCAACGATTGAAATCTTCACATTTTCGTCCTCCCTGCATATACTAACTTTAGCATACGCAGCTTGAGAATATTTATTAATATTTTGCAGCGCCTCCTGTATGATACGGTACACATTTACTTTACAAACATTTGATGTACTCTCCCACTCAATATCTCTACTTATTTCTGCCTCAAACTCGGTATTAAAATTATTTTTTTGCGATGTAATCATAAACGCGAGTATATTTTCAAAACTCTGCTCCTGATTAAACAAAGCATTTCGGCTAAGATCGTGAGATACCCCTCGTATTTCAGCCTCAACATTTTGCAGTTCTTTTATAAATTCTTTGCGCTTTAATATCGATTCATCATCAGATTTTTTATTGATAAATTCAAGATTAAGCCTAACCGCATATATATTATTAAGGATACCATCATGAAGTTCCATCGCTATTCGCGACTTTTCTTCGGTCTTTGCGGTTTCAATTTTACCCTGCTGTTCAAACATCAGCTCGTAAATTTCCTCATTCGCTTTTTGTTGCTCCTGTATCAACAACAACTCTTTATTTCGGGAATTTAAGTAGTAAATGGCAAATATCGCTGCAATGAACAGCACTACAATTACCGATACCCCCAGTATAAAGTTATTCTTTTTAGCCAGTGCTTCCTTTTCGTTAATTATCCTGTCGGTATCATATTCAATCCTTGCAAATTTATTCCTGGTATTCTGTGCTATTTGCTGAAGGCTGTCACTTACCTTTATGTACCTGCGTATGTAGTAATCATTATTAACCTTATCGATATTACTTAACATTTTAAGGCTATTTAGTATATCGTAGTTACTCTTAATAGTTTTTGCTTTATCGTAAGCAGTTTCAAGATACATCAATGCCTGTGCTGTATCTTTTTCATGGAGATAATATTCCCCAAGGCTGACATTACTGGCCACGATACCTTGTTCGTTATTTAAACTATCCCGTATTGCAAGCGACTCATAGAAAAGCCCGGGAAGCCCCTCGGGCTTACCCGATTTGAATTTTGAATAGGCTAAATTATTTATAAGTTTAGCATAGAGCAACGGAGATTCTTTCGTTACAGGAAATTTTAAAGCTCTTTGATACGTTAAAACAGCTTCATTATAACGTTCCATTTTTGTATAAACGCTACCAAGATTGTTGTAGCTGGATGCTTTAAAAAAATCTATATCAGTATCGCTATAGCCTTCTTTTTTATAATCTTTAAGCACATCTAACCCCATTTTATAATAGCGTACTGCTGCGTTACCATTATTTTGTCCGTCAAGAGACAGCGCAATAAGATTATAGCAATTATAAATATCGGTAGGGCTGTTACCAATAAGCAATTTTTTTAAAGCTTTAAAAGCTTCGGCTTCACACAATACATACTCACCTGCATCATGGTAAATATAAGCCTTATATAAAATTGCTTCACCAAAATCCCTGGGATCGGTATTACTGTATTGCTGATAAAGATCTTCCAAAGCCGTATAGTAATATAAAGCACTGTCAGCTTCAGATTTCCCATAATAAGATGTCCCCAAAAAATACATGCCTTTTGCCATGCTAAGGGTATCTTTGTCCTTCTTTGCAAGCTTATATATTTTCCTGCTTACTTCTAAGGTCTTATCATAGAGGTTTAAATTATAATAACTAACAGCAGTTTTTCTGAAATAAAACCTGGTTAACGAATCGTTTTGCCTATTTGCAATTTCAGAAGAAATCGTATCGGTGTATTCTTCACGTTGCTTTTCCGTCAGGCTTACATTCTCTGCCTTGACAATCAGACTATCAATACGATTATTTACTGCATTGTGTTTACTTGCAGAATCGTTACAGGAAACACACAGAAGAAGTATTCCTGAAATGAGATATAATATATGGCGGTGTATCAAAATTTTTGAGGCAGTAGTTTTTATAACTACTGCCTCAAAAATAATGATTTTTATGTTAAGTGCTTATGCTCTAACAGGTGGTTTTGGAAGACTTTTATCTCCGTTGTCCAAAGGCACTATAATTGTATCTGATTTAGTATCCTGTATCGCACTATCGTCAGTTGAACATGAAACAAAAGATGAACCGATAACTGCAACAAGGCTAAGTGTAAGAATAATTTTTTTCATGATAAGTAAGGTTTTATTAGGTGTATTTTATATTCATTTTTTAATTCAGAACCATCGTTTTCCGTTTGATTCTGAAGCAAAACTACATGTAAAAAAACTACAAGCCATATGATTATCAATGGGTTTAGTAGAATAACCCCACACGCGAGTAACTCGCCTATTTTGCAGGGTAAATGATGTATTTAATAGATATTATGAGTATTTTGGCAAAAAAAAGAATACAATATTTAAATAAGATAGAAATAGTAAATACACTTAAGGCTCACTTTTATTCAGATAAAAGTGAACTTAAATAAAACTTCCGATAAGTAAGTTTGTTAAAGATACTCAGGAGCAATTTTCCTGATAATGGTATCTATATTATCCTTAAAGGTTTTTGAGAAGGATATAGAGAGATCGCTATTATTTAAATAGCATAGCGATTTCCCGGTATTAATCCTGGAGATATAATTACTATTTACAATATAACTGTTATGTATGCGGAAAAAATAAAACGGCAAATTAGCTTCGTAATGCTTTAGCGTTTTATAAGCAGTTAGTTTTCGTCCGTTTTGAAGAAAGAAATCTGTAGTGTTATTATCTGCCTTAAGGTATACAATATCATTTAGGGAAACAAACTGGTAATCACCATATGATTTTATGCAAATTGTATTATTTGCAGCCGCCGGATTTGTTTTCTGAAATTTTAAAAGACTTTTTCTAAGATCAAACTGATTAAGTGGCGCGAGTAAATAATCAAACACTCCTGCCTGTATTGCTTCAAAGGCGTATTTTGGCGACGCGGTAAGCGCAATAAAATAGGGCACGTTATTTACAAAACGATATAAATCTGAAATAAGGTTGAGCGATAAATTGCTCTTTTTATTCTTCGGACAAATTTCAAGAAATACCAATTGCGGTTGAAGCTCTAATATTTTATTTATAGCATCATCCCTGTTATCAGCAACACCGACGCAATAAAATTCTGGGAAAGCCTCAAATTTACTTAAGGTTTCCTTGGCATTATCTTTGTTATCGTCTACTATAAGGAATGAGTACTGCACAAATTACACGCAAAAATTTGACGCAATATAAAAACTTTTGATTTGTTAATATTACGGTTAAACCGTAATTTTTGTTAATTTTGTACGCATATGTAACTTATAGTTATGCAAGAGGATTTAAATATATTAATCGTCGATGATCACCCGATGACGGTTAATGGATATATCAACGTATTATCCGAAGAAGAATTTGAGGATCACGTCCTTAACTTTACAAAAGCACTTGACTGTGAGCAGGCTTATAAACTAATTACTGCTTCGCAAACCGGCGGCACTAAATTTAACGTAGCTTATCTAGACCTTAGCCTCCCGCCCTATCCTGAAAAAAATATTTTCTCCGGACTTGATCTTGGTGTACTTATCCGTAAGACAATACCCGACTGCATTATTATAATACTTACTATGCATAGCGAAGCCTCATTAATTGACAGGCTTATAAAGGAAATAAATCCTCAGGGAATTTTATGCAAAAGTGACATTGACATCGATGAGTTTCTAAATGCCTTTAAAATTGTTTATAGCGGCGACACCTATCTTAGCAATAAGATTGTAAAATCACTTAAAGAGAAAGTTTTCGATAATTATAAACTTGACAGTTACGACAAGCAGATCCTTATGCGTCTTTCTGAAGGTATATTAACCAAAAACATACCGAACTATGTACCGCTTTCATTAAGTGCTATAGAAAAAAGAAAAGCGCAAATGAAAAACATGCTGCTTCAGGGCAAAGGCGGTGATGACCATGAACTTATAGAGGCCATTAAAAAAATGGGTATCTTTTAAGGGTTATACACATAACCCGAGCTATGATCTTTATATGCTCCTGTCACACTGCAAAGCGCATTTACTTCTCCCCGCAATTTTAACACCCCCAAAAGCGCAAAAATAAGTGCCTCTTTAAATTGTATCGTCTTATCATCCGGTATAGCAATTACCGTATCCGGAATAAGTTGTTTCAATCGTCTAATAAGGAAATCATTATAAGCTCCTCCTCCAGTAACAAGCAATTCTCCATTACCAATACTTTTTACAACAATTGCAATTTGCTGTGCTATATGCTCGGTAAAGGTTGCGAGTTTATCGTTTGGAGAATAGTCATACCTTTCCATTATTGGCAGTATGGTTTCTTTTACAAATTCAAAACCTAACGATTTTGGATAGTGCTGTACATAAAATTCTAAAGCATTTAGTTCGTTAAGTAACGATGATATTACTAGACCATTGGCAGCTATAGATCCACCTGCATCATAATCAAAACCAAGTTTTTCAGCATAAAAATTAAGCACAGTGTTTACAGGGCAAATATCAAATGCTATACGTTTGCCATTTTCTTCAAAAGAGATATTAGAAAAACCGCCCAAGTTGAGGCAGTAGCGGTATTGCGAAAATAACAACCTGTCACCAATAGGAACAAGTGGTGCCCCCTGCCCTCCCAGCTGCACATCCTGAACACGAAAGTCGCAAACCACTTTCTGATGTATTAGCGAAGCTATTTCAGGTAAATTCCCTATCTGCAATGTAAATCCATTTGCCGGCTGATGCAAAACAGTATGTCCGTGAGAACAGACAGCGTCCAGGCCTGTTATACTATTTGCATCTATAAAGTTTGCTATAATACCGCCAAGCAATACAGTGTATTCTTTATTAAGTAACGAAAGTTCGCTTTCATTAAAATCTACAGCAGATTTTAACCGTTGTACCCAGGCATTAGTATAGGGAATTGTTGCCGTTTCGTTAACTGAAAAACACCAGGTCCCGTCCTGAATTGTAAATAAAATATGGGCAAGATCAACGCCGTCAAGCGAAGTTCCTGACATTACTCCTATAACGTTATAGTTTTCTTTCATCGCGAGGCTAAAAATACGCATTCATATTGACAAATTCACATTTAATAGCTACATTTGGACGCAATAAAACAAAAAATATAATTTAACTATTATGGATTTTAAACTTACTGAAGAGCACCTGATGATTCAGCAAGCAGCTCGTGACTTTGCACAAAACGAACTGCTTCCGGGTGTTATAGAAAGAGACGAAAAACAGATTTTCCCGACTGAGCAAATTAAAAAAATGGGAGAACTTGGGTTTCTCGGCATGATGGTAGACCCTCAATATGGAGGCAGTGGACTGGACACAATTTCTTATGTCCTGGCAATGGAAGAAATCTCTAAAATTGATGCTTCTGCTTCAGTGGTTATGTCTGTAAACAACTCACTTGTTTGCTGGGGGCTTCAGACATTTGGTTCCGAAGAACAAAAACAAAAATACCTTACCCGACTTGCAACAGGTGAAATAATTGGTGCTTTCTGCCTTTCTGAACCGGAAGCAGGAAGTGATGCTACTTCGCAAAGAACAACAGCTATAGATAAAGGTGACCATTACCTTGTAAACGGAACAAAAAACTGGATTACCAACGGCAGCACTGCCGATGTGTATCTTGTAATAGCACAAACTGATGCCGATAAAAAACATAAAGGAATTAATGCGCTTATCTTAGAAAAAGGCATGCCTGGTTTTGAAATAGGTGCAAAAGAACAAAAATTGGGTATCCGCGGATCTGACACACATTCACTTATGTTTACAGATGTTAAGGTCCCTAAAGAAAACAGGATAGGTGAAGACGGATTTGGTTTCAAATTCGCAATGAAAACACTTGCCGGTGGGAGAATTGGTATTGCATCTCAGGCTTTAGGAATTGCATCGGGAGCCTACGAACTAGCACTTAAGTACTCTAAGGAACGTAAAGCTTTTGGTACAGAAATATGCAACCACCAAGCTATCGCCTTTAAACTTGCAGATATGGCTGTAAGCATAGAAGCAGCACGTCATCTATGCCTTAAAGCAGCATGGGATAAAGACCAACACAACAATTATGATATCAGTGGCGCAATGGCAAAACTGTATGCTTCCCAGGTAGCAATGGATACAACTATTGAAGCTGTACAAATCCATGGCGGTAACGGATATGTAAAAGAATATCATGTAGAACGACTTATGCGTGATGCTAAAATCACACAGATATATGAAGGAACATCAGAAATACAAAAAATTGTCATTTCCCGTTCTATTATCGCTCAGTAAAACATCAAACCCCGCAAAAAGCGGGGTTTTTCTTTAAACATATATTCGCTGTAGCAACAATGCTACATCTTCAAGAATCTCTTCCTTTAATTTGTCGAGATGCAAATAATAAATATTCCGTTCTGCCGTGACGCTTTCAAATTTAGCCGCACCGCCAATTCCCAGTATTACAGGAATATCTTTATTATATAGCTTTACAAAATCCAGTATTTCTAATTCGTCATGGAGAAAAAAAATCATGACGTCACACACATAATCAGACGATTTGCTATTCAACAAAGGGTAATGCATAATGTTATGACTTCCTGAAAAGTTATTTCTCAAAAGTTCATAATATGCCATCTGATTATCATAAACCAATACATTCATACACTTAAACTGTTATTTTTAAAATTGACACTTTGCTCACGTAATTAAAATATAACTATTAATAAATAGATATATAGTTACATTTCGCTTACTCATTGACGATAAAAAAATGCATTACATCGAATTTTCGCCCAATGCTTTCCCACGGCAGGGCTACTTTTCTATTTTTATAGGAAATAGTTTGATATAGTGCCTTTTTTGAGTCCGTTGTATGACCAAGCGAAAGACAAATGGTGTAAGGTATGTTATGTAAATCTAAAGATTAGACGAGCCAAATATAACTGAAACCTGACAGAAAATACTTAAACTATCGTAATAAATTTTAATTTAGAATTGCATCCAAATAAAAATACCAGCTATTATGAATATTATTGGTCAAAGAATTAAGAAGCTTAGGGAAGAAAAAGGAATTACACAGGAAACTATGGCTCACCAGCTTGACGTTACACAAAGTAATTATGGACGCCTTGAAAAAGACGACCGCAGGCTTAACGTAGTAAAGCTGCTAAAAATTGTAAGGATTCTAAATGTAAACATATCGTATCTTTTCAATGAGGTACAAAGTGAAATACACGATGAAGACAGCCCTGCATTTACAAATTCCAACAAAGAAGTGTACGACATACTTGTTGAAAGCCTAAGGGCAGAAATTCTGCATTTAAAAGATGAAATAAATTTTTTAAGGGTAATGGTAAGAAGCTAATATTACAAAGTATACTTTATGTATTAATGTACCGTTTTTATAAGATAATAAAAACTACTACTTTTATCTAATGGTACAAAAACCCAAATCCGTTACATACAAAGTTATTTTAGGATACCTGCTGCTGTTAGTAATGGCAGCTTTTTCTGTTTGGCTTGTCTATACAGAAATATCTAAAATTGCACGACCCGGACAAAACAGCGAAGAAAATCAAAAGATTATCAGGATTAGTAACACCATTACTAACCTATACGCATCTGAGGCACTTGCACGTACATCGGTACTAACATTAGCAGATAAGGACTTCAACAAATACAGTGCTTTAATAGACAGTATAAACCATGAGATAAATGATATTAAGCAAACTGTTGAAGAGGGTCAGATGGCAAAGTTTGATTCTATACAGATGTTACTTCAGCGAAAGAGGAAAAGTATTGTTGAAATTATAATCTACAGGACAAAACATAAAGATTTCAACAGTTTCAGCCGAGCTATAGAAGGCGTATATAGCACTAAAGACTCCATAATAGATAATACTAAACCTGTAAGACTTACTAAACGTCACCAATGGAGAAGCACAATTGAGGCACTGCTTACAGAAGAACAAAGGGATTCTCTTAGTAAGATCATTTCGATAGATTCATTTGCAATGGCTTACGATAAGGTACTGGTAGACCTTTCAAAAAAAGATTACAAGGCAAAGCATATACTATTCAGGCAGGAACTGCGCCTTCAGGATGAAAACAATATAATATCAGATCAGCTAAGGGCGATACTTACCTCTGTGGAAAATGAATTTCTACAAAATTCTTATGCCACGTTTAAGCAATCACAATCTGGAATGCGAAAAACCATCGAAAATATTGCATGGATCGGAGCTCTCGCACTATTTATACTTATAATTTTTGCGTGGATAATTATTCGTGATCTTACCATAAATCAGAATTATAGAAAGCAGCTGGAAATATTAAACCATGAAAATGAGGAACTTCTCCGCACAAAATCGATGCTTATGGCTACAGTCACGCACGATTTGCAGACACCGCTTGGCAGCATCATAGGTTTTCATGACCTGCTTAAAGATTCGGAAACCACACCTAAACAAAAACAGTATCTTAGTAATATAAAAGAATCTGCAAATTATATCCTTAAGCTTGTAAACGATCTCCTTGATTTTTCAAGACTGGAAAATAATCGCATATCTATAGAAAAAACAGGTTTTAACTTCAGAAATTTAATAGAAAACACCTGTAAAACTCTGGAGCCGATGGCTTCAAATAAGGGTATCGAACTCAATTGGGATATTAGCGATGAACTTAATGGCAATTACATTTCAGATCCGTACCGTATCAAGCAGGTGCTAACCAATTTGGTAAGTAACGCAATTAAATTTACGCCCGAAGGTTCTGTAGAAGTTACCGCCAAAATTGAAGGCAATAATATTTATATATCTGTTATAGATACCGGTATTGGTATAGCAAGAAAAAAACATGGTGACGTCTTTAAAGAGTTTACACAGGCGCATTCCGGTATAGAGAAAAAATTTGGTGGTACAGGACTGGGACTTACAATTTCCCAAAAAATACTTGAACTGCTTGATGGCGAAATTTTACTTGAAAGCGAGGAAGGGCAGGGATCTATATTTACAGTTATCATTCCTTGCATTCCATCATCAAATAATTTTAACAGGGAAGCAATAGCTGACATAAAACCTATAGAATCATATCCTGCGATAAAAAATAAAAAAATATTAATTGTAGACGATGACAACATGCAGCTCACCTTAATGAAAGAGTTGCTTGCGAATTATCCTGTAGTTTTGCGTACCGAAATAAATGCCTTGTCGGTAATTTCTTTACTCGAAGAAGAAAATTTTGATCTTATGCTGACGGATATTCAGATGCCTTCTTTAGACGGTTTTGAATTGATAAAATCCATACGTGGCAACGAACATAATAGTATTGCTTCACTTCCTGTCATTGCACTTTCTGGCAAGAGAGATTTAACAGATAAAGATTTTACTGATGCCGGTTTTACCGGACACCATCCCAAACCTATACAGCTGGAAAAATTATTAAATCTTATATCTTATATTTTTAGTAGTCAACAAACGACTCATAAGCAACCTACAATACCCACTGCAGAAAAATTCATAAATGTAGAGACCAATACTCTTTACAATTTAAGAAGCCTGTCACAGTTTACAAATAATGATCCTACCTCTTTACGAACTATAGTAAATACATTTATAGATAGTGCTATTGACAATTGTGAATCGCTTAAGGACGCAGCTTTTGAAGCCAATGAGCAAAGACTTGCGGAAATAGCACACAAAATGATTCCGATGCTAAAACAAATGGAAGTGTTCTCTATCGTAGAATTACTACTACCATTAGAAGACAGGGTTATTGATATGGAACCATCTGAATTGACAGCTTACGTGAATAGGCTGTGTAGCAAATTGGAAACACTATGCCTGGAATTAGCTAAAGAAGTAAATTAAAGATCTATATTATAAAGCTTTAGCTTATTATAAAGTGTTTTCCTGTCAATATCGAGTAATATCGCAGCCTTAGACTTATTGTAGTTTGCTTTTTCAAGTGCCTGACGTATAGCCTGCTCCTCGTTACTTTTAGAATAACCGGAAAGTGAACTTGCTGCGCGCATTGCTTCCTGCATTTCGTTAGGCAATACTTCAAGATGAATAAGATTTGATTTTGTTAATAAAACCGAACGTTTTATTATATTCTTCATCTCTCTGAGATTACCCGGCCAATCGTAGTTTTTGAATAAGTCGGTAACTTCCTGGTCAAAACCTTCTACTTCTTTTTCAAGGTCATCATTCGCCTGTGCAAGGAAATGATTAGCAAAAATCATAATGTCCTGTTTTCTTTCAGAAAGCCTTGGCGCTTTAATCGAGAATTCATTAAGCCTGTGGTAAAGGTCTTCCCTAAAGTCGCCACGCTTAACGGCTTCGTTTAAATCCTCATTTGTCGCAGCAATGACCCTAATATCTACTTTAACCTCATTATTACTTCCTACAGGCTTTATTTTGCGTTCCTGCAGCGCACGCAACAATTGCACCTGTACTTCATACGATAGGTTTCCCACTTCATCTAAAAATAGGGTTCCCCCATTAGCAGCTTCAAAGTGTCCGGTCTTATCATTAACAGCACCAGTAAAAGAGCCTTTAATATGACCAAAAAACTCACTGGATGCCAAATCTTTCGGAATCGCGCCACAATCTACTGCTATAAAGGGTTTAGCCGATCTTTTACTCAATACATGTATTGATTGCGCAATATATTCTTTACCTGTACCGCTATCTCCGATAATAAGAACTGACATGTTTGTTGGAGCGACTAATTCAATATGCTCATGAAGACGTTGCGAATCAGAACTGATACCTTTTACAAAGGATAAAGGAGATGATGCCGTAGCTGTTTTTTTTTCTTTTTGCTGAGAAGCAGGAGCAACCTCTTTAGAATTCTTTTTGTTAAGTGCTAAACCGATAGTGTGAAGTATCTCGTCGGGGTTAATTGGCTTACCAACGTAATCAAAAGCACCGTCTTTGATTGAATTAACAGCAGTTTTAATATCTGTATAGCCGGTCATTAAGATTACCTGGGTTTGTAAATCTTTTTCCTTTGCAAATTTTAGGATCTTAAGCCCATCACTGTCAGGCAGGCGTATATCTGTAAGTACAACATCAAAAATCTGTTTATTGATTTCACTCTGTGCTTCGTCTCCTGTAAAGGCATTTGTAACCTCAAAACCTTTCTTTTGAAGGAAAGTTTTTAACATTACACAAAAAGCAGTATCATCATCAATTACCAGAATCTTCGAACTCATATTTTATAGAATATCTACAAATGTAGTGGTTTTGCGGGATACATAATGTTAATAAAAACAAAAGGAGACGCTTCCGTCTCCTTTCATCGAAGAATAAATTCTTCAATCACCTTACTATATATTTTTAAGCGTGCGCTTCTTTTACAAATTCTCCTGTGCTCCTGTAATGAGCTGTAACCGATTTTCCATCTTTGAACAGAACCAGCTTATATTCTCCATCCCCTGATGCCTGAGCTCCCTTTAAAGCAAATCCACTGTATTTTGTACTGGCCTGCTTTAAAACCTCGGCTGGGATTTGAGTGGTTTCAATTTTTTTAAATTCCTTTTCCTGATCGATAGATAGTATACTCTCATAAGCATTAGTTTGAACAACTGAAGCATTAACTGTAAATGTTAATATAAATGTAGCTGCTAAAAGTATATTTTTCATTTTCGATATCGTTTAGATATATAGTAATATGAAATAATCATACCAGTCTAACGTGACAACTAACGTAAAAGTCAAAGCTTTAATTATCAGAAACTTAAACAAAAAGGCGCCTACCATAAAAGTGTGGAAATATGTAGAATTCCACAATAGGGTGTAGAAAATCCACAATAATTAAAATATAGAAATTTACATTTTTGACACAAAGATACTATAGACGAACAACAATAAAAGTAGATTCTAAATTTTATATCTCTAATTATAAAAATATTGTACTGAAATATAAGGACTGTTTCAGAAACCTTTACAAACAAAAAACCCTTCATCGTAAAGATGAAGGGTTTTCAAAAGAAAGGCGATGACATACTCTCCCACAAACTGCAGTACCATCTGCGCAGGCGGGCTTAACTTCTCTGTTCGGGATGGGAAGAGGTGAGCCCCGCCGCAATAACCACCTTAAGTTTTTAAGGCAATAGGCATCAGCCATAAGGCATCTGCTCTCTTGCGCGGTCCATAGGTCTTTTGGCTTATGCCTGGGAACTAATGGATAATATCTTAACATACTGAGATAAAAATAAGTATACTTGTTTAGAAAGTTCTCTCCCCGCCCAAGGGCGGGGAAAAGAGGCGTACATAAGCTTACAGGTTATTAGTACTACTCGACTATGACATTACTGCCTTTACATCTATAGCCTATCAACGTGGTCATCTTCCACGACCTTTAAAAGAAATCTCATCTTGTGGTGGGTTTCGCGCTTATATGCTTTCAGCGCTTATCCCTTCCAAACGTAGCTACTCTGCGGTGCTCCTGGCGGAACAACAGATACACCAGAGGTTTGTCCGACTCGGTCCTCTCGTACTAGAATCAGATCCACTCAAATTTCTAACGCCCACAGTAGATAGAGACCGAACTGTCTCACGACGTTCTGAACCCAGCTCGCGTGCCACTTTAATGGGCGAACAGCCCAACCCTTGGGACCTTCTCCAGCCCCAGGATGTGACGAGCCGACATCGAGGTGCCAAACCCCCCCGTCGATATGAGCTCTTGGGGGAGATCAGCCTGTTATCCCCGGCGTACCTTTTATCCTTTGAGCGATGGCCCTTCCATGCGGAACCACCGGATCACTATGCTCTACTTTCGTACCTGATCGACCTGTATGTCTCTCAGTCAAGCTCCCTTATGCCATTGCACTCTACGCACGGTTACCAAGCGTGCTGAGGGAACCTTTAGAAGCCTCCGTTACTCTTTTGGAGGCGACCACCCCAGTCAAACTACCCACCAAGCAATGTCCCCCACATAGCGGGGTTAGGCCTCAGATAAGCAAAGGGTGGTATTTCAACAATGACTCCACAACGCCTGGCGACGCCGCTTCAAAGTCTCCCACCTATCCTACACATCACTTATCCAAGGTCAATACTAAGCTATAGTAAAGGTGCACAGGGTCTTTTCGTCCCACTGCGGGTAATCGGCATCTTCACCGATACTACAATTTCACCGAGCTCATGGCTGAGACAGTGTCCAGATCGTTACACCATTCGTGCAGGTCGGAACTTACCCGACAAGGAATTTCGCTACCTTAGGACCGTTATAGTTACGGCCGCCGTTTACTGGGGCTTCAATTCAATGCTTCTCCGAAGATAACATCTCCTCTTAACCTTCCAGCACCGGGCAGGTGTCAGGCCCTATACTTCATCTTACGATTTTGCAGAGCCCTGTGTTTTTGATAAACAGTCGCCTGGACCTTTTCACTGCGGCCAGCATTGCTGCTGGCGACCTTTCTCCCGAAGTTACAGGTCTATTTTGCCTAATTCCTTAGCCATGAATCTCTCGAGCACCTTAGGATTCTCTCCTCGACTACCTGTGTCGGTTTACGGTACGGGTTCTTATAATCTAAGTTTAGAAGCTTTTCTTGGAAGCCCTTAGGCGCACTATCACTTTGTCCGAAGACTCCGTGTACTATCGTATTTCACCAGTCCCCGCGCATTTAACTACGGGGCCTATAGCTAGGTACTTTAACGAACTATTCCGTCAGTTCGCGGCGCTTTCATCACTCCGTCACTCCATCACAACTATAAGAAGTACGGGAATATTAACCCGTTGGCCATCGACTGTCCCTTTCGGGTTCGCCTTAGGTCCCGACTAACCCTCAGCTGATTAGCATAGCTGAGGAAACCTTAGTCTTTCGGTGTGCGGGTTTCTCGCCCGCATTATCGTTACTTATGCCTACATTTTCTTTTCTAAGCGGTCCAGCAATACTCACATATCACCTTCAACCCCCTTAGAATGCTCCCCTACCACTTGCAGTAAACTGCAAATCCATAGCTTCGGTACTATACTTATGCCCGATTATTATCCATGCTCGTCCGCTCGACTAGTGAGCTGTTACGCACTCTTTAAATGAATGGCTGCTTCCAAGCCAACATCCTAGCTGTCTGGGCAGACAAACCTCGTTTTTTCAACTTAGTATAGATTTGGGGACCTTAGCTGATGGTCTGGGTTCTTTCCCTCTCGGACATGGACCTTAGCACCCATGCCCTCACTGCTGGTTATCATTATATAGCATTCGGAGTTTGTCAGGAATTGGTAGGCGGTGAAGCCCCCGCATCCAATCAGTAGCTCTACCTCTATATAACTAGTGTCCAGCGCTGCACCTAAATGCATTTCGGGGAGTACGAGCTATTTCCGAGTTTGATTGGCCTTTCACCCCTACCCACAGGTCATCCGAAGACTTTTCAACGTCAACCGGTTCGGACCTCCACTATGTGTTACCACAGCTTCATCCTGCCCATGGGTAGATCACACGGTTTCGCGTCTACCATTACTGACTAAAGCGCCCTATTAAGACTCGCTTTCGCTACGGATCCATAACTTAATTACTTATCCTTGCCAGCAACGGTAACTCGTAGGCTCATTATGCAAAAGGCACGCCGTCACAGAACAAGTCTGCTCCGACCGCTTGTAGGCGCATGGTTTCAGGATCTATTTCACTCCGTTATTCACGGTTCTTTTCACCTTTCCCTCACGGTACTGGTTCACTATCGGTCTCTCAGGAGTATTTAGCCTTAGCGGATGGTCCCGCCAGTTTCAGACAGGGTTTCACGTGCCCCGCCCTACTCAGGATACCACTATCTATTACATTTGTTACCTGTACGGGATTATCACCCTCTATGATTAACCTTTCCAGGTTATTCCAGTTCCTCATGCATAAAATATCGTGGTCCTACAACCCCAATATTGCCGTAACAACATTGGTTTGGGCTGTTCCGCGTTCGCTCGCCACTACTTACGGAATCACTTTTGTTTTCTTCTCCTCCGCCTACTTAGATGTTTCAGTTCAGCGGGTTTGCCCTCCTATCGGAGTACTATGTCTTCAACATAGTGGGTTGCCCCATTCGGATATCTACGGATCAATTCGTGTGTGCCAATCCCCGTAGCTTTTCGCAGCTTATCACGTCCTTCTTCGCCTCTGAGAGCCACAGGCATCCCCCATGCGCCCTTATTTTGCTTATTGTACTTTTTTTGTGTTACATATAGCAACACAAATGTGCTTTCTATATTTTTCTACTTTGTATTTATCTCAATATGTCAATGAACTGTGGCGCGCCGCCACTGGCAATTAATTCCAGTGTCAGACTTTGCCTGGTGGAGAATATCGGAGTCGAACCGATGACCTCCTGCGTGCAAGGCAGGCGCTCTAGCCAGCTGAGCTAATCCCCCGTATTTAGCTGACAGTTAACAGTCTTTAGTTAACAGTCCTATACGGTTCGTCACTAAATAGTGCAACTCATCTTCTAAAATTTCCTTCTAAGTAAATGAGCGAAGCTTATAGTAGTCCCGGGCAGACTCGAACTGCCGACCCCTACATTATCAGTGTAGTACTCTAACCAGCTGAGCTACGAGACTATTTATTTTTCAGCTCTCTTTACTTTAAATTTTTGAACTAACAGCGAGAATAAAACCTATTTTTCTCATAATTATTAACCAAGCGGTCGTGTCTCTAGAAAGGAGGTGTTCCAGCCGCACCTTCCGGTACGGCTACCTTGTTACGACTTAGCCCCAGTTACCAGTTTTACCCTAGGCAGCTCCTTGCGGTCACCGACTTCAGGTACCCCCAGCTTCCATGGCTTGACGGGCGGTGTGTACAAGGCCCGGGAACGTATTCACCGGATCATGGCTGATATCCGATTACTAGCGATTCCAGCTTCATGGAGTC
The DNA here is from genome assembly GCA_001708385.1 of Flavobacterium psychrophilum. Classification (NCBI taxonomy): domain Bacteria; kingdom Pseudomonadati; phylum Bacteroidota; class Flavobacteriia; order Flavobacteriales; family Flavobacteriaceae; genus Flavobacterium; species Flavobacterium psychrophilum. Next base: position 2,972,181 of record CP012388.1, on the reverse strand, counting down.
GGGTTGCAGACTCCAATCCGAACTGTGACCGGTTTTATAGATTCGCTCCTGGTCGCCCAGTGGCTGCTCTCTGTACCGGCCATTGTAGCACGTGTGTAGCCCAGGACGTAAGGGCCGTGATGATTTGACGTCATCCCCACCTTCCTCACGGTTTGCACCGGCAGTCTTGTTAGAGTTCCCGACATGACTCGCTGGCAACTAACAACAGGGGTTGCGCTCGTTATAGGACTTAACCTGACACCTCACGGCACGAGCTGACGACAACCATGCAGCACCTTGTAAGTTGTCCGAAGAAAAACCTGTTTCCAAGCCTGTCAACCTACATTTAAGCCCTGGTAAGGTTCCTCGCGTATCATCGAATTAAACCACATGCTCCACCGCTTGTGCGGGCCCCCGTCAATTCCTTTGAGTTTCAAACTTGCGTTCGTACTCCCCAGGTGGGATACTTATCACTTTCGCTTAGCCACTCAGTATTGCTACCAAACAGCTAGTATCCATCGTTTACGGCGTGGACTACCAGGGTATCTAATCCTGTTCGCTCCCCACGCTTTCGTCCATCAGCGTCAATGTATTGTTAGTAACCTGCCTTCGCAATTGGTATTCCATGTAATATCTAAGCATTTCACCGCTACACTACATATTCTAGTTACTTCACAATAATTCAAGTTCTACAGTATCAATGGCAGTTCGATAGTTGAGCTACCGGATTTCACCACTGACTTATAAAACCGCCTACGGACCCTTTAAACCCAATGATTCCGGATAACGCTTGGATCCTCCGTATTACCGCGGCTGCTGGCACGGAGTTAGCCGATCCTTATTCCTACAGTACCGTCAATCTGGCTCACGAGCCAGGGTTTCTTCCTGTATAAAAGCAGTTTACACACCATAGATGCTTCATCCTGCACGCGGCATGGCTGGATCAGGCTTGCGCCCATTGTCCAATATTCCTCACTGCTGCCTCCCGTAGGAGTCTGGTCCGTGTCTCAGTACCAGTGTGGGGGATCTCCCTCTCAGGACCCCTACCCATCATAGCCTTGGTATGCCGTTACCACACCAACTAGCTAATGGGACGCATGCTCATCTTGTACCGATAAATCTTTAATGATAAGGGGATGTCCCCTCAACATACTATAAGGTATTAATCCAAATTTCTCTGGGCTATCCCTTTGTACAAGGCAGATTGCATACGCGTTACGCACCCGTGCGCCGGTCTCAAGGCCCGAAAGCCTCTACCCCTCGACTTGCATGTGTTAAGCCTGCCGCTAGCGTTCATCCTGAGCCAGGATCAAACTCTTCATCGTATATTTTTAATATTTTTACGACCTTATATGCTAGGTTTTTTTCTTATGATAATCAAGATCTTACTCTCTCTTATGCTGTCAATCCAATATGTCTATGAACGTGTTCTTCTTATTTAATCCCGCTTCCAAACTTTCGTTCTCAAAGCGGCTGCAAAAGTACAACTTCTTTTTAATCCCGCAAGCTTTTTTGAAAAAAAATTTTCTCAAAATTCTAACAGATAAAAATCAATCCCAGTCTTGCAATGAACCCCAATTCCTCGCGGTTTGGGAGGGCAAAGATAATATCTTTTTCCTTTACAAAACAAGCCTTTTTAAAACTTTTTTTTATCCGCTATGAAACACTTTAATTAGTATCCCCCTTGCGTATCAGTCTGTCAATGTACTTCTCTAATGCGGGTGCAAAAGTACCATTATTTAAACCCTATCCAAACTTTAAATCACCTTTTTTTAATCTTTTTTTAACACCTATCCTTAACTCATTGGTTACGCGGTTTTTGACTACGAAAGTTTTTTAACCACCCGTATGAAAAATTACATGTTAATTTGAAAAATAATCAAAAACACGATTACGACATATTCAAATTTTAAAAAATCAACAATCAAAAGACGGTTTTAATGAACACTTCACTACTCTACAATAAAATAAAAAGGAACCAACAGTACAAATTTCACTCTCTTATATATAATATAATGTCCTGAGAAATATAAAACACCGTTCTCTCTAGCCCTGATGGAAGCGGCATCCTGCTGAGGAACGAGGCAGATATAGCGCACAGCAGGAAATAGCTCCTAAAATACACTCTATATTTAGGTGTAATAAAAAATCCCGGACCAGCCGGGATTCAATATCTATGTATATTGGTTAATCAAAACGCAACGCCTTAACCGGAGAAATTTTTGTAATAATATAAGATGGTATTAACAACAGGGTTACGCATACTAGTATTGTTCCTAAATTTATCAATAAGATTGCAGGTATATCTATGGCTACCGGAGCCACCGTGACATAATAACTCTCCGGTGGTAGTTTTACGATACCAAAATATTTCTGAATAAGCAATAATCCAATACTTATGGCATTACCCCACATCAAACCTTTTACAATTAGATAAGCCGCATTATATAAAAATATTTTTCTAACACTCCAGTTTGGTGCACCCAAAGCTTTCAGCATACCTACCATCTGGGTACGTTCCAGGATCAGCACTAATAAAGCAACAACCATATTAATGGTGGACACCACTATCATTATTACAATAATCACTATTATATTAATATCAAACAGTTTTACCCATTCAAAAATATTGTAATATTTCTGCTGTATGGTTACACTATTTAAAGTAGACGGTATTGCTTTATACACTTCATCTCCTTTTTCTTCAATCGTATTAAAATCATCAACAAAGACTTCAAAAGCTCCTACCTGGCCATTCCTCCATTTGTTGATTTTCTGTACGTGACGTATATCACCTATTAAATAGGTAGCGTCGAATTCCTGAAAACCCGAATTATAAATTCCCACTAACTGAAAAACCCTTAGGTTGGGCATGCCATTGCCGCCTTCTTTCATAAAGTAGGTATTAAATTTATTGCCTACTTTAAGGTTCAGCCTGTTTGCCAGGTACTGCGAAAGCAATACCTCGTTATTTAAATTTTGTTTGAGGTTCGGCTTACGCCCGTCAATTATATATTCATCGAGTACATCCCATTTATACTCTTTACCTACTCCTTTAAACACAATTCCTTCGAAAGCATTATCGGTTCGGATAATTGCTGCTTTAGAAGCCACAGCCTGCACATGGTCTATGCCTTCTACATTTTTAAATTTAGGGTAGAAATCCTGACGAATTGATAACGGCTCTATACTTACGTCTGATTCGTTATCATCAAAGTTAGAAATTATGATGTGCCCGTTGAACGCCGAGATTTTTTCGCGTATCTTATCCTGAAGCCCTACTCCTGTTGCAATGGCAATTATCATCATGATAATACCAACCGCTATGGCAATAATGGCTATTTTTATTATTGGTGCAGATATACTACTTTTATGGTTCTTTGCAGTAACCAGCCTGCGGGCTATGAAATATTCTAAATTCAACTGACTTATGGTATCTTATTCGTTATTCAAAAATACATTTTTATTCTCATTTATACTGATGGCTGCCTGCGGAAATTCGTATACAGCAAAAGAAATACCTGCAGCAACAACTGAAGTTAGTAAGTCACCCGACGCCACACCTTCTGTTGTCTCTAAAGAAATTATTACAGGTGCTGAAAATTTTGACAACTATGCTGCCTTATTAAAAGGTAAAAAAGTTGGCATAGTTACAAATCAGACAGGAATAGTTACTTCGGATAACGGAAAGATTATATCTGTGGTTGATTTTTTACTCGACAAAAAAATAGATATCAAAAAAATATACGCTCCGGAACATGGTTTTCGTGGTACAGCAGACGCCGGAGAACTTATTAAAGATGGTAAGGATACTCAAACCGGACTGCCTATCATTTCGTTATATGGCAATAATAAAAAGCCAAAAGACGAGCAATTGCAAGGAATTGATGTGATGGTTTTTGACCTTCAGGATGTAGGTGCTCGTTTTTACACCTATATATCTACCCTGCATTATATCATTGAGGCATGCGCCGAAAATAACATCCCTCTTATTGTATTGGATAGGCCAAACCCTAATGGTGGCATTATTGACGGCCCGATCTTAGAGAAAGAAAACACCAGCTTTATCGGCATACATGCCATACCCGTGTTGCACGGCATGACTATTGGCGAATATGCCCAAATGATAAACGGTGAAAAGTGGACAAAAAACACTACGCCCTGCAAATTGACAGTTATCGGTTGTTCTAACTATAACCGAAACATGCCTTATCATTTACCGGTTAAGCCTTCTCCTAATTTACCAAACGACCAGGCTATAAACCTATATGCCAGTCTTTGCTTTTTTGAAGGAACCAATATTAGTTTAGGAAGAGGAACGGAAAAACAATTCCAGATTTATGGTTCTCCTAACCTGCCCGAAGCAAAATTCACTTATTCGTTTACTCCGCAACCAAATGTTGGATCTAAAGAACCTCCTCTTAAAGGAATTAAATGTTTTGGTGAAGATCTATCTAAAGCCGAAAAGGTAAAAAGGCTTGAATTGAAATGGCTGATCAAAGCATATAACAATACGACTGATAAGTCAAAATTCTTTATTCCATTCTTTACTAAACTTGCCGGAACAACAAAACTACAGGAACAGATTGTTAGCGGAAAGTCTGAAGATCAGATAAGAGAGAGCTGGGAAGACGGTCTTACTAAATTTAAAGTGATTAGAAAGAAGTATCTTATATATGCCGAATAAGAATATTTCTTAATGTTTTTACAAAGTGTTATGGTGTACCAATACTCTTTTGTAATTTTCAGTTGTAATAATCATCAAAAACAACAAGCCATGAACATATCAGACAAAATTGACAACATAGTACAATACATTATCCAGTTTATTGAAAAACTGAAAGGATATGTAGATCATATTATCGAATTTTTCAGCGACCTGAGAGACCGTATCGAAGGATTACTGGAATATATAGAAGACAAACTGCAAAGCATTAGCGGCGTTGTTGAAGAATTAAAACAACACCACGAAGAAGCTGCAGCCTAAACCTTAAAGCCCTCCCTCACCGGAAGGCTTTTTATTTTTAATACCCCTTACCGATTTTACCAATGCTTTATTTACATACAGCAATAGAGCTAGTACTATAAATACCGGAATAGCTAAAACTAAAATTTCTAAAACTTTGTCGGCAAAGCTGTTTTTTATAACAGTACTGTTTATAAAAAATATGCCTGTTGCTATTACCACCGACACCAAAGCCATAACCAAAAGTTTTTTTAATGTTTTCATAGATGGTGATTAATCAGCTGCTGGCCAAATTGCAGCAAATAGCCATTGTTATCATAAACAGCAAACTCACGCATGCCGTATTCAAAATTTTCAGGATCGTAACAAACCTTGCAGACATCTTTATATTTAACCCAAAGATCATCTACATTGTCTGTATGAATATATAATGATCCTGTAAATGCAGACCATCAAAAGGTATGTGCTCCCTAGGATAGGCAAACATTATTTCAACATCGTCTTTCACGACAAATGCCCACCCCCGACTTTCGTCAAAATCAGCACACTCAAAACCAAGAACAGAGGTATAGAACTGAACTGTATCTTTAAGCTGCTTTGTATATAGCGTTGGTTTTAATGTTGTAAATTTTGACATTACCTTCAATTAGCAAACAAAACTAAACAATTTTCTTTTTCATTTCTTCCACAATATTGTAGGCTGCCGGACAAATAGCTACGTTTTGTAATGTGAGATTGCTTATTTGTTGAAATTTTTTCCTGTCGGTATGCGGAAATTCACGGCACGCCTTTGGTCTGACGTCATAGATCATGCAATAGTTCTCATTATCCAAAAAAGTACAGGGTACGCTTTGCAATACATAATCTTTATCTTCGTCTATGCGCAGGTACTTATCTATAAACTGCTGTGGCTTTTGGCGGAAATGCTTAGATATGCGCTCAATGTCGGCAATAGTAAATAAAGGCCCTGTTGTTTTACAACAGTTGGCACAGGTTAAGCAGTCCGTTTTTTTAAACTCTTTGTCATGCAGCTCCTGCATGATGTAGTCTAAATTTTTAGGCGCTTTCTTTTTAAGCTTATCAAAAAACTTTTTGTTTTCATTATGCTTATCTTTGGCAAGCTTTGGGAGCTGCTTCAAAAAATCATCCATCACTCAGAGCATTTATCAATCATCAGGCAAAAGTATAAAAAAATGAAAGACCTTTTCGGAAAAGCTATCTTAGACTATCAAACCGGTAACAATCCGGAAAACCTTATTACCGAAACATCTATATCTGAAGAAGATGAGATGAGCGTTGCCTATCTTTTCAGATCATATAACGAAATGCCGAAATTAGAAAAGAAAGCACTTCAGCTGGCAAAAGGCCATGTTTTAGATATAGGGTGCGGCGCGGGGAGCCATTCATTATATCTGCAAAATGAACGCGGGCTGAAAGTTACAGCCATAGATATTTCGCCAGCTGCCATAGAAACATGCAGTTTACGCGGCATAAACGATACCCGTGTTGTAGATATGATGAAACTGGAAAATGAGAAATTTGATACGATCATACTATTAATGAACGGCACCGGAATATTTGGTAAGCTAAGTAAGGTATCTGATTATCTGCAAAAGCTAAAATCGCTTCTTAATGAAGGCGGGCAAATACTAATTGATTCGTCAGACATTATATACATGTTCGACGAAGATGAGGATGGAGGCAAATGGATTCCGTCGGATGTGGAATATTACGGAGAGATAACGTTTAATATGTCCTATAAAAATCAGAAAGAAGAACCGTTTGAATGGATTTACATCGACTATAACACACTACAGAATGCCGCACATGCTAACGGATTAAATTGTGAGCTGATTATTGAAGGTAAGCATTATGATTATCTGGCAAGGCTGTCATAAAAAAGAAAAGCCCGGACCATGGTCCGGGCTTTCTCTTCATGGAATAAATTATTGTCCCATATATTTCATAACCAATGGCTGAAGGCTTTGGCTCCATTCCTGAATAACCGGCATACTCGCTTCGGTTAAACCTGCAGATTTCTGCGCAAACTTTTTACCGATAGGTGATTCATAATATTTGATCATCTGCTTAAGATCATCAGCAGTGAATTCCTGAAGGTAATATTCTTCCTGAAATTTAAGAACCGGAGCAAGAGAGGCATCAAATTCTTTTGTAAATTCAGCTTGCTTTTCAGCAGGGATCATAGTCAGAACTTGTTTTTTCGCAGCTTCTAACTGTGCAGTTGCTCCTGATAATTGAAGAAATTTCTTTACATCAGCTTTCATTGCATCTGTTGCCTGAGCCATTCCAATTTGCGCAACCAGCATAAAAATGGCTGCTAATACTACTTTTTTCATTTTTAATTGTTTAAGTTGGTTTACTATTATGGTATATTTAAATACTTATGCGTTTGTAAAGATACTCTCCATTTTGGATTATTCATTACATACTCTACAATAAGCGGCGTCATTTCTTCTTTTTTACTCCATTCAGGCTGAAGAAAAAGTATAGCATTGCCATTTACTTTAGCAGCCTGTTCTTCTGCAAAAACAAAATCGTGCTTATTGTGTATAATCATTTTCAGTTCATGCGCATGTGCATACACATCTTCTGTTGGTAATTTTGTCTTTTTAGGGGAAAGGCAAATCCAGTCCCATGTACCGGAAAGTTTATAAGCGCCCGATGTTTCTATATGCACCCTTAAACCCTGCTCTTTCAGCTTATGTGTAAGTGGCCCCATATCCCATGTTAGTGGTTCTCCACCTGTCACTACAATTGTCTTGCAGTATTTTGCAGCGTTTGCCACAATAACATCGGTGTTTGTAGGCGGATGCAGTTCTGCATTCCAGCTCTCTTTCACATCGCACCAATGACAACCAACATCACATCCGCCTACGCGGATAAAGTATGCAGCTGTACCGGTATGGTACCCTTCTCCCTGTATGGTGTAGAATTCTTCCATTAACGGAAGCATCTCACCTTTTTCTACTAATATTTGTATTTCCTTCTTCAGCATGATATTTCAAACAGGGTGCAAAGATAAGCATTAATCCCTTTATTTTAAGCAAATAAAAAACCGACGGCAATGCCATCGGTTTTTGTAGTTATGAAAGAAATATTATTTCAGTGCTTTCAATTGGCTTTTCACGAACTCATCGTTAGGATCTAACGCAAGAGCTTTGTTGAAGTAGTCTGAAGCCTTAGCTTTATCAGTAACTGCATAGTACGCACCTGCATTTGCGTAAGCATCAAGCAGGTTCGCTTTTTGTTTTGTTACTTCAGCCTGACCTGCAGCAGTTACAATAGTAATATACTGATCGTAAGACTCAGCCATAGTTTTTAACGACTCCGGAGTTTGGATATACCTGTTTACTTTAGCCCTGTAAAGGTAAGCATCCTGAGCCTGAGCATTAAGTTCTATAACTTTAGCAAGTGCTACATCTGCTTTCTTAAGGTTTTCAACATTTGTTTTCTGCGCTTCAGGTGATTTGTTCACGTGATCATAATATACAGAGTAAGCAAGGTAGAAGCTATCAAGCATTAGGTTCGGGTTGTCCGGGTTTGAAGTTGCAACTTCAAATACCACAGCAGCAGGACCGTAAAGTTTTTGTTTGAATAATTTCTGACCTACAGTATTGAACTCGTTTGTGATATTGATATCTGTCTCAGCCGCTTTTCTGATGTTAGCAATAGCCTCATCAAACGATGCCTGGTTCGTTATAATAGCATTTCCTTTATCATCCTGCCCAACACTTGAAGCAAGATTAGCAAGACCAAGGTAAAGGTAGTCACGTGCAATGATACGCTTAGGATCTGCTTTAGCAATCCATTCTTTCATAGCAGCAGAACTTTCTGTGAACTTACCATTCTCGTAAAGTGAATATGCCAGGTAACGAAGTATCCTTGGATTTACTTTATCCATTTGCTGCATTTTCTGAGCTTCAGCTTCAAGTGCTTTATAGTCACCTGTAAGAAGAAGGAAGTCAGCATGTCTCATACGTGAATCTAATGAATAATCAGTAAGTGTCATGTACTTTTCGTAGTACCCTAAGGCTTTAGGGTTATATTCTGCTTTTTTAGCAGGATTTGTTACACCCCAGATATAATATGTTTCAGCAAGTTCCCTGTATACCGGTCCGTAGTTAGGGTTTGTTGCAACAATGGCATCAAACGCTTTCACCGCTTCCGGGAACGCAGCTCTTGTATTTTTAGTAATAACTGCTAACTGAAGTTTAGCTCTTAATAAAGTGCTATCATACTGAAGCGCGTTACGGTATGCAGAATAAGCTTCGTTTTGGTTTCTGTCACCATAAAAAGCATCTCCAAGGCTTAGGTAAGCCTGTGCTGATTTAGGATCTTTGGCGATAGCTCTTTTAAGAACTTCGATTGCTTTTTTATAATCAGGCTTGTCTGCATTTATGTAAGCACGGCCTATATAAATAAGCTGCTCAACATCCCTCTTTCCAAGTTCTTTTTCAACAGCAGCAAATTTAGCTTGTGCAGCAGCAACATCATTATTATCAAGATCAAGCTGACCTAAACCAATAGTGTTGTATTCTGAATCTTTTTTAACTGCTTTACCTTTATTAAAATAAATTGCAGCAGAATCATTCACTGTCTGTTTAAGGTAAAGATCTCCTAAAAGGAAATAATTTTTTCCTTCATCAGGCGATGATGTTACCAGTGATTTTAAAATAGTTTTTGCTTTTTGGTATTGTTCGGCATCAATTGCTTTTTTTGCTTCGTTTACATCCTGAGCAGATGCAACCCCAAAAACAAACAACGATAGTCCGATAAATTTCAAGTCTTTCATTTGTATTATTTTATTATTCTACTTGTTCTGATTTAAATTGCAATTATAATTTACTACGCACTTCGATTTCCCTTGCAGGTATCTCTACGGGCAGCAATCCTGACTTCAGGATTATACGCTGTCCTTCAAATGCTCCTATGTAATTTGCAAACCCCGTGCCTAAATCGTCAACGCCACTGTAATTTAACACATATAGCTTTCTGATTAATGGATAAAAACCTGTCGCTATATTACTCTGAGACGGTTTATAGTACTTTTTAGCACCCTTATCAATTTTAACATTATCCACACCCAAAACTACAATATCTGACACAGTTTCTGCCAACGATTGTGGCGGTTGTGACAGCCAGTTTACCCCAACTATCCCCACTGCTCCGGGAGTATTATGCACATATTTTATAACCTCCTCGTTGGTCTTAAGCGAATAGATATTAGTTTGTGCTACTTTGTTTATGCCTGCCTCCTTCAAAAGTAATTGTACTGTACTAGAATTTGCGTTATCAAACACCAGTTTTTGCACTTTATAAGATGACTCACCTTTAAGAACTTTCAGGATTTCTGCTAAGTTAACAACAGTATCTTTAGCTGATTTATTGGTTATGAAAGCTACAGCATCTGAAGCAAAAGGTGTAACTTTTGGCGTTATTTTTCGCTTACCAAAATGTACATTTTCTTCATCAGTCAGCAACCTTGGCATTATAACCACAGTAGCCGAATCTTTAAGAAGTGCACCTAACAGTTCATTTTCGGTTTTATTAACCTGAATAACATTAGCTCTGTCGTAAACACTGTGAAAAACAGCAAGCACATCTTCAACAATTGGCTGAACTGTATTATCTACTAAAAGAACTGTTTTTCCGGCAATCGTAGTTCCCGATTTCCTTTTACCGCCTGATGTTCCATCACCTTTGCAGGATAAAACCGCAACGCTTGCTACAATCAGCATTACAGCTAACCTATATGTGTGTTTCATTGTCTATTATTTTGTAATAATCTGATAAATCTGTAAAAAGAATACACTATAAGCAGTATACCCATTGCCAGTCTTCCATTGTATGTCAGGGTTAACGGAATTTCCTTCCAGAATATTATCATCATACCCAAAACAAAATACATCAGGAAAAACACTATACCTAAAACAAACAGAAATCGCTGTAAGGGCGATTTCTGTGTTTGTTCTTGAGATTTTCTTTTTGAAAGCATCTCTTATTTCCTTATGACTTAATGTTAATAGTAATAGGAAGGTTATATGAAGCCCTAACAGGTTTACCGTTTTGTATACCTGGAGACCACTTAATTTTAAGTGATTTAAGTACACGCTCAGCTTCTTTACCTAATCCGTAACCCGGATCCCTTAATACTTTGATAGCTGTTAATGAGCCATCTTTTTCAACAACGAAAGATACATAGATCTTAGCCGTCATATTCTGGTCAATTTCAGGGATTCTGAAGTTGTTGTTAACATACTTGTAAAAAGCAGCCATACCTCCGGGGAATTCAGGCTGAACCTGAAGACCTGCAGAATTATAGATACCGTTATCCGGTGCTTCAACACCTTTATCAAGATCTCCTGATGGTTTACCAATATTGATATCACCAGTTGGGCTTGCTTCAGCATTTCTTGAACTTGGGTCAGCTTCTTTAAACTGTTCAGTTTTAGGAGGATCTTCTGGAACCTCTTCTTTCTTAGCAGCTACAAGCGGCTTAAGCTTTACCTCTTCAACAATAGACTTAGGAGCCTGTTGCTGTTCTACCGGTGGTGGAGGCGGAGGTAGTGGAGCCTCTTCCGGTGGTGGCGGAAGATCGATCACCTCAATGATCTTGTCCGTTTGATCTTCTTCAGCAGTCTCAGTAAGACCACTAAAATACTCAACCGCTTTTGGCGTAGCAATAAGCGCTGTAAACAATACAGCTCCTATAATAAGCGCCTTTACGGTAGTCTTTGGATTTTCTGTACGAAGCTGGTAAGCACCGTACGTTTTGTTACGGCCTTCGAAAACCATATCAACCCAAGACTTATTAAATATATTCAGTTTTGACATAATATTATTTTTTAAGTAGCTACCAGGTCTAGTATAAACCCGATTTGGTTAACAGGTCAATTTCTCCCGGTGTAATATCACCTATAGCATAAAGCTGAGGATGCGTGATTGCCATCTCGTCAAGCATATCTACAAGATTTTTATAACTTGCTTTATCGCTTGCTTTAATGTTCACAATAAGTCCATCTCCTTCTTTACCACCATCTCTTTTTGCGATAGCTTTACCTAATTCAATTTGCTTAAGTAAATCTTTACGAATACCATCTTTACCAAATTGAGCTTCGGTAGGTGCTTCAACAGGAGTTTCAAACTTACCTCGGTACCACATTAATTTATTATCCTTGCCAATAAGAACCGTCAAAAGTCTTTCTTCAGGAATCTTAGTTGGCTCAGGATTATCTTTATTTTTATCCGGCATAGCAAGCGGCATTGACTGCGGCTTAGCTAACGTAGTGGTAAGCATAAAGAATGTAATAAGAAGGAAAGCCAAATCCACCATCGCAGTTAAGTCGACTCCGGGATTCGATTTTTTACTTCTTACTTTGCCTTTCTTGCCACCGCCGTCGCCAGTATTTAATTCTGCCATTTTATAGTGTGTTTATAAAATTAAAAGTTTTCATCTCTTAAACCGGTTACTAAGAAGAACCTGTTTTTCTTTTGCTCCTGAAGGATATCAATAATCCTTTTGATAGTCGGGTAGTCTTCTTTAGCATCGCCTTTAATAGCAACGTCAAGATCTTTATATACTACACCCTCTTTACCCGCAGCAATTTCCTCATCAAGTTTTTCTTTCTCAGCTTCCCTAGTGAATTTTATCCAGTCACCTAATTGGTTATTGATAGAATCATAAGGAATACCTTTCTGTACACCTGCTTCATTTCTTTTAGCAGCTTCCAGTTTTAAAAGACCTTTAAGTTCATTAAGCGGCACACCAAAACCTTCCATAGAAGCAAAAGTTTTATACTCATCTTCTGTAAAGGCTACATTATATTTCGCAGAAATACGCTCAAGCGTCTTTCTTCTAACATCTGCACCCGGAATGGTAAGAAATGCTTGTTTTTCACCTACTGTGATTACTGCCACGCCTTCATCCGGTAACTTATCAATTACTGTAGAAGCCGGTGTATCTACCGGTTTTGGCTCTGGCTGTTTTGCAGTAGCTGTCATAATAAAGAAAGATAGCAGAAGGAACGCCACGTCGCACATCGCGGTCATGTCTATCCTAGTACTCTTCTTTGATATTTTTACTTTAGCCATTATTGATTTTTATTAGCTTATGGATATTGAAAGTGCACATTAGTACACTTTCAATCCCACAATATTTGTTATACTTTTCTATTGATTATGCCTGGTTAGCACGAGATCTGAATCTTCTGTACGTTTGTACAATTGTAAATCCAGCCTCATCGATAGAGTAAGTAAGTTTGTCAATTTTAGACGTAAAGATGTTGTAAGCGATAATTGAAAGCGCAGAAGTACCAATACCTGTAGCAGTGTTGATAAGCGCCTCAGAGATACCGTTTGCAAGCTGAGATGAATCCGGAGTAGAACCTGCACCTAGAGCAGAGAACGCCTTGATCATACCTGTTACCGTTCCTAATAGACCCATTAGCGTACCAACAGATACTAGTGTAGAGATAATTACAAGGTTTTTCTCAAGCATTGGCATTTCTAATGAAGTAGCCTGCTCAATTTCCTGCTGGATAGCAGCTTCAGCTCTTTCGCTGTCAAAACCTTCTCTTTTAACTTCTTCGTATTTTAATAAACCAGCTTTAACAACGTTAGCAACTGTACCTTGTTGTTTGTCACACTCAGCAAGAGCTTCGTTAATGTTACCTGCACTGATTTGAGACTGAACTTTTCTTAAGAAAGATTCAACATTTCCTTTTCCTGCTGCTTTGCCAATAACAAAGAAACGCTCGATTGAAAACACAACCGACATTAAGAACAGACCCATAAGTACTGGTACAACATATCCACCTTTGTAAACCATCGCAAGATAGTTACCCGGTAGTGGATGTCCGTCTGGATTGTTATCCTGGAAATTCGAAGGAGCTCCCATTATAAATTTCCATACAAGGATTCCTACCACTATACATAGTACCATCGCTAAACCAGCGAAAATGTTAGATCCTGATCCTTCCTTTTTCTCAACCTTCTGAATAGATGCGTTTGCCATTTTTTTTTAAAATTTTAGTTTTCTGATTTTTTAATAATAGTTTCTTATTGTTAAAATTTTCTTTGTATAAGATTGGCAAATTTATATCATTAAGCCATAAAAAAAAATAAATTGGTTTTTTTTATCAATTCTTAACAATAATTTATTGCAAACATAAACTTAAGTGAACCTTTAGCTTAAATAAATTTCCTACACTTTATCTATTTTAATTACTTTAAAACTAATATTAATTATTAAATAATTGAATTAAAGACGTATTCTATACAAATAACACAAATCATTATCATTTATTGTGCAGGCATTGTAAATTATCTGATTGTCTGTATTTAAAGAGAATTTATAAAAACAACTCACTCCAAACATAAAATTTTTGACGTAACACCACCAAATAAAAACGTTTTAGAGCAGGGAAAAAGTCAATTTAACCATATGGCAACAATAGCTCATTATTATTTACCCATTTGGTGTAATACTCATCGGACATTTTCCTGCCTTCGCTAATACATCCAGCCAGATTAACACAGCGCGCGCAACAAATTCAACCGAATTGATTACCTTATATAAATATACTAAAAATAAAATGCCGGACAAAAGCCCGACACCTATATATTAACATATGATTCTAATTATTCTGCCAATAGTTCAATAATTCTGTCATCCACTTCCTGAGTATCCCATTTTTGTTCTATACCTTCCAGCTTCATTACTTCATCCATAATCGCTTTTTGGCGATCCCCGATAGCAAGGGCTTCTGCATAGGGCCTAAAACTAAAAGTTACCCTACTATATAAAGGAAGCCATTTGTCAGGATATTTTTCAGAGAAGCGTTTTTCAATCTTCTTTTGGAGATGAAAATTAGCGTCAGCCGTTTTAGACCTCATTTCCATAAAATTACGGTACGAAAGTTCTGCTATTGCATCTGCATTTGGCTTGCGACTTTTTTCGTACTCCTTAAATATAGTCTTCCAGTCGTCGCCATATTGATGCATCATCTGGTTCAATATCGTTACATCTTCAAAACCGGCATTCATACCGTGACCATAAAAAGGAACAATAGCATGCGCAGCATCACCAATAAGCGCCACCTTATCTTCATACGTCCACGGGTAACACTTCATTGTAACCAAGGTACTTGTAGGATTTCTAAAGAAATCTTCCACGAGATTTGGTATCACTTCTATAGTAGATGGGAAATTTTTCGCAAAAAAAGCTTTTAGGGTTTCGGTATCCTTTAAAGATTCAAAAGAATTCTCCCCTTCAAACGGCATGAACAGAGTACAGGTAAAACTTCCGTCAAGATTAGGCATTGCGATAAGCATAAAGTCATGTCGCGGCCAAATATGAAATGAGTTTTTATCCAGTTTATGCGTTCCATCGGCATTCGCCGGAATATTCAGCTCTTTATATCCTGTGTTTAAAAAGTCCTGTGAGTAGTTAAACATGTTTTGGCGCTGCATTCTGTGGCGTATTCTTGAAAACGCACCATCGGCACCAAAAACCATATCGTATTCCAAATCATCCCAGGCTCCTTTTTCGGTCTCACCGGTATGCAATGTTGCATCTGCAAGCGTAACATCCCAGACACGGCTTTCAAAGAAAAACTCCACACCTTCAGACTCTGCCATTGTAACCATCTGCCTGTTTAGCACACCACGGGAAATTGAATAAATACACTCCCCTTCATTACCATAATTCTGGTAACTAAGCGGTTGCCCAACAAGATGAATAGCTCTTTTATCTAAAGGAATAGCAATTTTACGAATCTCTTCGCCCAGGCCTAAATCGTCCAGTGCGCGCCAACCACGGTTAGACATGGCCAGATTAATAGATCGTCCTGAAAACTGAATGGTTCGAATATCAGGGCTACGGTCGTATACATGAACTGTATGGCCTGCCCTCTTAAGGTATATTGCTAATAGCGAGCCTACCAAACCGGAGCCTACTATTGCAATTTTTAAAGGAGTCTGCATTGCAAATTATTCTATAACAGCAACAAAAGTAATTAATTAAAATACAGCTAATACCCTTTTTAAGCAATTATTTAGAACTTATATTTTATTAAGAAAAGTTTGGCTATTAAAGGATTCTTAATTAATTAACACACCTCCCGTCAAAGAAGTAATTTTAACCTACTAACTATTTAAAAATATACATCATGAGAGATTTAGTCTGGTTAATCGTAGTAATCCTTATTATAGGATGGCTTGTAGGGTACTTTGGTTTCGGAGAAGCTGTTGGTAGCCTTATACACGTATTATTAGTACTTGCAATTATTGGTATTTTATACAGGCTTGCTGTGGGCAGAAGACCATAACAAACCTCTACTTCACCTAAGTAATTTGCAAAAATACGAAACCCTCCAATTTGGAGGGTTTCGTATTTTTAGCCTGCTTATATTCCTAAAAATTTAAAAATCAACATGCCTTTTTATTTTCATTATTTCGCGATATCTACGGTTCGGTTTTTTAGTACATTTACATTGTCTTAACACAGACTGAATATTAATTAGCATATCACATCATGAGCTTTGAATATATAGAAATAGAAAGGGTTGAAAAGCTTACCAAAAAGGAGTTTATAGAAAACTACTACAAGCCGCAAAAACCCGTGGTAATTACGAACCAGATTGAAGACTGGCCAGCCTTTACCAAATGGAACTTTGATTTTTTGAGAGAAGTTGCATCAGACAAAACCGTACCGCTTTACGATAGCCGAAAAACAGACTACACTAAAAAGGTAAACGAACCCGATTTTACAATGACAATGGGCGAATACATTGATATTCTTGAAAAGGGCCCTACAGATCTTCGTATCTTTTTGTATAACCTGATGAAAGATGTCCCTTCTATGAAGGATGACATGAAATGGCCCGACCTGGGACTTCGGCTTTTAAAAAGTTTACCATTGGTGTTTTTTGGAGGAGAAGACGCGAAAGTATTTATGCATTACGATATTGACTTTCCAAACATCTTCCATTTTCATTTTGCAGGAAAAAAACAATGCGTACTTGTAGATCCCAAGGAAACAAAATACATGTATCGCCTTCCCTATTCATGGATCTGCAATGAAGACATCGATTTTGACAATCCTGATTTTGAAAAATTCCCCGCACTTAAACAGGTTAAACCCTATATAACCAATCTTCAGCATGGCGAAATGCTATACATGCCCGAAGGATGGTGGCACTACATGAAATACCTGACGCCAGGATTTTCATTAAGCTTACGATCGTTAGCAGGAAGACCATCTAACCTTTTAAAAGGATTAACAAATGTGGCTTTCAATCGCTACTATGACAACTGGATGCGAAAACGCAAAGGTCAGGCATGGCTTGATTATAAAGATCAGGAAGCTATACGCAGAACCAACGCCACTATAGGCATTAAATAAAAAGAAAGCCCGAAACAGAATATGTTTCGGGCTTTCTTTTTATCTAAAATCGTAACACAACACTGAGTCCGCCTTGTTGTCCATTATAAAAAGGGGCCGCTAATGCCGTTATCTTTTTTTCTTCCGACGAACCGAACAATTGCTTTTGTATAAATGGATGTAGCCAGTAAGCCAGCTTGGCACTAAGTATACCAATACCTGCTCCGGTAGCCACATCTGTAAGCCAGTGCCTGTCGTTATATATCCTCAGTAATCCCGTACCGGTAGCTACAGCATATCCCGCTACACCATACCATACCGAGACATCTTTATATTCCTGCCACATAATTTCAGCCCCAACAAAAGCTGTCGCCGTGTGCCCCGACGGAAAAGAATTATCAGTACTACCGTCAGGCCTTTCCACCTTAGACAGCGACTTTAAACCCATCACAGAACCTGTCATTATAAGGTGTGATGTTGCAACTATTACAGTAAGATCCTTATAATTATGCTTACCTTTTAGTCCCATTAAATTTAACGCATAAACAGAAACAAGTGGAGCATAACGGGAATAATCATCTACTGTAGTACCGCCATCTGCATCTTTCGTCACCCGGCTTCTAACCGTATGGTTAAGATCTTTAATACCATCATTAGCAAGTCCGACAACACCATATCCTATCAATACTGTAGGCACGATAAGTTGTTTATAAACAGAGCTTTTTTGGGTAACTAAAGATTGATTGACAAGTGTGTCTTTACCAAAAATAATCTTCTCTTGCGCAAAACCCGTAAAAAGGGAAAACATAGAGAAAACGAGGATAATTCTTTGCTTCATTTATATCATTCTCCATTATTCAGAAGGTAATAATGTACTAGTATATAATAAATTATATAAGTCTTAAAATTTAACTAATTCGTAATACTCAAAACTAAAACGTTTAACTAATTAACATTCTGTGAGAATATTGTGATAATTCACCATACCCAACCACTAAACATATTTTAAGTTAATTTTATAGTTACTTTAGTTTTTTTATAACATTTTTTATACATCACCTATTGTATTAACATTTTTATTCAATTTTTATGAAAGTAAAATTACTCGATTGGCTCAGCAAAATTTTGCTCCCAAAAAGAAATTTGTCCTATCTGCCCAAGTATGCATTGGCATTTGCCCTGCTTGGTAGTATTAACGGATGGTCTCAATGTTCTCCTGCTATCGCTGGAGTAAGTAACATTACATCTACATCTGCAAAGATCAACTGGAATGCCGTTGCAGTATCGCCTGCACCAACGTATACCCTGGAAGTGTACACCGACGCAGAATTTACAGGCCCTGCTTTTGGCACCTACCCGACAGTTGCAGGAAACAGTTATGCCCTAACCAGTTTAGTTGCTGGCACAACCTACTATTTCCGTATTAAATCAAATAATTCTGCCTGTGCAGATTATTCATCAGGATCGTTTGTTGCTCAAATCAGCTTTACACCACTTGATGTAACAGGGTTTAATTTTGATGTCATCGCAAACGGAACAGGAGGAGCTATTTCTTCAACAACAAACTCTGTAGATAGCAACACTAGTGCAAGTGCTGACTTTGCTTATCTGTCAAGAGACTACAAACTTAACAGCTCTGACAGTGATTCTGCTTATGGCTTACCGGTTAACAGAAGCCTTACAAGCCCTACTTCGGCTGAGCTTAAATACATCTTACAGGATTATTCTGCGAATAATTCTTTAAGGCTATCTGCTTCAAATGACTCAGGAACATTAACATTAACCCAGCCTGCTGCACTTACCAATGTTTATTTAGCAGTTGCATCCGGTGACGGAGGTTCTACAATTGATGCAGAAATTCAATTTGCAGATGGTACTTTTCAAACAGTAACAGGTTTACCCGCTACAAACTGGGATGATCCTGCTCCTACTTCTCCAATACCTTCTCCTGCTATAATTACCCAAATTGGAAGGGTAAAAAGAGCAACAGGTGTTGCCGGTTCAGGTAATTTTAAAATTTTTCAGTTAACATTAAATATTGAACTTGCAAACCAGACTAAACTGGTTAACGCAATTAAAATTACTAAAACTACAGCTAACGCAATAGAATCTAAGATACCTAACATATTCGCAGTTTCCGGTAAGCTACTAAGTGCATGTCCGTCAATAGCTTCAGCTAGTACAACAACAAACTCAGGAACTTCGGGAACTCTAAACTGGGTGCTTGGTGCCAACGGTACAGGCGGATCTACGATTACGTATACAGTAGAAGTTTACACAGACGAAACTTACACAACTCATGTTACAGGTTCACCATTTACAGGTTTAACAACCCCAACTCAACAAGTAACAGGCCTTACAATTGACACACCGTACTATTACAGAATTAAAGCCAACAACGGCACATGTGATTCTGACTACATTACAGGAACACTTAGGCTTGCGTACTGCATACCTACAACATCGTCAACTTCAAATAACATCACCAATTTTACAACAACAGGCGGGTATACTAATATTTCAAATAGCGCAACACCAGCTGCCGCTTATACAAACTTCAGCAACCTTTCTGTATCAAAACCGGCTGGTACTTCTTTCAACTTTAACGGCACACGAAGCAGCACAAGTACCAAAATGGCTATTTACGTAGACTGGAATGGCGACCTTGACTTTGATGATGCAGGCGAAACTATTGTAAACATAGGAGGCGGCACTACATACTCCGGTGTGATCACTATACCTGCCGGAACAGCTATTGGCAGCTACAGGTTAAGATTAAGATCTACTTCTACTTCATACAACCTTACTCCCTGCGGTAATATCTTTAGCGGAGAAACAGAAGATTATACGTTACAAGTAGTTGCGCCGCCGGCAGATTGTACTACACCCGATGCTCCAACATTGGTTCTTAGCGGTGTAACTACATCAAATATAACCGGTACAGTAACTCCGGCTGCAACAGCACCAACAGGATACGTATTAATCAGAAGTACATCTCCAACATTATCAGCAGCTCCGGCAACAGGCGCACAGTATGCCGCAGGCGGCATACTAGGCGGTGGAGATATTCTTGCTGTATCAGCTACACTTACAACATTTACAGAATTTGTAGCTCCTAACACACACTATTATTATTTTGTTTATCCATATAACGAAAATGGCATTGAGTGTTTCGGCCCGAAATATGGAACCCCTGCAACAGCAGATGCAACAACTTGTGCAATAGCTGCAAAAAATGCCGGGGCTAGTGACATAACAGATGACTCTGCAAGACTAAACTGGCATACTATTGTTGGTACAGGCGGTACACCAGCTAACTATACTGTAGAAGTATACAAAGATGCTGCACTAACAAACCTGTTAGGTTCTTACCCGTCTACTACAAACAATCATGCATTAACGGGACTTACTAACGGCGCTACTTACTACTACCGTGTAAAAGGCTCAACTGCCCTTTGTTCTTCTGACGCATGGTCTGCTACCGAAAGCTTCACTACAAGAAACAGCTATTCACCTCTTAGCGTTACCGGTTATAACGCCGACGTTATTGCTAACGGAACAGGTATTGCAAGAGTATCTACAACCAATGCAGTAGATGCAGTTAGTAACAGCTATATAGCACGTGATTACGAAAATGTTAGCGGAACGGTTGCTACAATCGGCCTTCCTATCAACAGAATATTAACAAGTGGTGCAATTTCCGACCTTAAATTTTTATTAGCTGATTATTCCGGAAATAATGCATTAAGACTACCTGCTCAGGATCAAACAGGTACATTAACTCTTGTACAGCCACAAAAACTAAGCAATGTTTACCTTTCTGTTACTTCAGGAAGCGGCGGCTCCACAATCTCTGCTGAAATAAACTTCCAGGATGGAAGTGTACAGCCTGCAACAAGCATTACACTTATAGACTGGTATGCAGGTGCATCAGGCACACAACCGGCACTTATATCTAATATAGGCCGTGCAAACAGGGAAAACACAACCGGCGGTATAGATCCGGGCAACTCAAAAGTATTCTATGTTACAATTCCTGTAACAGCAGAAAACCAGACAAAACTTGTATCTTCAGTAATAATCAAAAAAACGTCTACAGGACTTTTAGAGCCCGTGCCTAATATCTTTGGTATATCAGGGCAGCTAATCGATGAGTGCCCAACTTTAACTGCTGCGACTTCTACATCGGCAGTACAGACAGCAACCATCAACTGGACCAACAGTGCTACAGCACCTGCTTCAACTTCTTATACTTTAGAAGTATACACAGATGCAGCATACACTACACCAATTACAGGTTCCCCTTTCACAGGGATTACCACGACAACTCACGCGCTTAGTGGTTTAACTCCGGCAACAACATATTATTTTAGAGTAAAAGGTATAAACAGCGTTTGTAGTTCTGCTTATGTGAGCAACAGCTTTACAACAGACTGTTTAGCCCCTGCAGCACCAACAGCAGCAGCTCAGACAAAATGTGGCCCGGTTACAGTAGGAAATCTTACCGTTACTGGCGCAACAGGCGCAACATTCAACTGGTATACAGCAGAAACCGGAGGTACTGCACTGGCAGCTACCGCTGCTGTAAACAGCAATACGTATTATGTTTCACAAACAGTAAATACCTGCGAAGGCCCAAGGGTTTCGGTTGCAGTGACTGTAAACACAGTTCTTGCTCCTACAGCAGCTGCACAAACAGTTTGCCTGGATACAACATTTGCAGAGCTTGATGTAACAACTGTTACCGGAGCAACGTTAACATGGTCTGCTACTGAAGGCGGAGCAGCTATACCGGCAGCAACAGCTGTTGCTACGGGTACTTATTTTGTAACACAAACAGTTGGAGACTGTACAAGCCCGGCTACATCTGTAGCTTTGGCAACTACCACAGTTGCAGCTCCTACTGCAACGGCACAAACACATTGTACAGGTATAACATTCACTAATCTTACCGTTACAGGTGCTACTGGCGCAACATTTACATGGTCAGCTACAGAAGATGGCCCTGCAATTACACCAACTACGGTTGTAACACAAGGAATCTATTTTGTAACACAAACAGTTGGCACATGTACAAGTGATGCTACATCTGTAGCTGTTACGATAAACACTACACCTGTTCCAACAGCAACTGAGCAAACCTATTGTATCGGCGCTACTGTAAACAATCTTGTCGTATCGGGAGTGACAGGTGGCACATTTACATGGTCTTTAACGCAAGACGGAACAGCATTAGAAGCCACTACCCCACTTGCCTCAGGCACATATTTTGTAAAACAAACCCTTAACGGATGTGTAAGCACCTCTGTTCCGGTGGCTGTTACAATTAACTCTACTCCGGCACCTGCTGCTACTCCAACGCAAACGTTTTGTACTGGTGAAACTGTAGAAAACCTAACTGCTACAATTGCAACCGGTGCTACATTTAAATGGTCGGCTACAGAAGACGGAGACGCATTAGAACCGACTACCGAATTAGTATCAGGAACATACTACGTTACGCAAACATTAAACACATGTGAAAGTACTGCGACACCTGTAACGGTTGTTGTAAACAGTACAGCTGCTCCGGTGGCTTCTTCACAATCTTTCTGTATAGGTGATACTGCAGCGCAACTTACTGCAACTACATTACCGGGCGCAACAGTTGTATGGTCTGCTACAGAAGGTGGTGCTGAACTGGCTGAAGACACGCTTCTTGAGACAGGCACTTATTATGTTACACAAACACTTAACGATTGTGTGAGTACTGCTACACCGGTATCAGTTATTGTAAACTCAACACCTGCTCCACAAGCTTCAGCGCAAGCATATTGTGTTGGCGCAACAGTTGAAGACCTTATAGCTATCAACGCTACAGGCGCAACAGTTAAATGGTTCTCTACCTTAGGCGGTACTGTTCTTTCTCAGGACACTGCTCTTGAAAGTGGAACATATTATGTTACACAAACGCTTAACCTTTGCGAAAGTACTGCTACAGAAGTTCAGGTAACAATCAATACAGTTGCACCTCCAACAGCAAATGCGCAAACATTCTGTGATGGAACTACAGCCGAAGAACTTTCTGCTACAGCATTAGAAGATGCTACACTTGTGTGGTCTGCTACCGAAGGCGGAGCTGCAATTTCAGAAAACACAGTTCTTGTTTCAGGTACTTATTATGTTACACAAACTGTTGGCGACTGCACAAGTACAGCTACACAGGTAACAGTAACTATAAACGAAGTTCCTAACGCACCATCCGGGTCTGCTACACAAACATTTGAACAAGGCAATACTATTGCAGATCTTTCAATAGATACTATTACAGGAGCCACTGTTAAATGGTATGTTTTACAAGATGATGTTTACACTTTGGCCGACACAGATACAGTTTTAGAAGATGGCGCTACCTATTATGTAACCCAGACTACTACAACTTGTGAAAGTGACTACTTAGAAATAACTGTTAGTGCTCTTGTAGGAAGGGATACATTTAAATTTAAGAACCTTTCTGTTTATCCTAACCCAACTAAAGATGTTATAACTGTTTCAAACAGTAGTGCAATATCTAAAGTAACAGTGGTAAACCTGCTTGGCCAGACTATTATTGAGCAAAATGCAAACACCGATACTGTACAGGTTAATCTTTCAAATATTGCCGCAGGAACATACATCCTACAGGTAAATGCAGAAGGTGCCTCTACAAGTGTAAAAGTTATTAAACACTAATACATTTTAATTTTAGGTGATTGAGGCTGCCCGTTAAGGGCAGCCTTTTTTTTATATACATCAATATTAACATATTAACAAGCTTATTAACAAATTCAGGCTTTATTTTAACAAGCATAAAAGAAATACAACACCGAGCCCTTATTTTAAAAAATTCATGTTAATAAATTTATAAATTGTTAGATTTTTCTTATTCGACAAACTGTAAAATTCTGACGATTAACGTAATAATGAATTAGCTAAGTTTATAAAACCAACCAATTTAATTTTTATTTAACATGAAAAAATTTATTTATGCAGGCTTTTTAGGCCTTAGTTTCTTAAGTGCAAATGCACAATTATTAAATCAGGCTACTGTTCAGGGTACAAGCGGCGGGCTAAATGCCGGTATTAGCAGCGGTGCTTACGTTGAGAACACGTATTTCGGTTATCAGGCAGGTAAATCAGGCGCAACGTACAGTACAAAAAACACTTTCATAGGCCACAACTCAGGACCTGCAAATACTGATGGTAATTACAATACGTTTGCAGGTGCAAATACAGGACTGAAAAATACCACCGGACAGGGTAATACATTTTTAGGAGCTACTTCAGGAGGAAGTAATACAACAGGAGGAATTAACACATTTGTAGGAGCTAATGCCGGTACTGGGGTTACAACCGGGCAAATGAATACTTTTATTGGTGCACATGCAGGAGACTTTAACGGCAATAGCGAAAAAAACACATTTATCGGTGCACTTGCAGGAGAAGAATCGATTGGCGACTCTAATATTTTTATAGGTATTGATTCAGGATGGCAGTCTAAAGGATCTGGAAACATCTTCTTAGGCAACCATGCAGGATTTGGCGAGGTTACAGATAACACCCTTATAATAGAAGATTATGATTTATGGATGCCTGCACCACTTCTGAAAGGCGACTTTGCTACCGGAAAAGTAGGTATCGCAGTTAATAACTTCCCAACTACAGCTGGGTCTGTGGATGTATCAAACTATAAATTTTTTGTTCAGGGAGGTATTCTTGCAGAAGAAATCCGTGTAGCTACAACCTGGGCAGATTATGTATTCGAAGACAATTATAAGCTACCAACGCTTAAAGAATTAGAGCAGCATATTACAGACAAAGGACACCTTATAAATGTTCCATCTGCCAAAGAAGTAGAAGAAAACGGAATCTCTCTTGGTGAAATAGCAAAAATTCAACAGGAAAAAATCGAAGAGCTTACATTATACATTATCGAACAGAATAAGGTAAATGAAAAACAAGCTGAAGAGATTAGAGAATTGAAAGAGATGTTTATGAACTTCTCGGCTAAAAAATAATAAAACAACAGTATTATGAGAAAATTATTAATTGCAATAACCTTCATTCTCGGTGCTGTTAACCTGCACGCCCAGGCATGTGCAGCTAACGTCAATCTTTTAACATTTGAAACCGGCTCACCAGTTGTTCATCAGGCATCTGTAACGGTAGTAACGGCATCAAATTACGGTGTACCCGGAGGATATGACAGCACGCTGAGAGCCGGCGAACTTGTAGAGCTTAAAGATGGTTCGTATATTAAATCCGGATCGACTTTTCTTGCAGAAATAGGACCTTGTACCAAATCGAAGAAGCAATCAACAAACAGTGCTGATAATTTCGGACTTACAGCTTATCCTAATCCTGTGATATCAACCCTGAATCTTTCAGTTAATAATCTGGAGATCTCTAAAGTCACAGTAACAACACTTGACGGAAAAGTTATTCTATCCAAAGATTCGAACGATGAGTACGCTTTACAATTAAATTTTGAAAATTATCCTTCAGGCATATACCTTCTTACGGTCAATACCAGCGACGGAAATATCTTCCAGGAAAAAATTGTAAAAGAATAAATTTAAAAGCCCTGTAATACAGGGCTTTTTCTTGCTTTATATTTTTCAATAAACGTAGCTTGCTCTGTCTATTCCCAAAGCTACGCTTTGAAAACAAAAACGCGGTAAAAACACTTAGAGCAAGCTCTGCGTTTTAAAGAATAATCACCAGAGGAATTGGCTACGCCCATCCCCAAAGCTCCGCTTTGAAAATAAAAACCACGATAAAAACACTTAGAGCGGGCTCTGCGTTTTAAAGAATATAATCACCGAAGGGATTGGCTACGCCCATCCCCAAAGCTCCGCTTTGAAATAAAAACCACGATAAAAACACTTAGAGCGAGCTCTGCGTTTTTACCGTGGTTTTTTATTTATTCGTGACCTCAGAGGGATTCGAACCCCCAACCGCTGGAGCCGAAATCCAGTGCTCTATCCAGTTGAGCCATGAGGCCAGTTTTATTTTAAACTATTATATTATCGGATTTTTTGATCTCTTTCTAAGCGTCAAAAAATCCAACAATATAACTATCAATTTATGATAATGATTTTTTCACTACTGTCGAAATAGTTTTACCATCGGCACTACCGGCAAGCTCTTTAGAAGCAATACCCATTACTTTGCCCATGTCTGTCATTCCTGCAAAACCATTGTCAGCAATAATTTTCTTTACTACAGCTTCTACTTCTTCTTCAGTTAACTGTGCCGGAAGAAATTTTTCAATAACTGCTGCCTGCTCAAGTTCCGGATCTGCAAGATCCTGACGACCTTGCTCTAGATATATATTTGCGCTGTCTTTACGCTGTTTTACTAGCCTTTGAAGTAGTTTTATCTCGTCTTCCTGAGAAAGTTCTGCTGCTGCACCATTCTCTGTCTGCGCAAGCAATAAAGCCGACTTGACAGCTCTTAATGATTCAAGTGTAACAGTATCTTTAGCTTTCATGGCAGTTTTGATGCCTTCCATGATATCGGTTTGTAAACTCATAGTATTATTTATTATGCATGCGAAGATAAAAAAATAACCCGAAAATACTAGAATATTTTCGGGTCAAAGGTTCACATTTGGGTTAGTTAATCTACATTGTCATGCAGGAACGAGTTGTTAGAACGCAACTGTAAGTCGTCGTTGCTATCTGTTCCTAAAGACAAGCGCGATTTGCTATTGTCTACACGGGAATCGTTAAGGTCGATACCCATTCTTTTGTAAGCAGGTTCTCTTTCAAATTCATCTACCCTTGAAGAACTGTTGTGGAATTTATGATTAAACTCCTTCATCTTTCTTCTTCTTTCTTCAGCCCTTAAACGAAGTGTTTCCTCGATTGTCATTTCCATTGGTGAAACTTCCTCGTTAGCAGGAGTAAACTTAGGTGTCTCCGGCTGAGGAGCAGTTTTCATTGTAAGGTTAAGCTCAGGTGCAATTGGCTCTTCAACCTTTGCAGCGGGCTTAGACTGTAATAATTCATTCTCTTTTTCAAGATACTCTTCAAGAGAATATCTCACTATACCAGATTCGTTAACCTCTGTAACCGGTATTACCTGTACAGGCTCAACTACTTTAATATCGCGTGTTTCGTCGCTAAGGCTAAAGAACATTTTCTCTTCTTTACGCACATTATCTGTAGACAGGTCAAAAGAGAACATAAATTGTTCTTCTTCTTTTTTCGCTGCTACAACGAACTCAGGTTCAAAAACCTCAATTTCCCTTACGTCTCTAATTTCAGTATACGCAGTAGCTGCTGCTACCGGTGCTGCGACAACAGGTGCCGGTGCTTGCACACGAACAGGTTCCGGCGCTACTATCTCAAAAAACACGTCAAGGTTATTGATGTATTCTGAAGAAGGAAGCTCAGCTTCTACCACTTCAGCTATCGGCTTTTTTTCCTCTACCTCCTCCTCAAGCGAAAAAACGATCTTTTCTTCAACAACAGGTTCAGGCTTGGTTTCTGCTTTTGGCTGTTCTGCAGGAGCAGAAAGATCAAAGGCAACCATAGGGTTGTGCGTAAGGTTATGAACAAGTTTTTGTCCTTCCTCAAGCGCATGTATTATTTTTTTAGGCTCTGTATTTACAATTTCGTTTTGCTGCTCTATATTAAAGCCCGTAGCGATAATAGTTACAGCAACTGCATCTCCAAGAGACTCATCTTCACCAACACCCATAATGATATTAGCATTATGACCTGCTTCAGACTGGATGTGATCATTGATCTCACCAATTTCATCAATAGTGATCTCGTTGGTTCCCGAAACAACAAGTAACAATACGTTTTTAGCGCCTGTAATCTTGTTGTCGTTTAATAGTGGAGAATCCAAAGCTTCAACAATAGCTTCTTTAGCACGGTTATCGCCCGACGCAATAGCCGATCCCATTATTGCAGTACCACTGTTAGATAGTACCGTTTTGGCATCCTTAAGGTCAATATTTTGTGTGTAGTGGTGCGTAATAACTTCAGCAATACCCCTTGAGGCAGTTGCTAACACTTCATCCGCTTTAGAGAACCCTGCTTTAAAGCCAAGGTTACCATACACTTCACGTAGTTTATTATTGTTGATAACGATTAAAGAGTCAACTTGTTTTCTAAGCCTTTCCACACCCGATAGTGCCTGCTCAGAACGTACCTTACCTTCAAACTGGAAAGGAATGGTAACAATACCTACCGTAAGAATATCTCTTTCTTTGGCAAGCTGTGCAATTACAGGAGCCGCACCGGTACCGGTACCACCGCCCATACCTGCCGTGATGAAAATCATCTTGGTATTGGTATCCAGCATTTTCTCAATATCATCTATACTCTCTAAAGCAGACTGTTGTCCTACTTCAGGGTTTGCTCCTGCACCAAGGCCTTCGGTAAGTCCGATACCCAGCTGTATTTTGTTTGGCACAGGGCTATTTTGCAAAGCCTGTGAATCTGTATTGCACACAATAAAATCAACACCTTTGATTCCCTGCTTAAACATGTGGTTTATCGCGTTGCTACCGCCTCCACCAACACCAATTACCTTGATCACGTTTGACTGATTTTTGGGTAAATCAAACGAAATGCTTCCAAATTCTGAGTTGCTCATCATATCAATCGGGTTTTATTCTGCGTTATCTAAAAAATCTTTAATCTTGTCAATGTATTTGTCAAAAAATGACCTCTTTACTCTTTTCTCTGTAGACTCTTCTACTTTCCGTACCTGTTGTTGTACCGCTACTGTCTCCAGCTCCTCTTCGTGCACTTCTGCTACAGGTTCGGGAATAACTACTGCCTGTACTACCGGTTGCCTGTATACAGGCTGTTCTACCGGTTTTTGCAATTCTACCAGCGGTGTTGCGCTTTGGGTGTTGTTGCGAAGGCTATTCATTACAAGTCCTACTGCTGTTGCATATAACGGGCTTGATATCTCTTCGTCAGAGTTGCCTGCCAGGTGCTCGTTAGGGTAGCCTATCCTGGTGTCCATACCTGTAATGTATTCTACCAGTTGTTTGATGTGCTTTAACTGAGCACCGCCGCCTGTTAATACAATGCCGGCTATAAGTTTCTTGCGTGGATCTTCGTGCCCGTAAGCCTTGATCTCTGCAAACAACTGCTCGATAATCTCTACCACGCGGGCATGGATAATTTTAGACAGGTTTTTAAGCGAAATTTCTTTGGGCTCGCGTCCGCGTAATCCGGGAATAGAAACAATCTCGTTGTCTTTATTTTCACCCGGCCATGCAGATCCGAATTTCACCTTAAGCAATTCTGCCTGTTTTTCTATAATAGAACATCCTTCTTTGATGTCGTCTGTAATAACATTACCTCCAAAAGGTATAACTGCCGTATGGCGAATGATACCATCTTTAAAGATTGCAAGGTCTGTTGTACCACCACCTATATCGATAAGTGCTACACCTGCTTCTTTTTCTTCCTGGCTTAATACTGCATCTGCAGAAGCCAGAGGCTCTAAGGTTAAACCTGAAAGATCAAGGCCCGAACTTTTTATGCATCGCCCTACATTACGGATGGATGATGCCTGACCTACAACAACATGGAAACTGCTTTCCAGCCTGCCACCATACATACCGATAGGTTCTTTTATTTCGTTCTGACCGTCAATTTTAAATTCCTGCGGCAATACGTGGATGATCTCTTCCCCCGGAAGCATTGCCAGTTTGTGCACCTGGTTAATAAGCAAATCAATATCCGCATCACCTATCACTTCTTCAGGATTATTCCTGCTGATATAGTCACTGTGCTGAATACTGCGTATATGCTGGCCGGCAATACCTACCACCACATCGTTTATTTTATATCCGCTATCCGTTTCAGCTTCTACTATAGCTTGCTGAATAGACTGTATCGTCTGTGTAATGTTATTAACAACACCTCTGGCCACACCAAGGCTTTTGGATTTTCCAACACCTAGTATCTCCAGTTTTCCATACTCATTTTTCCTGCCTATCATCGCGACAATCTTCGTTGTCCCGATATCTAAACCTACTGCAATGCTGTCTTTTTCCATAACCCCTATTTTTTGGTGCACACAACCTGTTGTGTAAATTTCAGATTTATTGTTTTGTACTGATCTATCAGTGTATCTTTTACCGCATCCTGGAGGAATGCCTTATAATTATTAAATTTTTTCTCTATGTTTACCGGACTCCCAAAAACAATCTCGTAACCATAGTTTCTTGTCTTCATCCTGAGGCTGCCCGTAGACTTAACCTCCAGCCCTATAATATTCTTTTTAAGGAAGCCATCATCGTTGATGTAGTTAAGCAGTTTATTAAGCTTTTGCTTATCTATGCTATCTACCTCGCCTGTTACCAGAGGCACCCTTGCTGTATAACTTTCTGATAAGGGCATTTTACTACCTTTCTGATCTATATAAAACGAATTGCTCCCCTGAAAAATTCTGGCAATAGGCTTTCGTTGCGAAATTATCGCCTTCAATTTCCCATCTACCGTAGCGTAAACCTCTGCCTTGTCAATCATTGGGTTTTTGTCAAGGGATTTTTCCACGCTATTCAAATCTAATTTATCTTTTCGGATGCTTTTTATACTCCCGAAATTTTGTATCAACAAGTTATTAACTTTCTCGTGCGTAATAAAGTCCTCAGCCTCTGCAAATTCAATATCAGCCTCTTTTAGCAACCTGTTTTCATTACGTTTTGATGTAAAAGAATACAGGAAAATCACGACGCCGAAAATCAGCACCAATCTTATGTTATTCCAGTTAGTTTTTTTCATCTAAAACCTTCTTAATTTCCGGTACCATCTCACCAATATCACCCGCTCCGATGGTTATTATAACCGTAGCATCCGACATCTTTAAAAACGGAAGCAGATCGGTTTTTGAAACCAGTTTTTTGTTCGGGTTCTCTATCTTTTCCAACAGCCATTTAGAAGTTATTCCTTCCATCGGCAGTTCGCGTGCCGGATAAATATCCAGCAACACTATGTTCTCAAAAGCAGACAGGCTTTTTGCAAACCCATCGGCAAAATCTTTTGTGCGGCTAAAAAGGTGCGGCTGAAACACAGCCAACACTTTTTCATTAGGGTACAACTCTGTAACCGCCTGGTGTACCGCGTTTATTTCTGTTGGATGATGCGCATAATCATCTATGTACACCAACCCTTGTTTTTTAATCTGGTATGAAAACCTTCTTTTAACCCCTTTAAAGGTCTCCAGTGCCTTTCTTATATCGTCAGACGGAACTCCGTATGTTTTTGCCATAGCGAATGCTAAAAGCGCATTGGTAAGGTTATGATGACCCGGTAATGCAAATTTTAGATCGGTAATCGTTTCATGAGGTGTAACCACGTCAAATACATACCATCCGTTTTCAATACGGATGTTTACAGCAGAGAACTCACCCTCGCCTACTCCTACAGTAACCCCTTCTAACGGAAGGCCGTTGGTAACAAACAAATTCCTTTTATCCTCTACCTTATCTGCAAACTCCCTGAACGATGCCTCTATCGAAGCTGTATCGCCATAAATATCCAAATGGTCAGCATCCATAGACGTTACGCAGGCAATATTCGGATGCAGGTGAAGAAACGAACGATCAAACTCATCTGCCTCAACAACCGTTATTGTTTTACCGCTACCAATAAGGTTAGAATTGTAGTTTTCTACAATACCACCCAAAAAGGCTGTAACATCAAGTCCGCTTTCGTACAGTACGTGTCCCAAAATGCTCGACGTAGTTGTTTTACCATGTGTACCTGCCACTGCAAAACAGTAGGTGTCTTTGGTAATAATACCCAATACTTCCGCACGTTTTTTAACTACAAATCCGTTTTGCAGGAAGTAGTTCCATTGCAGGTGATTTTTAGGCACCGCAGGTGTTATTACCACCAGCGTATTTTCTTTATTCAGAAACGGCAGCGCAATAAGCTCTACCTTATCATCAAAATGGATCGCTATACCCTCCGCCTTTAGTTCATCTGTAAGCTGCGTTGGTGTTTTGTCATAACCGGCTACATTCTTGCCTATAAATTTAAAATAGCGGGCAAGGGCACTCATTCCAATGCCTCCAATACCTACAAAATAGACGTTATGTATCTGGTTTAAATCCATTCTTCTTTTCAAGTTTCTTAGGTGCTTAGTTTCCTAGAATCATAGGTTTCTAAAAGCTCCTTCTAATATTATTATTGTTCCCTAAGTACCTTAGCCCCTCAGTAACTTTGTAATTTCGTCAACTATATCTTTGGTAGCATTTGCTTTTGCGAGCGTCTTTATGTTCGCACCCAGTTTTTGCTGCTTCTCCTGATTGGTTATCAAATCAGAAAATACGGGCTGAAACTGTGTATCTAATTGCACTTCTTTCAATAGCAATGCGCCTTCTTTATCTACAATAGCCTGTGCATTTTTAGTCTGGTGATCTTCAGCTACATTTGGCGAAGGAATAAACAACACCGGCTTACCCACAAGACAAAGTTCTGACACTGATGATGCCCCCGAACGTGATATTACCACATCTGCCGCAGCATACACCAAATCCATCCTGTCTATGAACGAAAGCACCGTTACATTCTCTTTATCGCCGAAATGCTGGTACTCTTCAAAATAAAATTTACCACACTGCCATATTACCTGTACCCCCTGTGCTAAAAGCCACGTAACCTCTTTTGCTATCAACTGGTTAATTCTTCTAGAACCAAGGCTGCCTCCTAAAACCAGTAATGTTTTCTTTTCCGCATCCAGCTCAAAGCGTTTTATAGCTTCTTCCCTGTTACCTTCTACATCCAGTATATCGCTGCGAACCGGATTTCCTGTAAACACTATTTTCTCCGCCGGAAAAAATCGTTCAAGGTTATCATAGGCAACACATATTTTTTTTGCCTTTTGAGCCAGCCACTTATTGGTTTTCCCGGGAAACGAATTCTGCTCCTGGATAACCGTCGGAACCCCCATTCCTCCGGCTGCCCGTAGCAAAGGCCCGCTGGCAAAACCACCTGTACCTATTACCACATCTGGCTTAAACTCTTTTATAATCTTTCTCGATTTTAAAATGCTGCTCATTAGCTTTAGTGGAAACATTGCATTGTCAAGCGTTAGCTTTCTTTGTATACCTGCAATCCACAAACCAATGATCTTATATCCTGCCTGAGGTACTTTTTGCATCTCCATCTTGTCGCTGGCACCTACAAACAGTATCTCGCTATCAGGAAATCTTTCTTTTAATTCATTAGCAATAGCAATGGCCGGGTAAATGTGCCCGCCTGTACCGCCACCGCTTAATATGAATTTCTTTTTTTCCATCTTATAGTTTCAAAGTAGCAGAGTAGCTAAGCTGCAAAGTTCAGCTCCCTGCTTATAAACTTCGGACTTCCGACATCGGACAGTCCACTAATATCTACTTTCCAAACACTGCACTCATCGGATTCTTCGACCTGTCTTCTATTGAGAAGGCCGCAGGTTGTGAAGATTGCACTTCGCCTTCGGTTTCTGCCAGTGCTTTCGCTTCCTCTTCCTGTTGTTCCCTAAGTATATGCTCGTCTATCATGCGTTGCAATGTTGCTTCGCGTTCTTCTTTTTCTGCTGCTTCCTGCGCTATCTCTTCTTCTTTCTTCGTAACACTGATAATGATACCTATGGATATACATGTCATCCAAACCGAACTACCGCCACTACTTATAAGCGGCAATGTCTGTCCCGTTACCGGAAGAAGTTCTACCGCCACACCCATATTAATAAGTGCCTGGAAGATTATCGGGAAACCAAGTCCCACGATCAGTAATTTACCAAAGAGCGATTTCGACTTATGTGCTGTTACGAGAAATCTAAAGAACAACATCAGGTATAATGTCAATACAGCCAATCCACCTGCCAGTCCGTACTCTTCAACAATAATGGCGAAGATAAAATCGGAAGATGACTGCGGAAGGAAGTTCTTCTGAACACTCTTACCCGGACCTAGCCCGTATACCATTCCCGATGCTATAGCAATTTTTGCTTTTTCAATCTGGTAATCGTCCTCGTTAGGCTCATCCGATGTAAATCGTTCCAAACGGTTCATCCAGGTATCTACCCTGTTTGGCATTGCATCCGGAAATGCTTTCGCAAAACCAACAAACAACGCAAGAAATAGTATTCCTGCCGCGATGATAGTTCCTAAATAGCGTAACGGATACCTGCCTACAAATACAAGCATACATATCATTGAAAAGATAAGTGCTGCCGTAGAGAAGTTGGCCGGTAATATTAGTGCCAGTATAGCAAATACCGGAAGCCATAATTCCAAGAGCGATGCCTTAAATGTAATTTCTTTGTCTTCCATCTTGGCAAGGTAGCGCGCTACATATACCATAAGCACTATAGATGCCAGTGTCGATGTCTGGAAGGTTACCCCAATAAAAGGTACTTTTATCCAACGGCTGGCATTTGCACCGTCTATCACCGTACCCTGAAGGAAAGTATAAATAAGCAGCAGTGCCACAATTGGCAAGGCTATCTGCGATATCCCCTTGTAATAATGATATGGCACCTTATGCACAAAATAAATAAGACCGAAACCAATGAAAATATGAACCAAATGCTTAACCAGGTAACCAATAGTTGACCCCTTACCTATCACATACACAAGGTTTGTGCTTGCGCTGAAAACTGGCATGAACGAGATAAGCGCAAGCAGCATCACGAATGACCATATGCCTTTGTCTCCTTTCAGGTTATTGATTAGTTCTTTCATTTGTTTTTATATTCTTTTTTGTCATTTCGACCATAGGGAGATATCTCATTTTGAGATTCTTCGACTCCGTTGCACTTCGCTCAGAATGACAGAGCGACTATTTTATATATTATAAATTCTGAACCGCGTTTTTAAATTGCTTTCCGCGTTCTTCGTAATTTTCAAATAAATCAAAACTTGCACATGCCGGAGATAACAATACTGTATCACCTTTTTCAGCTAGTTTTTGTGCCACTTTTACAGCTTCTGCCATGCTTGATGTTTCTACCATCACATCTACCACATTGCTAAAAGCATCCATTATTTTCCTGTTATCAACACCCAGGCACACTATTGCTTTTACTTTTTCTCTAACTAAAGACATCAGCTCACTATAGTCATTACCCTTATCAACACCACCAACAATCCATACGGTTGGGGTTTTCATGCTGTCAAGAGCATAAAATGTTGAGTTTATGTTAGTTGCTTTACTGTCGTTGATATACTGTACGTTCTGTATTTTTAATACATTCTCTAAACGATGCTCTACCCCCTGGAAATTAGAAAGACTTTCTCTTATCGTTTGTTTCCTTATACGCATTAATTGCGCAACTGCTGTTGCTGCCATTGCATTTTTGATATTGTGTTTTCCTTCTAGTGACAGTTCGTTGGTAGGCATGGTAAATTCGTCTTTATTAATGTTGCTGATAATAGTGTCTTCTTTTACGTAAATCCCGTTTTCAACCTCCTTAGTCAGCGAGAACGGAATGGTTTGTGCTTTAATCGTGTTGCTTTCCAGCCATTTTGAAATAATCTCATCATCTGCATCATAGATCAGAAAATCGTCTTCTGTCTGATTCATCGTTATCCTGAACTTTGCCGCTATATACAACTCATATTTGTACTCGTAGCGATCCAGGTGGTCAGGGCTTATGTTGGTTATCACTGCTATATGCGGCCTGTATGTTTCTATACCGTCCAGCTGAAAGCTGCTCAACTCCAATACATATCCCTCGTGCTTATTTTCGGCAATCTGCCAGGCAAAGCTCTTACCTATATTTCCCGCCAGTCCAACATTTAGCGAACCCTGTTTTAGCAGGTGGTGCGTTAGCATTGTCGTGGTGGTTTTACCGTTGCTGCCGGTAATGCCTATTGTGTCAACATCTAAAAACTGGTATGCAAACTCAATCTCTGATATTACTGGAATCCCTTTTGCTCTAATCGCCTTTACAATGGGCGACTTATCAGGTATTCCCGGGCTTTTCATTACCACATCTGCATTTAGAATTAATTCTTCTGTATGCTTTTCCTCTTCCCAGTCCAGTTTATTAAGTGCAAGAACTTCTTTGTAATTGTTTTTTATTTTACCGAAATCAGAGATAAAAACATCATAACCTTTTTTCTTTCCCAGGATAGCAGTACCAACACCGCTTTCCCCTCCACCAAGTATAACTAGTCTCATAATCTATCTTAGTTTTAAGGACACCAGTGAGAATATTGCTAACAGTATGGCTACAATCCAGAAGCGGGTAACGATCTTACTTTCGTGATATCCCTTTTTCTGGTAGTGGTGGTGCAGAGGCGACATTAAAAATATTCTTCTGCCCTCACCAAATTTCTTCTTCGTGTATTTAAAGTATCCTACCTGAAGCACTACCGAAAGGTTTTCTGCCAGGAAGATACCGCACAGTACAGGTATCAGTAACTCTTTTCTAACTGCTATTGCCAGTACTGCTATAATTCCACCTATGGTTAAACTTCCCGTATCTCCCATAAACACAGTCGCGGGGTAGGTATTATACCAGAGGAAACCTATGAGCGACCCCACAAACGCAGTTATATACACCGTCATTTCTCCCGAATTGGGTATGTACATTATATTCAGGTAATTTGAAAAAATAATATTACCAGATACAAATGCAAAGATGCCCAATGCGAGTACAGCAATTGCCGATGTTCCCGCGGCGAGCCCGTCTATACCATCGGTAAGGTTGGCGCCATTAGATACCGCAGTGATAATAAAGATCACAATCGGTATAAATATCAGCCATGCATAATCTTTGTAGCCATCGCCTGCCCATGAAAGCAGCTCGGCATAATCAAACTCATTATTTTTAAAGAACGGAATAGTAGTAGCTGTCGATTTTTCTTCCTGACCTCCCTGAGAGATAACATTTACACTCTGCTGATTGTAGATGTTTACCTTTCCGGTATCAGTCCTTACCGTTACTGCCGGGTGAAAGTAAAGTATATACCCTACTATCAATCCAAGCCCTACCTGGCCTACCACTTTAAATTTACCTTTAAGACCTTCTTTATCTTTCTTAAATATTTTAATATAATCGTCAATAAAACCAATTGTACCCATCCATAATGTGGTGATGATAAGCAGCATTACATAGATGTTATCCAGCTTGGCAAGCAATATCACAGGAATAAGGGTTGAGATGATAATAATAAGCCCTCCCATTGTTGGCGTACCTGCTTTCTGCGACTGACCTTCAAGGCCCAGCTCGCGAACTGTTTCACCCACCTGCTGTTTCCTAAGGAAGTTGATGATCTTTTTACCAAATACGGTAGAGATTAGGAGCGACAATATAATCGCCAAACCGGAACGGAAAGTTATGTACTGAAACACCCCCGTGCCCGGCACATCTAACTGTTTGTCTAAATACTCGAATAAATAATACAGCATATGTTCCCGCTATTTGTTTAGTTGCTCTAAAATCTCTTTTACTGTTTCCATGTCATCAAAGTGAAAACGCTCCCCTTTGATTTCCTGGTAGGTCTCATGCCCTTTTCCGGCTATGAGTATAATGTCGTTTGGCCTTGCAAGCTGACAGGCAATCTTTATAGCCTGTTTTCTGTCTACCACCGCAATTGTTTTTTTATAATTCTGAGGCTCTACGCCTTTTTCCATGTCTTCAATAATATCTTCAGGCACTTCGCTACGCGGATTGTCTGAAGTAAAAATGGCTTTATCACTCATGTTTGATGCGATGTGCGCCATAATCGGGCGTTTTGTTTTATCCCTGTCGCCACCACAACCTACAACCGTAATAAGCTGTTCGTTACGCGTGCGAATATTTTCAATAGTGCTAAGCACATTCTCTAATGCATCGGGTGTATGTGCATAATCTACAATAGCAGTTACCTTACTTTCAGACACTATAAACTGAAACCTTCCTGAAACACTTTCCAACTCACTCATAAGTCGCAATACCTCTACATTTTCAAGGCCCAGGTTAACCGCCGTAGCATAAATAGCAAGCAGGTTATACGCATTGAAAGTTCCTATAAGCTTAACCCATACTTCCTGCTCGTTTATTTTAAGCAGTAGTCCCGACAACTGGTTTTCCAGTATATTTGCTTTATAGTCGGCATACGTTTTCAGTGCATACGTAAGCTTTTTAGCTTTTGTATTCTGAAGCATTATAAGTCCGTTCTTGTCGTCAACATTAACAAGTCCGAAAGAACCTTTTGGCAATTCGTCAAAGAACCTTTTCTTTACATCCCTGTATTCCGCAAAAGAGCTGTGATAATCCAGGTGATCATGAGACAGATTGGTAAATACACCACCCGCAAACTCAAGGCCTGCTGTCCTGTTCTGGTGGATACCGTGAGAGCTTACTTCCATGAAGCAATACTCACAACCCACTTCTTCCATCTCTTTTAAATACTTATTTATAGTAAGCGAATCGGGCGTTGTATGCGTAGCTTTATACTCCGTATTGTCTACCATTATTTTTACAGTGCTTAACAGCCCTGTTTTGTATCCTGCATTTTTAAACAACTGATATAGCAATGATGCTATAGTAGTTTTACCGTTAGTACCAGTTATACCTACAAGCTTTACATTGTGCGACGGGTTACCGTAATAGTTAGCCGCCATGTGTGCTAATGCCGCACTTGCACTTTTAGCCTGAATATAAGTGATGCCTTCAACAGTTTCTTCGGGCATTTCTTCGCAAACAATTGCTGCTGCGCCAAGGCTTACGGCCTTATCAATAAAGCTGTGTCCATCGCTAATCGTACCGCGGATAGCCACAAACACGTCACCTTCTTTAACCAGGCGCGAATCAAACTCAATTTTGTTCACATCAATATCTGTGGCGCCTTTCACCGCCTCAATAGATGCCCTGTATAAAATATCCCTTAAAATCACTATAATTCCAGTGTTATGGTTTGATTTTTACTAACTGTTTCTCCCGGTTTCAGCGATTGTTTTTTTACTTTACCAACGCCTATTACCTGTACTTTAAGCCCCATGTTACCAAGCAGAGCCACGGCATCCATACCACTCATACCAACTATGTTTGGTATTACATCTTTAGCTTTTGCCTCTTTATCATAATATGAAGCATATAACTGCTCCTGCTCTTTAATCTTTCCGTTTAGTTTCTTCACCTTGTTGGTAGAAGGAACATCGGTATATATTTTTTGGGCGATTCTTTTAAAAACCGGCCCCGATACATCTGCACCATAAATACCTTTGCTTCGGCTTGGCTTATGCACCACTACGATACATGAGTACTGTGGGTTTTCTGCCGGGAAGTAACCTGCAAACGATGATGAGTAATACATCTCATCTCCTTTACCTCCACCATAGTTAACCTGTGCAGTACCTGTTTTTCCTGCCATTGAAAAATTAGGTGAATACAGCTTTGAACCTGTACCTTTTTTAACCACATTCTTCATTACAGCCTTAACTTTATTTATAGTCTCCTGAGAACATATCTTAGGATTGATAACTTCTTTATCGAACTTTTTAATTGTCCTGTCCCACTCTTTAATCTCCTGAACAAACAAGGGCTTTACCATTTCGCCGTTATTTGCTACCGCATTATAAAATGTAAGTGTCTGCAATGGTGTCAAGTGTACTCCGTAACCAAAGCCCATCCATGGAAGCGACACTCTTGACCACGACTTATCCTGCGGCTGTGGTATACTTGGTTTGCCTTCGCCTATTATAGAGATACCCAGCTTGTTATTAAGTCCGAAACTGTTAAGTCTGTCTACAAAAGCCTGTGGCTCATCTTTATAATTTTCATACACCGCCTGAACAAGCACTGTGTTAGATGACAACTCGAATCCTCTCGCCAGCGATACTTTTCCGTACCCGCCTTTTTTAGAGTCACGCACATGGCGCTTGTGAATAATTATATCGCCACCTTTACAGTCGTAAACCTTGCTGGTATCTACTTTTTTATCTTCAAGCAAAGCAATAAGCCCAGCAAGCTTAAATGTAGATCCCGGCTCCTGAGACTCTCCTACAGCATAGTTTATCGTTTCATAATAAGAACCGTCTGTGGCACGCCCCAGGTTAGATATTGCTTTTATGTAACCTGTTTTGGTTTCCATAACCACTACACAACCGTGGTCAGCCTCGTAGTGCTCCAATTGCTTAAGCAACGCATGGTGGGCAATATCCTGAATATAAACATCTATGGTAGACACTATATCAAGACCGTCAACGGGCTCTACTTCATTATTATCACTAATTGGCTTCCATTGGTTTTTAGCTATCTTCTGCATCATTCGCTTGCCATCTTTACCATTAAGGTATCTGGCAAAAGCCCCTTCTATACCAATCTTTTTATTATTTCCTGCATAGTCAAGTTCATCATAACCAATAGTCCTTTTTGCAATTTTACCTATCGGATGCTCACGGATCGTTCTCTGCTCTGTTATAACTCCACCTTTAAAAGCGCCCAGGTTAAAAAGCGGAAAACTTTTTATACGCATGTACTCGGTAAAGCTTAAATCCCTTGCTACCAAAAGATACCTGTTCTTTTTTGCCCTCGCCCTCTTAAGCTCACTGTAGTAATCTTCAGATGGCTTTCCGAACATTTTTGACAGCGAATCGGCGAGCGGCTCCAAATATTTATTAAAATCTTTAGCGTTTGGTGCCATAGCATCAAAGCGTATCTTATAATTAGGAATAGATGTCGCCAGAAGGCTGCCATCGGCAGAATACACATTACCCCTGTTCGCAGGAATGGTGAAATTCTTAACCGTACGCTCTTTAGCCAGCTGACGGTAATAATCACCCTCTACCCACTGAATATTGGCAAGCTTGATAGTAACCAGAAGAGCCATCACAAAAATTGCGGCGGCTACCAGGTACATCCTTTTCGATATTTTTTTATCGTTATCTACTGCCATAATTTTTCAAAGAATCCTTTTTTCTCTTCCTTTACCACTTTGATCTTTGTTGGCGGTACCGACGAAGGAAAAATTTGCCTCTCCTCCATTTTACGCGATACCGTAGATTCCATCTTCAGCTCCATAAGCTCTGAGCGCATATCTACAAATTCCGATCGAAGTTCTTTCACTTCCGTCTCCATTGCGCTTATCCTGAAAATTTTTTGCTCGTAATTATGAGAGTTCGCAATCATAACAATACACACAAGAACAAGGAATATTATAAAGCGCCAGTTCTTCATAGACCCTTGGTCTACAAGATATTTTGCTTTCAATAAATTAATAACCCCGCCTTTCATACTCTTATTTTTTTTCTGCTACCCTTAGCTTAGCGCTACGCGCCCTGTTGTTTATCTTTATTTCCTCTTCTGTAGGAACAATCAGTTTTTCAATACTTTTAAACGGAACCGAGAAATTGCCAAACATATCGCGTTCCGGCTCCCCCTCAAACATTCCGTTTCGCATATAACGCTTAACCAGCCTGTCTTCCAGCGAGTGATAGGATATAACGCTCAACCTTCCGCCCGGATTCAGAATTTCAAGCGACTGCTCTAAAAACTCCTTTAGCACATCCATCTCCTGGTTTACTTCTATTCGTATTGCCTGATAGATCTGCGCCAGTATTTTATTGCTTTTATGCCCCGGAAGAAACCTTGATAAAACCTTTTTAAGCTGTTCAGAGTTTTTTATAGGCGCTTCTTTTCTTGCTTCTACAATTACATGCGCCATCGCTCCACCATTTTTCAGCTCCCCATAATCAAAAAGAACCCTCTTTATATCAGCTTCCTCATAATCATTAATTACTACAAAAGCGTTTAACTCATTCTTTTTACTCATCCTCATATCCAGCTCTGCTTCAAAACGGGTAGAAAAACCGCGCTCCGGAACATCAAACTGATGCGATGAAACTCCAAGATCCGCAAGGATACCATCTACAGCTTTAATATTATGAAAGCGAAGAAACCTTTTAATGAACCTGAAATTTTCAGGGATCAGTACAAAACGTTCATCATCTATAATATTTGCCTGTGCATCTTCATCCTGATCAAAACCAAACAATTTACCGTTCGGCCCCAGCCTTTTCATTATTTCCCTTGAATGGCCTCCACCACCAAAGGTTACATCAACATATATTCCGTCCGGCTTTATATTTAGGCCATCAACCGTTTCTTTCAATAAAACCGGGTTATGATATTCCATCTTCGTCATCCATTAAATTACCCATTACTTCTTCTGCCAGATCTGCAAAATCTACAGCAGAATCGTCGATAGATTTTTCGTATTTATCTTTATCCCATATCTCAACAATATTTACTGCAGACGAAAGCACTACGTCTTTATCCATTTCAGCAAAC
Organism: Flavobacterium psychrophilum; assembly: GCA_001708385.1. NCBI lineage: Bacteria > Pseudomonadati > Bacteroidota > Flavobacteriia > Flavobacteriales > Flavobacteriaceae > Flavobacterium > Flavobacterium psychrophilum. The sequence goes on along the minus strand of CP012388.1, from coordinate 2,929,564 downwards.
ACAAAAAGATCTTTAGGTATAAGCAGCCTTCCTGTCGCATCAATCTCTATAACCTTTACACCGGCGGTAAACCTCCTGATGAAGTCGTTATTCTTTTTCACAAACCGGTTCAGCTTGTTTATTTTCTGCATCATTTTATTCCACTCTGCCATAGGATACAGCTCTAAGCAAGGCTGAAAAACCGAACGTTTTAACACGAATCCATCTTCCAGTCCGGCATGCAATTGCTTCTTCAAAGGAGCAGGCAACATCAGCCTTCCCTTTGAATCTACCTTACATTCGTATGTTCCGATAATGGTATTCAAGTAGTTACGTTTACACAGTTTATAAAGCAAATATAGATATATTTTACCACTTTATACCACTTCCTACCACTTTGTTGATAAGTTTTGGAGTTTTACTACCACCTGAAAAAAAAGTCCTACAAAGCCTATAAAGACGATTTTTAGAAAAAATGCAGGCTGCCTAAAAATTTAATGTAAGATTTATAATTTTTTAAGACAACTTAACATTGACAATGCAGAAAACGAAAAACTAATAAAATTTGTTAATAAGACTAAAACTGATATTTAGGCACTTATAGATCTGAAATTTTAAATTGAGCGAAAATGTCCGCAAAGGTTAAAAAATAACCCAAATATTATGTAGTAAAATTCTTTTTAAGGTATAATATTATATATTTGCGACAATTGAATTTGTTTAGAACAGAAAATGTACACTACGAAAAAAGACGGTAAATATACTTATTTTGAAGCCGGCGAAGGAACACCGATAATCATACTACATGGACTTATGGGAGGCCTAAGCAATTTCGGCGGAGTAGCGGAGTATTTCCCGAAAATAGGCTACAAAGTAGTCATTCCGGAACTCCCTATTTACACTCAGAGCATTTTAAAAACCAACGTAAAAGCTTTTGCCCGCTGGGTTAAAGACTTTATAACCTATAAAGGTTTTGACCGGGTGATATTGCTGGGCAACTCGCTTGGCGGACATATTGCACTATACCACACTAAAATGTACCCCGAAAAAATGATGGGGCTTATTATCACCGGAAGTTCAGGCCTTTATGAAAGCGCTATGGGCGACAGCTACCCGCGAAGAGGTGATTATGAGTACATACAGAAAAAAGCAGGCGATGTATTTTATGATCCTGCCATTGCTACAAAAGAAATTGTAGACGAGGTATATGCTATGGCAAACGACCGTATTAAGCTTATTAAAACCCTTACTATCGCAAAGAGCGCTATTCGCCACAACATGGCTAAGGATTTACCAAAAATGCATATTCCTACATGTATTATATGGGGCAAGAACGATAACGTAACACCTCCGGATGTTGCCGAAGAGTTCCATAAGCTACTGCCTAACTCATCGTTATACTGGATAGATAAATGCGGACACGCTGCCATGATGGAGCACCCGGATGAGTTTAACCGACTAATGCATGAATGGCTTAAAAAACTGGATACTGCACAACACCTTTTAAGAGAAGAATAATTTTACGGCATACGCCGGATAGCTATAAACCACGAATTACCATAATTCGTGGTTTTTTATTTAAAGTGGTAAATTGTGGAAGATTTTTTGCCGCGAATTTCACGAATACCGCAAATTAGAGCAATCTTATTTATCAGCAACGATAGAAATTAGTGCAATTCACCGTCAAATCATACCCTAAAAAATTTTACACTAACTTTGCAACAAAATATAAAGACATGAAAATTAATACTGCCGAATTTATAATAAGCAATTCTGAGGTTAGCAAATGCCCAAAAGAGCCGTTGCCGGAGTACGCTTTCATCGGCAGGAGTAACGTAGGTAAGTCGTCGCTTATCAACATGCTTACAGGCCGTAACAGCCTTGCAAAAACATCCGGAAGACCGGGTAAAACCCAGCTTATCAATCACTTTAAGATAAACGAAAACTGGTTCCTTGTCGATTTACCGGGATACGGCTATGCACGTGTATCTAAGTCTACAAAAGAGACATTCCAGAAATTTATCACCGATTATTTTGAACGCCGTGAACAAATGGTTTGCGCATTTGTACTTATAGATATCCGCCTTGAAGCACAAAAGATAGACCTTGAATTCCTGGAGTACCTGGGAGAAACTGAGGTTCCGTTTTGTATTATCTTCACTAAAGCTGATAAAATAAGCCGCGGAAAGGTAGACCAGCACATTGCTGCATACCGTAAATCGATGCTTGCCAATAACTGGGCAGAGATGCCACAATATTTTGTAACATCTTCTACCGAAGGTACGGGCCGTGACGCGGTACTCGACTACATCAGCGAAGTAAACCAGGGAATTTTTGACAATCAGGGATTTTTATAAAACTTAACCATCCGCACTAAAGTGAAGCGTATACACCTATTCTATATACTGGCAACATTATGTATTGTATCATGCCAGAAAGAAACCGGTTCTAACAAAAATGTAGAATACCTGCTAATGGACCAATACAAAGAGTCGGAGCATTTTTACAGCACCAACCTTAATGACTTTCAGGTATATATTGAGCAGTACATCTCGCAAAACCCGCAACTGGGATTATACCCGAGTTTTGACAGCATCAACAAAATTAAGATCGTTGTAGACAGGACGGTTTCAGCCATTGATAAAACTAAACCGGCCGATAAACTCAAGATGATCGAAGAGGGAAGAAACGAAATCAACAGACTGTCCAACTACAAATATGATTTTGTCGACCTGAAACTGATTGATGGTTTAAATGATTCGCTGTACAACCAGGCTATAAAAACCGACCTGCTTAAAGCAAATTACAATATTTACCTGCAATATTCGCACGATAAAATGAAGCAATAATTGCTGTTTGAATTAAGTTTTCAGGCATCCGCAGAATATTATGCATTTAACATACCAAAAGTGCAACATTGTTCAGTTAAGGCACTCATAGAGAGAGTTTTAAACCAAACAATGTTGCACTTTTTAAATTACATTGTTGAGAGCAGAAAGTGCAATAAAACAATTATCTGAAAATTAGCGATATAACCATGCGGCCAATTTGTAGTTATGGTCGAAAAATGAAGCTCCCGGAGCCTGTTTTGCGTTATACACAAATAACGGAACTATACATTCGTAAGTCGATCCGTGGCTGCGGTAATTCGCTGGCAGTTTTTCTGATTCTACGTCTGCAAGTTGGCCAAACACGGTTAGCTTATTTCCTAAAACCATAAGATCACCTACCCGATCCGGTAACAAACCATATTTTTCAATAGCCTCCTGTTTGGTTAATACAGCCTCCACGCCATCAAGAGAAAGCAATGTCTTTTTAACTTTTTCAAGATCTTTAGTCTTTTTAAGGTAAACATAAGCGGAACCTCCCATACCCCTGTGATGCTTAAAATAACGGTCTTTTTCAGGAGAAATAGCTATCCTGATAGGCGTTTTGCGTTTAGCGCAGGCTTTTTCCAGATCCCAGCAGAAGTCTTTATGATTAAGTCCGTGGTCGGCAGTTACAAGAATCGCAGCATCGGGTGCCGCATCATGAAGCTTGCCTATATATTCGTCGATCTTATGAAGAAACTCTTTCGAATTAGGATCTTCGGGCGCCCAGGTATGCATAGGATAATCGGTAGTGTGAATGTAAATCAAACCAAGGTCAGGATTGTTGTTCATGGTATGCAACGCCGACTCCATAATCCAATAGCTAACTTCTTTAGTGTAAACACCCGGTGGCGGACCAAATTTCTTAGCCCATTCCGATTCTTCAGCGCCATCGCACTCAGGGCATAACGATACATTTGTATTGATAGCCATAATATCTACCGTTTTCTTTTTAACAGAAAACAATGCAGACTTGATGCCCAGCGTTTTCGCCCTGTCGAAAATAGTCGGAGCAGTGATAAGATCCGGATCTTCTATAAATTCTTCTTCTTTGGTTTTAGGATTATACCATACGTTTCCGGTAATACCATGCTTATTGGGCAGTTCTCCGGTTGCAATGGCAACATTGTTTACATTGGTAACTGCTGGCATAATAGAGGGAACGATTTTAAAAATGCCATCCTTTTCCATTTTATTAAGGTTAGGCATATCGCTGTTTCGGTAATAGTCTTCACCAAAGCCATCAATCATTACAACAATAGTACGTTGTGGTTTTGCCGGATTTTGAGCATAAACATGACCCATTAATAGTAAAACAAAAACTGCAATCAGATTTTTTAGAACAGATTTCATACAATATTTTATTAGTTAAACACATCGGGTAAAAAGCAACAGGCCTGCCTTTGTAATTTCCCCGGAGCAAAACTGAGCATAACACAAAACCTGTGCGACCATCTAAATAATAAAATCATAAAAAAGTAAATACCGAACGAATTGTACCTGCAAACAACTACATAACAGACACTTGAACCAATGTTAATTAATCATTAAGCGACCTTAAAACCTATTTAGTAACATTCACCTAACACTAAAACAACCGTATCAGGCTTATTTTTGAGCCACATTTAGATATTATGAATTACATTTTATTTGCGGGACTGGTACTGAATGCCTTAGCAATCGCATTTATCCTGTTGCGAATACCAAAAGACAAGGCAAATTACCTGTTGCTGTTACTTTTGGTATGCGCCGGAATTCACCTGGCTGCCAAGCTCTATATATTTACGGCAGTAGACAATGAGGCAGTAACCTTCAGGATGCATACAGGTATACAGCTTGCTTATGGGCCATTGCTATACCTATTCGCCAGAAAGAAGAGTGATATCGACTTTATACCTGCAAGAATGTGGTATCTGTTCATCCCTTTGATAATGGTTATAACATTATACGCCTGTACATCACTCGCCATCGCACAATATCCTGAGCAAGCCACATCGGTACTGCAATTTTATAATAAGATAGCGTTCTTCCCGATAGTACTGTCGCATATTGTTTTTGGCATCCTGGCTCCTATAAAAGATAATTTAGCAAACGGCAACATCAGTTTGATCAAAGGGTTAAAATACATTCTTACAGCATTGGGTTTTGTAGAAATTGCATTGTTGATTTTTGGAAATATGGATGCTGACATTAATCCGTACATCCGAAGCATCATTTATATGCTGTTGGGCGCTATTCCGGTTTTAGTATTGTGGTTCGGACAGCCCGAAGTAATTGTACGGAAAGAAATCATTCAAAATATAAACACAGAAGAATCGCCTATTGGCATTTCAGAATACCGAAAATTGACATTAGACACCACGAAACACGAAGCTATTTTTAATCAGCTTGAAACATTGCTACAGGAAAAACAGTTGTACAAAGACGAAGACCTCTCTCTGGAAAAGCTTGCTGCTACATCCGGCATCAACAGGCATCATATTAGTGAGACATTAAATGTGTTTGCAGGAAAAACATTTTACCAGTACATCAACGAATACCGTATTAAGGAAGTACTTATTCGGTTAGATACAAATACACAAAAAAATACCCGCCTTTTGGCTATAGCTTACGATTGTGGTTTTAAAACAAAGGCGTCGTTCAACCAGTATTTTAAAAAATTTACCGGAACAACTCCGTCTGGCTATATAAAAGAAAAAGCGGCCTAAGCCGCTTTCCATATCCTTTTAAATAAATTACTTCTTGGTAATTTCCAGTTTTTCTGCGAAGTAATCACAGAAATCCCTCATTGTATCGGTCATTTTTTTGTCACCGGTGGCACGTTCAAAGTTCTCAGCCATAGTAACAAGCGTCTGGTGATAAAACACCTTCATTTCATCTACTGGCATATCTTTTGTCCAAAGGTTAATGCTCATACTCTCTTGAGGCTTGCTGTCCCACATAGAAAGCATAAACGCTTTAGTCTCCTGATTTTTAACACCACCATCGGGTGCGTCCCAGCTCATTGTTTCCGGAACATTGTTCTCATCAAGTTCAACGTGTATCTTTATTTCTGTTTTTTTATTGTTAGCAGACATTACTTTTTGGGTTTGTATTTAGAATTATCAAAAATTGTTTTAGCGTCCATAGCTAAAAGATCCTGCAAAGGTACATTTTTATTATTTTCTGCGTAAGCTTTAACAATTTGCCACCCCATCCACTGGCCTATCCTTCCGGGTGACTCATTATCAAGCTCAAGATAGAATTTTGAAAAAGGCGCAGGGTTGATGAATCGTGCCGGTAATTTCGGGTCGGAATCAAACAACAGCTTTTTATCCACAAAGTATTTCCAGATTTCCTGCTCGTTTGCCTCTGCCCACTCTAATTGCTCTTTAGTATAGCCAATTTTATTATTATCAGGTGTTTCAGGAATAAGTGCATCTTTAAGGTAAAGCTCTTTTCCGTAGTATATCATCAGCGAAAGCAGTTGCCTGTCGCGTGGCGGTGCAATTTTATTATATCCGAAAGAAGTTACAATATCCGGCATTATCTGCGACGGCTCATATTGCTCAATCTCGTATTTATTAAGCCCTTCGTATAAATAGTTGTCTTTACCAAGATACAGGCTCAATGGCACAACTACAACCTCAGGAGTGTACACTGCTTTAATATCGGTATCGTCTGTTATTAACGAAACAACCCTGGGTACAGGCAACTGTGGAAAATAATATTTTACATGCTGAAGAAAAGCACTCATATCATCCTGCAATTTATCAAGGTTAGGATATTTCTTCTCCGATTCGGCTTTTAGCTTAAGCATAAAAGGATCTTTCATCTTGTTAAGCCATACCGCATCTTCGTTACCTTCCGGAAAAAGATAAGGGTATTTTACCTTAAGATCGGGCAGGCCCTGAGCACCTGCTTCAAAAAAAGCTTTATCAAAACGCTCAATAGCTACTTTAGGAGCAGGTATCTCGGCTATCTTGCTTTCTGCCTCACTTTCCTTTTTACAGGCTACCACAAACACCAAAAGCGAAAGAATAAGGATACATTTCTTCATTTTGTAATTTTATTAGTAATTTCTTATTAAGGTTTTTTTAATTTTATCGGCAAATATACAACTCACCCATTAATATTGAACAATTATGGCAACCAAGTCCGCTTTTCAGGCCGAAGCAATAAACAAACATATTGTAAACTGGCTGCATGAATATGCAGAGAACGCAGGAGTTAAGGGTTTTGTTGTAGGCATATCTGGCGGAATTGATTCTGCGCTTACCTCAACATTATGTGCACAGACAGGTTTACCCACCCTTTGTGTTGAAATGCCCATACACCAGGCACACAGCCACGTTTCGCGTGCAAAAGAACATATTAAGAACCTTAAGGAAAAATTTTCTAACGTAACGTCGGCACATGCCGATCTTACCCCTATCTTTGAGGCCTTTAAAAAGCAACTACCTGAAACTGAAAACCCATACATCCTGAACCTGACCCTTGCCAATACAAGAGCCCGCTTAAGAATGACAACTTTATACTATTTTGCAGGCCTTCACAGCGCACTGGTAGCCGGAACAGGTAACAAAGTAGAAGATTTTGGTGTAGGCTTCTTTACAAAATATGGAGATGGCGGTGTAGATATTAGCCCTATTGCCGACCTTTTAAAATCGGAAGTACGATTGCTGGCAAAGCATTTAGGTGTTACAGAAACTATTATTACTGCTAAGCCAACAGACGGACTTTTTGGTGATGACAGAAGCGATGAAGACCAGCTTGGCGCAAGCTACGACGAACTGGAATGGGCAATGGAACAGATGGAAAACGGGAAAAATCATGACGACTTTACCGGAAGGGAAAAAGAAGTTTTTGAAATTTATAAACGACTCAATACGATCAACCAACATAAGATGAAAGAAATACCGGTATGCGAAATTCCGCCTAATTTGAAATAAAATTCTTTCATTCACAATACTTTAAGATTTAAATTACTAAATTTACTATAGTCTAAACCCAAAAATCTAGCAATTATGATCAAACTATGCCTCGCGGATAATCACCCCGTAGTGCACTACGGCATGAAATCGTATTTTAGCGATAATCCGCAAATTAGTTTTGCCGGCGTGGTTAACAACCTGGACAGCCTTCTTGACACATTGGGCAAAAAAACAGTTGATGTTGCCGTTATCGACCTTGAATTGGAAGGTCTTACAAGTATCAGCGCTGTTAAATCGCTTGTCAAGGAATTTCCTGAAACCAAGGTAGTTATTTTTACCAACCTTGCAGAGCAAATTTATGCTCCTAATGCCCTTAAAGCAGGAGTTTCTGCCTATGTGCACAAAAGTGCCAAAATGGAAGAATTAGAAAATGCCATCAAAAGAGTCAACGATGGCGAAGTTGTATTTAGCGAAGCTGTAAAGAAAAATCTTGCGCTGCTTAACAAAGGTAAAAAATCTGAACGTTTGTACAGAAAACTGTCTTCAAGAGAAATTGAAGTACTGCGTTACCTTAGTGAAGGCAAAAAGAACAAAGAAATTGCAAAGCTTCTTGACTTAAACGAAAAGACAATAAGTACTTATAAGCTGCGCCTGCTTACAAAACTACACGTTACAAATCTTGTAGACCTTGTAAACAAAGCGAAAACATTAGACATAGTTTAGTAAAAACACTAGACACTACACTCTAAAAACAAAACTTACTATAAAGTACTTGTATGGTATTGCCTTACCGATATTGTACTGAAAAGACAAACGCCCCGAACTTACTACCGGGGCGTTTTTTTAGTTTTAGCCACGAATTACTCAAATTGCACAAATTTGAAATTATTGTGGAGTCGGGTCAATACTATCAACTGCTGCTTGCTGAATAAAAAATTGGTGGAAATTTGTGTAATTAGTGGCTAGCCCTTAATAGAACTGGCTTCTTAACCTGTTTAGCTTACGGGAAAGATAATTCACCAGCGTATTGTAATCGTTCACAGCCATTAATATTTCCATGTTGTCTGCTTCCGGGCTCACCTGCATCTTTAAGTCCTGTATAAGCCTCCCTAAGAGCAGCCAGCGCAGGTCTACAATATGTTCGTTGGTGTAGTTGGCAATAGTAACCACCTTTTCTTTTACAGGAATCTGCTTTTTTTCTTCCCACTCGTGCAAGTAGTATTTTTCATCCTGCATATACACATCGGTAGCTACGTGCTGTAACTCCGGGTGAAGGTCATTCAGAAACGTGTCGATAACAAGTTCGCCTCCCGAAAGATATTTCTCTATAATCGCTTTATAAAGATCTTTGAACATAGGGTTGGTAAATTCTATTTCATCTTCCTGAAGGTTAAGGTAGATACGTTCGTAAACCTTATAATTCTTGTTTTCGGTTTCCTCAAACTCCTTACCTTCCTCATCATACTTGATGTATACATCCTGAAATTCTTCTTCTATATTTCCGTACAGTAATAATATCTCTATTATTTTCTGCTCTACCCTGTCAAGAATATTAATTCGGGTTTGCTGCTGCCCAGGCATACCGCCCTCATCATCAGGCACAGGTTTCATAACATTTGCTACCTGCTCCTCCTTTGCTTTTTTACCTGCATCTACAACATCCTTTTGTACAAGCTGCGCCAGTGTACTGGCGAGTACCTGCTCAGAAATATCCATGATACGTGCACACTCCTGTATGTATATTTCACGCTGTATCCTGTCCGGGATTTTAGAGATACTGGTTACCATATCCCTTATAAGCCCTGCTTTTTTTACAGGGTCATTCTTCGCCTCATCCATAAGGAGGCCGGCCTTGAATTGTATAAAGTCTTTCGCATTTTCTGCAAGGTAAGCCACCAGGTCATCATGAGGGGTTTTCTTTGCAAAGCTGTCCGGGTCTTCCCCATCAGGGAAGGTACACACCTTTACATTCATACCCTCTTCAAGAATAAGGTCTATACCACGAATGGAAGCCCTTAAACCGGCGGCATCTCCATCAAAAAGAACGGTTATATTTTTAGTAAGCCTGCTGATAAGCCGTATCTGGTCGGGTGTTAATGCCGTTCCCGATGATGCTACCGTATTCTCTATACCTGCCTGGTGGAATTGTATAACATCGGTATACCCTTCAACAAGGTAACAGTTGTCCTGTTTGGCGATAGACTGCTTGGCATGAAATATACCGTACAGCACTTTACTTTTGTGGTAAATATCACTCTCGGGAGAGTTAAGGTATTTAGCTGCTTTTTTATCGTTACCTAAAATACGCCCTCCAAAACCAAGCACACGCCCCGACATACTTTGTATAGGGAACATTACACGTCCGCGGAAACGATCGATATGCCTGCCGTCTTCACGCACTATAGTAAAACCTGTTTTATCAAGGTAATCTAACTTATAAGCTTTACCCAAGGCATCTTTAGTAAAAGCATCCCATTCTTCGGGAGAATAACCAAGCCCGAATTTCTTAATAGTATCGCCTGTAAAGCCACGCTCTTTAAAATATGAGTAGCCTATAGCCTGCCCTTCATCGGTATTCAATAATATGTTCTGAAAATACTTCTGTGCATATTCCGACACCAGGTACATACTTTCTTTTTCGTTAGCCTGCTCTTTGTCCTGTTCGCTTTGCTCGGTTTCTTCTAATTCTATATTATACTTTTTCGCCAGGTAGCGAATCGCCTCCGGATAGGTAAAATGTTCATGTTCCATCAAGAAGGCAACAGCATTTCCACCTTTGCCCGAGCTAAAATCTTTCCAGATTTGTTTTACGGGAGATACCATAAACGATGGTGACCTCTCATTGCTGAAAGGACTCAGCCCCTTAAAGTTTGTACCTGCCTTTTTAAGCACTACAAAGTCGCCGATAACCTCTTCTACACGGGCGGTTTCAAATACGGTATCTATGGAGCTTTTGGATATCAAAACTTAAATGGGAGTTATAAAAATTAGGAAAGCAAAGTTACATAAAATAAAAAAGCAGGCCCTTACTAAGCCTGCTTTTCATTTACCAAAAAAAAAGAAATACACTACATCTAATGACTACTACTTTTATATCAGCAATACCGATCCTGGACAGTTCCCGGTATTGATGCGTGCATTGGTAGTAATCCTAAAAACTGTGTCAAAACTATCTTTATTACAAGCACAAAAAAATACCCATCAGTGGGTATTTTTACTTTTTAACATATAAAGCTACGATTCCAGTCCGTTATGATTGTGCCGAGAAGCCATTTCACACGATTCATCCTTAAGCTCCACCTCTATGGTATAATGCGAGAACGGGTATTTCTTAAGCAGGTCTTTTACCCTGCGCTTGGCTTCAAGCACTTCTGTAAAACCGGTAACATTGTTTAGTTTTATATGGGCTGTAAACACATGGTTCTCTCCCTCAAGCGACCATACATTCATGTTATGTAATGATGCGATATTAGGTATTGCCAGTATCTCCATTTTAATTTTCTCCGGATCGATACCTTCGGGTGTGCCCTGTAAGAGTATCACAAAAGTTTCCCTAAGCCTTTTTATAACATTATATAAGATGAATAACGTTATAGCCAATGATAATGCCGGATCGAGATACGGTGCATCGGTAAACATCATTACTATAGAAACAACAAGTACCGCAGCCCAGCCTAAGACATCTTCGATTAAATGCCAGCTTACTACCCTTTCATTAAGTGATGTTCCATGACTGAGCTTAAAAGCCGCATAACCGTTTACCGTGATGCCTATAATGGCAAATATCAGCATACCCTGAGCATCCGATGGTTCGGGGTGAAAAAGCCTTTTAACAGCCTCTATAATTACATATACAGATCCGCCAATTAATATTACGCTGTTTATAAGTGCGCCCAAAATAGAGAAACGGCTATAACCGAAAGTGAATTTGTTGTCGGCTTCTCTTTTAGAGCGGTTATGCAGGTACCACGATATCCCCAAAGAAAGACTGTCGCCAAGGTCATGCAAAGCATCTGATAGTATCGATACACTATTCACATAAAATCCACCTATAATTTCGAGTATAGTAAAACCAAAATTGAGAAAAAAAGCAACTTTTATATTTTTAGCAGAGGTATGATGGTGCGAATGGCTATGGCCGTGGGAATGATCGTGTGACATTACACTGTATTTTATATAAAAATACGAAACATACTAATAGCCAATACCTAAATAAAACAAAAAAAGGGTGCTCCCTTATGAAGAAGCACCCTTTTATCAAAGTACAAAACTAACCTTTATATTTAATTGAAATCAAATCTTATGCCAAGAGACAAATTATTCTGATCTATTTCGTTGCTACTGAAAACTGGCTGTAAATCGTACTTAGCATAAAGGCTCACTTCGCCGTAACCAATATAGGCACTTACACCATAAACAAAGTCGTTTACATTAAAATCGCCTCTGGTTTTATTTTTTACAGTATTACCATCCTCATTTTCATATTTAATGATCTGTTTTTCTTTTATGTTAGCACCCACATAACCTCCAAGTCCAACTCTAAAGCTATTATGTGACGGATAATATGTTTTATCGCCGTTTACTTTTTTCTTAGTAAAGTCAAACTCTAAATGTACCGGAACTACAATGTTTACATAGGTAAGACGTGAAACATCCAGATCAATCCCCGATGCAGCTAAAACTGTTTTGTTTCCGTCAAGAACAAATATCCTGTCATCAGTCGGCCTAAGATTGTTGTACTGAAATGACAAACCATATTTTAAGTGAAGTAAGTTATTTGTTTTAAGCAGTCTCGTATTCCAGCTAACACCCCACTCATAAAAATCAGACCTCCACTTATAGTTGTCGGTATCCACTTCTCCATCGGCAACCAGGCGGTTAACACCTAAAGCAAATACAAACTGCGATGTTGTTCTTTTATATTCTACCACACGAACCTTTGTAGTATCATCATCCGTTTCGTATTTCCAACTAAAGCCCGATCTTCTTCTTGTAACAATTTTACCGTCTACTTTGTCTTTTACAAGATCAGACAGTTTTTGTTCCTCTACCGCAACAAGAGTTTCAATTTTCTTTGCACGCATTTCGGCAAGTTGCTTTTTTTGCGTTTCTGCCTGCTGTGACGTTAGCTCTTTATTTTCCTGCTTAATGTTTATAGCTTCCACCTCAACCTTAAGCGAGTCTTTTTGCTGTTTGGTAATTGTCTCAATATTTTTTGAGATTTCTTTAGCCCTGTCTTCAAATGTTACCGGCTTTTCCTGTGCTGATAGTTTCGTTGCAAGAAGGCATAGCAGTCCCGCAACATAAAAAGTTACTGTTTTCATGTTTGATGATATTAATTTATGTTTCTGTTGATTATTACTCGTGGTTCCTGTTGGCTACCGCTACTTTTACAGTATTAAAGCTTTTTACAACTCCCTGAAAAGTCTTGCTTCTGTAGCTCTCTGTAAGTTCCCCCTCTACCGAAGACAGTAGTGAATTAGGGTCTACTTTTACAGTTGATCTCTTCTTTGGAGCAGCATTATCCGACACCGATGCTAATAACGTTTCGGCATCTTTATCCTGTATTATATTTTGTGGCTCTTTAGCATCTGTTACTGCAACTTGCTGCTGAACCGGCACTACTTTTATTATCTTATCTTCTTTTATTACTGCTGCTTTTGATTTCGGAGTTTTAATCACTTCCTGTTTTTTCTCTGTAACAACAACCTCTTCTTGTACTTCGGGAGCTACTACTGTAGTGGTGTTTATTGCCGGTTGTGTTACATTTTCCGGTTGGCTATCTGTAGTTACAACACCATTCTGGTTATTTTCTAAGCCATTACCCTGTTTTTCCTGTTTTAAGAACAGCGCCCCTACAAGAAGAAAAACCAAAAGGCTTGCCGCCATATACATCCAGGTTTTGTTCTTTTTCGGTTTTTTATTCTCTGCAACCGATAGCATGGCATCCAGCCTGTCCCATGCCATTTCAGAGGGCTGAATCCTTCTTTGCTCCAGCTTTTGTTTAAAATCCTGCTCTATATTATTCGGTTCCATTTTCATAATTCTTTAATTTGTTAATCTGCTCCTTCAGCATCTTCCTTGCATGCGATAATTGCGATTTTGATGTTCCTTCATTAATCCCCAGCATCTTTGCTATTTCCTGATGTTTAAACCCTTCAATCGCATAAAGGTTAAAGACCATTTTGTATCCGTCCGGCAGGCTGTCTATAAGCGTTTGTATATCTTCTACCGAAAACTGACTCTCAATATTATTAAAGGTGTCTTCTACATAATATTCATCTTCCAGAAAACTTACCTTTTTTTGTACTCTTATATAAGAGATACATTCGTTAACCATAATCCTGCGTATCCATCCTTCAAAGCTGCCTTTATGTTCAAAGGCTTTAAGATTGGTAAACACCTTCATAAAAGCCGTTATCATTATGTCTTCTGCCTGCTGCACATCTTTTACATATTGCCGGCATATGCTCAGCATTTTCGGTGCATGCTTAGAGTAGATCTTTTGCTGGGCGTGGCGGTTGTTCGCCGCTGCCTGGGCAATGATGTCTTTCTCTTCCTGATGTAAGGCTATTACTTTCAAAACGGTTTGGTTATTGGTTGGTTGCGGCTATCATTTTACATTACTACCCGACTTCTATAAACATAGACGAGATGTGTTTAAAAATGGTTGCATGAATATATAAAAATAATTGAAAATATTTTAAACAAAAGCGTAACACACTGATTTACAAAGAAAATAATTAAAGTAAAAAGAATAAAAAAAGCCATCCCTTTGGGGATGGCCTAATAAAAATATCCAACTAAAACTATTTCTTAATGAATTTATGGGAGCTTTGTGCGCCATTTACTGTGGTATTAATCATATAGACACCGCTTTGTAGCTCACTAACATTTAAAGTTGCAGCATTTGTGTTAGGCGAAGTTTCTAAAACCTGCTGCCCTAATACATTGTATATAGCTACTTTTTGTATTGCATCTCCAGCTTCAAGCGTAATTACATCGCTTGCAGGATTCGGATACACAAGCATCTGCGCTTTAGCAAATTCTTCTCTTCCTGCAGTAGTGCCATTACTAAAGTAAATGTTATCTGCAAATATGGTAGCTCCGCCCTCGCTTACAAATACAAGCTGAGAAATATGCTCTTTACCTACAAGTCCTGTAAAGTCAGCTATAGGAAGCGCCAGCGTAACCCACTCTCCCTGAGCCGGTGCATCTACAGTATACTCTCCTGTAGAATCATCTGCTCCACCATCATAAATACCATTAGCTCCGAAATCAACTATTTTTACTGTAAACGTTGTAAAGTCTGCAGACCATACATGCATATTAAAATGTGTCATACCGGTAAGGTCCACCTGGTTTGCAATACCAATATCAGTACCTACAAAGCCCATTGCGGCATATTTTTTTGTTGCATTGCCTTCAATTTCTATATCTGTCATAGTACCTAAAGACCAGTCGGTCTTCCAGTTTTCTACTTCCTGATTGGTGTATGCTCCGCTAAACAATGATTTTACCTGTGCCTGAGGCAATGTTGGGGTTGGGGCAGCCGTCATTGGTTCAGAGATTACAACTTCTTCCGAATTAAAGAATACATTATCTACATATACGGTAGAAGATCCGTTACTAGAAATTATTAGTTGAGACAGATGCTCTCTCCCTGTTAGGTTTGCAAATGATGTTAATGGTATATGGTATGTAATCCACTGTCCTTGTACCGGGGCTTCGTATATAAGTTCCTGTTCAGAATCATCACCACCCTGAAATTCGTTGTCAGCACCAAAGTCAACCAATTTAATCCTTAGCTGTGTAAAGTCAGACGACCATACATTAAGGTTAAAATGTGTCATCTCAGAAATATCAAGCGCATTTGGCCCAACAGTCTCTATACCGTTAAAGCTTAAATTACTATACTTTTTAGTCGGGTTGCCCGCAATTGAAACTTCTTCGTAAGTTGCCTGAGACCATTCTGTATTCCAGCTATCTACAGGAACATTGGTATATACACCACTAAATAGTGACATTACATTCGCAGCTGCAATAGTAGGATCCGGTGCTGCAATTGCAGGCACTACAGGCGCAGGTGGCGCTTCGTTACTAAAGTAAACGTTATCTATAAATAATGTAGAATTGTTATCGCTAACTAATATAAGTTGCGATATGTGTTCTTTAGATAGCAACGTAAAGCTCGACATAGGTATTTTTAATGTATGCCATGCACTTTGGCTGAGTCCGGCAAAATTTACCTGAGATTCAGAATCATCTCCGCCCTGAAATGCGTTATCCGCACCAAAGTCAACAAGTTTAATTCCAACCGTAGTGAAGTTAGGTGACCATACATCTATATTAAAGTAGGTCATACCAGTGGCATTAATCTGATTTGGGTTTACGGTTTCAATGCCTACAAATCCCATGTTTGTGTATTTCTTCATATCGTTACCTGCTACAGCAACCTCTTCAAGTATTCCTTCCGACCAATCGGTGCGCCATGTATTAACCGGCACATTGGTGTAGGCTCCACTAAAGAGAGAGATTACATTTGCAGCTGGTGCAGTAGGATCTGACTGTCCCGCTGCAGGTGTCTGTGCATTCAGACTCCCTATTAAAGCAAATGGCGCTAAAAGGGCAAAGTAAATTTTTTTCATAAATGTTTGTCTTTATAAGGTTGTAGGATAAAATTATAAACATTTTAACCCCACAAGTAATAAATTGACAATACAAATACTATACAAAAACGAATTTGATTTTTATTTAGATTAAAAATTACCAAATCCCTAACAAAACAAGAAGCAAGAGAAAATAAGCGATATTGCGAAACATACACCTACAACGATGTTGTTGTGGTAATGTATAGTTAAAAACAAGAAAAATTAAATAATGATGTATGAGAAGAACAATCTAAAAATCTATAATTTAATTAAATTATATCTTTCTTTCAATAACATAGTTAACCATAAGCACTAAAGCATCTTTATAAACAGATGCCGGATAATCCGCTAAAAGCAGTAGGGCCTCTTCACGGAATTTAGCCATACGCTGTTCGGCATAGGTAAGTCCGTTCTTTTTCTTTACAAAATCAATAACTTCCTTAACCCTCTTCTTATCCTTGTTATGATTCTTAACTGAATTGATAACCCACTTCTTTTCTTCTTTAGTGCAGTTATTTAATGCATAAATAAGCGGAAGTGTCATTTTCTGTTCTTTGATATCTATACCTGTTGGTTTGCCTATAGCGTCATCGGTATAATCAAAAAGGTCATCTTTAATCTGGAAAGCCATTCCTATAAGTTCACCAAATTTGCGCATTTTCTCTGTATGTTCCCCATCAGGATCTACAGAGCAGGCACCCAGTGAACAGCAGGCAGCAATAAGTGTAGCTGTTTTTTGGCGAATAATTTCGTAGTATACATCCTCGGTAATATCAAGCCTGCGTGCTTTTTCAATCTGTAAAAGCTCACCTTCGCTCATCTCGCGAACCGCTACAGATATTATCCTAAGCAAATCAAAATCGCCATTATCAATAGAAAGCAGTAATCCTTTAGATAAAAGATAATCGCCCACTAATACGGCAATCTTATTTTTCCATAAAGCATTGATAGAGAAAAAGCCCCTGCGCCTGTTGCTGTCGTCTACAACGTCATCATGTACAAGTGTGGCTGTGTGGATTAGTTCAATTACCGATGCACCTCTGTAAGTACGTTCGTTTATGGTACCGCCGCTTATCATTTTAGCGGTAAGAAAAACAAACATAGGGCGCATCTGTTTCCCTTTCCTGTTTACTATATAATAGGTAATCCGGTTAAGCAACGCCACTTTAGAGGACATAGCATCCTGAAACTTTTTTTCAAAAAGTTCCATTTCTTCAGTAATGGGCTGCTTAATTTGCTCGGTAATCTTCATTGCGCCTCAAAGATAACAAAAGCCATGAATACGCCCAAGCCGTAAAAGGTAAAGTTTACGGTATTATTGTGCAGGAGATGCAGCTTCATTCTTGTTAGCCAGCTGACCACAGGCAGCATCAATGTCTTTTCCGCGGCTGCGGCGTACTTTTGCAACAATATCGTTCCTTTCCAGGGCTCTTATGTAAGCATCTATGGTTTCAGGATCAGCTTGTTGAAATTCTCCATCGTCAATCGGGTTGTATTCAATAAGGTTTACTTTACACGGCACATACCTGCAAAACTTTACCAAGGCATCAATATCGATTTTACGGTCGTTAATACCTTTCCATACCACATACTCATAGGTAACGCGGCTTTTTGTTTTGCTGTACCAGTATTCCAACGATTCACGAAGGTCTGCCAACGGAAAGTTCTGGCTAAAAGGCATAATCTTAGACCGTACCTCATCTATAGCAGAATGCAGCGACACAGCAAGCTTAAAGCGAACTTCATCATCTGCAAGCTTTTTTATCATTTTAGGAAGACCCGATGTAGATACGGTAATACGTTT
Source organism: Flavobacterium psychrophilum (assembly GCA_001708385.1). NCBI lineage: Bacteria > Pseudomonadati > Bacteroidota > Flavobacteriia > Flavobacteriales > Flavobacteriaceae > Flavobacterium > Flavobacterium psychrophilum. The sequence goes on along the minus strand of CP012388.1, from coordinate 2,911,347 downwards.
AGGCGACATACCCAAACCTTCTGGCGAGGTTATCTTTTCGATAGCCTTAAGCACGTTATTGTAGTTCATAAGCGGCTCGCCCATACCCATAAATACAATGTTAGAAAGCGGCCTATTATGATACAAACGGCTTTCACTGTCTATAGCTGCAACCTGGTCGTAAATTTCATCGGGATTAAGGTTACGCATACGCTTAAGCCTTGCAGTAGCACAAAAGTTACAGTCAAGGCTGCACCCCACCTGGCTGGATACACAGGCAGTAGTACGGGTTTCGGTAGGTATAAGTACAGATTCTACAACAAGTCCATCGTGAAGGCGCACAGCATTCTTTACAGTACCGTCGGTACTCTTCTGCATTTCGTCTACATGAATGTGGTTAATAACAAAATTATTCTCCAGCATTGTCCTTGTAGGCTTGGCAACATTGGTCATATCATCAAAACTATGGGCATTCTTGCTCCATAGCCATTCGTACACCTGGTTACCGCGGAATGCCTTATCGCCATTTGCCACAAAAAAATCACGTAGTTGTTCTTTTGTAAGCGCCCTTATATCTTTCTTCTCCGTTTGCATGGTGCAAAGGTAATAACTATTTGTCAAATATCAATTTACCCCGCCCGATACTAAAAAAAGCTCTGTGCTGTTGCAATTGCAACAGCGCAGAGCTTTTAAATTATATTGAAGCAATTTACTCTTTAACCAGATTCTGACTTATAGATTTACCCGAGGCATCGGTAATTTTAACGATGTATATTCCGTTTGCCTTACCCGACAGGTTGATTGTATTGTCGCCAAAAGATAAATTGCCGTTTGCAATTACCTGTCCAAGCATTCCATAAACAACATATTGTGCATCTGCCTCAATGGCTACATTGTAAATACCGTTAGATGGGTTTGGATATACTTTTATTTCATTTTTCACAACTTCATCTAGAGATACTGTACCTACCTCTTTGTAATTAACCGATTGTGCATTGGTGTTCCCCGGATCAAGCCAATTGCGAAGCCTTGTACTATTTGTACCTCCGCCCGTCCATGACTGGCCAAACCTTCCGTAAACATCATACCCTGTATTAGGAAAAGACCCGCTGCATTCTGACTCACCACCGTAAAGCTGACCTATTATCCTTCCATTATTATCAAACAAAGGCGATCCAGAAGATCCACCTTCTGTAACGCCCATGTCCCATTGTTCAACCTCCCACATCAGGAAATTATCTCCATTATATATTGCCGGGGCGTCAAAATCCCTGCTCACCTTCATTATGTCGCCTGATGGATGGTGTATTCCAAAGGTAGATGAGGGCTTAGTTTCACTTCTAGACCATCCTGCATATACCAAATTCCATGTAGATGGCATATTTGCCGTTATTCTTAGAAGGCAAAAATCTGTAGTTTCACTTCTCGCTCTTAATTGTGCACCGCTTACAGTTTCATAATAATTTTGCGAATTCGGTGCTCCGGTATTAATCGTTCCACAGATAGGGTTTTCCCTTATCCAGTTAAAGCGGAAAGCCCATTGCGTTACATCCTCACCCTCCGCACAATGGTTGGCCGTAAGGAAATAAGGTGTTCCATCATTCGTTGTGTTATTTATAAGCGCACCGGTACAAAAACTGTTTCCGTTAACAATAATTAAGCCTATCGCTTTTTTATTTATATTCTTAAGGCTATTGATTTCGGGCATGTCACAATTTACATCATAGTGGCAGTCGCCGGATTCATTCAAATCCCAATCAGGCAACTTTTCATAATTTCCAACCGACCTGTATCCGTGAACTACTTTAAATACCTCTAGCTTACCCTGGCCTTTTACAGCCTTAGGCTCGTAATATTCTATAACCACGTCATCACCGGTTACCAACCACGTACCTAAAACCCTTCTTTCACTGTTTTGCGCCTCGTCATAAGCACCAAGTAAATCGCTCCTGTCATTAGCATACAAATATACTTTAGCACCTTTAGGCATATAAAAATCGCTAAACAAAAAGTTCATAGTGCGCGCACCGGCAGATGAATAGCGTATTCTCCATATCCTGTCGCCGTTATCAAGTTCATTCCATACCCCACTGTTTTCAAGGTTGTGATCTACTAAAAATTCGTAACCATAACGCCATGGTTTATTTTTACCCACATCATTAATCTTGTCTTCGGCCTGTAACTTTTGAAAATCAATTTCCGGCATTACCTCTGCCCTCATCTCTTTTGCTTTAGCAATTGTAGCCCAGCTTGCAGGCTTACCTTGATTTGTAACCTGCCCATAGCTTAATTGCAACACGAACAGAAACAGCATAGTAATTTTCAACTTCATAGAAAGCTTTTTTTAAGAACATAAATTTAAACGTTTTGCCGATAATTTGTTACATTATTTTATACTTATCAATAACAATTAACATAGGCCGCATTTATTACCTTTGTAAAAAAACAACATAATGCATTTTATATCGGAAGAACTGGAAGATTATGCTGCTTTTCACAGCGAAAATGAGCCTGAACTGTTAGCTGCTTTAAATAAAGAAACACACCAGAAAATACTACAGCCGAGAATGCTCAGCGGCCATTTTCAGGGAAGGGTGCTTAGCATTATAGCTAAACTTGTAAATCCGCAGCACATACTAGAAATAGGTACTTACACCGGCTATGCCACACTTTGCCTTGCAGAAGGACTACGCAAAGACGGCACACTGGATACTATGGATGTTAATGAGGAATTGTATGATTTTCAGCGCAAATACTTTGACCTTTCGCAGTGGAAAGACCAGATCACGCAACATTTAGGCCAGGCACTGGATATAATTCCAACGCTTAATAAGAAGTTTGACCTTGTTTTTATTGATGCTGATAAAGAGAATTACATCAATTATTTTAATATGATCGTACCCCTTATGAACAAAGGTGGCATTATATTATCTGATAATGTTTTGTGGAGTGGCAAAGTACTGGAACCTGTAAAAGCCAACGACAAAAGCACTAAAATTCTATTAGAATACAATAAACTACTGAAAGAAGACCCAAGGGTAGAAACAGTATTATTACCCATTCGTGACGGGCTCACTGTTAGTAGGGTTATCTAATCGTTCTTTTTCTTCCGGGAAGAATCTGTTTCTTAAATATACGTAAAGCTTAAGTACAAGCCAACCTGTGAATATGCCCCATGCATAGCCCAAAAGTATGTCTCCCGGGTAATGCAGGCCAAGGTAAATTCGGCTGTAAGCAAATATAAGCGGCCATATAAAAAAGAAGCCCATATATTTTAGGTAAGGCTTTAATACATGATATAAAAAGAAAGCGGCAGCCATAGAATTGGAAGCGTGCCCTGATATAAAACTGAATGATTTTCGGTGCTGAATAGCCCTGATGATTCCTGCAATCTCGGGGTTATTGCCCGGACGCAGCCTTTGGAAACTGTTTTTAAACAGGTTTGTTGTCTGATCTGTAAAAGCAATTAAAACCGCAACCATACCTACTACGAGCAACGCATGACGCCAACCCAGCCTTTTAAAAGTAAGGTAGGCTATAATTGCAAATATGGGTAGCCAATTTACCTGTTTGGTTATAAACAACCAGAAAGGGTCAAAAAATTCAGTTCCAAGGGAATTAAGGTATACAAATACATCTCTGTCCAGTTCTATAAGTCTTTCAAGCATATTATCGGATACGTTTTATAGGGCCCGACATATCTTCAACATCTTCTTTTATCTTATCGATCTCACCTTTTATACTATCTGAAGTATCGTTGGTACCGTTACCAATTTCGTTAAAGCTTTTCTTTATCCCGTCTATATCGGCACTTTTATGAATTTCGCTTTTAATATCGTTTGTAGCATCCTTAAGCTGCTGCATACCTTTACCAAGTCCGCGCGCGATTTCCGGAATCTTATCCGATCCGAAAAGCATAAGTACGACTATTATAATGAAGAAAAATTCTCCTCCTCCTATTCCAAACATAGCTCAAAATTTTAATATACAAATGTAATTATAAATTACGTTTTTAAACCCCGAACGGTTTATGTTTATAGCCCAATTAAAGCTATTTTAACGTTAACAGCCTCAATTAGCCACCAAACTTATCAAACTTTGCATTGCCTTCAGCTGCAGGCCACACGTTATTGGTAACATCTACATCGGCAGTAAGCAACTTAGGATCGACAATAATTTTAGTTACTTTTTTACTTGTAGCAAACACCCTCGATGCCGTTTGATTGTTCTTTCTCCATATTTGCACCGGGAAAGTAAACGTTTCGGTAGTACCGTCTTCATACGTAAGCTCGGCTATTATCGGCATCAGCATATCACCCGGCTTGTTAAACGTTACCTCATAAAAATAAGATGGTGATTTTAGTTTTGCCCTCTCCTCTCCTGTAAATTTCTCTGTAATATAATCGTCAAGCAGTTTCACCTCTTTAAGATCAAGTGCTTTCTTATCGCGTTTTTTCACATCGTATGTATCGGGCACCATATACACAAATGGACCTTTCTCCTGCCCGAACCTGCCTTTTTTAATGTTCACCTCTTTAACGCTTTCAGGCTGTTTTTCGGTTACGTAGTATTGTTTTACGTCCTGAATACCCAGATCTACATAATCTGTAGTATAAAACCAGCCTCTCCAAAACCAGTCAAGGTCTACCGCAGATGCATCTTCCATAGTCCTGAAAAAATCTTCAGGGGTTGGGTGCTTAAACTTCCAACGGTTAGCATAGGTTTTAAAGGCATGGTCAAACAATTCCCTGCCCATAATTACTTCACGCAGTATATTTAAACCTGTAGCCGGCTTAGCATACGCATTGCTGCCAAACTGATGGATAGATTCAGAATTCGTCATAATTGGCTCCAGAAACTTCTGGTCGCCGCTCATATAGGGAACAATCTTAGACGCAGGCCCACGTGACGACGGATAATCTGCCGAGTATTCCTGCTCGGTTAAATATTGTATAAAAGTATTAAGTCCTTCATCCATCCAGCTCCACTGTCTTTCGTCAGAATTAACAATCATCGGGAAGAAGTTGTGCCCAACCTCATGGATGATCACACTCATATTTCCCCATTTTATCCTGTCGCTTACAAATCCTTTTTCATCAGGGCGCCCGTAGTTCCAGCATATCATTGGGTATTCCATCCCCTGGTCTTCTGCCGAAACAGATATAGCTTTAGGATAAGGGTAATCAAAAGTATATTTAGAATAGGTTTTTAAAGTGTGCGCTACCGTTTTAGTTGAAGTATCACCCCATAGCGGATTGGCTTCTTTAGGATATAACGAAATTGCCATTACCGTTTTCTCTGAAAGCTTAACGGCCATAGCATCGTAAATAAACTTCCTTGATGTAGAAAAAGCAAAATCCCTTACGTTCTTAGCGTTAAATTTCCAGGTTTTCTTCTGGGTAGCAAATCCTTTTTCTGATTTTTCGGCTTCCGCCTGAGTTACAATCACCACAGGCTTATCATACGATCTTGTTGCCTGTTCGTAACGCTTAAGCTGATCTGCCGTAAGCACTTCAGCCCTGTTCATAAGGTCGCCGGTACCATCCATGATATGATCGGCAGGGACAGTAATATTTACCTCAAAGTTTCCAAACGGCAAAGCAAACTCGCCTGCACCCCAAAACTGCATGTTCTGCCAGCCTTCCACATCATTGTATACCGCCATTCGCGGATAAAACTGCGCAATTACATACAGGTTATTATTGTCTTTATCAAAATGTTCGTAACCCGAGCGCCCACCAACTACACGGTAGTTATTAATATTATACCACCATTTTATAGCGAATGAAATTTTACTACGTGACTTTAACGGGGTAGGCAGATCAATACGCATCATGGTTTGGTTAATGGTAAACGGCAATGCTTTGCCATTAGCATCCTGAACATATTCTATATTGAAACCACCCGCAAAACCTTCTTCCAGGTAACGGCGTGAAAATGCATCGGCATTATACGCCTGATCCATCTTTTGGCTGTCTACCAGTTTAGATTTTGAATCTTTAGCACTTTGGTTCTGGTCCAGCTGAATCCATAAATAGTCTAAATCCTCGGGCGAATTGTTATGGTAGGTAATGGTTTCTTTACCAAACAGCTTTGTATTCTTATCATCCAACTCAATGTCCATCTTATAATCGGCCTGCTGCTGATAGTAAGCCGGCCCGGGAGCTCCCGATGCTGTACGAAACATATTTGGCGTAGCCAGCAGATCGTACATCTGGCTAAATTTATTGGCATCCTTATGGCCTGGTTCGCGTTTTTGCACAGGTGTTTCCTGAGCCGTCATTTGAAACACTGCCAGTACCGATAGTATATATAAAGTCTTTCTCATAACCGTATTTTAAAATTCCAGCAAGCCAGTTGTTTCTCCACTAGTCAGTAACAGACTTTTTTTGTTACCCTTTACTTTGGCATGAATTATATTTTGCTGGTCGTCAAACATTTCTAATAATGTGGTATTTGTTACCTCAACAGATTTCACTGCGCTTTCGGCAGGTATGGTGTAGTAACAGATAAGAATATCGTCTTCTATTTCCTTGCCTAAAAATTTCACAGCTTTTTCTTTGCCGTTTATCTTAACGCGCATTTTTTCGCCAAAATATTTAGCCAGGTAATCATTTGCGCCTGCTACTTCGGTTGAAGTACCAAGATAAAAATTCTTTTTATACTTTTTCACAAACGCCGCTTCAAGGTCGTCTACAAAAACACGGGAGGTTACCTGAATAACTTTTTTTGACGGCACATAGTCCATCTGAAATACGGCAACATAGTACTTGTGCGCAGTCATAGACATACACAATACCATAATTAGTATAAGAGACGAAAATGTGATAACTTTTCTCATTCGCCCCAAATGTAATAAACTTAGCGGGTTATTTTTCTTTTTTTAAGTATTCCCTGCTCTTACCAATAAGGTAATCGGTAAGTTCAAATTCTTTCTTAGGGTCGAGCATCCAGTCGGTTTCGCTTCTTTTATCACAAAAGGTGAGAAAAAGTCCGATCTCGTCTTTGGGAATTTTAAGTGTTTCGGTAAAAAAATAATAGGTATATCTTTCTTTTGCATTTTGCGAAAATGTTTTGCCCGATGCAGCCGCATAAATTTCGCCGGCATCTTTACGCTTTTTCTTTTTAAATATTAATTTATAGATCTTACCAAAATCTACCCCTGTTAACTGACTGCCTGTTGCCGCTGTTGGTAATGCTGTATTTATGTTAGCAACAGGTTTGGGGTCGGCACTTTCTATAATCTTGGAGGAGTCAAACCCCGAAGTAAGATTTTTTGTTTTCGATGCTTTACTCGCCTTACTCAGGTCATCACTCAATTCCGCCTTGATTATAAGCTCTTCAAGCATTTTCACATCTACATTCAATCTTATAAGCAGCTTTCTTTGCGAAAAGTGCTCATCTTTCAGTACCAGCTTACCTGTTCGCACTCCTACGCCGGTAAACATAAGCGTATCTGTAGGGCGGGCATAAATAGTAAACTCGCCTTCAGCATCTGTAACAGCGCGAATATTTGATGTAAGGTTTAGCACCGTAAGGTTATCTACCATAAGGGAGTCGGCAACAACCTTCCCGGGTAAAACAGTCCTCGGCTTTTTTTGGGCGATTGCCATTACCGGAAGCAGTAACAACAGAAAGAATAATTTAATCTTCATAAACTTGGTTAGGTGATTGGTTTTGGTATTGGGCGTATTTCTTTTTTAGGTACGCTATAAGGTCGGCCTCATTTTTAGGATCAAGCAGATATCGTTTGGCCTCAGCATTACAAAAATTCAGGAACAATCCCAGTTTTTCCCTGGGTACACCAATAGTTTCTGTAAAAAAAGATTCAGGGTAACTTTCCTGTAAAACTTTAGAAAACAACTTATGCTCTACACGGGGTGGTGGTGGCGCATCTCTTTTACTATACATTTTTGTCGGTTCCGAAGATGATATCAAATTTTTAATAAGACCAAAGATCGCTACAAAATCTACATTACCCATTGGATTTGCAGGCACCAGATTCTTATTTATCTCAGCCGGATCAAAAAGGCCGTTCAGCAGAATCACCTTGGTATTCTTGCTGTCTATGGCAAGGTTTCCTGTAAGTCCGGATACCTGCACTTCATCCAGCATTAAAGCCTTTGTTTCCATGCGTACCACAAAAAGCTCTTCCTTAAAATCCCTTACTGTTACGGTATAGTATAATGGCTTAAAAATTGGCGCTGAAAACTCGAGCACATCGCCTATAGCCGTTTCAATAACAAAACCGCCTTCTTCATTTCCTTCGACACTTGCATTAGATGTTGTGTTCTTAACGATAAGAAAATCAACAGTCAGCTGATCTGAAATAGCACGCCCTTTCAATTGCTGCCTCTCCTGGGCTATTACCAGCACAGGGAGAAGGAAAAACAATATGGCGACTAGTTTATTCATTTGCTATAAGCTGATTGTATTGTATGGCCAGTGTAGCCAATAAAGCTTTTGCATGACCTTCATCTCCTGCCGTAAAAGCAGCGGTTATTGCTTTATTCTCTGCTGCGTAAACCTTAAATCCCTGCACATAATCTGCCGGAACTTTAAGTTGCCCAATCACTTCCTCATTCGTATAAATATCGTTTATCTTTTCAATCGCCGCAATTGTCCTTTCAGTTGCCACCGAGTTTTTAAGCATTCGCGTACGCCCTGTTATAGCATTTATAAAAGGATCTACCGGCATAGACCCGGCAAGCAGCCCTAAGGCAAGCTTCCATAATGGTGTGTTATAACTTGCTGTATATAATTTTTTCTCCTCTTGTGTAAATTTCTTCTGTCCCTTAGGCACAATACCTAATGACTCCGCAGTAACATTCTTATCTATCACCACCTCATCCAGCTGGTATGGTTGGTAATTAACTGACACTTCATAAGGTTGTGTTGCGAATGACTCCGGTTTTAGCAGAAATTCCCGTACCGTTATATCTTTATTGTATACGGCGAGCACGTCGCCGGGTTTTGCCTGTATAGCGAATGCACCGCTATAATCGGTTTTAGCCTCGGTACCGTTTGCTTTATTAATTACAAAAACATTTGCAATGCCCCTGCTTCCCGATAGCACCTTACCCTTAAGCGGTATACGTTCCTGGGAAAAGCCCAAAGCAATGTTTAGCAGCAATAGAAATGTACAGTATACTTTATTCATCATTATTGTTTTGTAAAGTAAGATAGTCCGCGGCAAAATCTGCAAGTAAAAAATTTATCTGGTTCCTGTCTCCCTGCTTCACTATAAGTGCAAAGTCTCCTTTCTCTGCCAGATAATATAAAAAGCCATCTACATGCTCTTTAGGAATAGAATAGTCTTTGGTAATTTCATCTTCGTTATACAAACCCCTCAATGCCTCAATCATCATTTCTTTTTTCTCGGTTACCAAATTGGCCTGTAACATTCGCCAACGTCCGGTCAGGCGGTCTATTAAGACATCCAGGCTTATAAAACCAACACAGCTATAAATTCTGCGTTCTGCTACTGTTAGCTGTAGCTGATCCTTTGGCACAAGGCCGAGAGAAACAGCATCAATCTTTCTATCGATAACCACTTCATCCAACTGATATGGATGATAATTGACAGATACATCGTAAGGCATATTTTTAAACGACTCTGCTGTAAGCATAAACTCACGAATCATGATTTTAGTATTATACACTACGATAGATTCGCCGGGTTTCGCCTGTATAACAAAGTTTCCTGTAGTGTTTGTTTTAGTTTCTGCGCCTGTATTTTTATTAATCACAAATACATCACTTACACCCTGCTTACCGGAAATTACCCTACCCTGCAGCGACTGCGCCGTAGCGCTGCCTGCCACAAATAGAAAAAACAGTAAAAAGCAAAGTAATTTATTTACCATCCTGCTGTAATTTAAGGTATGCTTTGGCCTGTTCCATCATCATGAAATCTACGTATTGCTTATTACCCTGTTTAAGGACGGCAGTAAAATCTTTATTTTCGGCGAGGTAAAACAAAAAGCCGTCAACATGCTCCTTGGGAATGTTATATTGCTGAGAAATCTCTTCGTCATCAAAAGAGGCTCGTATGCTACTTATAACTGTCTCCTGCTTTTCGGTTTCATAGGCTCTTTTCAGCATACGCGTACGCCCCGATATCGCGTTTATTATAGGATCAAGACCAATAACAGTACCCACAGTAAATGCCCCGGCGGTATATAATCTCCTTTCAGCGACGGTACGTTTCTTCTGCCCTTTAGGCACCAGCCCTAACGATTCGGCATTAATATTTCCGTATTTAGTAATAACCACCTCATCAAGTTCGGCTACACTATAGTTTACTGTTATTATGTATGGATTTGCAGCAAGGGCTTCGGCAGTAAGAATAAACTCCCTCACTATTATTTTAGAATTGTAAACAATTATTGCATCTCCCTTTTTGGCTTTAATGCTAAAATAACCAATGGAAGATGTTTTAGATTCCAGGCCCGCGGTTTTGTTTATAATAAAAACACCGGGTACGCCATTGGCTCCCGAAACTACCCTGCCTTCAAGGGTTTGCCTTTCCTGAGCCATAAGAAGCACAGGCAATAGTAGTATAAAAAGGTAAATTAATTTATTTCTCATCCTTTATCAGCTCAAGGTACTTTACCGAAAGGCCGCTTATGAGAAATTTTGCCATAGTTTCATTTTTATCTTTAAGGGCGCGGGCAAAATTTTCATTTTCCACAATGTAGTACACAAAACCCCTAAGGTATTCTCTTGGGATATGGTATTTCTCAACAAGCTCTTCCTCAGTATAAATATAATTAATTTTCTCCATGATCCGCTCTTTTTTAGCAGCCTCATTGGCACCTTTTAGCATTTTAGTACGTCCGGAAAACATGTTTATTACGCCATCTACACCGTCTTTAGAAGTAAAAAGCCTTTTCTCTGTAATTGTAAGCTGTTTTTGGCCTTTTGGCACCAGCCCTAAAGATTCTGAATTAATATGCCTGTAGTCTACAATTATAAGTTCATCAAGAATGCGGGTATATTTTTCTACAGGAACAATCCAAAGTTCAGATTTTACATCTTCTTCGGTAAGTGTAATATTCTTTGCGGCTATCTGCATACCCGAGAATATAATGGTATCATTGGGTTTTACCATCAATGTAAAATAACCGCCCCGCGAAGTCTCCACCGAAAGATCGGCTGTTTTATTGATTACATAAATTCCTTCCAGGTCTTCGGCATCAGACTTTATCTTTCCCTTTAACGGGACACGTTGCTGAGCTGTGAGCAATGATGCTGAAATAACAGAAATAAATAAAAACAGATTCTTCAACAGGGGTATATTTAGGTGACTATTTGTTCGGAAAAGTACAAGTGCACATTACATTCATCAAAAAACATACCATCCCGCACATTAAAATCTTTGTAACTTTACCTCTTCTTATAGTATTTAAACGAATGAAAAAACTAATTATTGCAAGTACTTCTACATTACACGGAGGCGCTTACCTTGACTATTTACTACCAACACTTAAAGAACATTTTGCAGGATACAGCACCTTGCTGTTTGTTCCGTACGCAAGGCCGGGCGGCATAAGCCATGATGACTACACCAAAAGGGTTGCCCAAACATTAGCCCCGCTGGGAATAAACGTTAAAGGACTGCATGAATTTGATAATCCGGCGAAAGCGGTTGCCAATGCCGAAGCTATATTTACCGGTGGCGGCAATACCTTTTTACTGGTAAGGCAGCTTTACGCGAATAACGTAATGAAGGCCATACAACAGGCCGTTAATAACGGAACTCCATATTTGGGAAGCAGCGCAGGAAGCAACATTTGCGGACTAACCATGCAAACCACTAACGATATGCCTATAATCTATCCGCCGAGCTTTGATACGCTTGCATTAGTACCGTTTAACCTTAATCCGCATTACCTTGACCCAATTGAAGGTTCTACCCACATGGGCGAAACACGCGAAATGCGAATTAACGAATTCCACAAAATAAATTCGCAGCCGGTACTCGGGCTTCGCGAAGGAAGCTGGCTGCAAGTGCACGGCGACACTATAACCCTTAAAGGCGATTTGCAGGCGAGGCTCTTCCGCCAGGGAGAGCAACCCGAAGAGATTAATACAGAAAGCGATTTGTCGTGGCTGAAGTAAAAAAACGAAAAGCTCCCATCGTAAAATGGGAGCTTTTAATTGATACCAATAAAAAAGCCCAAACAGTTGTTTGGGCTTTGCAGAGCGGAAGACGAGGCTCGAACTCGCGACAACCAGCTTGGAAGGCTGGAGCTCTACCAACTGAGCTACTTCCGCGTTATTGTGGTGCAAATATACAACCACTTTCCATATTCGCAAACTTTTCAATAAAAAAAATCGAGGTTTTTTCGGCGTTCGCTTTTAATTTATTTATTACTAATTTGTTACCTAATTAAAATTTTTATGTATTCCATTAAACAAATCCCTTCTTCAGCCACTTTTGCCGTTCGCCTGCCTGTTCTTCGTCCCGGAAAACCTGTAGAATCTTGTGTTTTTGATGGTGATGATTTACCCACTACTGTACACTTTGGCATTTTTGAAGACGAAAACCTCATCGGAGTTATATCGGTTTTTAAAGCAAACACCAATTTATTACCTCAAAATAACCAATTCCAGATACGCGGCATGGCAGTATTAGACTCCCATCAGAAAATAGGCCTTGGCGACAGGCTTGTTAAAGCTGCCGAAGACTACATAATATCCCAAAACGCCGATGCTATTTGGTTTAACGCACGCGAAATTGCCGTTGGCTTCTATAAAAAAATGGGATATGAAATTATCGGGACACCATTTACCATAGGCGACATAGGTGTACACCATGTAATGTACAGGCTGTTGTAATTTCAACTCCCAATATTCTTATTTCATTATTTTCCCTAAATAGTGAAATAAGAATAAACCTGAATCACATTATGGCTTAAATACTGTCAACCCAAAGGAAGGAGCCAGAAAATTTTTTTTACCTATATTATAACCATTAGCTTTCTCCGCCCTAAATAATTCCTGGTTATTATTGATCCAGCCTATGGAGCGCTCAGGAAAATTATATTTGTAACAATGAATTGGCTCGAAGGTTTGGAACATTTCCGGTATGAACCCATTATTATCTGCCCTGCCATTCTCATCATAAGATCCCAAACCTTCTAAAGCCACATAAAGCCCTTCAGCAGCCATTTCAATATCTTCTTCTGCTAAATCGATCTCTACAAGCCCTTTTGTGTTTTCTTCCAAAAAATAGACTAAGTCTTTTATATGAATATCATCTCCGGGAGCATCTTCTCCTCTTATGTTTTTTCCCTGTTGTTTATGGTACAAATGAAGTTTATAGGCAGGACGCCCCGTTACCCTTATAACATTAAAAGAAATAGACTTTATAACTACGGGGGTTTTAAATGGGTTTTCTATAAAGACTGCCATCTGGATGAATTTACCAATACCGAGGCTGCTTTTTATTTTTTTTCGTTTGATTTTACTGTAGCCAATATCGACCGTTTGATTTGAATTGATTACTAATTCTTTGAGATTTGTCGGCATATTAGAAGAAACTCCTACACCCTATGCAGTTTGGCCTATGGCATACATACTTAAAAATAAGAGTGTCAAAAAAATATTTTTCATAGGCTCAGGTATTTGAGAGAAGTACAGCTAAAATACATCATTACACTATAATTTGTACGTAATTCAAAAGTTATTCCGCCACAAAAAAGACGAATGGCTTAAGCGATAAGACAACTTTAACCTCTCGTTCACAAAGAATTACATTTTTCGCATTTTTTTGTTTTGTAACTTTAGCACAAGCTAAAATTCAAACATAAATGAAGAAGGCAGCCATCATATTGCTAAGCATCCTATTTCTTTTCCTTTCCTGCAAAAATGCAGCCGGGGGTAAAGAAAAATTGCCCGATGCAGAAGCTGCTTCAACTGCACATTTAAAGAATTCTCCCCATCAGATAGACACATCTTCACTCACCAATGAGCCCGAAGCCATTGCCGATTTTTATCAGGGCAACGGGTTCAAAACTGTCTGGACGGAAGAAGCCGACCGTAAAGCATTGCACCGCGCCATACAGGATGCTAACAATGATGGGCTTACCCCTACAGAGTACAACATTACCGCGCTTCTTGAATTTGAAAACAATAAAAACATTACAGAAGAAGGCTGCGCAGCCTATGACATATTGCTTACAAAATCGTTCCGCAAGCTGGCCACCCATTTACACAAAGGGAAGCTTAAGCCCTATAATGTACATTACGACTGGGCTTTGCCCGGTAAATCTATCAACGCCAATAAACTGCTTACCACTGCCCTTGACAAACATTCTGTAACCGAAACCCTGGATAAGTGCAGGCCCGGCAGTAAAATGTATGCGGGGCTACGAAAAAGCATGAAATTCCTTAACAGCCTTCCTGATGACGATTCATATAACGGATTGCCAAACAATACAAACATTAAACTTAATGATTCTACCGCTATTGTTAGCATTATAAAAGAAAGGCTTGCCTACTGGAAAGATCTTGACACAGCTTATGCCAAAGGCAATGTTTTCGACAGGAATACGCTAAGGGCTGTGAAACGTTTCCAAAAACGACATGGCATTTACCCAGATGGAGTAGTGAGAAGCATTACAGTTAAAGCATTAAACATAAGCCTTGAAAAACGCAAACAGCAAATTGTGGCTAATCTTGAACGCTGGCGCTGGTTTGCAGAAGATTTCGGTCCGAAAGCATTTGTAATAAATATTCCGGAATTTCAGATGGCTGTGGTAGAAAATGGCCATGACACCATTCAAATGTATAAAGTCGTAGTGGGCAAACCTGGAAGAAGAACTCCGGTACTGCATTCTGTTATGAAAAATATTGTACTAAACCCTACATGGACGGTGCCGCCAACTATACTTAAGGAAGATCTTACACCTTCAGCATCCGGTGACAGGAGTTATTTTGCCAATCATAACATGAAAATCTACAGGCATAACGATACCATTGAAACCTCCGCCGAAGACTGGGATCCTGAAAAAGCAAATCACTATCGTTATGTACAGGGACCCGGAAGCGGCAATGCGCTGGGACAGGTAAAATTCAACTTTAAAAATAGCTTTAGCGTATACCTGCACGATACTAATCACAAAGAGTTATTTGGCCGTGGCTACAGGGCACTAAGCTCAGGATGTGTAAGGGTTCAGGATCCGCTTAAGCTAGCTGCCTATGTACTTGACAAGGAAGATGCCGGCTGGGATAAAGAAAAACTTGACGGGACGATTGCACAGGGCGAAACAAAAAACGTGGGCCTTAAAAAAGGAACCCACGTTCATCAGTTATACTGGACCGCCTGGATGGACGAAGGCGGTATTCAGTTTCGAAATGATATTTATAAACTCGATAAGGTACTGTATAAAAAATTACGACAGTAATTTAGACGACGCTACATAGTTTTTTGACGGATGATAAATAAAAAGGCATGATTTGTCTTTTATAAGGCTTATCACCTCTTTAGTAAGTTCAGATGGTAAAGCAGGGCATCCCTGGCTTCTGCCTAGTCTTTTGTGCATTTTAATAAATGATTCGCTTACATAATCGGCAGCATGCATAACAACAGCCCTGTTGCGTGCATTGTTGTTTATGCCATTCTCCAACCCGTCAAGGCGAAGTGAAGCACCATGTTTACCGTTGTAAATTTCTCCTGTAGAATAAAAACCAAGGCTGCTTTTGTTAGAGCTTGATGCATTAGAAAAATCAGTTGCAAACTCGTCGCCGCTGTTTCTTCCGTGCGCTACCAAAGTATTATACAATACAGTGTTAGTAGCCATATCAATTATCCAAAGTCGTTTAGTATTAGACGATTGGCTAAAATCGATAAGGGTAAGAATGTCTTTTTTAATTTTCCCCTGAGCCTTAAGACGCTTAAATCCGTTCATTGCTTTAGAAAAGCATTCGAATTTTGGCATTGAGGCAGAGTGCAATTTGATAGAGTTGTACACATTTTGTGTCTCGGCTACTGCAGAATTCTCAACAGTAGCAAGGGTTCCTTTACTTTCAGTATGTTTTGGTGTTGTTGCAGTAAGCGAAAAGAACAAAAAGAAAACGGACGTAAAAAAGTTGTAAACCATAAGTAAATTCTAGTAGTTGTGTTTTTAATCAGAATGGCTAAAATAAGTTAAAGAAATCTAAACAAAAAATAGCAACACTGTTAAAATCAATTATTTAACATTTATTCATTTGATAGGCCTTTTCCCAAAAGCTGTATCTCATATTCATCGATAATCATTATTATAACGGTTGTCAAAAACATATATTGCGTTGATTATTAAAATTTTATTAAATTTTCTATAAAACACAATACAAACCCGTCGCTACTGTATGTAAAACCGGCTAAATTATAGTAATTTTAGAGCCTCGATTACGGGTTAATATAATCCCAAAATCGTGCCAAAAATTAATAACATCTTGAAAATGAACAAAAAAGTAATTTTAATGATCCTTGACGGATGGGGGAAATCGCCCGATCCTAAAGTATCAGCCATAGACAATGCAAACGTTCCGTTTATCAAAAGCCTATACGAAAACTACGCAAGTGCATCCCTGAGAACAGACGGCTTAAACGTTGGCCTTCCTGAAGGACAAATGGGTAATAGCGAGGTAGGACACATGAACCTTGGCGCAGGACGAATTGTATACCAGGATCTTGTAAAAATAAATCTTGCCGTACAAAACAAAACCCTTGCACAGGAACAACCGCTTGTTGAGGCTTTTAACTATGCAAAACAAAACAACAAAAAAGTACAGTTATTAGGACTTGTTTCTAACGGAGGAGTGCACTCTCATATAGAACACCTTAAAGGACTGGTAGATGCTACGCAGGAAGCCGGTGTAGATAATGTTTTCATCCATGCCTTTACAGACGGACGCGACGTTGACCCAAAATCGGGGGTGTCGTTTATATCCGAACTTGAAAACCACCTGAAAGACAAAAACGCAAAACTTGCATCTGTTATCGGGCGTTACTATGCAATGGATCGTGACAAGCGTTGGGAAAGGGTAAAACTGGCTTACGACCTTTTGGTTAACGGCGAAGGAACACCATCTACCAATGCAGTAGACAGCATACAGGATAGTTACAAAGAAGGCGTTACCGATGAATTCATCAAACCTATAGTAATGACAGGTGCCGACGGTAAACCTCTTGCTACAATACAGGAAGATGATGTTGTTATCTTCTTCAACTTCCGTACCGACCGTGGAAGGCAGCTAACAGAAGTATTGAGCCAGTTTGATATTCATGAGCAAAACATGCACAAGCTGAAACTATACTATGTTACCATGACTAACTACGATGATAACTTCAAAAACATTCATGTAGTTTACGATAAAGACAACCTTACCGAAACGCTTGGCGAAATTGTGTCACGCAATGGTAAAAAACAGATTCGTATTGCCGAAACTGAAAAATACCCGCACGTTACCTTCTTTTTCTCGGGAGGCCGTGAGGAGCCTTTTGAGGGTGAAAAGCGTTTACTTTGCCCATCGCCAAAAGTAGCAACGTATGACCTTCAGCCGGAAATGAGCGCCTTTGACCTTAAAGATGCCCTGGTACCGGAACTTAAAAAAGGAGAGGTAGATTTTGTTTGCCTAAACTTTGCAAACGGAGATATGGTAGGCCATACAGGAGTTTTTGAAGCTGCCATAAAAGCCTGCGAAGCGGTAGACCAATGTGCTAAAGAAGTTATTGAAGCTGCGCTTGAAAATGGCTACACTACAATTGTAATTGCAGACCACGGTAACTGCGAAACCATGATTAACCCGGACGGTTCGCCGAATACGGCACACACCACGAACCCTGTGCCTATTATAATTGTTGACAAAGACATTAAACACGTTAAAGATGGTGTGCTGGGTGATATTGCCCCTACTATTTTAGACATGATGGGCATACCACAGCCGGAAGCAATGACAAGGCATTCGCTTGTATCATAATACAAAACTTTAGTTATATATAGATCCGCTACCTAACCGTAGCGGATTTTTTTTACATAAAAAACCCGCAAAAACACAAAGGACTTTTACGGGTATTCACACTTAAAAAAACTATACTAATCACTACTATATATTATTGAACCTATCAAAATTGACCCTGTCTATAGCTTCCCTATGATCGGGATGCGCAATATTTACCATAGCATTGGCGCGCTGCTTAAGGGTTTTACCATATAAATCGGCAATACCGTATTCTGTTACAACATGCTGCACGTGGGCACGGGTTGTAACAACACCTGCACCTTCTTTTAGAAATGGCACGATTTTGCTTTCGCCTGTTTTGGTAACCGATGGCAATGCTATAATAGCTTTACCACCTTCGCTTAACGATGCCCCTCTGATAAAGTCCATCTGCCCACCAACACCACTATACATTCTTGATCCGATAGAATCGGCACAAACCTGCCCGGTAATATCTACCTCAATAGCCGAATTAATAGCTATCATTTTAGGGTTTCGGCGGATAACAGCCGTATCATTCACAAATGAAGATTCGCGCATTGATATAAACGGATTATCGTTTACAAAGTCATACAACCTTTGCGAACCGATTAAAAACGTAGCCAGTGCCCTGTTTTTGGTCACACCTTTAAACTTGCAATTAATCACGCCGCTTTCAATAAGATCGATAACTCCATCGGAAAACATTTCTGTATGCAGTCCCAGGTTTTTATGGTTGGTCAGTTTTGCAAGGGCAGCATTCGGTATAGACCCGATACCCATTTGCAAAGTGCTTTCGTCTTCAATAAGCGAAGCTACAAAACCCCCTATCAATTCTTCCTGTTCGGATATTGGCGCTATGCCATGCCCGTACATTGGTGCATCTACCTCAACAAGGTAATCTATAGAAGAGATCTTAATTACGCTATCGCCAAAGGTTCTTGGCATCTGTGGGTTTACCTGTGCAATAACAACCTTTGCATTTTCTATAGCTGCTTTTGTTGCTTCAACCGAAATTCCCAATGAGCAATACCCATGATGATCCGGTGGCGAAACGTGAATAAAAACTACATCCAGCGGCAATATATTTTTACGGAACAGCCGTGGTATCTCACTTAAAAACACCGGAGTATACGACCCGTTACCCGCCGATAATGTATGCCTTACATTTTTACCGATAAAAAATGAGTTGACATGAAAGCTGTCTTTTAGTTTTGGGTCGGCATACGCTGCCTCTCCCTCTGTATGCATATGGCAAACTTCTACATCGCGAAGTTCTGATGCCCTTTCTGCAAGTGCTTTGGTTAGCACGGTTGGTGTTGCACCGGCTGCCTGCACATATATCCTGTTTCCTGACTGTACTACTTTTACGGCTTCTGCCGCGGTTACATATTTACTCATACCTAATAAGTTTTACGCAAAATTAAATGTCTTTAAAGTTACAAAACATGATATATCTCATGTTACGCAGGCAGTTAAAATAATCCGGCGGAAAGTTGTACTTTTGCCCTGGAAAAATTTTAGACTATGATTATCCCAAAAACGAGAGAAGAAATTGAATTGATGCGCCAAAGTGCACTTATAGTTTCTAAGACACTAGGCATGATTGCCTCCGAAATAAAACCGGGTGTTACTACACTTCACCTGGACAAACTAGCTGAAGAGTTCATCCGCGACAACGGTGCTGTTCCCGGTTTTCTTGGCCTTTACGGCTGCCCGTCTACCCTGCTTACCAGTGTAAACGACCAGATTGTTCACGGTCTGCCTACTAACCGCCCCATTGAAGAAGGCGACATAGTATCTGTAGATTGTGGTGCTATTATGAACGAATATTATGGCGACCATGCCTATACTTTTGAGATAGGCGATGTAGCTCCGGAAACTAAAAAACTGCTTAAGGTTACCAAAGAATCATTATATGTAGGAATCCGTGAATTTAAAGCCGGAAACCGTGTTGAAGATGTTGGCAACGCAATACAACGATATACCGAAGCTGAAGGTTATGGCGTAGTACGTGAGCTTGTTGGCCACGGACTTGGTAAAAAAATGCATGAAGGCCCTGAAATGCCTAACTACGGTAAACGAGGACGCGGAAAACTGTTTGTTGAAGGACTTGTAGTTGCTATTGAGCCAATGATAAACATGGGTACCAAAAACATTAAACAGCTTAAAGACGGCTGGACAATTGTAACCCGCGATGGTAAACCAAGCGCCCACTTTGAGCATAATGTTGCTTTAGTGGATGGCAAACCGGAACTGCTTTCAACTTTCGCTTATGTTTATAAAGCATTAGGTATTGAGAGTAATGAAGAGGAGGAATTTAGAAAAGTGCCGTTTACAGTTTAAGACAGGTTACACGAAGAGACACAAAGGATACACAAAGATTCACAAAGACTTATGGATGCAAATAAGCTATCAAATATAGTTATTGGATTAGCCATAGAAGTTCACAGAACCCTCGGCCCAGGTCTTTTGGAATCTTCGTATTGTGAATGTTTGTCTTATGAAATTAGAAACAGTGGACTATACGTAGAAAGTCAAAAAGCACTACCTATAATCTATAAAGACATTAAACTTGAACACGGCTACAGAATTGACTTGCTCGTCGAAAACAAACTAGTACTGGAGCTAAAAACTGTTGAATGTTTTACAGATGTGCACTATGCACAAATACTAACTTATCTTAAATTAGGAAATTATCCTTTAGGATTATTAATCAATTTTCATACTAAAACACTCAAAGAAGGCATTAAACGTTTTATAAATCAAAAAACTGCAAATCATTATTAATAAATCTTTGCGAAACTTTGCGCCTTCTTTGTGAATCTTTGCGAAATAGCCCATGAAGAAACTTTTTAAGTTTATACTTAACACCATTCCCCGCCCGCTGCTTATAAGGCTTAGCTATGTAGCACGCCCCGTTTTGGCTTTTGCCTTAAAAGGGGATACTTACACTGACCCTATAGATGGCAGAAGTTTTAAAAACTTCCTGCCGTATGGTTATGGACACCAGCGTAATAATGTATTGGCTCCGGGAACGCTTTCCCTGGAAAGGCACCGCTTATTGTGGCTGTACTTAAACAGGGAAACCGACTTTTTTACGTCACAGAAAAAGGTATTGCATTTTGCACCCGAACAGGCTTTTTACAAACGTTTCCGTAACCAGAAAAACCTGGATTACACAACTACCGATCTTTATTCTCCCCTGGCAGATGTTAAGGCTGATATTTGTAACCTGCCGTTTGAAGACAATGCTTACGACCTGATACTGTGTAACCACGTACTGGAACACATACCGGACGATACAAAAGCGATGCAGGAATTATATCGCGTACTTAAGCCCGGCGGCATGGGAATTTTTCAGATTCCGCAGGACCTGAGCCGTGAAACTACTTTTGAAGATAACAGCATTACCGATCCAAAAGAGCGCGCACGCATTTTTGGACAGTATGACCACGTAAGGGTTTACGGTCGTGACTACTTTGATAAACTAAGAAGCATCGGCTTTAGGGTTGTAGAAGAAGACTACACTAAAAAACTGAATGAGGCCGATGTTGAACGTTTTTGCCTTGCTAAAGGAGAGATTATTCCGGTTTGTTATAAAGATTAATTCAGGTATGAATTATCTTTATAACAACTAAATACCTATGACAATTTTGGCGTGCTTATTGTTAACTTCATTTAGGATATAATATATATTCCTATATTTACGTTCACTAACAAAACCAGAAACAAAATGACGGGTGCAATTAAAAGGTTTATTGCCTTATCGCTTTTTTTACTTCTTCCGATAACATTTCTAGGGCAGGTTCAGCAGGAAGTTGCACCGCCTTACAATATAAAAACAGCTTCATTTACAAAAAATGGAGAAAATGTATATCCTTTCTTTAGGCTGGGCGATAATTTCACTTTTGTTTTTGACGACCTTTTTGGCAACGAAGCCAACTATTATTACACCCTTCAACATTGCAATTACGACTGGACACCGTCATCCCAGTTAACAATAAACGATTACATACAGGGGTTTGACAACCAAAGGATACAAACGTATGATAACTCGTTTAATACCCTGCAGATCTATTCGCGATATACATTGCCATTCCCTAATAACTTTACTACACTTTTACTTAGTGGTAACTATATATTAAAAATTCTTAATGACGACCGCGAAGTGGTATTCAGCAGGAGATTTGTATTATATCAGGAACAGGTAGCAGTACCGCTTCAGGTAAAAAGAGCCAGGGACATGGCTGTAATACAGGAAAAACACAATCTTGAATTTTCAATAAGAAGTGCCTCTATACAGTTCCAAAGCCCGTTGCAAAATGTAAAGGTTGCCCTTTTTCAGAACGGACGCTTTGACACCGCCATTTACAATATAAAACCCCAGTATACTACCGGCAACGACCTTATTTACCGTTACGATAAAGAAACCCAGTTCTGGGCGGGCAACGAATTTTTATACTTTGAGAACAAAGACATTCGTAATGCTGTAAACAACGTTATGCGCATTACAGCAGGCGAGATTTACAACACGATACTTTACCCAGGCGAAGCACGAAATGCAAAAGGCTATACGTTTTATCCCGATGTTAATGGTAACTTCAGGGTGAATAATATCAACCTTAGTGTTACCAACCCAATGCTGGAGTCTGACTATACATGGGTATTTTTCAGCATGATCGCTCCAACCTTTTACGAAAAGAAAGACGTTTATGTAGGCGGAATGTTTAACAACTACGCCAAAACGCCCGAATATAAAATGGACTATAACGAGAAGACTGCTACCTACGAAAAAGCAATCATGGTAAAACAAGGCTTTACCAACTATCAGTATATCGTAGCCGATAAAAACGGCAAGGTAGACGGCAAGAATGCTATAGACGGCAACTATTACCAGACAGAAAATGATTACACTGTATTGGTGTATTACAGAGAAAATGGCGAGCGTTATGACAGGGTGATAGGCATAGGAAGCGCAAATTCAGAAAACATTATCAACTAAAATTCAATTAGTTAAATATTTTTTAGAGATAATTTAATATTTTAAACTTAGCCCATACCACAAATAATTTGTATTTTTGAGGCTGATTGAGAACCGTTAAACCAGGTTTTACTATGGTAACACAGATAACAAGAGGCATAAAAATATCGGTATCTACTAATTTTGAAGGCACCTACTTTAAAAATTACAGGATACAATTTGCTTTTAGCTATGAGATAACCATAGAGAACCAAAGCAAAGACTCTGTACAGCTAAACACCCGCCACTGGGAAATTTTCGATTCGTTAAACGATATCGAAATTGTAGATGGTGAAGGCGTTATAGGCCAGAAGCCTGTACTTAAGCCGGGCGAAAAGCACACGTATAGTTCAGGCTGTCTTTTAGCGTCGCCTTTTGGTGCTATGAGAGGTTATTTTAACATGATCAATTTTACTTCAACCCGTACATTCAGGGTTATAGTGCCTACTTTCAGGCTAAGTGCACCATTTGCTATAAATTAATATATAATCAGTATTTTATCCTTTTTCCTGTATTTTTTACAAATACGGGATAGATAATTTATTGTACCTTTGCAATACTTTAATTTAATCCTTTAAAAAATACTTTTTATTATGCCAAAAGGAATTTATAATGTACCTAAAGCGATTAACGAACCCGTTAAATCTTATGCTCCCGGATCTACAGAAAGAGAGCAGGTACTAGCCGCTTTTAAAGAATTGTATAGCACAACTACAGACGTGCCATTATACATAGGAAGCGAAGAAATACGTACAGGAAAAACAAGAACTATAAACCCTCCTTTCGACCACAAAAAAGTGGTAGGGAATTTTCATGAAGCAGAGAAAGAGCATGTAGAAAAAGCCATTGCTGCCGCTCTTGCCGCTAAGAAAAAATGGGCTTCACTATCATGGGAACACAGAGCTTCGATATTCCTTAAAGCTGCCGATCTTTTAGCAGGGCCATACCGTGCTAAAATTAATGCTGCCACTATGGTAGGACAGGCAAAAACAGTACACCAGGCAGAAATTGATGCTGCCTGCGAATTCATTGACTTTTTACGTTACAATGTAGAGTTTATGACTCAGGTATATGCAGAACAGCCGGTATCTTCAGAAGGTATATGGAACAGGCTGGAGCACCGCCCGCTTGAAGGTTTTATATATGCCATTACTCCGTTTAACTTTACTGCAATTGCCGGTAACCTTCCTGCTGCTCCTGCCCTAATGGGTAACGTTGTGGTTTGGAAACCAAGTGCTACGCAAATGCTAAGTGCTAATGTTATTATGGAAGTATTTAAACTTGCAGGATTACCCGATGGTGTTATCAACATGATCAACGGTAGTGCAGTCATGATTACCGATACTATTATTGCGAGCCGTGATTTTGCAGGTGTTCACTTTACAGGATCTACAGGTGTATTTAACGACATTTGGAGTAACATTGGTAAAAACATAAGCAAATACAAAACATACCCAAGAATAGTAGGCGAAACAGGTGGTAAAGATTTCGTTCTTGCTCACCCTTCATCTATTCCTGCACAGGTAGCAACAGCCCTTTCAAGAGGTGCTTTTGAATACCAGGGGCAAAAATGTTCGGCTGCTTCAAGAGCTTACATCCCTCAGTCCATATGGGGTGACGTAAAAGAGCATCTTGCAAAAGACCTTGCGTCTTTCAAAATGGGTTCTCCTGAAGATACTACAAACTTTGTATCAGCAGTTATTACAGAAGGTTCTTTTGACAAACTTGCAGCTGCTATAGATGCTGCTAAAGCGTCTAACGAAGCAGAAGTTGTTATTGGTGGTACTTATGATAAATCTGTGGGATGGTTTATAGAGCCTACGGTTATTGTAACTACAAACCCTAAATACGACACTATG
Source organism: Flavobacterium psychrophilum (assembly GCA_001708385.1). Classification (NCBI taxonomy): domain Bacteria; kingdom Pseudomonadati; phylum Bacteroidota; class Flavobacteriia; order Flavobacteriales; family Flavobacteriaceae; genus Flavobacterium; species Flavobacterium psychrophilum. The sequence continues at coordinate 2,886,513 of CP012388.1, read as the reverse complement.
GTTACAGAGCTTTTTGGCCCTGTACTTACAATATATGTTTACGAAGACGCTAAATGGACAGAAACTCTTCAGCTTGTAGACGAGACTTCTCCGTACGCATTAACAGGGGCTATTTTTAGCCAGAACCGTTACGCTATCGAAGAGGCAACTAAAGCACTTGAAAACGCTGCGGGTAACTTCTACATTAACGACAAGCCAACAGGTGCCGTTGTAGGACAGCAGCCATTTGGTGGTGCGAGAGCATCGGGTACTAATGACAAAGCAGGTTCTATACTAAACTTACTACGTTGGGTATCGCCAAGAACAATCAAAGAAACGTTTGTTCCGCCAACAGATTACAGATATCCTTTCTTAGGATAGTCATCATACAAAAAACGCTCCCATTGGGAGCGTTTTTTTATTAAGATACATAAGAGCATTGTATTTATAGAATATGCCGCCTTTCAGGGCACATCACGGCTTATATTTTAACGGAAGGTGAACCACTTTTTTCGTCTCAAAAAATTCATCTTCAAAATAACCGGCAAGATCATAAAGCGTTGCTTTAGGAAAATCCTGAAGCTCTTCGGTAAGGTCGCCGCCTTTCAAATACAAAATACCATTTTTTAATTCGTGGTTTTGTTTCTTCTTGATCTTCTCTTTTACCCACCCCACAAAATCGGGCATATTGGTAACAGCACGGCTTACGATAAAATCGAAGTCACCCTTTACGTTTTCTGCGCGAATCTGTTCTGCCTTAACATTGGTCAATCCAAGGCCTGCTGCCACTTCCTGAACAACCTTAATTTTTTTGGCGATAACATCTATCAAATAAAATTTAGTTTCCGGGAAAAGTATTGCTAACGGTATACCGGGGAAACCTCCGCCTGTGCCAACATCCAAAACCCAAGATCCGGGCTTAAACTCCATTACTTTAGCTATACCCAGCGAATGCAGCACGTGCCTGGTATATAGCTCATCAATATCTTTACGTGAAATAACGTTTATTTTGGCATTCCATTCCTTGTATAAACCTTCCAGTTTGGTAAATTGTTCAACCTGCTCTTCTGTAAGGTTAGGAAAATGCTTAAGTATCTCCTGCATCTTTTAAATTTTAAGCAAAAGTAATCATTCCATTATGAAATTTTGCATCATTTTTTGCGTTTACATATTCATTAATAACTACCTTTGAAACCTAAGACTATAAACCTGTTATGCATTTAAACCCACCCGTTTTTTCTAAAAACGACTCTATAAAATTCTTCCGTACGCTTAATAAGCGTGTTAATGATTATTTCAAAGAAAATAACATTAAAAAAACCGGGAACTGGAAACTTCACCTTAAGGCAGTCATTATGTTTTCGCTGCTGCTTACACCATACTTTGTAATACTTGCATTAGATATGCCTTTGTGGGCACAGTTGCTGCTATCTGTAGTTATGGGTATTGGCATGGCAGGTATCGGTATGAACGTAATGCACGATGGTAACCACGGATCGTATTCTGACAAATCATGGCTTAATAAATTTATGGGCGGAAGCCTTTACCTTTTAGCAGGAAACGTAAATAACTGGCAGGTACAGCACAATGTGCTTCACCATACGTATACCAACATTCATGGTCATGATGAAGACCTTGATGCCGGACGTATTATCCGTTTCACTAAAGATGCAGAGTGGATGAAAGTTCACAAATTTCAGCACTACTACTCTATTTTCCTTTACGGGTTACTAACCTTTAACTGGGCTATCACTACAGATATCAAACAGATGAGGCGTTATATTAAAAGAGGGCTTTCTTACGGAAAATTCCAAAGCCCTGTTAAGCAATGGACAGTTCTTGTAATTACTAAACTTATCTATGTCATGGTTTGGATAGTTACCCCAATGCTTTTAGGCATTACCTGGTGGAAAGTACTTGTAGGCTTTTTTGTAATGCATTATGTTGCCGGGCTTATATTAAGCGTTGTTTTCCAGCTGGCACACGTGGTTGAAGAAACTGCAAACCCTATACCTGATGAAAACGGCGAAATGGAAAACACTTGGGCTATTCACCAACTGTACACTACAGCTAACTTTGCGCCTAAAAACAAAATAATAAACTGGTTTACCGGTGGCCTAAACCACCAGATAGAACACCATATATTCCCTAACATCAGTCACATTCACTATGGCAAAATTGCCGAGATAGTAAAACAGACAGCCCACGAGCATAACCTGCCCTACCATGAGTTCAAAACCATGCGCGGCGCTGTTGTTGCTCACTTTAAACACCTAAAAGAACTGGGAATGAAACCTGCACTGAATTAATTAACAAAGAACATAAATCCAAAAACATTCTACTTGATGAATCCGCTTTCAGACAGAATTAACAATCTTTCTACATCGCAAACCCTTGCCATGGCTGCTAAAGCCAGAGAACTTAAAGCACAGGGTAAAGACATCATCAGCCTTAGCCTTGGCGAGCCTGATTTTAATACACCCGACTTTATTAAAGAGGCTGCAATAAAAGCCATACACGAAAACTACAGCACTTACAGCCCGGTTGACGGTTATGCTGAACTTAAAGACGCTATCGTTCGTAAGTTTAAACGTGATAACGACCTTGATTATAAACCTGCTAACATTGTAGTTTCTACAGGTGCAAAACAGTCGCTTTATAATGTGTGCCAGGTAATGCTTAATCCTGGTGATGAGTGTATACTTCCTGCTCCATACTGGGTAAGCTACGCAGAAATGGTTAAGATGGCTGAAGCTACTCCTGTAGAAGTTCCTACATCTGTAGAGAGTGATTTTAAAATTACGCCGGAACAACTGGAAGCTGCTATTACACCAAAAACTAAACTTATGATGTTTAGTTCGCCATGTAACCCAAGCGGATCTGTTTACAGCCGCGAAGAACTTACTGCACTGGCTAAAGTATTAGAAAAATACCCTAACATATATGTGGTTTCTGATGAGATCTATGAGCACATCAATTTCTCAGGAACATTCTGCAGCATCGGTACAATTCCGGGCATGTTTGATAAAACAATTACCGTAAATGGTGTAGCAAAAGCATTTGCTATGACAGGATGGAGAATCGGTTACATAGGTGCTCCTGAATTTATCGCTAAGGCATGTACAAAAATGCAGGGACAGGTAACAAGCGGTGCTAACAGTATTGCTCAGCGCGCTACTATTACTGCTGTAGATGCAGACCCAAGCGTTCTTAAAGACATGGTTGCAGCGTTCCATAGCCGCAGGGACCTTGTGGTAGGATTACTTAAAGAAATTCCGGGTGTTAAGATCAACGTTCCGGAAGGTGCATTTTATGTTTTCCCTGATGTATCGTCTTTCTTTGGTAAAACACTTAACGGTGTTGAAATTAAAAACGCCGATGATCTGTCTATGTACCTTTTAGAGTATGCTAACGTAGCTACTGTAACAGGCGATGCTTTCGGAAACCCTGACTGTATCCGTTTCTCTTACGCAACCAGCGAAGAAATACTAACGGAAGCACTACGAAGAATAAAAGAAGCCCTGGCGGCTTAAAAAAATATAAGGCCCCAAGGAAACTTGGGGCTTTTTTTTGCCCTTTCCTGAATGAGACCCCATCCTAACTTTCTCAAAAGGAGAGGGATCCAGTACGGAAACAACCTGAAAAGACCGAAATGACAATTGAGTGATACTCACTCCCCTCCTCTGTAGACGGGCTGTAGGGAAAGCCGATCTACAAAAACTTTTGTATTTTTACCACGACAAAAAACCAATAAACACTAAACTACTACTTCACAAATGCAAAAAAAGATATTACTATTAGGATCGGGAGAACTTGGTAAAGAATTTGTTATCGCCGCACAGCGCATAGGCCAGACCGTTATTGCGGTTGACAGCTACGAAGGTGCACCTGCAATGCAGGTTGCCGATGGCTTTGAAGTCATTAATATGCTGGATGGCGATGCACTTGACGCTATCGTTGCCAAACACAACCCGGATTTTATAGTTCCCGAAATAGAGGCGATACGTACCGAACGTTTTTACGATTACGAAAAACAAGGCATTAATGTAGTGCCATCGGCTAAGGCTGCCAACTTTACCATGAACCGTAAAGCAATACGCGACCTGGCTGCAAAAGATCTTGGATTGCGTACAGCTAACTACCGTTATGCAACATCCGGCGAAGAATTGGCTAAGGCTGTTACCGAAGTAGGTATGCCATGTGTAGTTAAACCACTGATGTCATCATCAGGAAAAGGTCAGTCAACAATTAAAACACAAGAAGATATTGAAAAAGCATGGAAATATGCTGTTGAAGGCTCGCGTGGTGACGTAGTTGAAGTTATCGTTGAAGCGTTTGTAAACTTCAATTCAGAAATTACATTGCTAACTGTAACGCAAAACAATAACCCGACCCTATTTTGTTCGCCAATAGGCCACAGGCAGGAACGTGGTGATTACCAAGAAAGCTGGCAGCCTGCTACTGTAACTGATGCCGCTATTGCCGAAGCACAGGATATGGCACGCAAAGTAACCGAGGCACTTGGTGGTGCCGGCATTTTTGGAGTGGAATTTTTCCTTACGGATGAAGGCGTATATTTCTCTGAACTATCTCCGCGCCCTCATGACACAGGTATGGTTACCCTTGCAGGAACACAAAACTTTAATGAATTTGAATTGCACCTTCGTGCGATACTAAGCCTGCCTATTGCTGAGATCACTTTAGAGAAAGCCGGGGCAAGTGCCGTTATACTGGCATCTGAAAACAGCGACAATCCTTCCTTTAAAGGTATCGAGGCTATTGCTGCGCTTCCTAAAACCGACTTCAGGCTGTTTGGCAAACCAACATCGCGTCCGTACCGCCGTATGGGTGTAGCACTGGTTAGCGATACCATAGACACTCCTGTGGAAGGCATTGTTGAAAAAGCAAAGGCTGCCGCTGCTTTAGTTAAAGTTCACGCTTAAATTAGTCGATACTTCTGTCATTCTGAACGGATGATAGCGGAGCGAAGAATATCAAAAATAAAAAATCCCGATTACTAAACGTAATCGGGATTTTCATTTTATACGCACAAGGTATACGAGACCTTGTTGGAAACTAAATAACAGGCTTAAATTACTTCTTCTTAACCCCCAATTTAAGGTTGTCAAAAGTTGAAACGTCTATTACTTCTTCGGCATCGGTATCAAAAGAAATATTGATACTATCGCCTACTACTGTTACAGGCAGTTCGTTTGATAATTGTGAAGAACCGATAAATATCTTAGGGTTTCCGTTTACGGTAAAGTAATAGAAACTGTTACCATTCTTAATATCGCTCTGTATACGCGTCACCACCGTTTTAAGGTTTGTTCGGGTATCTTTATCATCAGGGTTAATTCGGTTTCCAGCCATGTTGTACACGTTTTTAAACGACATGAGTGTTTCACGCATTGTATTACCCACACCTACTATAGTATAGTCGCCAATTGCAACCATAGCATACATTTTCACCAGTCCGCCTTCATCTTTAAGCGTCATAACATAGGTTGGAATACCGTTAATTGTATATGGCACAGGCAGCGAAGCATGGTAACCTTTCTCCTGCACTTTACCTTCGGCAGATCTTTGTGCAGCATATTCTGTAGCACCGCTTTGATTATACATCGTAGTTTCTTTAGTACGGGTATCTACCAATACAAAACCTACATTAGATTCTTCTTTACCTACAGACGACACTCCTGTATACCAATATGAACGACCGTTTTCACCATAAACCAGCGTAAGGTCTTCGGTAATCATCAATTTATCAGTATTTGCCCAGTTCCAGTAGCCGTGTACATATTCTCCCCAATCGTTCATCTGCTCTATAACAAATGATATCGGCTGAATCCTGTCTACCCACTTAGGTGCATCAGCAACTGAATATTCTTTAATCTCTCCGTTTTGTGCGTCAATCAATACCACTCCTGTGGCGTCGTCTCCGGCAAAACCAACTTTACGGCTGTACTTTGTAGCTACCCAATACGGCTTGCCATCATTGTCAATCTCGAAATTAAAATCGGCTAACCCCGTAGTAGCATAGCCGTTAAAGTACGCATGCCTCTCTATCTGGCTTCCGAAAAAAGCTTCCGGCTGGTATTTAATTTTAAGGTCTTTTCCGTTAAGCGTCTGTACTAGCTTTACATCGCGTTCATTGGTAGCCGATACCATTACGTAACCTTCGGTACCTTCTGTATTGTTAAGCCATTTAAAGAAACCTGAATGCAATAGTGGCGCAATCCAGTACAACTCGTCACCCACTTTCTGGATAAAGAATTCTCCTAACTCACTTTTACTACCCAGTGCCGGGTCAGACCCTAATATCTTTTCACCCAACAGGTAGGCAAGCTGCTCATCTACCACCCTTACTTTATTGATAGCGATAGGCGCAATATGGTTACTCATATCGTTACCTACTTTCACCTTACCTATCATTTCGCGATATGCCTGGTTATGAAAAATTGGAGCACTTGTAAGAAGCGGCAAAATGGTAACATAAAGCAATAAGATAAAAGCAACAATAAAGGCGATCTTATTGCCCTTATTAAATTTAAGCGACAGCTTATTGTTTTTAGTTTCGGCATTTGCAGTAAGAAAACTACCAAGCACTAAAAGAAAGATAAGCAGTATTGCAAATCCGGTAAAACCGTAATTAATTACAGGCAGGGCTGTATAAAAAAGTAAAAATCCAATTAACAACAATACTCCAACGACTAATGGCTTCCTCATGTTTTGTTTATTTATGATTATCTGGTTATACTTATTTGTACGTAAAAGCAGGTGTTTTGTTACAAAAAATCTCACATTTATTTATACATTGGTTTTTATACCACCGTTAAAAATAAAAAAAAGTATAATTAAAACTGAGTTTAGTTACTAAATCCACAAAATGAGGTTTACCGTATTTTATTTAGATATACTTAAGAAGGTTATGCTTATTTTTGTAAAAATGCCCACAAAATAGATGAAACTATTAATTGTAGAAGACGAGCCCAACCTGCTTTCCATTTTAAGAAAAGGACTGGCAGAAAAAAACTATGAGGTAAGTGCCGCACTGGATGGCACTACTGCGCTTTCTATGCTGGCAGCGTCCACTTTTGATGTCGTCGTATTGGATGTTATGCTGCCCGATATTAATGGTATAGAAATTTGCCGCCGACTTCGTGCCGCAGGAAATTATGTACCCATACTTATGCTAACCGCGCTTGACAGCAGCGATAACGTGGTTACAGGCCTTAACGCAGGTGCCGATGACTACATGGCAAAACCCTTTAAATTTACCGAGCTTGAAGCCCGTATAAATGCACTGGCCCGCCGTGCACAGCAGGAACACCGTCCGCCCGAAGTTATTACTATAGAAGACCTCGAAATAGACCGACTTTCTAAAACCGTAAAACGCGGCGACGATGTTATTTCGCTTACCGCAAAAGAATTTAAGCTACTGTATTATTTAGCCAAAAATTCGGGGATGATACTATCCCGTGAAAAAATATTGGACAACGTGTGGAATATAAATTTCGACATGAATACCAATGTAGTAGATGTATATATTAACTACCTGCGCAAAAAAATAGATAAACCCTACGAAACCAAACTCATCCATACCATTAAAGGCCTGGGTTACGTGGTAAAAACATAATATGCAGATAAGAAGAAAAATAATTGTCACCTACATTACGCTTTCGGGCCTCAGTACACTCTTGCTGTGTGTTGTGGTGTTTTTTCTTTTTAAGCAGAACAACCAATACTATTTCCTGAAACGCCTTCAGGACAGGGCAAAGATCGTTGCTTCAATACACTACCAGAACGATCCTGAAAAAGCCCGTTACTATCGCGAGCTTAAAAAACACGGACTGGAAGAGCTTATAGACGAAAACGACTTTGTACTTAAGGTTAACGGTGCTAATTCTTTTGAATACAATACCGCGCTGCACCTACCTCATGAATTTTATGAGGAAGCCATGAAAACAGGAACCTCCTGGGTGATGCAGGAAGAACACCGTTATTATTACGCGCAGATCTTTGAAGAGAACGGACTTAAATACATGGTAATTGTAACCGCAAAAGACCGACGTGGTAATACAAGTACCATATATATAACCCGTATTATGCTTTTTGGTGGTATAGGCTTTATAATCCTAGCCTATTTTTTTGGACGCTTTTTGGCAAGGAGGGTTATCAATCCCGTTTCAAGGATCACTAAAGAAGTAAAACGCATTAGTGCTTCTAACCTGCATAATCGCCTTCCGCTTCCAGGACTGGATGATTCTGATGAAATTACCGACCTGACCAAGACTTTTAACGATATGCTCGACAGGCTGGAAACTTCGTTTGAAATTCAGGCGAATTTTATCAATAATGCTTCACATGAGTTAAAGACACCAATTACGACGATTCTTGCGGAAACCGAGATTGCACTTCTTAAAGAGCGTGACCCCGAGGAATATACTATTGCATTAGAGAGCATCAGCAGGCAGGCATCGCGCCTCAGCAATTTAACCGAAAGTTTATTAAAGCTTACACAGACTGGTTACGATGGCACGAAACAGGTTCAGGATATTACACGCATAGACGAATTGCTTATGGATGTAAAATGCGACCTTGACAGGCTTTACCCTAACAACCGCATAAGCATTAAACTTAATGATATGCCTGAAGATGAGAATCTGCTTATGCTGCCCTGCAACAGGCCTTTACTGGAACTTGCTATTGGCAATATTATTAGCAATGGCGTAAAATATTCAGACAATGAAGAGGTTTTTGTTTCGCTTACCGCAGATACAAAAGATATTAAAATTGTTATTACCGATATAGGTATTGGCATTCCGCCCGAAGACATTCCATATCTTTATGAACCTTTTTTCCGTGGCAAAAAAGCATCACGCTACACAGGCTATGGTTTAGGTTTACCTCTCGCTATGAAAATTATACGAATGCATAGTGGTGAATTGATTATTCAGTCGGAACCCGACAAGGGAACCGTGGTAAGTATTGTCTTTCATAAAGATAAGATTAAAAAATCTAATGTAAAATCTTAGGATTTTCTAACGTTATTTTAAGTCCGCTCTTATTTTAGGGTTGTTAGTTTGTATGTATAACCGCAAAAAGATTATACATCATGAAGAACATACTTGTCCCTACAACGCTGCAGCATGATACTTTATATTCTGTAAAAGCGGCCATTAAACAATCGGCCGGCGCAAATTGCGTAATCACAATGGTACTTCTTAATGAAGCCCCGGAAGCTGAATCGGCTGCCTATTTTTTACGTAAAACAAAATACACTAACACTACTGCCCAATCGACGGTTTTAGAAAACTGCCGAAAGGCTGCCTATGCCACCGATAATTGCAGGCTGGAAATTCACAACCAGTACGGATTGTCTGCACCGTTGCTAAAAAACCTACTTGAGCATCTGGGTACTAACCTGATTATAATTCCGGCATCTTATAAAAAAGAGACAGGTAAAATACATCACCACTTTCTGGGACTTCTTGCCAACAGCAGGATACCGATGCTACATCTTACTATAGATTGCCAGGAGAGTGAATTTAATAAAGCCCTTTACCTGGAACACAACAAAAACCAACTGGACGTACAACAACTACAAAAACACATTAATACACAGTTTAGCTTTAAAATTGTAAGCCAGGCTACAATAAGCGAACAATACCCGGCCGAACTAGGTTCGCAGATTACAGAAGCAATATCAAAAAACAACATCGACCTGCTTATTGAAACACGTAAGCCGGAAAAAATAAGGAATAAAAAAGGGATTAACGTAAACGACACACTTGGTTTACCCGTGTTGTCTATTTACGAAGAGGCTGTGATATAATGACGAGTGATTCCGTTTAAATTAAAATGAAAAGATTATGCTATTAAAGAAAAGAATACCGCTAAAATATGTGCTTGGAAAAATTAAGGTTGAGCTTGCGCTGGTTATAGTGTACACAATAGGATTTGAGATAATTCACCACTTTTACCATGCCATCTCTATAAACATACCTATCGCAGTACCTACTATTATAGGTACTATTATATCGCTGCTACTGGCGTTTAAATCGAACCAGGCGTATGACCGTTGGTGGGAAGCCCGCATTGTATGGGGTGCAATAGTAAATGATTCTCGATCGCTATTACGTCAGATCATTACCTTTTACGATGATCCAACCTTTTCTGTAGAAGCAAATGAATTTAAAGAAGGTTTTGCAAAAAGGCAGTCGGCGTGGTGCTATAGCCTTGCCCAGTCTTTAAGAGGTAAAGATCCAATAAAGCCAATACAGACGTTACTGTCAGAGAAAGAGTTGCGTTTCGTAAAGAACCATAAACATGTACCTAATGCAATCCTTATGCTCCACGCTAAAGAAATAAAAAAAGCAAAAGACCAGGGAAAAATAAACACCTACCAACAGGTAGAGTTAGACAATACGTTAACAAGATTGTGTGACTGGATGGGTAAATGCGAACGTATCAAGAATACAATATTCCCTACTACCTACAGCATGTACATACGTTTTACATTGTTCCTGTTTATCTTGTTATTGCCGTTTGGACTTACAGATTACTTAGGATGGATGCAGATTCCTGTTATAGCAACTATTGCTGCTGCATGTTTTCTTATCGAGAAAATGGCTATACACCTGCAGGATCCGTTTGAGAACAGGCCTACAGATACACCAATGATATCTATCTCTAATAATATAGAAAGAAATCTTATGCAAATGGTTAACGAATACCGTAACGAGTTCGAAGATGAGGCAGTACCCACAGATGACAAACTGCACCATATTCAACCCGTTAAGAATGCTTACTTTGTGCTTTAGTTTTGTTCATATACTGTTAAGTGTTGAGCCGTTCCCGAAAGGGGGCGGCTTTTTTTTACACCCTTTTGTACATGTTCTTGCTTAACCAGCTTTCAATTTCTTTTCTGGTAGTAAAGTTTTCGGGAAGTTCCCTCTTTACCATTTTTTCAACCCTGTTAAAAGACTCCAGCGATCTGTGCCCGGCTACTTCCATAAAATGATTTATAAAGTCCAGCACCTGATAACCGTTATTGGTATTAATAACATCATCAGCCCTACTATTTTCATATCTGTTTGCTTTATCCGCATCAGACCATGAATAGTTACATTTAAGCGAAAATTTATCAAAATCAGACATAACAAAAATACTTTTGACCATCACAAATTAGGAGCAGATGGTACGTTAGACTATATGTTTTTTGGTACTGTAAAGATAGATTAGCTACACGATTACATGTAAGCATTTTGTAAAATAATTAACAAAAAAAATCCCTCCGAATTGGTGGGATTTAATTAAAAAATATTTTTAGGAAAACCCTGTGGGCTTTAATAAGGTCTTTCAAAAGTAGAAATTATAAATTATACTGCAATAAGCCAATATGTTAATTATTGTGTTAAATATCAACCGCAACACAATAAGCAATGTTACCTAAAAATATCAGCGACTGGTAATCGCAAAAAATCCTTATTTTTGCGGAGCAAACAAAACAGAAACAAATACCTATAATATGAAAGCATATGTATTTCCGGGACAAGGTGCCCAGTTTACAGGAATGGGCAAAGACCTTTACGAAAAATCGGCCCAGGCAAAAGAACTATTTGAAAAAGCGAACGAAATTTTAGGTTTCCGCATTACCGATATTATGTTTGAAGGCACTGCCGAAGAACTAAAAGAAACCAAAGTTACTCAGCCGGCAGTATTTTTACATTCGGTTATACTGGCAAAAACTTTAGGTGACGATTTTAAGCCCGAGATGGTAGCCGGACACTCATTAGGCGAATTCTCTGCACTTGTTGCTGCAGGCGCACTTACTTTTGAAGACGGATTAAAACTGGTATCGCAACGTGCCCTTGCTATGCAAAAAGCATGTGAGATAACGCCATCTACAATGGCTGCAGTACTAGGCCTTGAAGATAAAGTAGTGGAAGATGTATGTGCAACTATTGATGGCGTTGTTGTACCGGCAAACTATAACTGCCCGGGTCAGCTTGTAATTTCGGGAGAAACTGCAGCCGTTGAAAAAGCATGTGTTGCCATGAAAGAAGCAGGTGCAAAACGTGCTCTTATATTACCGGTAGGTGGTGCTTTTCACTCACCAATGATGGAACCTGCACGCGAAGAACTTGCAGCAGCTATAGAAAAAACAACATTCAGCACACCGGTTTGCCCTGTGTACCAAAACGTGCCTGCAAGCGCGGTTACATCTCCGGACGAAATTAAACAAAACCTGATCATACAGCTTACTGCTCCTGTAAAATGGACACAGTCTGTTCAGAACATGGTTGCCGATGGCGCTACATTGTTTACAGAAGTTGGCCCGGGTAATGTACTACAGGGGCTTGTAAAGAAAATTGCTCCTGAAGCACAGACAGCAGCTGCAGTTTTAAGTTAGCAGTCGCAGTGTTCAGTAGACATTTGCAGTAATCAGTATTCAGTGCGCAACGTTTTGTAATTTCAAATGAAGCGCAGCGGAATTGAGAAATCTTATAATAAAGATTAAAAATTTTTCTTAGTCAGAATAAAACAGCACTCATAAAAAATCCCTAACACAAATGTGATTAGGGATTTTTATTTTCTACCTTTAGGTTAAAACCTTATCGTTATGAAAATTAAGATCTTTTTCCTTATCGCAATAGTCGCCTTTGCCATAACGGGTGCTGCTATCTTTGTTAATGTAACAAACGATCATAAAGAATGTTCAGATATAACTAAACAGGTTACCGATGCCGATGGCAATATTGTAACAGTAAAAGAACACGTTTGCAAAGAGAAGTTTAATTTATAATTACTTCACCATAAGCTTCATCAGCCCACGGTTATGTATTTCATATCCTTTAGAGAGGTATAGCTTTTGGGCTACAGTATTATGTCCTTCTATTTCAAGGTAAATTATCTTTACCGATAAAGACCTGGCTTGTTTGGTTACAAAATCTAGTGCCTGCTTTCCAAAACCGAGTCCGCGTGCCTTTTCTGAAATAAATAATTCATCCAGAAAAGCAATTCTACCTTTGTATTCAAACGAGAATACAAACGTCATTATCACATATCCAACAGGCTCATTTTCTTTTAATATAACCCATCCCCTTCCCAAAGAATCATTCTCAAGAAATTCATGCATAAGTCCGCGTGATACATCAGCATCAATCGGATAATTATCTATCGCGTAAAATTCTTCCATCATAGCGATCACTACCGGAATATCTTGGGCTTCTATAGGTTTAAACACAGCTTCCATTAGTCTTCAATATTTTTAAGTATAATATTTACAGCACCACGGTTCATGCGCACAAAAGTATCGGCTACGTGGCCAGTTTCCCATCTATAATCGTCGTTATACACAAGCGATGAAAGGGCATCATTCATTTCAGCTTTATCTTTCACTGCAAGGCAGCCTCCCATACTTACCAAAGCCACAGCCTCGGGGAATTTCTGGTGATTAGGCCCAATAATGATTGGCACACCAAAAGCAGCGGGTTCTAATATATTGTGCAGACCGGCAGTACCAAAACCGCCGCCAACATAAGCCACATCGGCGTAGCTGTAAATTTTGGTCAGTATCCCAATAATGTTGATAATAAGCACATCATATTCTGCAAGGTTTTTACCTTCTTTTTCAGAGAACAGTACCACTTTTTTACTCAGGCTATTTTTGATATCAGCAATATGATCTGCTCCAATGGTATGTGGCGCAATAATGAATTTTGTATCGACTGCTGTATTTATAAAATCGGCAAACATCGCTTCATCTTTGGGCCATGAACTACCAAATACAACGGTTACTTTATCATTTTTAAATTCTTCAATAAATGACAGGGTGTTATCGCGTTCCAATATTTCGCTAACACGGTCGTAACGGGTATCGCCGCTTATAGTTACATTCGTAAATCCAATTTTATGCAGCAGCATTTTAGAACTTTCATACTGCACAAAAAAGTGTGTGAATGTTTTTAACGCCTTTCTGTAAAAACCGCCGTACCACTTAAAGAACATCTGGCTTTCCCTGAACAGTCCCGAAATAAGATACACAGGGACATCTGCTTTTTTAAGCTCATTAAGATAGTTAGGCCAGAACTCATACTTAATAAAAAACACCTTTTGCGGATTTACCATTGCCACAAACTTTTTGGCGTTGGCAATGGTATCCATTGGCAGGTATACAATTACGTCGGCAGTGGTGGCATTTTTACGCACCTCGTATCCCGAAGGCGAAAAAAAGGTAACTACAATTTTATGATCGGGGTGCAGTGCCCTGACTTTTTCCATAACCGGAAGCCCCTGTTCATATTCGCCAAGCGATGCAGCGTGAAACCAAATAGTCTTATCACCCGGTTTAATTTTTTCTTGTAAAGTGGCAAAAACTGTCTTTCTGCCATCAACAAAAAGCCTGATCTTGGGGCTAAAAAGTGCTACTATATTCAGTACAGATTTGGCAATTAGAGTAAGGATGTTATATAGAAAAAACATAGGCTTAAAATTGAGGTGCTAAATTACATACTTTATGCCATTTTCATTGGCAGGCAGTCATTAAATTAGTAGTTTTGCGTTGATTAATAATTTCTGCACAAATGAAGAAAATCCAAATGGTTGACCTGAAAAGTCAGTACGACCAGATTAAAGATACAGTAAATGCTTCCATTCAGGAAGTTTTAGATACCACAGCATATATTAACGGACCACAGGTACACAGTTTCCAGAAAAACCTTGAAACCTATCTTGATGCAAAACACGTAATTCCGTGTGCAAACGGAACCGATGCGCTTCAGATTGCTATGATGGGCCTTGACCTTAAACCGGGCGATGAGGTTATTACAGCCGACTTTACTTTTGCTGCTACCGTTGAGGTTATTGCGTTGCTTCAGCTTACTCCGGTTTTAGTTGATGTTGAGCCGGATACTTTCAACATTTCTGTTGAAGCGATCAAAAAAGCTATAACGCCAAAAACAAAAGCAATTGTTCCCGTTCACCTTTTTGGGCAGGCTGCCGATATGGAAGCTATTATGGCACTTGCCACAGAGCACAACCTTTATGTTATTGAAGATAACGCACAGGCTATTGGTGCCGATTATAAATATGCAGATGGTTCTAAGAAAAAAGCAGGTGTTATAGGCCATGTGGCTTCAACCTCTTTCTTTCCATCTAAAAACCTTGGCTGCTATGGCGATGGTGGTGCAATTTTTACAAATGATGATGATCTTGCACACAAACTTAGAGGTATTGTAAACCACGGTATGTATGTTCGCTACCACCACGATGTTGTAGGCGTTAACTCGAGGTTAGACAGTATTCAGGCAGCAGTGCTTAATGCAAAACTTCCAAACCTTGATACTTATAACGACGCAAGGCAAACAGCTGCCCAGAAATATAGTGATGCTCTTGCAGGCCACGCTAACATTGTTACTCCGGTAATTAAAGGCGACAGGGACAGCCACGTGTTCCACCAGTATACATTACGTATACTTAATGCTGACAGGGACGGACTTATGCAGCACCTTCTAGACAAAGGTATTCCGTGTGCTATTTATTACCCTATTCCGCTTCACAGTCAGAAGGCATACGCCGATGCACGTTACAACGAGGCTGATTTTCCGGTTACCAATCAATTGGTAAAAGAAGTTATATCGCTGCCAATGCACACTGAACTGGATGATGAGCAGATTAAATTTATTACCGACAGCATTTTAGAGTTTCTGAAATAAAGTTAAGAATTGTTCGTTAACAGTTGCTGGACAGAAGTTGCCATCAACCGACAACTAACAACCGGCAACCAATAATCAACCAAAAAACATATTATGAAAATTCTTGTAACAGGCGGCCTTGGCTTTATCGGTTCGCACACTGTAGTTGAGCTTCAGAACGAAGGCTTTGACGTAGTTGTGATCGACGACCTTTCGAACTCTTCTATTGATGTTCTTAAAGGCATTGAAGCTATTACAGGCAAAAAACCTGATTTTGAACAAATAGACCTTCGCGAGAAAGCGAGCGTTAAGGAGTTCTTTAAAAAATACAGCGATGTATCGGGTATAATTCACTTTGCAGCGTCTAAAGCTGTGGGAGAAAGTGTTGAAAACCCATTATTATATTACGAAAACAACCTTGGCACATTAGTGTACTTATTACAGGAAATGCAAAGCAAACCTCAAGCACACTTTATATTCAGTTCGTCATGTACCGTTTACGGACAAGCCGAAACAATGCCAATTACAGAAAATGCACCGATACAGCCTGCTATGTCTCCGTACGGAAACACGAAACAGATTGGAGAGGAAATCATAAAAGATGTAGCCAATGTAAGCGGCATTAACGCAATACTTTTACGCTACTTTAACCCCGTTGGGGCTCATGAGTCGGTAAACATTGGTGAGCTGCCAAAAGGCACTCCTCAAAACCTGGTACCGTTTATTACGCAAACAGCAATGGGATTACGCAAAGAACTATCTGTTTTTGGTGACGACTACCCAACAGCAGACGGTACATGTGTTCGTGATTACATTCACGTGGTAGATCTTGCCAAAGCACACGTAACAGCATTACAGCGACTGGTTAAAAAAGCTAACCTTGAAAAAGTGGAGGTATTTAACCTGGGAACTGGTACGGGAAGCTCTGTTCTTGAAGTTATTAATGCTTTTGAGAAAGTAAGCGGTCAGAAACTTAACTACAAAATTGTAGACAAACGCCCCGGTGACGTTACAGAAGCTTATGCCGATACCGAAAAAGCAAACAATGTATTAGGTTGGAAATCTCAGCTTTCTTTAGAAGATGCTCTTGCTTCTGCATGGAAATGGGAGCAAAAAATAAGGAGCTAGTTAGTTCACAGTAAATAGTGTTCAATAAACAGTCTCATAAATAACAAAGAATCCGAAGCTTATGCTTCGGATTTTTTTGTTTTATAACTAGTCAACGTATTACACCGGCATCATACCCGTGGTGATGGCAATACGATTCCAGCCGTTAATTACAATAACCGTCATAATAACCTGCGCAGTATATTTTTCGCCAAGAACAGCTACCGCCTCATTATAGGTTTTATCAGAAACATGGTTAGAGATAAGCGTAACTTCTTCGGTTAAGGCAAGTATAGCCTGTTCTTCTTTCGTAAAGAAAGGAGTGTCCCTCCAGGCACTTACGGTATAGATGCGTTGTTCTGTCTCGCCATATTTTTTTGCATCTTTAGTGTGCATATCAAGACAGAAAGCACAGCCATTTATTTGAGAAGCCCTTATCTTAATAAGTTCTTTATGTATATTGGTAAGTTCTGTTCCTTCAAGGTATTTAGAGATTGCAAGCATTGCATTATACCCTTCCGGTTCTGTTTTAAAAAAGTTCATTCGCTTTTCCATGATATTAGTTTTTAATTTGTTATGTGATTTGTACATGACAAATTTCCATCAACTAACCCTCAAAAAACTTAAAGTAGATTAAGAAATGAAATTCCTTTAAAATTATTCTTTTTTAGCGCGGAGCTTACTTAAAAATTCGGGCGTAATGCCTAAAAAAGAAGCCAGCATATATTGAGGCACACGCTGCACAAACCACGGATACTTTTTATTCATGAGATGGTACTGCTCCTCTCCCGTAAGGTTAAAAATATAATGAATACGCATTAGCTGAGCCGAATAGGCCTTTTCTGCCACATGCCTAAAGTAACGTTCCATCTGCGGAAGCTTTGAAAACATTTCTTCCTCATCCTTTTTATCAAGAACAATAACTGTGGCTTTCTCTGTAGCCTGTATACAATAACCAGATGGAAGCCCGCTTTTATAACTGGCGTAGTCTGTTATCCACCAGTCTTCGATTCCGAATTGTATCACCTGCTGTACGCCTTTGGTAGTGATGAGGTACATCCTGAAGCAGCCGTTTAATATAAAATAATTCTCATGGCATACCGTCCCGCTTTCAAGCAAATGCTCTTTCTTTTTTACATCCCTTACCGTAAGCAATGAGGTTAAGACATCGGCTTCGGCATCGGTAAGGCTAACATGTTTTCGTATATGTGTAACAATTGCATCGAACATAACACTAAGTATATATAGGCGAAGATACAAATTACACCCTTTTATAAATATTGTGTAACTTGCGCAACGCTAAAATAATTATACAATCAAGATATGAGATTATTACGACTGCTTGTCTTATTACTTGTCCTGCCTGCCTATGCGCAGCAAGGCGGTATGTGGATACCTTCCCTGCTTAAGGGAATGAATGAAAAAGAAATGAAAAGCCTGGGCATGAAAATGACCGCTGCCGACATTTATGATGTAAACAATTCGAGCCTTAAAGATGCTGTACCGCAATTTAACGGCGGGTGTACATCGGAGGTTATCTCTTCAAAAGGATTATTGCTTACCAACCACCACTGTGGTTTTGGCGAGATACAATCCCATTCTACTGTAGACCACGATTACCTTGCTAACGGATTTTGGGCGATGAGCCTTGCCGAAGAGCTGCCAAACCCGGATCTTGAGGTTACTTTTATTGTACGAATTGAAGATGTAACCAGCCAGGTTCTTGAAGGCGTGGTTACACTTACAAACGAAAAAGACAAACAGAAAAAAATACAGGAAAACATTACGCGCCTTACCAACACGCTTCCTAAAGAATCGTGGCAGGGTAACAGCATACGTACATTTTACGAAGGCAACCAGTACATGCGTTTTGTGACCGAAACTTTTGAAGACGTTCGCCTTGTAGGTGCACCGCCATCATCAATTGGTAAATTCGGATCGGATACCGACAACTGGGTTTGGCCAAGGCATACAGGCGATTTTTCGCTTTTCCGCATCTATGCGGGTAAAGACAACAAACCGGCAAAATATTCTAAAGACAACGTGCCGTATACTCCAAAACACTTCTTCCCTGTATCTATAGACGGTGTTAAAGAGAATGATTTTACACTTGTATTTGGTTACCCGGGCAGGACTACAGAGTACCTTCCTGCTGTTGCGGTAGACCAGATCGTGAACAGCCTTAACCCGGCTAAAATAGAGATCAGGGAAGCGGCCCTTAAAGTTGCCGACGGCTTTATGCGTAAAGACCAGGCCATTAAAATTCAGTATGCTGCCAAATATGCAAGCATTGCCAACTACTGGAAAAAATGGATAGGCGAAACACTGGGCCTTAAAAAAACAAATGCTATTGCTATAAAAAGAGCATTCGAAAAAGATTTCCTTGCTAAAGTCGCCAAAGCCGGCAAACAGGCAGAGTACGGAAACCTGATCGCTGATTTCGAAAAGAATTATACCGAGATTGCACCCTATGCATTAAGCAGGGATTACTTTACCGAAGTTGCCCTTCGTAATACAGAACTTCTTACGGTAGGTTATAGGTTATACCAGTTGGAGCAAATCTTCAATGCACGTGGCGAGCAATCATTTAACGACAGGCGTAACAACACTATTGCCAGCCTTGAAGAAACGTATAAGGATTTCAACAAAAATGTTGATGAAAAAATATTCGAGCAGCTTATAGAACTTTACGCTACCAAATCACCTAAGCAGTTTCTTCCGAAAGAGCTGAACACCACTGATTTTAAAGGAATGACTACCGAAGTATACGGACAGTCTAAACTAACTTCATACAGCGGTGTAAAAGCATTGCTTGAAGGCGATGCAAAAACCGTTATTGCACGCCTTAACCAGGATAAAGGCTATAAGCTTATAAAAGCTATGACCGATGCCTATCTGGCAAACGTTGCGCCTAAACATGATGAGATCAATTTAAGGATCGCTGCTTTACAGCGTACGTATATGAAAGGCATATTAGAACTGAGCCCGAAAGATGCACGCATTTTCCCCGATGCTAACAGCACCCTGCGTGTTACATACGGTAAGGTAAATGGCTATGAGCCTAAAGATGCTACGTACTACAAGCCTGTTACCTACCTTGATGGTGTGATGGAAAAATATGTGCCGGGCGATTATGAATTTGATGTGCCTCAAAAGCTGATAGACCTTTACAATGCTAAAGATTATGGTCCTTATGCCGACAAAGGCAAAATGCCTGTCTGCTTTATTGGTACTAACCATACTACCGGCGGTAACTCAGGAAGCCCTGCTATAGACGCAAAAGGAAACCTTATAGGTTTAAACTTTGACCGTGTTTGGGAAGGAACGATGAGCGACATTCATTACGACCCGTCTATTTGCCGTAACATTATGGTAGATATGCGCTATGTTTTATTTATAATAGATAAGTATGCCGGGGCAAAACACTTGGTAGACGAGATGAAAGTTGTAGGTAAATAACTCCCTATTTTTACGTTAAAAAAACGGAGTGCAAATATCAAAAAGCTGTCTTAAGAATATCATGCGGGCATGTACAGAAAAAACCTAATGTCAAAATGCAATACGATGCCCGCAAACCATTGATTTTAAAGGGAAAAAGATTTATAAAAAATTTTGCACGAAATATTTTGTGATATCAAAAAATTTATATCTTTGCTCCGAATTAATAATTAACCTTTATAATTTAGTAAGATGAAAAAAGTTGTTTTAAGCCTAGCACTAGTAGCTATGATGAGCGTTGTTTCTTGTAAAGATGCAGCTAAAGAAACTGAAACTACAGAAACAGAAGTAACTACAGAAACTGAAACTGCTCCAGTTGAAGAAACTGCACCAGTTGCTGATTCTGCTACAACTACTACTGTAGATTCAACTACTACAACTACTACTGCTCCTGCTCACTAAGAATTTGCAAGGCTAGTAACACTAGTTAAAGTATTGAAAGCTTCCGCAATGCGGAAGCTTTTCTTTTTTACATCATTTTGCATTTATCCGAAGCATAAAAAAAGCCACTCCTTAAGAGTAGCTTAATAACAATAGCAAACGGTTATTTTTATTAATTGATACTACCCAGTATCGTTCCTACTGCAAAATCAGATGCACTGCATCCATCGGTACCAAAAAGACCGTCAGAACCTTTACAGCCTGCAAAATTCCAGTAACCGCGGTCACGGAACAGAGGCCCTTTACCCGAAGCTCCCCATGTACCGCTAAAATTAAATTCGGTTTTCTCGCAGCTCATCTGTAACAGGTTGTTCCAAGCGCCAAATTCATCACCTGCATCCGCCGGATTCCTGTAATCGCCATAATAGGTACACTCAAAACCAAAGAAACTGCTTGAACGCGAATCGTGGTACATTCCATGTGCTTTTTTACCAACAAAAGCAACAAGCCTTGTTCCTGCTGCTACATTCCTCCAGTCTTTAGTGTACCAGCCACCATGCTGAAAATAAGTAACAGTAACGATTCTCTGCGTTGATTTTTTAAACTGTATAACTACATGTTCCCAGTCGTAATCATGACCACCCTGCCCTGCTGCGCAAGGTTCCTGGCGTTTGTAGGTAAACCAGTAATCTATAAATACCTTATCGGCGTCAGAAGGGTGCTGCTGCACGTCATAATATGTCGGAAAATTTGGTGCCGATGGCGACACTGCATTTGTTAACGCAAGGGTTGAACCACAGTTAATAGCCGAAGGGTTAGAACTTGCCCAGACATCCTCTACAGACGTAGGGTAATCCGGTGCGGCACGGTCAAACTTCACAAGCGGCGCAAATTTAGACGCCCAGTTTGCAGCATCGTTACCTGTAATTTTTGTGCTGCTTTCGCTGCACCCACAGTTAAGGAAAGGATTTACATTCACAACCGCTTTTGCCTTAGTATTAAATACTACTTCATCGACTTCTTCAAGCGACGCATCTGAACACTGGATAAATAATAGTAGAGAGAAAGCTCCCAATACTTTTAGTACATTTTTTTTCATTTAGATTGATTTAGTTGATTGGACTTATTTTACCGTTTGCTATTGTTTAAATAATCATTGTAAACAAAGGACAGCAACGTATGTTAAGTACAGCCTCCCAAATCATTTTAAAATTATCAGGCTAACGTTACGAATATTAAATATTTAGACGAATTTTTTACATCATAAATAATTATATAAATATTAAATATGGTACCCATTACTTTTTACCAAAAAACAAAAAGCCACTCATTAAGAGCGGCATTCATTCTATATATTTTTTTCTAAAACTTATACCCTACGTACACACCATATCCGTTGCCCGCAATTTGGGGTAGAATGGTTATATCTTTCTTCTTTTTAAACGGGTTCCACTTGATAATCGGATCCAGCATATATACCAGCTTAGTTACCAGTATACCAATTCCGGCTCCTACAACGACATCGCTAAACCAATGTGCATTGTTCATAATACGCATTGTACCGGTAGCAGTAGCAAAGGCATATCCGCTGTATGCTAATAACGGACTTGTATCTTTAAACTCCTCATACAATACCGCTGCCGTTGTAAAAGCCTGGGCTGTGTGCGCTGATGGAAACGACCCGTCTCCCATTTCAACATCAGGGCGTATTTTATGTACATTGTCCTTTAATGAATTAATTACAAAATCGGTAATAATGTATGATATAGCCAGGTTTTTTGTCTGGTCAAACCAATGGTTTTTAGCTTTTACGCCAAAAGCATCGGCAGCATACAACTGCACTATAGGTGCATAGCGGGTGTAGTCGTCAATCTTGGTGTGAAAGTTATTACCCAAGGCATCCTGCACCTCGTTTTTTACAGAACGCTCAAAAGCACTTTTGCTTATTAAAACTCCAACCGCTATCATAGATACCGGTAAAACAGTTTTTCGGATAAAACCGGGTTTTGCCTTAGATTGCAGTACCAGCGAATCCTTCTGCTTGTTTTCGGCAACAGCCTGTTGCAGCGATTTGGGTGGATCGTGACGCTGCTTAGACGCAACAGAATCTTTGGCCTTTACTGCCGGGATATTAAATTCTTTAAAACGTACCTTATCTTTTGGTTCCGAAAGCGAATCGGTTTGTGCCATTGCGGCAAATGAAGATATACCCAAAACAACCGATAACAAAAATCCTCTTATTCTCATTCTAGTTCCATATAAATTAAACTATTCCACACACATGCATTCCTTGGCATTATTACGCTGCATCAAAATCAGACAACAGCCCAACAGCCTCAATTTGTTTTGTTATATAGTAGGGATAATAAAGATTTGGCTTTCGCCGAATGTTAAAAAATGAAACGGAACAAAATGCCCTTTTAAAATTAAACACAAAATAAACAGCTATACTTTAGCATATTACAACGTTGTAATATAAACAATTAGTATGCCCAAAAATGTTAAATATGAATGCTGTAAACAAAAAAATGCCGCTAAGCAAATCTTTAGCGGCATTTTGTAAGAGTAGGTTTGTTATACTGTTCTTCTTGTAATAAATTTATCTTTCAGCCATTTCCTTACTGGCTCATCATATAGCTTAAGCACGGCATACGCCAAAAGTACAAAGAATATACTCAGACCTATAGCGACATACCATATAGTTATGGTATCCGGTTTTTCGGCATATATCCACGATGTATAAATGTAGATGAAAGGGTAATGCAGTATGTAAATAGGATACGAAATATCGCCGGAGAACTTACAAAGTTTCGCCCGTTTTCCGTTTATGCTACCCCCTGCTCCCGCCGCAACGATAAGGGGGAAAGCAAAAATAATAACAGCTGCTTCGTACAAACCGTTGAACCTGAAGGTAGGCAGGCAGAACAACACGGTTAGGGCTACCGAACACCACAAATAAGCATTTTTAATCCTGATAAGCTTCCCTGTACGGAAAAGCAATAGACCCGCAAAAAACGGGAACATCATCCTGACAAAGGCTATCCAGAAGGTATCAAAGCCCCAGCCCGTACCAAGATTGCCACGCCACGAAGCCGTTATTGTCAGTGCTATGGCACATATAATCACGAGTATCCATAAGGCTGTCCTGTTTAGCTTCCTGCCGATAACAGCATATACAAGGTTGGCTATGTATTCCTGCAACAGCGACCAGAATGGCCCGTTGATAGAGTGTGTTTCATTCCAACCCCTCACATCGGGCACCGGTAGTAATGTCATTGCAAGCAGGGTTATGCCCGTCACTTGCAGAAAACTAAATTTCTGTACACTCTCCGTATATGGATCAAGCAATATACAGGCACCGGCAATAAGCGAACTAACAATTACCAACGGATGCAACCGTACCAGGCGTATCTTAAAAAAGTCTTTTATAGTCATTCTTTCCCAGCGGTCATCATAAGCATAACCAACTACAAACCCCGATAGCAAGAAGAAAAAATCGACCGCTAAAAAGGCGTGGTGCATGGGGTGGATGTTTACATCGGGGTAAATTGCCTCAATCAGATGGAAGATAACAACCAGAATGGCTGCTGTTCCGCGCAGGCCATCAAGAATTGGGTAATGCGGCTTCATCTGCTATTCCTGATGATTTTTTAACCACTCAAGCCTTCTTTGGTCCGGAAGGTGCTTCACTGTGAAATTCTCAAATTTAGCCTCAAAGCCGTTTCCATCCGGGCAGGCAGCCATAAGCCCCACCATCACCGGAGTATTGTCCTGTAGTGGCGCGTTACGGGTCATAACATAGGTCTTATCATCATACGAGTAGAACACCTCAACAGCATCCAGCCTGCGTACTACTTTTATCCATACAAATGGCGGTGCTTTATCAAGGGTAGTTACGCTCCAGTCGCTTTTATCATGTGTTACAACAGTGCTGATATTAAATTTACCGTCTACGAATTCCACACCTGTTTTTATATAGTTCTTTTCGTCGATGCGAAGCATGAGCCCCATCTGGTCAAAACGGACTTTGTATGCGCCTGTGATCTTTACTTTAGCTTCAAATTCACCGCCATAGGTAGTGTAATAAAACGGAGCATCATCTACCGTAAAGCCATAGTGCGATATGCGCCAGTAGTCGCTTTTTGGGGTAACCTGCATGGTTAGTGCATTGTTTTTAATTTCCCATTTTGCAGGCTCGTTAAACCATTGCATTTTTTCGAGGCTTTGCGCCAAGGCTGCTTGCAGGGACAGTAGCGAAACTATCCCAATAAAAAATTTCTTCATAGTGTTTGGTGGTTGATTGAAAAAAGGGCTGCAACAACAGCTACAACCCTTGTATTTGTAAATATATTCTTTATTTTAATATGAATTTTACTTTCGATTTGATATCTGAAGATGATGCCCCGATGATCGCTTCAAAATCGCCGGGCTCTGCAACCCAGTCATGTTTTTTGTCGTCAAAAAAGCTTAATGCCGATTTATCGAGAGTAAAGGTTACCGTTTTTTCTTCGCCCGCTTTAAGAGTTACTTTTTCGAAACCTTTCAGCTCTTTTAGAGGACGCTCTAATGATGATTTTACATCGTTTATATACAGCTGAACTATTTCCTGCCCGTCCCGCTTGCCTGCGTTTTTTACTTTAACAGAGAAGGTTATTTTATCTCCTGCTGTCATTGCTTTTTTGTCGGAAGTTACTTTTCCGTAGGCAAACGTAGTATAGCTTAACCCATGCCCAAAAGGGAATAACGGTTTTATGTTTTGCTTGTCTGCCCAACGGTAACCTACAAATAAGCCTTCGGTATATTCAACCTCATCACCACCCGGAAACTGCCCAACAGAATGCGCAGCATTATCGGCAAGCTTTACAGGAAAGGTAAACGTAAGTTTACCCGACGGATTTACATCGCCCACCAACACCGAAGCCAATGCCGTACCGGCTTCTGTGCCTAAAAACCATCCCTGAACAATACCCGGCACCTGGTTTATCCACGGCATAGCCACTGCATTACCCGATACATTTACATACACCAGATTCTTATTTACTTTAGCCAGCTCTGTAATCAGTTCGTTCTGGTTGTACGGAAGCTCTAAACCTTTACGGTCGTTACCTTCACTATCCTGAAAATCGCTTTTATTCAATCCGCCCACAAAAATTACGATGTCGGCATCCTTAGCTGCCTTTAAAGCTTCGGCTTTTAGCTCCTGAGCAGAACGGCTGTCAGCAAGATTCTGACCCGAAACCACACCATTATAATCGCCACTTGCATCGCCTACATAACCACGTGCGTACACCACCTCAGCCTGATTACCAATTCGTTTTTTCAATCCGTCAAGCGGAGATATCTCATACTTCACTTTCAATGAAGAACTTCCACCACCAACAGTCATCATTTTAATAGCATTCTCACCAATAACAGCGATTTTTTTAGTCTTCGCCAGGTTGATAGGCAATATGTTGTTTTTATTCTGAAGCAGCACAATACCTTCCTCAGCGATCTTGCGGCTCGCAAGCGCATGCTCCTCGGTACCAAAAGAACCCCACGGCCTGTTTTTGTTCATTGTTGTAAGGAAAGATAATCGAAGTATGCGTCGCACTTTATCATCAAGCTCTTTAGTACCAACTTCACCATCTTTAATCATCTTCAGGTAGGGCACCGCCAGGTAATAACTATCATAAGCGTTACTTTTACCCCACGCAAGACCGTCGGTCCAGCTGCCAAACTCCATATCGAGTCCGTTATAAATAGCCTGTTTGGTATCGTGTGTTCCACCCCAGTCGGCTACAACAGCACCTTCAAAACCCCACTTACCCCTAAGGATATCGTTAAGCAGGTATTCGTTATGGCAAGCCTGCTGCCCTTTGTATTTATTATAAGCCCCCATTATCGTCCACGTTTGCCCTTCCTGAACCGCCGCTTTAAAAGCCGGCAGGTAAATTTCGTACAGTGCGCGGTCACTAACAACCACATTTACGCTATGGCGATTGGTTTCCTGATTGTTCAGCGCAAAATGCTTTACGCAAGCGGCTACACCGTTAGACTGTACACCCTGAATATACGGCACCACCATTTTTGATGTAAGAAACGGATCTTCGCCCATGTACTCAAAATTCCTTCCGTTAAGCGGACTACGGTAAATGTTTACACCCGGGCCTAACAGTACATTTTTGTTTCGATAGCGAGCTTCTTCACCAAGCGACTTTCCGTAAAGTTTCGCTAAATCCCTGTTCCATGTTGCTGAAAGCGCCGTAAGGGCAGGAAAAGCAATACAGGAATCATTTGTCCACGCTGCCTGAGACCATTCGTCCCACATTACCTCAGGGCGTATCCCATGAGGGCCGTCGGTCATCCAGTTTTCAGGGATGCCCAATCTTGGTACGCCCGGCGAGCTGAATTTAGACTGCGCATGTATCATGGCTATCTTTTCTTCAAGGGTCATTTTAGCAAGGGCATCTTCTACCCTGTCTTTAATAGGTTTATTATCATCCAGGTAAACAGGCACAGTGGTTTGCGCCTGCATCCCGGATGAACCCAACAAAAGAGATATAACAATTACTCTAAACTTTTTAAGCATGTTTGTATATTTTAAAGTGATCTTATTTTTTTTGTAAAACTATAACGTTATAGTACACGCAGAATTTCTACACCAAAAAAAGTAGTGAATCATAAACAAAAAAACACTGAATATCAATATATTAAACATATACTGACACCCAAAAAAAGTAGTAAAATAAAAAGGGAAATTTAGCTTTTAGAAGCCATTATACCGATTTTTGAAACCATAATTTCAAAATCGTCGCGGGAAACAGCGGCCTTGTTCCTGGCCTTAGTGCGGTAGTTGTAAATAGTACTAAGTGAGTATCGAAGAAATGCAGCGATCTTTATGCTGTCGGTAATACCCAAACGAACCAGTGCAAAAATACGCAGTTCGGTATTTAGCAGTTCGCCCTGTTTAACGGTCACCTGCTCCTCGGGAACAAGAAGCGCGTTGAAATCTTTAACAAAGGTAGGATACAGGTTAACAAAGATAGTATCAAAGGTTTTATACAATTCGTCGATCTCGTTATCCACTACTGTGGTCGATTTAAGCATTTTGAACAATTCGTCCATCTGCTTATCATTCGCTTTACGGTTAAGCGATTTGCGATAATCCTCCAGTTTGTTAATATACGTAGAGCACAGATCGAAGAAATGTGCAATGTATTCCTCCTTTATGTGATTGGATTCCCACAGCTGTGTATTGCTTTCGTGTAACTGCGCATTAGCATTGGTAATATCGGCATTTAGTTCTGCAAGCTTTTGCCCGGTTACAGCCAGTTCTTCCTTAATGCGCGATACCTTTTTCATTTGTTTGTATACATATACAATGGCAATAATAAGGAATAGCGAAAGGATGCTGATCAGGACAAGATACAACTGCAACTGGCTTTTGCTCTTCGCTTCTTTATCAAGATACGTTGTGTTGATAATGGAATACAGTTCTGACATCTGTAACGTCCTGAACTTTACATTGCAAAAGATAGCATCCTCAATAGCCGATTTGGTGAATTTATAAGCGTTATCTATATCGCCCTCTTCATAATATAACAATGCAAGATTCTGAATCGCCGCATTGTCTTTAATAGCATTCTTTATATCAGCAGTTGCCGAGATGGCAAAATAATCTTTCTGGAGTTCTGCTTTGCCCTGAGTACCATAAATATCACCCAACAGATAAGCAAACATCGCATAGTCGGCATTTTTTTCTTCAGAAGTATTCAGCAACTGCAGCAGGTCTCTTTCTGCCTTGTCTAACTTTTTATTGTAGATGTCTTTCTGCGCCTGTACGATCTTATATTTTACAGATGATGGATTAAGCACTCTCAGCAGTGAATCCCTGTAGATTGCTATGCTTTTAAAATAATCTTCGTTATAGCTGTTGGTAGCGTAATGTTCAAAAAACTGACTGTAGAATTCATAAAACTCCGGAAGAAGCGATGCAGGAAGTCTTTTGCTACTGATGTTTTTAAAGATACTTTCGGCTTCCCTGAATTTACCAGAAGACGAATACAGGTTTGCAAGCTGGATATTTGCCTCGTCCTGCAATGCTGCATTTTTTTGCGAGGCCGCAATGGCAAGATTGCGCTGCACATAGAATATAGCCGAATCTAACTTAAACTTACGGTATTCTTTATACAGGCTTTTATTCACCTGGTATTCCTGCAGCGAAGGAAGCCCGCTTTCGTTGATTTTTTTAAGTCCGCTTATACGCTGTTCCCTTTTTTTCGAATATTCCTTTTTGTTTTTTATGGCAGCATTTAGTTCGGCAAAAATAGCACGGCTGTTTTGGGCAGCGGCTATTGTACCAAAAAAGAGGAACAGTATAAAAAGTAGTTTTTTCACGAGGAGCATTAAAAGGCAAATGTAGTGAGGTAGTGGGAGAAATAATTTAGATCCAAATTACAAATTTCTGTTATAATCTTAAGACAGTACTGAAGGATTAAGCACATCTTCCAGATTACCTCTTTTCAGCAAATCAGAAATTGTTTTTTCAATACATTCCCGCGTCAGGACTTTTACAAATAAATCAGGAGGAACTATATAAAGCCCTGCCAGTTCTTCACCCGAATTCTGATTAATTTTCTCAATAGTTTCAAGAAATTTGTATGTCCACACATTAATTCCATAACGTCTGCCATCAGGAAGATCCACAATAACATTACATAATTCATTCTCCATATCGGAGTCTGAATAATCTGAATGTTCAAATTCAAGCCACAGTATAAAGTTATGTTGATTCGTATTTTCCATATGAACAATTAGGTAATTAAATGAAGAATTATGGAAGCATCTAAAAACAAAAAAAGCCTCAAACTTTCGTTTAAGGCTTCTTGTACTCAAGGCGGGACTTGAACCCGCACGGGCATTACTACCCACTGGATTTTAAGTCCAGCGTGTCTACCAATTCCACCACTCGAGCATTATTAGTAGTTTGAGCGAAAAACGGGATTCGAACCCGCGACCTCAACCTTGGCAAGGTTGCGCTCTACCAACTGAGCTATTTTCGCATTGGTTACCGCTGTTTGTATCAGTAATTCGGTTGCAAATGTAGCACTAAATTTCAATTCTGCAAACGTTTCCTGAAAAAAAATTCACTAAAAAATATAACTTTCTGATAACGTTTGGCTTAAAAATGAAAGTTTTTTCAGCAATTGGAATTATGATACGGAGATTAGCAATGAAGGCGCAAAGATTCACAAAGGGTTTCCCCTTTTAAACACCCTGAGTCTTCCTTTTTCTATAAAAATCTGTCATCAGCTTAGCGGATAAAGCTATTTTTTAAGAATACCCTTTTCCACGCTCTCATTAATCAAACGCTCGGCATATTCCCAAATTGATGCTGAACCCTCCTGAATTACTTTTTTCTTATTATATACCTTATCGTACTTTACATCAAACTCGACCCATGTTCCGCCATTGTTCGACGTATTCTGCAAAAGAGGCTCAAACCTGTCCATTGCCTTCGCGAATTTTGCATCATCAGTAATTCCCTCTTCAAACTCTTCCCATATAGCAATATATTCTTTTGCCTGTTCTTCGGGTAATAAACCAAAGATCCGCTCTGCTGCCAAGCGCTCCTCGTCTGTATTACAATGGTTTTTTACGGTATCGTAAATAAAAACATCGCCGGCATCAATTTCAACAATGTCATGTATCAGTACCATCTTCACGACTTTAAGCACATCAATTGGCTTGTCTGCATGTTCTGCTAAAACCAGGGCCATCATGGCCAGATGCCAGCTGTGTTCGGCATCGTTCTCGTGCCTGTCGCTATTAAAGAGCCTGGTTTTGCGCTGAATATATTTTAGCTTATCAATTTCCTTGATAAAAACGACCTGTTTTAATAGATTATCAGTTCTCATAATTTTCAAATTTGAAAAGTAAATTCCTGAGATTCTTCGACTCCGTTACACCGCGCGAACACTGAACACTGAACACTACTTCGTCAGCATCCTTTTTATTTCGTTCAGCTTCATTAAAGCTTCTACAGGCGTAAGGGTATTGATGTCGAGATTCATAATCTCTTCTTTTATTTCTTCCAGTAATGGGTCGTCAAGGTTAAAGAAGCTCAACTGCAACTCATCTTTACTTGCTGCCTTGCCATTACCCAACGCCTCGCCCGAATGATCTTTTTCCAGCTTTTTAAGCAGTTTTTGCGCCTTCTGGATAACCGTTTGCGGCATTCCCGCCATCTTAGCCACATGGATACCAAAACTGTGCGCAGAGCCGCCTTTTACAAGCTTACGGATAAACAATACTGTATCTTTCAATTCTTTTACCGACACGTTAAAATTCTGTATGCGGTCAAAGATATCCTGCATCTCATTCAGCTCATGATAGTGCGTTGCGAACAGCGTTTTTGGTTGCGCCGGATGTTCATGAAGGAATTCGGCAATTGCCCATGCAATAGAGATACCGTCATAGGTACTGGTACCACGGCCAATTTCATCCAGCAAAATAAGGCTCCTGTCGGATATATTATTCAGGATGCTTGCTGTTTCGTTCATCTCTACCATGAAAGTAGATTCTCCCATAGAAATATTATCCGATGCTCCTACCCTTGTAAATATCTTATCTACAATTCCCATGCGTACGCTTTCGGCAGGCACGAAGCTTCCCATCTGCGCCAGCAAAACAATTAATGCAGTTTGGCGAAGGATAGCCGACTTACCCGACATATTGGGTCCGGTAATCATGATGATCTGCTGCTGTGAGCGGTCAAGATAGACATCGTTTGTGATGTATGGCGTACCTACCGGCAATTGCTTTTCTATAACCGGGTGGCGGCCTTCTTTAATTTCAAGGTCGAAACTATCGTCTATAACCGGGCAAACGTATTTATTTTCTATAGCCAGCTGCGTAAACGAAGCCAGGCAGTCTAACTGAGCGATAAGGCTGGCGTTAAGCTGAACGGGCTTAATGTAGGTAGATATCCACACTACAAGCTGATCGAACAACTGGGTTTCCAGCGCATGTATTTTTTCTTCGGCACCAAGAATTTTGGTTTCATATTCTTTAAGCTCTTCGGTAATGTAACGCTCTGCGTTTACCAGTGTTTGCTTTCTAATCCATTCTGTAGGCACTTTATCTTTGTGGGTATTACGCACCTCGATATAGTAACCGAATACATTGTTGAAGGATATCTTTAATGATGAGATACCGGTGGCTTCCGACTCTCTTCGCTCTATACCTTCCAAATATTCTTTACCTGAATTCGATATATTCCTTAGATCATCCAGTTCAGGATGAATACCCGATGCAATGGCGTTTCCTTTATTGATGGAAACAGGAGCATCGGCATGCAGGGTTGTCTTTATTTTTTCACGAAGCAGGTCGCACGCATGCAGGCTGTCGCCGATGGCTTTCAATGCCTCGTTCTTGCTTTCCAGTGCCAAGCCTTTAATCGGCACTATCGCATCAAGTGAATCTTTTAGGTAAACAACCTCGCGGGGACTCACCTTTCCGGTCGCAATTTTAGAGATAAGCCTTTCCAGGTCGGAAATCTGCTTTATCTGGTACTGTATTTTGTTTAATATTTCCTGATTATCTTTCAGGTACGACACTACCTCATGGCGTGCGCGTACTTTGTTGGCATCCTTTAGCGGAAGTGCCAGCCAGCGTTTTAGCAGTCGGCTGCCCATTGGCGAAAGCGTCCTGTCTATAACATCCAAAAGGGTTACGGCATTCAGGTTCGGACTCTGGTACAGCTCAAGGTTACGGATGGTAAAACGATCCATCCATACATAGGCATCTTCTGCAATTCGCTGAATAGATGTTATGTGTTGCACCCTGTTGTGCTGGGTTTCGGACAGATAGTATAGCACCGCGCCCGATGCAATAACGCCCTCTTGCAATTCTTCTACACCAAACCCTTTTAAGGAGTTGGTTCCGAAATGCGATGTTAAGTTCTCAAAAGCGTAATCTTCTTTATACACCCAGTCTTCAAGGAAGAAAGTATGAAAATCGTCCCCGAAAGTTTCCTTGAAATTATTTTTCTCCGCCTTAGGCACAAGCACCTCACTCGGACTAAAATTCTGCAACAGTTTATCTATATATTCCTCATTACCCTGTGCTGTAAGGAACTCACCCGTAGATACATCAAGAAACGAAACACCAACAGTTCTCTTGCCAAAATAAACCGAAGCTAAAAAGTTATTACTTTTAGAATGTAGTACCTCATCGTTCATCGATACACCCGGAGTAACCAGTTCGGTTACACCACGTTTTACGATGGTCTTTGTCATTTTAGGGTCTTCCAGCTGGTCGCATATAGCAACACGCAGCCCGGCTTTAACCAGTTTTGGCAGATAGGTATTTAAAGAGTGGTGCGGAAACCCGCACAATGCAGTTTCGGTTTCGCTGCCTGCTCCCCTTTTGGTAAGCACAATACCTAATATTCCGGCAGTACGAACGGCATCTTCACCAAAGGTTTCGTAAAAATCGCCCACACGAAACAACAGGCACGCATCGGGATACTTTGCCTTAATCTCGTTATACTGTTTCATTAACGGGGTTTCTTTGGGTGCTTTTTCTTTCGTAGCCAATGGAAATGAGGTTTAAATTTACTTAGAGGGCGAAGTTACTCAAAATCCTGCACCCTTAAATGCGGTGTTGGTAAATGGTGGATAACTTGTGGGACGACATAATATCCTGTAAGGTTTTAAAAACATTCTTTGATATAGTTTATTACCAGACACATTGCAGAGTAACGTCTCTACGAACCGATATGCGCATTATCTAAATAATAAGTACATTTGCCCCTATTTATTATAAATACATGAGAAAATTAGCCAACAGCGAACTGGGACGTAAAAGTATTGACGACTTTAAACAAGCCGAGAAAACTCCGCTGATACTGATACTTGACGATATTCGCAGCCTGCACAATATTGGGTCTGTTTTTCGTACCGCCGATGCTTTTCTTATCGAAAAAATATACCTGTGCGGCATAACCGCTACCCCTCCTAATAAAGAAATTCACAAAACAGCTCTTGGCGCTACCGATACCGTTGCCTGGGAATATGCCAAAGACGTACTTGATGTAATTACCAAACTACAGGCTGAAGCGACTGAAGTCTGGGCTATTGAACAGGTGGAGAATTCGGTTTACCTGAATGATTTTATACCCGAACCTCAAAAAAAATATGCCCTTGTATTTGGCAACGAGGTAAAAGGCGTATCGCAGGAAGCCATAAAACTATGCAGCGGAACCATAGAAATTCCGCAATTAGGAACTAAACATTCCCTCAACATATCGGTTAGTGCAGGTATCGTAGTGTGGGATATCTTTCAAAAAAACTATACAAGTAGCAATTAGTCTCCGAAATCGTTATTTTTACGACATGAAGAATTTTTTGCCTGCTTTTTTTAAGATACAAAACTTACAATTTCTTTTAATAACGACACTATTCCTGACAGGGCAAACTGCTACGTCACAAAGTAATGTTGCCCCAACGGTTACCGCCCAGGGAACACAACAATATTGCCCGGGCACGCCATTAAACATAGCTACTTTTTTTAATATTGTTGACCCGGACGATGCCACAGCACAGGGTGTATATATTCAGATAGCGAGTGGGTATGTAAGCGGACAGGATCAATTAAGCTTATCGCTTAACCTGCCGAATATCACATCGCAATGGGATACGGCTTCGGGAAAATTAAGCATAACAGGCGTAGGCGGGCAACAGGCATCTATTGCAGCACTCATAAATGCTGTTTACAGCACCGTATATACTAATACCTCGACCAATCCCACAGCAGGAATACGAACATTCTCCATAACAGTTGGTGATGCCAATTACCTGCCTTCAACAGGGCATTACTACAAATTTATTGCAGCACCAAATATACTGTGGACGTCGGCTAAAATTGCCGCAGAAAACAGCACCTATTATGGCTTGCAGGGCTACCTTGCCACATTGCTTTCTGCAGATGAAGCTACACTATGCGGCGAGCAGGCTACCGGAACAGGATGGATAGGCGGTAGTGATGCAGCGCAGGAAGGTATCTGGAAATGGGTTACAGGCCCCGAGGCAGGCACAACTTTCTGGAATGGCGGTGTAAATGGTTCAACCCCAAATTTTGCATTTTGGAATACGGGTGAACCCAACAACCTTGGTGATGAAAATTATGCGCATATTACTGCGCCCGGCGTAGGTATTAAAGGCTCATGGAACGACCTGGCAAATGGCGGAAGCGGCGGCGAATATATGCCAAAAGGCTACGTTGTGGAATACGGCGGCATGCCTGGCGACCCTCCGGCACCTAACATATCGGCCAGTACAACTATTGAAGTTGTAAAAATTGCCACCTCAACGGACCGCATGGCCTGCGGCGAAGGAACCGTTGTTTTAAACGCCGTTTCTACCGGCACAATGGTATACTGGTATGCGAATGCTACAGGCGGCAGCCCTATTGCAACAGGCTCATCATTTACTACTCCCACACTATCTGAAACTACAACATATTATGCATCTGCCTACCCCGAAAGCTGTACTACCGGCACAAGGACAGCAGTTACCGCAACTATAAATACACCGCCAATACTAATAATCAACCCGGCAGATCCTGTTTGCAGCGGATCGTCGGCGCAATTATCCGTTACCGCAACTCCCGGCAGTACCATATATTGGCATGACGTACAGAGCGGTGATATGCTTGCTAACGGAACTACATTTACAACCCCTCCACTTACCGAAGACACCACTTATAACGTGCAGGCAACATTTGACGGATGCCCTTCACAGGGTTTGCAATTGATAACTGTAAGGGTATTGGATGTTCCGCAAATACAGGACGAGGAAATAGAATTTTGCCAGGGAGCATCAACCACTATTAGTTCGGGACTTCCCGATATGCGATACGTATGGTCTACGGGAGAACTTACAGAAAATATTGAGATAAAAGATGCCGGAACCTATACCGTAACTATTACCAATGCTGCGGGATGCAGCGCCGTAAAAACTGTTACAGCGACTACCCTTCCTGCTGCTGATATTCTAAGGGTTGAAGTTAATACCGACGTTGCCAAAGTTGTAATGGCAGACCCTAACACTTCCAATTATTTATATTCACTGGATGGGCAAACGTATAAAGATTCTAACATCTTCAGCAATTTAACCGCCGGGGTATATACCGTATTTGTAAAATCGAAAAGCGGTTGTGGCAGCGACTTTAAAAATTTCACTGTAAACCTGCTGCCACGATTCTTCACTCCAAATGGAGATGATAGTAACGATCGATTTACCATGACAGCGTTTAATTTGTATCCTAATGCTACCATTATGATATTTGACCGTTACGGAAAGCTTATCACAGGTCTGAACCGCACCAACCGCTCATGGGATGGCACTTTTGATGGCAACCGCTTACCCGCAACCGACTACTGGTATGTAATGAAACTGGATGAAAACAGTGAAGAGATAAAAGGCAACTTTAGTCTTATACGATAGCTACAGGTTTAGACAAAACCAACGATAATATTTGCGCAGGGCTATCTATATAATAGTCCGGTTTATTGTCTTTAAATGATTGTAAACTATCGTACCCCCAGCTCACCCAGGCCACTTTTACATTGCTTTTGTGACAGGCTACTACATCGCGGAGTTCATCTCCCACATACAGAATTTCCGAGGGATGAAGGCCCTTCTTTTTCAGGAATTTATTAATGAGGATGTGTTTCCCAAAAACGCTTCGGGATGAAAATATATCGGCAACAACCAATCTGTTTAAATCAAAAAACTGCTCTATATTTTCTTTGGCATTAGATGATAATACGGCAAACTTAATATTATTGCGTTCCAGCGACTGCAACAGTTGTTTCATTCCTTCATTAAACTGAAGTCCGGCGACTGAAGTTTTATATTTGCTAATGATGGCAGACGCAATAAAAGGAATTTTATACAACGGCACCCCTAATACTTTGCAACGCTGTGGTATGCTCAGGCTTCGTAGTTCGTCGAGGTTTTCATCTGTAAGGATTCCGTAGCCATGTTTGTGTGCCAGTTCGTTGTACAGCGAAATAAAGACACTGCGGGAATCGGCAATAGTACCGTCAAAATCAAAGACGATATATTTATAATTGTTCATTTTTTGATTGATGATTGATTGGCATTGATGATTATCTATTAGTGTAACGCCTGAAGGTTTTGTTACAGTGTAATTTCATAAAATTAAAATGATCCGGAATTAATCAAGCGTTGCATGCAAAGCCGCTATTGAGAAAACCAATTTGAAGCTTCGGAGAAGCGCGATATTTATAGTATACAGGTACTGAAAGCGGCAAGAGCTCCGGAGGAGCGGCATATTATTAATGCCGCTCCTCCGGAGCTCTTGTTATAATTTATGAATATATCCTATAAATATACCGCCCCTCCGGGGGCTTACCAAAGTAAACTATAGTGTCGCTATTTTTTTATCGATTACAAAACCCTGTTCATCTCCCCCAACACCCAGATATAATCCTCCTGATTATGTACAAAATCGCGGTTAGAAACATCTATAACCAGTACATTTAATCCGCTATGGTTTTTTATATAGTCAAGGTATCCCTCGTTTATTTTATCCAGATAATCTGCTTCAATTTCCTGTTCGTAGCTGCGCCCGCGAAGTTTTATATGAGCAAGCAGCGTTTCTGTAGTCTGGTATAAGTACACATACAATCCCGGCCTGCGCATTTCCCCATACATAATATCAAACAGTTTTTTGTACAGCGTATATTCATCATCGTTAAGTGTTACCTTAGAAAAAATAAGGCTCTTGATAATGTGGTAATCGGCCACTACAAAATCGTGCATCGGGTTTATTTGGGCAATATCGTCTGTAAGCTGTTGGTATCTGTCGGCAAGAAAAGACATTTCTAACGAGAACGCATACCGCTGCGGATCTTTATAAAACTGTGGGAGGAAAGGATTATCGGCAAAACGTTCTAACACAATTTTGCCGCCAAAATCTTCGGCTAGTTTTCCCGTAAGGCTGGTTTTGCCTGCGCCTATATTTCCTTCAATAGCAATGTAACTGTACTGCCTCGGACTCAGTTCTTCAACCGGGGACGGCAGCTGCAATACAAATTCGCACGCACTGGTATCGGGCGATTCGGCAATTAGTTGCTGAATATCTTTTTTAAGGATCGGGTGTGCCCAATGCGGATCGGCATCCCGTAACGGTATCATGACAAAATTACGCTCGTGCATCCGCGGATGCGGTACGGTAAGTTCGGCATTGTCTATTACCTCGTTATTAAAAGTAATAATATCAATATCTATAGTACGCGAACTGTAGCCACCATCGGGGTTACGAACCCTGCCGCCTTCCAGTTCGGCTTTAAGCAGTTCGCCAAGCAGCTGAAGTACGGGTTTCTGCGTATGCAGTAAAATACAGCAGTTGTAAAAATCGGCACCCTCAAACCCTACCGACGGATTCTCGTAAATACCCGAAACCTTCACTACTGTGGCGATATAGGCGTTTATATAGTCTATGCACCATTGCAGGTTTTCCAGGCGATTGCCCATGTTACTGCCCAATGATAATATGGCTTTGTTTTGAAATCTCATACCTGCAAAGTAACACAAAACTATGCTAGGGTTTTAAAATTATTGGCGGCTGTTAATAATTTTAAAACAGGCTTTAACATTACTATCCTAAAATTCTATCTTCGTATATTGTAACATTATCGCCATTAATGCGACTAGTACCGTAAATAAACTATTCATATTTAAAATGAACGAAACACCAAGATACCCGCAAAAACCCGCCGGCCCTTCTTTCTTTAAGAGTGTAATGGCCACGGTAACAGGAATTTTCTTTTTTATGCTAATCGTATTCTTCCTGCTCTTTTTGGTAGGTGTAATTGTGGCTGCTGTTACAGGTGGCAACGATAAAGATGTTGTTACCGTAAAAGACAATTCAGTTATAGAGCTTGACATTACCAAAGTAACCAACGATTACGGCGGAAAATTTAAATACAAGGATTTTGCAATGCTGGATTCTGAACCTAAAGACGGTGTAATGGATATTATAAAAGCCATTGATGCTGCTAAAAAAGATGACAGGATTAAAGGTATTTCTATAACCAATAGCAGCACCTCATTGGGTATTGCGCAAAACAAAGCGCTTCGTGACGAGCTTGAAGCTTTTAAAAAGTCGGGCAAGTTTGTCGTGGCCTATTCTGATGGTTATTCGCAAAGCGATTATTACCTTAACTCGGTTGCCGATACTGTATATCTTAACCCGGTTGGCGAAATAGACTTTAAAGGTTTATCGTCTGAAGTTATGTTTTACAAAGACCTTCAGGAAAAAACAGGTATTAAGATGGAAGTTATCCGTCACGGTAAATTTAAAAGTGCCGTTGAGCCGTTCTTAAGCAACGAAATGAGCCCTGAAAACAGGGAGCAGCTAACTACATTGCTAAATTCGGTTTGGAGTTCGGTAGTTACCGATATTTCTAAAAGCCGTAAAATACCGGTAGACAGCCTTAACAGCATTGCCGACAGGCTGGGCGCCCGTACTCCCGAACTGGCAAAACAGGTTAGACTTATTGACAAAATAGGTTACGAAGACGAATTCCGCAACGGAATTAAAAAAGCACTTAAGGTGAAAAAAGACGAAGAATACAACAGTGTTGATATTCTTGATTATGTACAGGCAAATGCTATTAACGACCTGCTATCGGGCGCGGAAGACGAGATCGCTGTAATTTATGCACAGGGTGAAATTCGCGGTGGCGAAGGTGATGTAAATATTATTGGCGAAGGCGCAATGAGGGATGCCCTTAAAGCGGCCCGCGATAACAAAGCAGTAAAAGCTATTGTTCTTCGTGTTGACTCTCCGGGTGGAAGCGCACTGACTTCTGAACTTATATGGAGGGATATTGAACTGACTAAAAAAGTGAAACCGGTTGTGGTTTCTATGGGTAACGTAGCAGCATCGGGCGGTTACTACATTTCATGTAATGCCAATCGCATTTTTGCTGAAGAAGGTACTATTACAGGATCTATCGGTGTGTTTGGCATGCTGCCTAACTTTACCGAGCTTTCTAACAAAATAGGTATTCATACAGAACAGGTAAGCACACATAAGAACGCATCGGGCTACAGTGTTTTCTCTCCACTTAAAGATGATACAAAGGCTATTATACAGGAAAGCGTAGAAAACGTTTATAAAACATTTGTAAGCCGTGTTGCCGCAGGCCGTAAACTAACCCCCGAGCAGGTAGATGCTATTGGCCAGGGACGTGTTTGGAGCGGTACCGATGCGAAAAGGATTGGACTTGTTGACGAAATTGGCGGACTTGACGCTGCCATTAAACATGCTGCAAAACTGGGCAAGACTACCGATTATTTTGTACATGACTATCCTGAATTCGAGAGGGATCTTAGCAAGCTTTTTGCTAACCTTACAGGACTGCCTTTAGCAAAAACGAAAGAAGAGTTTATTAAAGAGGAAGTTGGCGAAGAAAACTACAAAGTTATTGAGCGCATTCGCCGTGTAAGCCAGCTTAAAGGCACACAGGTTATGCTGCCTTATGAGATAAACATAAAATAAGGCTCTCTATAAAGACTACATAAAAAAAGCGGAATGGTTTATATCATTCCGCTTTTTTACTTTTACATTTTATGCTTCAGTTACCCGGTTTTATTGTAATCATTACCAGTAAAGTTATGCTGATTTTGAATTAGTATCGTTATGTCTTTAACCCGACTAATCAAACCAAATGGTTAATTTATCAGGAAAACAGCTACTACAATTAATTTTCTTAAAAAAACAATTATGTCACAATTGTTAAAATTTTAAAGTATGTAAAAGGCATTATTCTTTATCTTTAGGGCAAAATAAAATGTACTATGGTTAAGAAAATATTGAAGTGGACAGGTATTACACTACTGGTGATTATCATACTGTTAGTTGCAACACCTTTCTTGT
The DNA here is from genome assembly GCA_001708385.1 of Flavobacterium psychrophilum. Lineage (NCBI taxonomy): Bacteria > Pseudomonadati > Bacteroidota > Flavobacteriia > Flavobacteriales > Flavobacteriaceae > Flavobacterium > Flavobacterium psychrophilum. Next base: position 2,845,888 of record CP012388.1, on the reverse strand, counting down.
TTAAGAATAAAATAAAGGAACTTGTGGTTAAGGCCATTAACGAAAAAGTTGATGCTACCGTTGCTTTTGAGGATGTAAGCCTGAGCCTTTTCAGGAGTTTCCCGAAAGCGAATGTACAAATAGACAAGCTTAGCATCATCAATAAGGCTCCGTTTGCCGGCGATACGCTGGTATATATGGGTCACATAGATCTTGATATGTCGGTTAAGGAGCTTTTTAAAGGAGATGGCGAACCGATGAATATTGAGTATGTAGGTACTAAAGACGGAATAATAAACATTCTTTTTAATAAAGATGGCATAGGAAACTTTGACATTGCAATTAAAGATGACAAAGCCGCTACACCTGATGACAAAGAGAGTAAGCCGTTTGCACTAAATATGCAAAGCTATAAAGTAGAAAACCTGCGTTTTCGCTATTACGACGAGCGCTCTAAAATCAATATGGTTATAGACAGCCTTAACCATGAGGGTAAGGGAAACATGGCAGCCAACAAGCTTGACCTTGATACTAAAACCACGGCAAAACTTTCGCTTACAATGGACAAGTCGAACTACATGAACAATGTAGCGCTTAGCCTTGATGCGGTACTGGGGCTTGACCTTGACAAAAGCATTTACACCTTTAAAAACAACAAGGCACTTATTAACCAATTGCCTTTGGAGTTTGACGGGTCATTTGCAATGGTAGAACAGGGACAACAGATAGATATTACATTTAAAACGCCAACCTCATCGTTTAAAAACTTTTTGGGGTTAGTGCCTGCACAGTACTCCGGCAACCTTGCATCGGTTAAAACGGAAGGTGATTTCACCATCAACGGTAAGGTAAACGGACTGAACAGCGATAATTCTATCCCTAAATTCAACATTGCTATTGCATCTAACAATGCATCATTTAAATACCCTGACCTGCCAAAATCGGTTCAGAATATTGTTATTGACACCAAGATCATCAACGAAACAGGTGTACTTAACGATACTTACGTAAACCTTGATAAACTATCCTTCAGGATAGACCAAGATGTATTTGACGCAAGTGCTACCATAAAAAACATTGCCGAAAATGCTTTAGTTGACGCCAGACTAAAAGGTACTGTGAACCTTGGCAACGTATCTAAAGCCTACCCTGTGAAACTTGATATTCCATTATCGGGTATATTAAAAGCTGATGTTGAAACAAAATTCGACATGAAGTCGGTTGAGACAAGCCAGTATGAGAAGATACAGAATAACGGGAGCATGAGCTTAAGCGGATTTACCTACGCAGGTGAAGGACTCGCTAAGCCTATTAAAATAAACCAGGCTGCAATACAATTTAACCCAAGCCGTATTACACTGAGCAAATTTGACGCTGTAACCGGAGGTTCTGATATTTCTGTAACCGGAACACTGGATAATTTTTACGGCTTTGTATTTAAAGACCAAACGCTTAAGGGAAATTTCAACATGAATTCTAACAAGCTATTGGTAGCCGATTTCATGGCTCCGGCAGCTCCTAAGACTACAACAACTAAAACTACAGAGCAGGGTTCTGCTGAAGAAAAGGTTACCAAAACCACTACTCCATCAACAGATGTTAAAATTCCTGCGTTTCTTGACTGCACCATTACAGCCAAAGCGGGAACTGTAGTTTATGACAACCTGAACCTTAAAGATGTTTCAGGCAAAATGATCATTAAAGATGAGGCGGTTACATTACAAAATGTAAAAACATCCATCTTCGGCGGAAACATAGGCATGAACGGTACGGTATCTACAAAAGCGAAAGTGCCAACGTTTGATGTTGACCTTGCGTTAAGCAATATCGATATTACACAGTCGTTTACGCAATTGGAGATGCTTAAGTCTATCGCGCCCATAGCAGGCGTTATTACAGGAAAGCTGAACACCAACATTAAAGTAAACGGTAACCTTGATGCAAAAGAAATGACACCGGATCTTAACTCGCTTTCGGGAGATTTCTTAGGACAACTGGCGCAAACGGCTATTAACCCTGAGAATTCGAAATTACTTTCAGCATTAACATCTAACGTAAAATTCTTAGATCCTAAAAAGATCGACCTGAATAAAAAGATAAACCTTACTTTTGAAAAAGGTAAAGTGCTTATTAAGCCGATCGATCTCAAATATCAGGATATTGCTATTAAGGTAGATGGTACGCATGGGTTCGACCAAAACATAGCCTACAATGTAGCGTTTGATGTTCCTGCAAAATACCTGGGCAGCGATATTAACAACCTTATCGGCAAACTCAAAGGTGTAGATGCAAGTAAGATAAGCGTTCCGGTAACGGCACTGCTTACGGGTAATTTTAAAAATCCAAAAGTATCTACCGATTTACCTAAAGCCATTACTAAACTTACTACAGACCTGGCGAAACAGCAAAAAGACATGTATGTAAACGAAGCGAAAGATAAAGGTAAAGAAGCTATAAACAAACGTTTAAACGGAAACAAGCCTGCTACAAGCACAGATACTACAAAAACGCAGACACCTACCCCAACCAAGCAGCAGCTTGAAGAAAAAGGTAAAGAAGCAGCCGGTAAAGTAATACAGGGACTGTTTAAGAAAAAAGAGAAAAAAGAATAGCGCGAAGCGCGGTACAATGTTTTGAGTTCCGGTTCGGGTTACCCACTCAAACATGAAATACAGCTATAAAAAAGCCTGATGAATATGTTCATCAGGCTTTTTACTATTTTAGTATTGCTTATATCTTAACTAAAAGTTGTTAAAAAACTACCTGCCGATTCTGCTTCAATCAGCTTTTTGACTTCGTCATAACTCAAATTTACAGGTATTGTTTCTCCTGTTGAAAGCAGTAGGTGAGTTACCTCGTCTTCAACTGCGGTAAGGCTTACAATATGGTTTATATTTACAGATGCAACCGGCACCTGATTCTCTAAAATCTCGATAAAATTCTTCATGGCGTTAAATATTTAGAATACAAAATTACGCAACTATAAACCCATAGCCATGATTTTTAACATTTTACTGTTTTTCGAAAGTTCATTTTGAAACCAACAACTAACAACCAGTAATCAAACTATACCAATATCCTTACAACAAAACCTTCGTACGAACGCACATTAAAAACCGTACCGTCTTCAAACAAAAGGTATTGTCCTTTAATACCCATCAGTTTTCCGTTGTAAATTGGAGTGGTGGAAAGATTAAGGCTTCCCGCTACTTTTTTAGGGTATTGCAGTACCGGATAATCCAGTGTATATAATTTCTCTGCGGTAGTATCAAAATAAGGCTGTACTTCTTCAGGCAGCAGGTTACGCACTTCATTTCTCCTGGCAAGCAGGTCGATAGTTGTCAGCTCATTTAAAAGCATCCTCTTCCAGTTGATCTTATCCGAAAAATGGCTTTTAAGCGCCACCTCGGTTATTCCTGCAAGGTATCGGTTTGGCACTTCAACAAGTGGTGTAGCCCACGATGCACCCTGATCTATCCATCGGGTAGGCACCTGTGTTTTTCGGGTCACCCCTACTTTCATATCGCTGGCTACCGCAAGGTAAACCACGTGGGGCTGAAGCTGCACTTTCTTCTCAAATTCCAGGTCACGGTCGGCGATATCCAAATGTGCAGTACTCAGTTCGGGGCGCATGATCCAGTCGCCCGCCGAAGCCGAACTATAGAAACAATCATAACAAAACCCCTGACGGTATATCTTTTTTTTCTTACTGCAGTTTAAGCAGCAAAAACCCATGAAATTTATCTCTAAGTCCTTACCCAGCAACTGGTTCACGTTTAAAAAACTATCTTCAAAAACAAGGTAATATTGTATAGGGCTGCCCGCCTCTGTCTGCATTTTTGTTAAAACCCCTTCGTATTGCATGGAAAATTTAGTATTTTTATGGGCATAAAGATACTAAAATATGGCATTGCCAATTATCAATTCAATTGCTTCGTGGATACTCAAAAAACGTGTCCACCAGATAGAATTGTTCCTGAAATACCCTAATGAAGTTCAGGACGAGCTGCTAATGAGCCTAATACGCACAGCAGAACATACGGTTATAGGCCGTAAGTACGACTTTGCATCGGCCAAAAATTACAGGGCATTCGCCGAGAGGGTTCCTGTTTCTACCTATGAAGACCTGGAGCCTATTATCGAACAGACCCGCCGTGGCGAGCAGAACGTTTTTTGGCCTACGCCGATAAAATGGTTTGCAAAATCCAGCGGAACAACCAACGCCAAGAGTAAATTTATCCCCGTAAGCAGCGATGCGCTAGAAGACTGCCACTATAAGGCGGCAAAAGACCTGCTTTGCCTTTATTTAAACAATAATGAAGAGTCGCAGCTATTCACTGGCAAGTCGCTTCGCCTTGGAGGCAGTAAACAGCTCTATGAAGACAACAACTCCTTTTTTGGCGACCTTTCTGCCATACTTATAGACAACATGCCAATATGGGCAGAATTTAGCAGCACACCAAGTAATAAGGTGTCGCTTATGAGCGAATGGGAAACCAAGCTGCCGGCCATTGTAAAAGAAACCATAAATGAGAACGTTACCAGTTTTGCAGGCGTTCCCTCCTGGATGCTGGTGCTTATGAACCGTGCCCTTGAAGAAACCGGAAAAGGCAACCTTATGGAAATATGGCCCAACCTGGAAGTATACTTTCACGGCGGCGTGAGTTTTGAACCCTATCGCGATCAATACAAAAAGATACTGCCTAAAGCGGACTTTAGATATTACGAAATATACAACGCATCCGAAGGATTCTTTGCCATACAGGATTCCAACGACAGCAATGAGCTATTGCTAATGCTGGACTACGGAATTTTCTACGAATTTATCCCTATGGATACTTTTGGGACCTTAGAGCAAAGGGTTATTCCGCTTGCAGAAGTTCAGCTGAATAAAAACTATGCTATAGTTATCACTACCAATTCGGGACTTTGGCGTTATATGATTGGCGACACGGTTAGGTTTACATCAATCGACCCGTACCGCATAAAAGTGACAGGAAGAACAAAGCACCACATTAATGTTTTTGGTGAAGAACTAATGGTAGAAAATACCGATAGTGCCATTGCTAAAGCCTGCAAAATAACGGGACACGAAGTAATTGATTATACCGTTGCCCCGGTATTTATGGAAGGACGTGAAAAAGGTGCACATGAGTGGATAATCGAGTTTAAACAGGCTCCGGCGGATGCCGAACATTTCCGCACCGTACTGGATGAAACGTTGCAGTCATTAAACTCCGATTATGAGGCGAAACGCTACAACAACATGACGCTGAATCCGCTGGTATTGAATGTTGCGAGACCTAAGCTGTTTTACGACTGGCTTAAAGAACAAGACAAGCTTGGCGGACAGCATAAGATACCGCGACTGTCTAACGAACGCCATTATTTAGAGGAGCTTAAAGCGATGCAGAGCCTTTCGGCAGACATAGCGTAATGCTTTAACATGTAGTGTATCAATAATTTGGCACACTGTTTGCAATATCACTACCACAATATGAAACTGATGATAATGAAGAGGAAATACTTTTTTATACTGGGCGCTGCAACACTGTTACTTTTAGGATCATGCGGCCCAAAACTTCACCGTTACAGCTGTGGCGGAAAACGCCGCTGCATAAGCCATGTTGAAACTGCAAAATCGGCAGCCGAAAAATTACAGCAAAGGTCTTTGACCAAAGAAGCATAATATGAGCCTCACGGAAGTGGGGCTTTTTATTTTCTTTTGTCTTGAAACAAAAGAAACAAAAATTCAAGCCTGCATAACGGCAACTTAAAATCTACGTCAGGATTTTCCATCCCGACCCAAGCCGCTCGCTGCTCCGCGCTCGACTCGTGGGTCGCTCTCCTTCTCCCAACGCTAAATCCTTCCTTGATTTTTGGCGTTACCACTATGAGGACGTAACGACAACACTTACTTGTTACTCAGTAAAGAAATATCAACGGTTTTTACGATTGCTTCAAAATCGGCAGTAAGCGATGTACGGATAGTGATACTTTTAGGATTTTCAATATACCTGTCGCTGTTATAATTCCACAAATACATCGACTCTTCTGTGGCATTCCTGTCGTTAGACGACATAGGAAGTTTGTTTATTTCTTTGTATATATCGTTACGAAGCCTGGTTAGCAGCTCTTTATCGGTAGATTTAAGGAATTCGGCAATCAGTTTGTTCAACTGCACCTTCTTTTCGGCTTTTGTCATAACATTATATTTAGGTAAGTAAGGTACGACATTAAAAACCGGAAAGGGAATAATTAAAAGAAAATCAAACGGTTACACTACAAACGGACTGTATACAATTATCTGGTTATTCTGTATTAGTAATACGATCCCTGTTTACCGCGTAGTTATTAAAATTGGGATGATGCCAGAATTGCTCAAGTCCCATTTCTCCAAAGGCTTCAAGCTCGTTAGAATACATTGGATACAATCCCACAATGTTTATTTTGTAATCAGCACCAACTTCAATATCCAGGCAATCTTCCTTATCCAGTGTACTGGGTGCAAATACAAAAAAGGCATCCATCTCTGATTCTTCGGCTACCTGCTGCCCAAAATTAATCGCCTGTCCATAGCTAAACGGACAGTCGCCGCCAAGTTGATTTGCAATAAAACCCGCTACCCTTGCCCAATCCTCATCTGTAGATTCAACAGAAATGCAAAGTTCAGGACGGCCCAATTTCCATGCCGGGTGTTCAAAAAGCGATAATCCGTAGGTTATTCCGGTAATGAAACCTTCCTCTGGAACATCTTTGTAAATCATCACACTGACATTATCCATTTTGTTTTTGCCTTTTCCCCCGTTATGAAAGATAGGTTCCTGCTGAAAAACCGCATCAAGATGCTGCAGGTATCGTTCGGCAGGCGTTGATTTATTCTCTTGTTTCTTTTTGTTATTAAAATTGAATAATCCCATTGTTGCTATTTTAGAGTTTACTTCAGCACACCATCAATCAAATATATAAATTATACCTAAAAGGTTCTGAAAACCATACAGGAAACTATACCAATGTTTGTGAGATTTTTCAAAATATTTTACCTTAGTAGTATTACACAAACAGAATTATGCAACATTATAAAGCGATATTTCGCCTGCCCGGCGGAAAAGAACTTGAAGCTGAAAGAGGGTATGTATCCGACGCTTTTTTCGATGCCATACAAAAAGTTACCGTTGACGACATTGTCGAAATATTCGAAGGTGGTTTTGTCCTAAATACCGGAATGCATGAAAAGCTTAGCATCCCGGACAGTTTTGGCAATTACGCCATTGTTGGCCTGAAAGCCCCCGATGGCAGCGAAACTGACCCCAATTTCCTGAATCAATTACTGGATTTTTTAAAGCGCACTAACCATGCACGTCCTTTAGAAATGCACTACAATTACCAGATATTTATCATGGAATATATTGAGGAAGTTCCGGAAGATGATTAGAACTTATTGTCTCCCCCTGGCTAAAGCCAGAGGCAAAACATCGATAGCTTCGGAGAAGCGGTATATTTATAGTTGACATTTTGTACAGAAACAGAGAGCTCCGGAGGAGCGGCATAGAAATAATATGTACCGCTCCTCCGGAGCTCAATTATTATAGGCTCCTTGTTTCTATAAACATACCGCCCTGCTGGGGCTTTTCCAATATAAAAAACTCCGGAATACATTGCTGCACTTCCGGAGTTTAACCTTAACTCTATATTCTATAGATCTTATTTAATGCTTATTGCAGCTCCGCCGCCCGGAGCGAGTTTTTGATCCAGCTTGGTTTTGCTGGTTACCTTAATGGTCTTAATGGTATAGCTTTGCGGATTCTTCTCGTAATGAGCATCTGCGCCATCAGCGTAAATTGTAGCTGTATAGGTTTTACCTTTTGGAAGGTACTCAAAAGTGATCTTTGCAGTACGTGCATTTTCATCGTTTATAGCACCAACAAACCATTCGTCCTTGCCTTTTGCCTTACGGGCAATAGTAATATAATCGCCAGGTTCTGCTTCAAGAATATAGCTGTCATCCCAGTCTACCGCAACATCTTTAATAAACTGGAAAGCATCCAGGTATTTGTTGTAAGTTTCAGGAAGGTCTGCCGCCATTTGAAGCGGGCTGTACATAGTAACATACAATGCTAATTGTTTTGTAAGTGTAGTGTGAACAAATGAGTTATTCTCAGGATTGTAAGCGCTCACTTTTGTCTGGAAGATACCCGGCGTATAATCCATAGGCCCACCCATTAAACGAGTAAACGGAAGTATCGTTGTATGATCTGCATTGTTACCGCCAAACGCCTCATACTCTGTACCACGAGCTGCCTCGTTACCAATAAGGTTAGGATACGTACGACTCAATCCAGTAGGACGCACTGCCTCATGGGCATTTACCATTATTTTGTATTCTGCTGCCTTAGTGATAGCAAAGTTATAGTGGTTAATCATGCTCTGGCTGTAGTGAAACTCACCCCTTGGGATGATATCGCCTACATAACCGCTTTTAACTGCGTTGTAGCCATAGTCATTCATAAGCTTATACGCTTTATCCATGTGGCGCTCATAGTTTGCAGCAGCACCCGATGTTTCATGGTGCATAATGATCTTAACACCTTTAGCGTGCGCGTAATCATTCAGTTCCTTAATATTAAAGTCAGGATATGGCGTTACAAAGTCGAAAACATACTCTTTCGATTTCCCGAACCAGTCTTCCCAGCCTTCGTTCCAGCCTTCAACAAGTACCGCATCAAAGCCATGTTTCGCTGCAAAGTCAATGTATTCTTTTACGTGTGCGTTGTTTGCCGCATGTTTGCCGTTAGGCTTTGTTTTAGAGTAATCCAGTTCGCCAAGCTTAACACTTGTCAGGTCGTTGTACGCCCAAGTGCTTTTGCCTGTAATCATTTCCCACCATACACCAATATATTTCACAGGTTTAATCCATGAAACATCTTTAAATTGTGTAGGCTCGTTAAGGTTCAGGATAAGCTTAGACGCAAGGATATCAGTAGCTTTATCGCTAACAACAACCGTTCTCCACGGCGACTGCGTAGATGCCTGCATGTATCCTTTATCACCGATTGCATCCGGTGTTAACCATGATTCAAGAATCATATTCTTGTCATCTAGGTTAAGTGACATACAAGAATAGTTAATAAGTCCTGCCTCGTGAATGTTGATATACAATCCGTCAGGGCTTTTCATCATTAATGGTGTCTGTAGGCCAGTGTCTGAAAACGGATGCTGCGATGCATTTGGAGTTACAGCCGTTTTCATAAGTCCGCGAACCTCAGATAGTTTAGAGGTTGTTGTGCTATATTCCTGGGTATCATAATCTCCCGGAAGCCAAAATGCTTTGTGGTCTCCCGCAAGGGCAAATTGTGTCTTTTCTTCTTTGATAACGAAATAGTCAAGTTCCTTCTGCTCAGGGAATTCGTAACGGAAACCCAGTCCGTCATTAAACACCCTAAAACGAATATTGATGTATCGCCCTTTCTCAGCAGGCTGGGCAAGGGTAACAAGCAATTCGTTATAATTATTGCGAATGTTTTTCTGCTCTCCCCATACAGGGCTCCAGGTCTCATCGAACGAAGCCTGTTTGGTTCCTGTAACGGTAAAGCCGTCAAGCATATCGGCACCTTTTTTAAGGTCTAGTCCTAGTTTACTGGTTTTTATAACCGGTTTCTTTTTGTAAGTAAGCTGGTAAGTAGGCTCTCCTTTAGCACTTAAGGTAAAGGTTAGCGAAAGGTTTTTGTCGGGTGACGAGATGGTTTGTGCTCCCGCCAGAGCCGCTGCCAATAGTAAAACGGCAGAAAACAGTTTATTCATAGTATGGATTTTGTCTTTTGAATTGCTAAAGTACCCAAATTCAGCACATAATACTAAATATAGATAACCGAAACCGTTTTCGTGTTGACAACTTTATCGTTTTAGGCATTCATAAATGAATTTTGACTGTTTGATTTTTATAACTTTTAAAAGGTGGATTTTACTAATTCAAAATAGGGTAAAATCACCCTGATTTTCAAAAACAAAAAGAGAAACATTATTTTCCGGAATATTGACGTACAGTCGTTTACGAATTTTAATGTTACGCAGCAAAAGTGCATTTTGAGAACACAAAGTGTAACATTAGGCACTTTTTTAATCATTCCTGTAAGATTATACTTCAAATAAAAAATCCTTCGCAATGCGAAGGATTTTTGAAATTTTATATTTTAGATATGTACTAACACACCCGTTTCCCCTCTCGAGAGGGGAACACTCAAACTATTTAAGAAGCTGTTTTAAGCCTTTTAAGAAGCGTCCTGTTAAGGTGGTGTTCTACATATTCTCTGTCGATATGCAGTTCTTTCTCATCAGAACCCGGCAATTCGTACATTGCTTCGGTAAGGATAGCTTCGCAAAGCGAACGTAAACCCCTGGCACCCAGCTTATACTCCAATGCTTTATCTACAATATAGTCAAGAGCATCATCTTCTACAGAAAGGCTAACCTCGTCCATAGCAAATAGCTTAACATACTGTTTTACAAGGGCATTCTTAGGCTCGGTTAGGATTGCACGAAGCGTTTCCCTATCCAGCGGATCCATATGTGTTAGTACCGGCATACGCCCGATGATCTCAGGGATAAGCCCGAAATCCTTAACATCTTTAGGAATAATATACTGTAACAGATTGTCTTTGTCTATATTATCTACATTCCTAGATGTGCTGTATCCTACTGCCTGGCGGTTAAGCCTTTTAGAGATGATACGCTCAATACCGTCAAAAGCACCACCGGCAATAAACAGGATATCCTGCGTATTTACTTCAATGAATTTCTGGTCAGGGTGTTTACGGCCACCTTTTGGCGGAACATTAACAACCGTACCTTCAAGCAGTTTAAGCAATGCTTGCTGCACACCCTCACCCGATACATCTCGGGTTATAGACGGGTTATCGCTTTTACGGGCAATCTTGTCTATCTCGTCAATAAACACGATACCACGCTCGGCTTTTGCCACATCATAATCTGCTGCCTGTAATAAACGGGTAAGTATACTTTCAACATCTTCACCAACGTAACCTGCCTCAGTTAACACCGTAGCATCTACAATGGTTAGCGGCACATTAAGCATACGGGCAATGGTTTTGGCAACCAACGTTTTACCTGTACCTGTTTGCCCCACCATAAGAATGTTGCTCTTTTCAATCTCTACACCATCATCGCCCTGAGGCTGCATAAGCCTTTTGTAGTGGTTATAAACCGCTACCGAAAGCACTTTTTTAGTCTGATCCTGGCCAATAACATACTGGTCAAGGAAAGCACGTATCTCTTTAGGTCTTTTAAGCTCAAGCTCAGCAGACAATGCCGATGTACCCGACTGCTTTAATTCTTCCAGCACAATACCATGCGCCTGCTCAATACAGCGGTCGCAGATATGGGCACTTATTCCTGCGATAAGCAGGTTAGTCTCAGGCTTTTTCCTTCCACAAAAAGAACACTCTAATACTTCTTTAGCCATTTTTAATAATTTGGATATACAACAATAGGACTACATAGCAGCCCTATTGTTACATAACGCAGATTTTTATTTTTATTCTCTTATCAATACTTCATCAATCATTCCGTACTCCTTAGCTTCCTGAGCTTTCATCCAGTAATCACGCTCACTGTCTGTGTGTACTTTTTCGTAGCTCTGTCCTGAATGCTTAGAGATAATCTCATAAAGCTCTTCTTTAAGCTTAAGCATTTCACGAAGGTTGATCTCCATATCAGTAGCTACACCCTGTGCACCTCCCGAAGGCTGGTGGATCATTACCCTTGCATGCGGTAGTGCCGAACGTTTTCCGGCCGCTCCTGCACATAAAAGCACAGCACCCATAGATGCTGCCATACCAGTACAGATAGTAGCTACATCGGGCCTGATGTACTGCATTGTATCATACATACCAAGACCTGCATAAACGCTTCCACCCGGAGAGTTAATATAGATCTGGATATCTTTAGATGCATCTGTACTTTCAAGGAACAATAACTGTGCCTGAACGATGTTTGCGATCTGGTCGTCTATACCTGTTCCCAGGAAGATAATCCTGTCCATCATAAGGCGCGAAAAAACGTCAAGCTGTGCTACGTTCATCTGGCGCTCTTCCATGATATAAGGCGTCATACCTGTTGGTGTAACGCGGGTGATTAATTTATCGTAGTATAAATTGTTTACGCCATGGTGTTTCGTGGCATACTTTTTAAATTCTTTACCGTAATTCATAGTCGTTTTAAAAAAAATTATTTGTTTGCATTAAAGAACGAAACGCCAGCCCAAATGGACTGACGTTCAAATATAATCATTTTTTACGAGAATTATTCTCCGTACATCTCTTTGATAAACTCCTGATAAGTAACATCTTTAGTAGTGTACTTCACTTTTTCCCTGAAAAGGTTAAGCATTTTTTCGCTCATAACCTGCTCAGATAACCTCTTAACTTCATCCTGGTTAGAAAGTACCCTTGCAACGATTCCTTCCACATCTTCTGCAGTTGGGTTAAGCTGTCCGAACTGTGCCATTTGCTTTTTAATAACCTCTGAAGTATATGCTTTAAGGTCTTCAAAAGTAATTTGCAGGTTGTTTCCTGTGATTACTTTACCTTCAATTAGCTGGTAACGAAGTCCGCCTTCAGATTTTTTGAATTCAGCTTCTGCCTGTTCAGCTGTTAGAGGCGTTTCACCTGCAGTTTGAAGCCATTTTACAAGGAATTCATTCGGAAGGTCGAATTTAGTATTCTCTATAAGCGACTCGGTTATATCGTTAAGGAATTTCTGGTCTGCCTGAGAAGCAAATTGCTGCTCTGCATCTTCTTTGATTTTTTCTTTAAGCTGCTCTACAGATGTTACAACACCTTCTCCAAACAGTTTATCAAATAGCTCCTGGTTAAGCTCAGCTTTCTCAGAAGTGTTTATTTCTTCAATAGTAAAGTTTACATCAACTTCAAGACCGTGAACATCATCATGGCTTACTTTAAGTACATCCATTAGTTTGTGGTCATCATCAAAAAGGCCTTTTGTAGAAACAGTAACTACATCGCCAACTTTTTTACCAAGGAATTTTTTACCTACAGTTTTAGTTTTAAAGATGTCTGAAGAGATTGTAGCCTCTGCATTGATACCTTTTTCCTCGTTTACAAAAGTACCGCGGATATCGTCTCCTTCTTCTGATTTATCTTTAGAAACAAGTTTACCAAATTGTTTCTGTATACGCTCAATCTGCTCATCAAGCATAGCATCGTCAGCAGTAATGTTATATTTTACTACTTTATTTTTAGCATCAAGGTCTACTGTAAATTCCGGAGCAAGGCCAAGTTCAAACTCAAAAGAGAAATCTTCAGCATCCCAGTTAAAATCTTCAGTTACTTTAGGTAGCGGGTTACCAAGTATATCCAGTTTTTCTTTTACAAGATAGTCATTTAATGATGCCTGAAGTACTTTGTTTACTTCTTCTAAAAGTACAGCTTTACCATATTGTTTCTCGATAAGGCTCATTGGTACTGCACCTTTTCTAAAACCTGGAATGCTTGCATTTTTCCTGTAGTCCTGTAAAACTTTATCTACTTTTTGTTTGTAATCTTCTTTGGTTACAGCTACTGTTACAACAGCATTTAATGCATCTACCTGCTCTCTTGTAATATTCATTATCTAAGTTGTTTTATATCCATATAAATTTGGCTTGCAAAATTAAAGTTTTTTTACAAGCCATACAAGTTTTTAAATTATTGTATACCAATATCCTGAAAAAGAATATCAATTTTTGCCCCTTCTTATTTTTTAGAGGAAAGTGATGATACCAACGACTGGCAGAACGACAGCACAAGGCTGAATAACAATGCCCTTAAAAAGCCATGAACCTCGAAACCATCTACCAGTTCATCGCACAGCATAATTATAATAGCGTTGATAACTAAGAGAAAAAGACCCAGTGTAAATATGGTAACCGGCAGTGTAAACAGCACCAGCAGGGGTTTAATAAAAATATTAAGCAGCCCCAGTACCAAGGCAACTATAACAGCCGTAAAAAAGCTATCTACAGAAATACCGGGCATAAAATACGACAGTAATACTACGAATACTGCGGTAAAGAAAATATTTATGAGCGTTTTCATATCAAATGGTTTTAAGCAAAAATAAAAAACATCCCACTATTGCGGGATGTTTTTGTAGAAATTATAGCACTAAATTAATTAGACGTAAGGATCGTAGCCCCTGGATATTCTCCGGGTAGTACTAACGGAAGGTGCGCTTTATAAAAGCTGTTGATTACTTTAATATATTCATTAGCTACAAAAGCATAACCTCTTGCATTAGGATGAACACCATCTAAAGAGAACACTACTGTACTTGCTGTAGCAGCACTAAAGAAGCTTGCTTTATAAATTTGTCCGTCCGGGCCCCTTAACCCTGTAACCAACTGTGCTAATACAGCATTCATATCGGCTACCGGAATGTTTTTAGAAGCAGCAATGGTTTTAATAGTAGTATTATATGCATCTGTTGCAGCATTAATTGCAGCAATTTCAGAAGGTATAAGCACCCACTTGTCTGCTAATGGCACAGACACACCGTTGATTTGCTGAGGATTTCCGTTAACGGTAGTACCAATAAACGAGCTTGCAGGAAGAACGATAAGGTCTGACGCTGTAGCCTGTCTGTAAGACGGTAAGCCCAGCGCAGCTAAGTTAGTAAGGCTTTCATCTTCTATAGTTACCGCATTACCGGCACCTGCTTTAAAAGAAATTGTTCTCTTTGTAACTTCATCTGCAGTAATTAATCCTGCTGTTCTTGCTAACTGAAGTCCGCCATTATACTGTGCAAACCCCTGGTTAAGCGCTGCTGCTGTTGTAGCATCAAGCGGAACCGGATTGTAAGGCACTGTAGTAAAATGCGGTATAGATGTTACACCCGGTATTGTAGCTACAACACCTTTTGCGCCGTTTGCCGTAAGCGTATTCATAATTGTAGAATAAGCACTTGCAAACACCTGAGGGTCTGTAATATCGTTAGGTCCGTATGTAGCAGGGTTTAGGTTACCTGTCTGGTTTACTCCTGTACCTCCCGATAATGCATAGAACAACACATCGTTGTTACCTATCCAGTTGGTAAAGAATGTTGGGTTTTTAGTCATGGCATCTGCCAAAACTGTAGTTGTAGGCGATGTTGCATGACGTACAAAGTATGGGTTAGCCTGACCTGTTGCCACACCCTGAAGGTTACCGTACCCCGGTGCTAAAAGATGGAATACTTTTGCACCCGGTACACCCATATTATTATATGCTGTAGCCTGTAAAGTAGATACATTTGCCGTTGGCGGCAAATTAAGCGGCTGAGGCCCTCCAACTGCAGTATTTATAACTAACCTTGTAGATGTTATTGGTGTAGACCCCAATAGAAAACCACCTGTATTATTAATATCGTCTTCATAAGACGGTTGTGTAAAAGCACCACCACCTACTATTGCAAATTGCTGTGCAAGAATATTAGGATACGAATATTGCTGCCCCGTTCTAAACACTGTACCATCCATATAACCGGCAGTAAGTGAGTTACCAATAGCAACATATGATGAAAAATCGGCTTCACCAGCACTGTACGTTGCATTAGTAACCTCATTATCAAATTCAGGTTCACAGCTGGCAAATATTGCCGACAGAACCGCTAAGTATATAAATTTATTTTTCATTTTCAGGTAAGATTAAAAGCGATAAGATAAACCAAGTCCCGGTGAGAACACCACGTTTTTGTAAGTACCTCCAAAAGGTATATTCTGGCCTTCTTCTACAAAATAGTCGTAAGAAGCATTAACTTCTTTAAAGTGAAGGTAAAGGAATGATGCATCCACACCCAGTTTATCGGTAATCATATACGTTAAACCACCTGTAAATCCAACACTGTCGTTTCTTGGTGTTTCGGGAGCAAAATACCCGTCCTGTACCGGGCTTTCATCAAAATAAGTACCTGCACGGAAAGAGAATTTGCTATTTGGTTTGTACTGCACACCAATTCTGTAGGTACTTGCATCTTTATAGTTACGCGGATTGAAAGACTGTGGAACCTGAGAAGATGAAGACGCTTTAAAATCTACCACAAGGGCATCGTATACATTCCAGAATGTTCTGTTGTAGTCAAAAGCCACTAACCATTGGTCATCGATTTCCCATGAAATACCTGCTGTAATTTCGGCAGGAAGCGGAAGATCTGCATTAAATTTAGTATTACCTAACTGAAGGTCTGTTGCAGATGTAGGAGAATCGGCAAGGTAAGCCGGTACATCATGAAAAGTAGCATCGCCATCACGGGCTTCCATTGTAATTTCAGAACGATAGTTAAGCCCTAATCTTATTTTTTCGGTTGGGTTAAACATTAAACCTGCACTCCATCCCCAAGCCGTAACACCTTTAGCTTCGATAGTAACATCTGTTTTATTACCTTCTTCATCTGTGATGCTTCTTCCAACATTCCTGTTGAATTCTACACCACCCGAAACATAGATAGGACCACCACCAACACTAAACTGGTCGCTAACTTTAACTGAAACTATTGGCTGAACATACACTGCCTGAAGGTCGATGTTATTTACAAGGTGAGCACCCTGCCAGTCCCTGTCCCACTCTACGGCACTACCGTACGGAGTATACAAAGCAACACCAAGAGCCAGCCAGTCGGTAGCCTTATAGGATACATACGCACTTAATGGCGTACCCATATTATCGGTAGAGTTTTTTTGATTGAACTCGGCGTTTTGATATTTGGTTTTTGCGAACAGCAGGTTACCACCCACCGACGCATTAAAACGGTCTTTTAGGAACACCGCTCCCGCCGGGTTGAAAAACAGCACCTCGGCACTGTTAGCAACGGCAACACCGGTATGCCCCATCGCCAATTGTTGCTGACCCTGAAGACTCACACGATACCCACCGGCAAAAGCAGATGATGTAGCAAGAGCCATCATTGTTAAAGATAATAGTTTTCTCATAAGTTAAGAAGTGTTAGGTTCTTCGTTTGTTAAAAATCGTATACCAAATTTATAATATTTTATGAATTACACAATAGTAAAGCGTAAAATATTATGCATTCATAATAATTATATTCGCAAAAATTACTTATCAATTTTGAAAAATTATCATAAAAAAATTATAAAGTTCAGATTTAAGAACAAATTTTAATGATCTACATGCGTTTTCTCCAGTTAAAGCCTCTTTTGAGATAAGGATATTAATAAAAACATAAATAACTATTTATACCGCGCATAATGTAGTACATTACATCTTAAATCACACACTATGAGGATAATAAAGAGAATAGCTATAATAATTACCGTAATTGTAGTACTAATCGTGTCTCTAAGTTTCGGATTGAGCTATTATGTATCTAAAAAATTGCCTTCTATACTTAAAGACCAAAAAGACTTTCCATACAATGTAAGTTACGAAGACCTGGACATAAGTCTTCTTAGCGGAAGTTTCTCTATAAAAAACGCATATCTGGCACCAAAAGACAGCCTGCAAACAGCTATGCAGCAAGGGGCCTTTGCCAAAATAGAAAAGATTGAAGTAAATCATTTTAACCTTTGGGCGCTACTTCGCAATAACAGTATAAGGGTTAAGGAAGTAATAATTACAAAACCCGATGTCATACTGTATTACCGAAAAGAAAAATACAAACCCGAAGACGATTTTGTAAAACCATTTGAAAACGCCATTACTACAGGAAGCCTGTCTATTAAAGACGGACGCTTTAAAATGCTTGATTCCCTACAAAAGCCATTTCTTACCGCAGCCAACATAAACTTTGGGCTGACCAATATTAAAATAGACAGCGCATCGGTTACAAAAGATATACCTATCCGTTACCGTGACTACACGCTAAAGCTGGACAGCCTTTTTTATGATTCGGGGAAATTTTATACCATTACGGCCGGGAAATTAAACACTACCGACAACGATTTTACTATGGAGCAATTTAAAATGACTCCCAAGCAAAACCGTGTTCAGTTTACCCGTATGCAATCTAAAGAACTGGATCAGTTTAACCTAAAGGTCGACAAAATAAGCCTACCTAACCTCGACTGGGGGTTTGCCCGCGATACGCTTTATGTGCATTCACCACAAATGACACTGGATAAAGTTTACGCCAATATTTACCGTAACAAAGAACCTAAAGACGACTATAGCCGTAAAAAGCTATATAGCGAAATGCTACGCTCCCTTAAGATTGATATTGATATCAAAAAACTGGACATCAAAAACACAACTATAGTATATGAGGAGCAACTTAGCTTTGCAAAGCCTGCTGCAAGAGTAACCTTTACCAAGTTCGATGCGAAAATATCCAACGTTTTTAGCCTCGTTGGCAAAAAGAAAAACACCAAATTGCCAGCAACTGTATTGGATGTGAAATGCATCTTTATGAAGTCGTCCCCATTAAGGGTTACATGGTCGTTTAATATTCCGGAAGAGAGTGACGCCTTTAGCATTATGGGCCACCTGCAGAATATTGACAGCGAACGGATAGACCCTATAACCAGACCGCTGATGAATGCCCGAACTGATGGCAACATTAAAGAAGTGAAATTCAACATGAACGGTAATGCCAGAAATGGCAAGGGAACTTTCGCGATAAATTATGACGACCTAAAAGTTGACATACTTAAGAAAGACGGTAAAAAAGAAAATAAGATCGTTAGTGCTGTAGCCAATCTGGTGGTTAAGAACGACACCGACGATAAACTAAAACAGACTAACGTAGCGGTCGACAGGATTCAGCATAAATCAATCTTTAATTTCCTTTGGCGTTTTGTTGAGCAGGGATTAAAACAATCTGTACTGCCAAAAGCCGTGGTTAAAATTGCCGATAATAAAAAAGAGAAAAAGGACAAGGAAGAGAAATCTAAAACAACGAAGGCAAAGGGGAAGAAACAGTAATCAGTTTACAGTGGTCAATATACTATAGACACACCCCTAGCCCCTCTCAAGAGGGGAACCAGCTTCCCTCAGACGTAAAAGTAAGTCGGTTTGAGTAGTTCCCCTCTTGAGAGGGGCTAGGGGTGTGTTTTATTTAACGCTAGACCTATCGACAGTTTTTTTTCTTATTATCTACAAACATAGCATAACAAGAAATTTAGTTTTCGTTCAAAAACTCAAGCGTTTCTGCTAAAAAGTCTTTTGGATTTTCGGCATGAAGCCAGTGTCCTGAATTTTTAATCTCTTTTATTTCTGCGTGAGGAAAATGCGATTTTATTAAATCGAAATCGGCATCTTTTATATAATTAGATTTATCTCCCCTCAGAAAAAGTGTCGGCCCATTAAACGTTGTTCCTTCCGGAAGCGCCTCACCAATAGAATCGATCATATTGTTAAACACGTCCAGATTGAATCGGAAACCTAGCTGTTTTCCCGGTTCTACCCAATATACATTCTTCATTAAAAACTGGCGCGTACCAAAATCGGGCACGTGTTGTTCTATGGCAGCTTCCACAGCAGCCCTATCGGTATGAACAGAAAAATCTACCGCATTAAGCCCCTCCATGATATCCTGGTGGTGCGGCCTGTAATATTTAGGGCCAATATCTGCAACCACAAGCTTATTTAATAGTTCAGGATGTTTTACAGCAAAAAACATAGCGGCCTTACCACCCATAGAATGCCCAATAACATCTACCTTTTTCAGGTTATGAAAATTGATGTATTTCACAAGATCCTGCGCCATAGCATCATACGTAAACTCATCCGAATGAAAACTCTTTCCGTGGTTACGCATATCGAGCGCATGCGTTTGGAAACCCGCAGCAACATATTGCCCTGCCAGTGTTTTCCAGTTATCGCTCATTCCTAAATAACCGTGAATAATAAGAAGCGGTTTGCCCTCTCCCTGTATAGTAGAATGTAACTGCATATTATTTTAATCGTTGAAGATACATATTCACCACATTTTCCAGCCCAAGGTATAATGACTCTGCAATAAGTGCATGCCCGATAGACACCTCCAATAAACCTGGAATATTCTCTTTAAAGAACTTAATATTATCAAGACTAAGGTCGTGACCTGCATTAATACCCAAACCAAGATTGTTGGATAATTCGGCAGCAGCCACATAAGGCTTGATACCGTCAAGGTTACCCAAACCATAATCGTGAGCAAAAGCCTCGGTGTAAAGTTCGATCCTGTCTGCTCCGGTTTCCTTTGCACCTTCTATCATCCCTAAAACAGGATCAACAAAAATAGAAGTACGGATACCATTACGTTGAAACTCGGCAATAACTTCCTGTAAAAAACTTTTATGTTTTATAGTATCCCAGCCAGCGTTAGATGTTATAGCATCGTCTGCATCTGGAACCAATGTAACCTGTGTTGGTTTGGTTTCCAAAACCAGGTCGATAAACTTAGTTACGGGGTTACCTTCAATATTATATTCTGTATATACAACCGGCACCAGGTCGCGGGCATCCTGATAGCGTATATGCCTTTCATCGGGCCTTGGATGTATGGTTACGCCTTCTGCTCCAAATTTCTGAACATCGGCAGCAACCTTTAGTAGATTAGGAACATCGCCCCCTCTTGAATTCCTAAGGGTAGCTATTTTATTTATGTTTACGCTTAATTTTGCCATATCTTTGTTAAGTGTGCATTTTCACACAAAAATACAAAGTTAAAAAGGGACAGTGTGCTTATTTTTGATTATTTTGCATAATATATTTACGATTGCTCCATGACAGAAATTACCGATTTCATCAACAACGACATTAAGCCTTTACGAATAACAGACACCGCTGCCGATGCACAGGACCTGTTTGCAGACTATACATTTTCTCATTTTCCTGTACTGGAAGAAGGGGTATATATAGGTGCCGCCCGTGCTGAAGATATTGAACTGGAAGACATAGACAAAACAATGGCCGACCTTCGTTTTGGCTTTGACCGCTTTTTTGTACGCAACACCGCCCTATGGCTGGACGTACTTGAAGTGTTCGCTAAAAATGAAACCAATCTGGTACCGGTTCTGGACAAGGACAATAAATATTTAGGCTACTACGAGATTACCGATATTATTACTTTTTTCCACGAAACCCCTTTTTTAAAAGAAACAGGCGGTATTATCGTGGTAGAAAAAGGCATTAACGATTATAGCATAAGCCAGGCCGCACAAATTGTAGAAAGCAATAACGGCAGGCTGTTGGGCTTATTTATCTCTGAAGCCTCAATGGACAAGGTACAGATTACCATAAAAATAAGCCTTGGCGGAATGAGCGACATACTACAGACTTTCAGGCGTTATAACTACGAAATTATCACCGAACACCAGGAAGACGAATACCTGAATACGCTTAAAGAACGATCGGACTACCTGGACAAATACCTGAACATTTAACACCTTACTGCCCCTATGAAAATAGCTGTTTACGGACAATATTACAAGGATAATACCGAAGACATCATAGAGAAAATGCTGACTGTTTTTGAAAGGTATAACCCTGAGATAGCCTTCGAGTCTAATTTTTACAATGTACTTAACGACCACAATCTGCTGGACAAGCATTTTCCTGTTTTCTCGGGAGAAGACGGGCTTGATGCCGGCTTTACCCTGCTTATATGTATTGGCGGAGACGGCACTATGCTTCGCGCCGCCACCTATGTTGGCAACAAAAACATTCCGATACTCGGTATAAATGCCGGGCGACTTGGCTTTTTGGCAACCGTTCAGCAGGAAAACATAGAATTATTACTGCCGCTTATTTTTGAAAATAAGTACAAAATATCACCACGATCGTTACTAACACTGAACTATAAAGGCAAGGAAGAGGAAATTCATGACCTTGACTATGCCCTTAATGAAATGACTGTTAGCCGTAAAGATACCACCTCTATGATTACCATAGAAATAAGGCTTAACGGCGATTACCTTAATGCCTATTGGGCAGACGGGCTTATCATCTCCACCCCTACCGGATCTACAGGCTATTCTTTAAGCTGTGGCGGCCCGATACTAATGCCCGAAGTAAACAGTTTTGTAATTACACCTATTGCCCCGCACAACCTAAATGCGAGGCCGCTTGTAATACCAGATGATACCGAAATAGAACTGGTGGTTAGCAGCCGCGAAAGCCAGCACCTTATCTCTTTAGATTCGCGTATTATAACTGTAGATGTAGAAACCACACTATGTATTAAAAAAGCAGCGTTTAAAATCAATTTAGTAGAATTTCCGCAGGAAAAATTCCTTACAACACTTCGCAAAAAACTGCTTTGGGGAGAAGACAAACGAAATTAAAAAATATATTTTTATTCGGTTTGCATACTACACCGCATCTTCTTCCGTTTTCAAGACTGTATTTAGTGCTAATTATGCAATTGTAGTTGTAAAATATCTATTGTTACGGTAATTAGAAATCTATATTGTTATATTTGCACCCAATTTTAAACGAATGAACAGGATCTTATTTGTTTTTGTATTACTCTCTTTATCGCTTAGCAGTACTGCCCAGATACACGAACTGGGAATATTTGCAGGCGGCGCTAATTATATAGGTGATGTAGGCCCAACGGACTATATTTCGCCTAACAATCTGGCATTGGGAGTTGTATACAAATGGAACAAAAGCCCCCGCCATTCGTGGAGAGCTTCGTTCACGTACGGCAAAATCACTTCTGATGATGCCGATTCTGACATGAGTGCAAGGCAGCAAAGGGGCTACGAGTTTGAAAATAGCGTAAAAGAGTTATCTTTAGGCCTTGAATTTAATTTTTTCGATTTTAACCTTCACGAAGATGAGCTTAAAATTACCCCCTATGTATATGGTGGGCTAAGCTATTTTTGGTCTGACGAATTGTATATACAAAACGGCGAGACAAGAAGGGGCGACTCTAAAGGAAACGTAGCAATACCAATGACTGTGGGCATAAAAAGCAACCTTTTCCCGAATTTTGTACTTGGCTTTGAAGTTGGTGCACGATATACATTTACCGATAATCTTGACGGAAGCAACCATAAAGATTATCAGCCATTGGCATTTGGAAACCTTAACAGCGATGACTGGTATGTATTTACCGGTTTTACCTTAACCTACACCTTTGGCAACAAACCGTGCTATTGCGCAAATTAACAGAATGGATCAGACAATTACCATAAATAAAGATAACCTGCCCAAACACCTTGCCATAATTATGGACGGTAACGGCCGTTGGGCAAAAAAACAAGGATTGCTACGCGCAATAGGCCACGAAAATGGCACTAAAGCCGTTAAGCAAACGGTAGAATCATGTGCTAAACTGGGCATTGAAAATCTTACCCTTTATGCTTTCTCTACAGAAAACTGGAAGAGACCCAAACTTGAGGTAGATGCATTGATGAATATCCTTGTAAACTCCCTTAGAAAAGAACTGCCTACACTTATAAACAACAGCATAAGGCTAAACACCATTGGAAATATAGACCTGCTTCCATCTAAAGCACGCAAACAGCTGCTTGAAGTTATAGAACAGACTAAAAATAACAGCAGGATGACCCTCACCCTGGCACTTAGCTACGGATCAAGGGAAGAACTTATTTCTGCCTTCAAAAAAATAACCGAAAAAATAAATACCAACCAGCTAACAGTAGCCGATATAAGCGAAAGCACTATAAACGAGCATCTGTACACTTACGACCTGCCCGATGTAGACCTTGTTATAAGGACCAGCGGAGAGCACCGTATAAGCAACTTCCTGCTTTGGCAGATAGCTTATGCAGAGTTGTATTTTACAGATATTTTATGGCCTGATTTCAGGGAAAAAGACTTACATGACGCAATTATCAGTTATCAAAAAAGAGAACGTAGATTTGGAAAGACCAGTGAACAAGTTAAATAAAAAAATAATGTTTCAAAGAAGCGTTAAATTACTTTTTGGCATATTATTATTTGCAACAGGCTTTAAAGCAGTTGCCCAGGATGATGGCCCTCGCCTTGACTCAGGAAGACAATATATCCTGGCCGATGTTCTTGTAACAGGCAAAATTAGCTACAACGAACAAACCGTTATTACCTTTACCGGCCTTGAAAAAGGGCAGGCGATACAGGTACCGGGAGAGGAAATAAGCACTGCCATAAAAAAACTATGGAAACTTGGCCTTTTTAGCGATGTAAACTTTTATATAGACAGGGTACAAAACGACAGTATTTGGCTGGAACTTGCCATTAACGAGCTACCTAAGCTTAGCGAAGCAAGAATTCAGGGTGTTCGTAAAGGTAAAAGCGAAGCTTTACTAAAAGACACCCAGCTTACAAAAGGTAAAATTGTAAACGAAAACCTTATTACAACTACCAAAAACTACATTGAGAACAAGTATAAAAAAGATGGTTACTACAATGCAAAAGCAGCCATAAACGTTATACCTGACAGTACAAACACCGTGAAAATGGTGGTGAATGTAGACCGTGGCAGCAAGGTAAAAGTTAAAAACATAAACTTTACAGGTAACACTCAGCTTTCTGCAGCAAAACTAAGGAAAGCCATGAAGAACACCAAGGTTAAGGCTTTCCCTAATCCGTTAAGGATATTTAAATCGTCTAAATTTGTTGCAGACAAATACAAAGAAGACCTTAACAGCATTGTAGACAAATACAAAGAAAAAGGTTACCGTGATGCACGTGTGGTTGAAGACACTGTAATATACGACCCTAAGAAGAACATGGTTGATATTAAGATCGATGTTCAGGAGGGTAACAAATATTACTTTGGCGACATTAAATACCTTGGAAACACCGTATATACAAACCAGCAGCTTAATCAGGTGTTAGGTATTAAGAGAGGCGAGGTTTATAATGGTATCATGCTTCAGAAAAGGATAGCAGATGCTACAAAACCGGACGGGCTTGACCTTACCAACCTTTACCAGAATAACGGATACCTGTTCTCTAACATTAATGCTGTAGAGGTAAAAACAGAAAACGATACTATTGATTTTGAAATAAGAATCGTTGAAGGACCTGTTGCTTACTTTAACAATGTAACAGTTGTAGGTAACGACAAAACAAACGACCACGTAATTTACCGTGAGCTTAGAACAAGGCCGGGAATGCGCTGGAACAAAGAAGAAGTAATTGGTACCATTCGTGAGCTTGGTGCACTTGGTTTCTTTGACCCTGAAACAATCCGTCCTGACGTTAAGAATCCGGATCCTGCATCGGGAACTGTAGATATCGAATGGAGCGTTACTGAAAAAGGATCTAGCCAGATCGAGCTTCAGGGTGGTTACGGTGGTGGTGGTTTCATCGGTACACTGGGACTATCGTTCAATAACTTCTCCATGAGAAATATCTTCAAGAAAGATGCCTACACTCCGCTTCCAATGGGAGACGGACAAAAATTAGCCTTAAGGCTTCAGGGTAGTACGTACTTCCAAACATACAGCTTGTCATTTACAGAGCCTTGGTTTGGTGGTAAAAAACCTATTCAGTTGTTCTCTACATTATCACACAGTAAACAGTTCTTATACAACTTTAGCAGCAGGGATGTAGACAGGTCAAGAAGTTTCACGATATCATCGGTAACAGTAGGACTTTCTAAAAGGTTGAGTGAGCCCGATTTCTTTATGAGGTTATCACACTCGTTAACGTTCCAGTATTACAACCTAAGTAATTATAACACAGGATTGTTTACCTTTGGTAACGGAACATCAAGAAACGTTAACTATACTGTAGAGCTAAGCAGGGATAACAGGGGTAACAATCCAATATACCCGTCTAAAGGTTCATTCTTTAGTATTAGTGCAAAAGTTACGCCTCCTTACTCGTTACTTAATGGTGTAGATTATGGTAAACTTGGTGAAAAACAAGCGTATAAATTACAAAACAATACAACTGCCGCTATACCTGCTACAGAATCAGGCCAGCCAAGTATCGGTATAGGGGATTATTATAAAAACGTTCCGGATGTAAATGGTAATGACAGGTACTTCCGTGTTGACAGATGGCAGGACGCAACAGCAGACCCGGGTAAAGTTGACCAGAAAAGGTTTGACTGGCTGGAATATTATAAAATTAAATTTAAGGCAGATACATATACAAAACTTGCAGGTAAACAATCTCAGGAACTTGTATTACGTTCGCTAGCTGAATTTGGTTACATGGGTGCTTACAACCAGGACAGGGGACTTGTTCCTTTTGAGAGGTTCTATCTTGGTGGAGACGGTCTTGCCAACTACGCACTTGATGGCAGGGAGGTTATTCAGTTAAGAGGTTACCCTAACCAGTCACTTGCCCCTATTGACAAAACAGGCGCTCAGATTGGTGCAACAATTTATAACAAGTTCTCGTTAGAGCTTCGTTACCCGATCACGCTTAAACAACAGGCATCTATTTATGCACTAACGTTTGCTGAGGCAGGTGCATCATACAGTGGCTTTAAAGATTACAACCCGTTTGCGCTTAAGCGTTCGGCAGGTTTCGGTCTTAGGGTATTTATGCCTGCATTTGGTCTACTTGGAATTGACTTTGGTCATGGTTTCGACCCGGCGGAAGGATCTACAACCAAAAGCGGATGGCAGACACACTTTATTATTGGACAGCAGTTTTAAAAAATTGGCATGATATTTTCTAATACGTAATGAGATTATGAAAAAATGTTTTTTTACAGTACTTCTTGCACTAGCCGCTTTAACAGCTAATGCACAATCGCGAGGCTTAAAGATCGCTTATCTTGACATGAACTACATTCTTGACAAGGTGCCGGATTATGCCGAAGCCAAAAATCAGCTTGAGCAGAAAGCCTCAAAATGGAAGCAGGAACTGGAAGTTAAGCGTAATGACATAAGTAAGCTTAAAGAAAGCCTTCAGCAGGAAAAAGCCCTGTTAACAAAAGAGCTTATCGAAGAGAGGGAAGAAGAAATTCTTTTCCAGGAAAAAGAACTGCTGGATTACCAGGAAAAAAGATTTGGCCCTACAGGAGACCTTATCACGCAGAAAGCTGTGTTGGTTAAGCCAATCCAGGATCAGGTATTCACAGTGGCTCAAGATCTTGCCGCATTAAGAAACTACGATTTTGTTTTTGACAAATCGTCAGACCTTACAATGCTGTTTGCAGCTAAAAAACATGACATTAGTGACCTTATCATAAAAAGACTTTCGAGAGCTGCTAAACAGGAAAAATTAAGCAGTAAAGAAATCAAGGAATTCGAAAAGCAGGAAGCTAAAGAAGAACTTGAGTCTAACCCTGATTACGCGGACAGGCAAAAGGTAATCGAAGACAGGAAGAATGCAAGAGAGAAGAAACTTGAAGAGCGTAAAGCACTTCAGGATGAAAAGAAAAGAGCATACGAGGAAAAACGTGAGCAGTTAAAACAGGAAAGGGATGCAAGAAGAAATGGCACTACACCTCCTAAAGCTGCTGCTACAGAAACTCCTGATTCAAAAACTGCCGTAGACAATACTGCTGTAGCTCCTAAAAGCAATAAGGACAAAACTGTAGATGCCGACACGCAGGAACCTACTGAAAAGCCTGCTGCAACAGATAAAACTCAAGCTGCAACAGAAGCCGCCGCTAAAAGACAAGCCACTGCAGATGCTGCAAAAGAAGAGCGCGAAAGAAAAATAGAAGAGCGCAAAAAGCTTATAGAAGACAGGAAAAAGAAAATTCAGGAAGACAGGGAAGCTGCTAAGAAAGCAAGGGAAGAAAAGCTTAAAAATGCTAACACAACTACTCCCGCAACCGAAGAAACTCCAGCCGAATAACGGCACCCAAACAGGAACAAAAACGAAAAATTAATAACAAATACTTTAAATGATGAAACAATTGAAATCTTTATTAATCGCTGCATTACTTTTTGTTGGAGCAAGTCAGGCAGTATCTGCACAGACAAAAGTAGCACACGTTAATGTAAGTGAACTATTGGATGCTATGCCTGAAATGAAAGCGGCTAAAGCCCAAATTGAAAAACTTGGCAAAACATACGACACTGAATACAACACTATGGTGGAAGAATTCAGAACTAAAATAAAAAAATATGATGCTGAGCAAAACACTGTTACTGCTGCTGTAAACGATGCTCGCCAAACTGAAGTTCAGGATATGCGTGCAAGAATTGAGCAGTATCAGCAAACGGCTGCTAAAGAGCTTCAGACTAAACAGGAAGACATCGTTAAGCCAATACTTGAGAAAGCTAAAAAAGCAATCGAAAAAGTAGGTAAAGCAAAAGGATTCCAGTATGTACTTGATGCATCAAACGGAACAGGTGTACTTCTTGCAGACGGTACTAACCTTTTAGCAGACATCAAAAAAGAATTAGGTTTCTAATATTTAGAAAACCCATATACAGAAACGGCTCATTTTATGAGCCGTTTTTTTATATTTGTAATATGGATAAAAACAAAAACCCTATAGGACTATTTGATTCCGGTATTGGCGGAACATCTATATGGAAAGAAATACACAGCCTGCTGCCAAACGAAAATACCATATACCTCGCAGACAGTAAAAATGCTCCTTACGGACAAAAAACAAAAGAAGAGATTGTAAATTTGAGTTTCAAGAACACCGAATACCTTCTTGAAAACAATGCCAAAATAATAGTTGTTGCCTGCAATACTGCGACTACAAATGCTATAAAAGAATTAAGGGAAAAATACGATGTGCCCTTTATCGGAATAGAGCCTGCAATTAAGCCCGCTGCAATACACAGCAAGACGAAGAATATAGGCATCCTGGCGACGAAAGGGACGCTTTCCAGCGAACTTTTCTACAAAACCGTAGCAAACCTTAAAGACATCAATGTAATTGAACAGGTAGGCTTTAATTTAGTTAAGCTTATAGAAGAAGGTAAACTTGAATCTGATGAGATTAAAGAACTTCTTAAAGAATATCTAGAACCTATGATAGAAGGCAATATAGACCACCTGGTACTCGGTTGCAGTCATTATCCTTACCTTGTTCCTCAAATAAAAGAAATACTCCCTGAGAGCGTTAAAATCATTGATTCTGGAGAGGCGGTTGCCAAGCAGACGAAAATTGTATTAAAAGAACACAATCTGCTTAATCCGGAAGTCCACGACGGTATATATGAATTCTATGTAAATTCAGACCCGACAGTACTTAAGTCCATACTTAAAGATAATTATACCGTAGATCAAAAAGACTTTTAGTCTTTTTGATCTTTTTCAAACCAAGAAGAATACATAACATAATTGTTAGATATTCTTTCTATTTCGCCGGCAAAATCAGAGGCATTTATATCTTTAACTTTCTTAGCAGGTACGCCTGCATATATTACCCCCGATTCTACAACCGTATTCTGAGTAACAACCGCACCTGCCGCAATAATGGAATTACTTTCTATAACACAGTTGTCCATAACTATTGCTCCCATACCAATAAGCACATTATCTTTAATTGTGCAGCCGTGAACAATTGCATTATGCCCAATTGAAACGTTATTGCCAATTGTTGTTGGATGCTTTAAATAGGTAGCATGTATTACAGCACCATCCTGTATATTAACCTTATTGCCTATTTTAATATAATGCACATCTCCCCTAATAACAGCGTTAAACCAAACGCTGCACTGCGCACCAAAGCTTACATCTCCAACAATAGTTGCATTCTCTGCTACAAAGCAATCTTCAGGTATTTGAGGGTATTTTCCGTTTACTTCTTTAATTACCATAATGTATGTAAAAAAATCGTCCCGATAGTTGCTTATCGGGACGGAATTAATAATGTGTACTCTATAATTAGTTAACTGCAGGACAATTACAATCGTATTTCTCCCTTTTGCAGAATAAGTTTAGACCAAGTGTTATCTGGTGGAATCCGCTATTATCAAACTTAACTTTACCCGTTAGGTAAGAGTATGTATAAGCGAACATAAAGTTTTTATAGTTTATACCGATAATCGGTGTAAAATATTGCAGGTTTTGATCTGAAGTCCCTCCACCGTCAATATACTGAGCTCCTTCTAAAGCTCTTCGATAAGATAGGCCACCCCATAGTCTACCGAAGTCAAGTTCTTTGTATACTTTAAGGTTAACGTCAATAAGCTTTTCTTTAGTCTCATCAACAGCCTGGAACATAATTGAAGGCTCCCACTGAAGTGATTCCTGGAAACCAAAAACGTAACCTAAACTAAAGATATATTTTCTAAGGTTATCGCTTTCTATGTCAGTATAAATATCCCTTTTACTTGCAATAGCATTCTTTACAGTAAAGTGGGTATAAAAATCAAGGTAATGGTAAGAAGCACCAATATCAACATTGAAATATGAATCTTTTTGTTTCATACCACCATCTACGATTGGATCGTATTCAGGATAGAATTTTGTTTCATCAAGACGGCTTGAAATCAAACCACCACTCATACCAAATGATAATTGATTAAGGTCATAATCACTTCTTGAGAAACGAATATGGTGAGCATATGTAAGTTTAGCTCCCGTTTGAGAGTGGTATCCATTCTTATCATTGAAGGCAATTACACCTATACCAGAAGAAGGACCAACACTAGTATTAAAACTCAAGGTCTGCAATTGAGGCGCATCGTCCTGTCCAAACCACTGCTGACGTGCAGTTAATCTTATTTTGGCACAATTTGCTGCCCCAGCCATAGATGGGTGAAGTAAATAATAGTTATCTGATAAATAATCAGAGTAAACCGCTATACCTTCCTGAGAAAAAGACAGTTGTGTTAATAACAATCCAAAAAATAGATAAATCTTTTTAAAATTCATGTGACCTTTTCGTTTAATGAGAAATATGCTTTTTGCTAGACCTTCAGATAATTAGAGTAAAATAATATTCCCATTTCGCTACAGTACGTTAACTACTGCAACACCTATATTCTCCTGTAATTTTCGATAGCGGTCAAATATATAAATTTTTGCGTTAGGTTGGTAATTTAATGCTAAAATATTGAAAAAAATGCTGCCAAAGTTGACAGCATTTTCAATTAACATAATGCTTTTATCGTTTCAATGAGAAATGCGATTTAAATTCTTTGGTTGCCGTTGTGGTGCCATCAAACTCAGGGTAGGTAACGGTGAACCAGTAGTCCGTTGCCGGTACCGGGGTACCGTTTAGTGTTCCGTCCCATCCGCTGCTCTCAAGGTCCGGGCTTATCTGTTTGATAAGCTTGCCGTAGCGGTCAAAGATATAGATCACCGATCCTGTACCGCTTAAGCCTATGATGTTCCACGTGTCATGGAAACCATCACCGTTAGGGGTAAAGAAGTTAGGGTAGTCTACAATGCTTACTCCATTTAAGACCAGCTCCTGGCATGGAAAATCTGTTTTCTCATCCCATACCGTAACCGTGTGGTAGCCCGGGGATACATTGGTGAATACCGGAGATTCCTGCCTTGGGCCGTTATCCAGCTGGTAGGTGTACTCCCCGTTTCCTTCTATGGTTACCGTTATGGTCTGGTTATCGCTAAAGTAGTTGGTTACATAGTACCCCTGGCCTATTGCTGATGCCTGCCCTGATTCGATTACCGTAAAGCCTGCCGATTCATCCGACACACATTCCAGTGGCGCAGGGCCCGTTACTACTACGGTGTATACGCCGCCTGTTTTGGCGATGTAGCTTCCTGAGTCATCACTATCGGTTAGCAGTACCCCGTCTTTGTACCAAAGATAGGTGTGCCCGTTTGGTACTACACCACTGTTAAGTTCCAGCTCGCCTTCGCTTGCCCCCCATTCGATACATACTGTATCGCTGCCATCTGCTGTGGTGATAACAGGCTCTGCCCTGCGCTCTACCCTTAGGGTTACCGTAGTGGTGGCACTGCATGGAGTGTCCTGTACCGTATCGCTGTTGGTTACTACGATCCAGATCACCTGGCTCTCCGGAGTCTGGTTGGTATAGTTTTCAGGGTCTTGTATCGGTTGCGGTGCAGGTACTGTAGACGGGTCAATATCGTAATAGCTTACAAGGAACACAGCCGGGTCCTGAGCGCCAAGTACTTCAGGTGCAAGTAGGGTTAAATCCCATCCTGAGGCCCTGCCGTCATTCTGGTCGTCGGTATCACATACCGCCGCAGGGTCTGCCACAGGGTTGGCTACTGCCTGCTGCTCTACGATAAGCTCAAGCTCTTTTACGATCCTGCACCCTGTGTCGTTGTTCACTACTTCTATGTATACCGTTGCACTGCCTGTTACTACATACCCTGTTATTGGCGTGGCACGTGTGGTAAGGGCTGCATCGCTAAAGTAGCCTATAGTGTAAATGGTACCTGTATTACCGCCAAGGGCTGTCTCTACATACTCCTTCAGGTTAAAGGCTGTCGGGGATGCAGGGGTGTCGTTACAGATACCATAGTCGGCAAGGTCGGCTATCGGTGGCAGTGGGTTCACTATTAGTTCAAGCTCCACTATCTGGAAGCACCTCAAATCAGATGGGTTATTGGTATTGGCCTCAACCCTTACCCATACACTGCCACTGGCACTGTTGTGGCTGGTTGGGTCAGGTATCGCATTGGTGCCTGCCTGGGCATCCTCTTCTGTGGTATAATAGCTGAACAGGTAGTTAGTACCGTTGTTGCGGATATCATCCTGTGCAAGGGTCAGGTCAAAGGGCTCACTGCCTACCTCTGTAGTATCCTGGTCGCATACCTCAAGTGGGGCTGGGTTAAAGTTGGGTACAGGTAGCGGAAGCACCCTTATGGTTAGGGTGGTATAGCTAACACACCCTTGGGTGGTGGTTACCCTTACCCAGATCGTTCTTGGGTTTTGGGCTGCTCCATTGCTGTCTGTATTTACATACGCCTTAGGGTCAGCGATTGCCACGGCGGTGCTGTCTGTTTTTGGGTCGGTGGTAAAGTAGTCTACAACGTAGTCCATGCCTACCCCATCAGGGCCCAGTATCTCATCGTCTTTTTGTGTAAGGTCAAATTCTGCAATACCGTCATTTGGCAGTGCCTCGTTACATACGGCAAGGGGTGTTGGGGTTACCAACTGGTGTGGCTTGTTGATATGGATGGTAAAGCTCGTAAGGCTATAGCAGCCTGCGGTATTCTCTACCCTTACCCAGATCACCTGCCCATCCCTGGCAATGTGCCTTGCAGGGCTGGCAATACCGTTACTACCCGCATCAGCATCAGCCTTGGAAAGGTAATAGGTGATTGTTACTTCCACAGGGGCTACTGCTTCTTTTATCTGTGTTTCATATACTGTAAGGTCTGTCCTTAGCGCCCCGTCCTGCCCATTGTTGTCGGTATCATCACAAAGGGTGATATCCTGTAGCTTTGGTGCCTGCGGTGCAGGGGTTACTATAAGGGTAACCGGGAATGGCGTGGTGTTAAAGCAGCCTGTAGTACTGCTCACTGCCCTTACCCAAAGGGTTTGTGTGCCCGGGTGGTCATTCCTGTAGTCGGTCGTATTACCGATCGGGTTGGCCCCCGATAGTGCTTCCTCCGCCGTTAGGTGGAAGGTGATCACAAGGCTTGTATCACCATTGGCAAGGGTTTCTTTTAAGGCTTCAAGGTTAAACTCACCGATACCGTTGCCATCGGTATCACATACCGTTAGCTCATCCTGTGAGGGAAGGGTAAGTACCGGCTGCGGCTCTACCCTGATATCAAGGTAGCCAAGCCTGAAGCAGCCTGTAGTGGTTACCGTAAAGCGCACATAAAGGCTCTGTACCTGTGAAGTGTTCTCATACGCCTGTGCCTGGGCGTCGGTAAGGGCATTGGTGCCCCCTTGCGCATCGGCAAGGGTGGTATGGAAGGTTACCGCTACACCGTTTAGGTTTTCATCGGTGATGAATTTATCGATGGTAGTGGTAAGGTCAAAGGTCTCTTTGTTGGCCGGCAGTGTGGTATCACACAGCGAGTAGCTGTACTCATTGGTAATAAGCACCGGAAGGGCATTCACCACAAGGCGTACCGCTACGATATAGAAACAGCCTGTGGCTGTATTGGTTACTTTGGCATACACCGTAGCTGTTGCCGATGGGTAGTTGCCCGGTGTACCGATAAGGCTGGCAGGTGTAGCTGCAGCGTCGGTGTAATAGTCTACTGTGTACTGCGCAGGGTCTAAGCCTGCAAGTATCTCAGCACTCTGGCTGTTCAGGTTAAAATGGGCTATGCCATCAGTATCGCTGGTACCGTCATCACACAGCGCATAAGGCTGCGCCGGGCTGTGGGCATCAGGCCTTGGGTTTACAATCAGCACAAGGGTTACCGTATCATAGCAGTCCGTAAGGTCCGACTGTACCCTTAGGTACAGGGTCTGGGTACCTGCTACGATATTGTCATAGGCCTCGGGTGACGGTATTACATTTACATTTAGGTCAGCATCGCTCTGGGTCTCAAAGGCGCTTACCGTTACATCGGGGATAGCGGCCTCAATAGCCTGCATGGCTGGTGTAAGGTTAAACCTTGCAAAGCCGTCGTTGTTGTCATCACATTCTGCAATAGGTGCAGGGGTGGTGGCAATAGGGGCAGGGATTACGTTTAGTTCCACACGGGCTACCCTTACGCAGTTCGTGGTAGGGTTAATTACCCTGGCCCAGATATCGGCATCGCCTGACAGGTAGGTTGGGCCCGGTTCAAAATCAGCGCCACCGGCCAGTGCCTGGGCTTCTGTCTGGTAGAAATACACCACATAGCTTGCTGAGCCTGCCGTTACCGCTGTTGCAATTTCATCAAGGTCAAAATCAGCCTCGCCAGGCAGTTCTTCACACTCGGTGGCAATGAAGTCTGCAGGGTTATCGCTTAATACAGGTAACGGGTTTACTAAAATGGTAAATGAAGATACACTGCGGCAGCCAAAGGTTGTTGCTACCCCTACCCAGATTGTCTGCTGGTTAGGGGTTGCATTTGGATAGGTCTGCGGTGTTGTTATCGGGCTGGTATTGTTTTGTGCGTCTGACTGGGTTAGGTAATACTGAACCGTAAGGCTCGCATCCCCGCCCCTTGCGGCATCGTCATTCAAGGTTAAGTCAAATTCTTCTATACCGTCCGGTGAATTGTTGTCATCACACAGGGTAAGCTGGCTTACAACCGGCACTGCCGGGCGTGGATGTACTATCAGTGTCAGCGGTACTATGCTGCGGCAGCCTGTTGTGGTGCCTTCCTGTACTACACCTGCATATACAATACCTGAATCATCGTAATGGCTCGATGGGTCCGGGATGGCATTTACATTTAGCTGTGCATCACTCAGTGTTGGGTACCAGGTAATGGTTAATCCCGACTGACCGTTTAAGATCTCCGCATTTCTTTGGGTTAAATTAAAAGTGGCAAAA
Organism: Flavobacterium psychrophilum; assembly: GCA_001708385.1. Taxonomy (NCBI): domain Bacteria; kingdom Pseudomonadati; phylum Bacteroidota; class Flavobacteriia; order Flavobacteriales; family Flavobacteriaceae; genus Flavobacterium; species Flavobacterium psychrophilum. Next base: position 2,810,700 of record CP012388.1, on the reverse strand, counting down.
CCTGCGTTGTCAACTTCGCATGCTTCTAACGCGGTAGGCTCAACTATGGTTGGGGCATTATTTATCGTAACTACGAAATCAGAATCATCTGTACAAACCGTAGTAGCATCTCCGGTTACAGCATGAATATAAACTGTCTGGGTTTCGGTTATGACAGTTCCAGCAGGAAGAAGGTCTCCCGTTCCGCCTGGGCCGGTGTAGTAATTACCTACCGTTAATGGCTGTAATTCATATGCATCACAAGCAGCAACATCTGCAAGTTCCTGAACAACAGGTGCAGGATAAATAGTTACAACAAAACTGTCTTCGTTAGTACAAATGTATGGTGACGTGCCGCTAACAACGAATGTATAAATAGTTTGCGATGTCGTTATTGCAGTATTCGCAGGGATCAATTGTCCTCCTCCTGCGGTTTCAGTATAATAATTTGTGTTTGCAGGCAATGCCGGCAAAATATATGATGTACATGCAGAAACATCGGGAATGTCTGCAATAGCAGGGATAGGCGGAACCAGCAATGTAAGCTGATCAACACCATAGATTGTGATACCCTCAACAGAAGGATTATCTGCCCTTACCCATACTATTTCATTATTAGTACCCTGATAAGAAGACGGATCTGCGATAGCATTTATTCCCGCCTGAGCATCCGGACCATTATTATAGAATGTATAGATATAGCCTGCCGGAACAGGATTTTCAACAGTCATTTCATCTGTATAAGACGTAAGATCAAAAACTTCTACTCCATCAAAAGGCGCGGGTTCACATACGTATGCAGTGTGTGGCTCCATCTCAATCTCGCAATCATAAATATTAAGGGTAAACGGCATTATTTTATGACAATCGTAGAAAACACCCATTAATACCGCGATCACAGTATCTCCGTTGTTAGCTTCGTAAGGCATAGTATAGATTGGAGGAAAGTTATTTTCAAACTCTTCAACAGACTTATAGTAATATAATTCTACTGTGTTAGGGTCCTCAACACCTGCCAAAATAGCCGCGTCATTCTCAAATAGATTAAACATCATTGGCTGGCTCGGATCTCCACAAAGGTTTAAATCTTTAGGCAGGCCTGATTCTATGTCAGGACGGTATTCAATTCTTATATCATCTGTAAGGAAACAGTCCGGTTGAGTAGAAAATGCTGCTTTTAAGGTATAAACACCACCTTCACTCACTGTAAGGGTTGGTGTGTCAATTGGAGTACCATCAGGATTATTCAACAATACGCCGTCTTTTTCCCAACGTAGTATAAAGTTAGAACCGGCACCAACACTTGAAGTAATTGTATAGGTCTCTCCTGGACAAAGTGCAAAACCATTACCGATAGTTAAATCATCCGGTACTGTAGGCTGCCCAATATTAAACGAGCCTCCTGCAAGAAATACAGCACTATCATATAATGTATCGCTATAATCTCCAACGGCTAGTTTTATTTTATAAACATCACCAGGCACCACTTCGGCAGAAGCTTTTAACAATACTGTCTGTCCCCTATGGTTTATTGTTGAATTTGCCGCGTCGTCAACATTGTACCTTGCAAAAAATTCTGCATGTACAGATCCGCAACCGCTGTTATGAAGACCGTTACGTATAGTACCTACCGAAACCGGTGTATTCGTACTAGGTACTAATGCAATATTTTGTGTAACCCCACCCGCAGTTTCGTTCGTAAGCATAAAGGCAAATATATCGGCATATCCACACTGAAACTGACCGTATTCGTTTGCGGCAAATACATACTCAAAACTCATCTCGTTTGACAACGGAACGAACCTAAATTGAAGATAACTTACATCATTAAGGCTACTATTGTTATGATTACCATTAGCATCAACATTAAAACTCTCTAAATCAGTGTCACCTATACCAGAAGCTGTACTACTTAGATCTGCTTCTCTGTATTTTCCTTCACTAAATTTAGCATTACCATTTCGTATAATAATACCATCCTGAACAGGGAAACTATCCGGATTTGAATTATTCCTGTTGAAATAAGAAATACCATAATTTCCATAAATATCACCTGCACTCGCTGTGATATCGTATACGCTAATACAATCGGTATCAATCAATACATCAAGCACAAGCTCCTCTGTAGAATATGCTGTTTTGTCAACGGTAACATAATCTGCCCTTGGGGTATCTGTATCTGTACAATTAGGACATGCCGGTACAGGGTCTGGAGTAGTACTTGTTACCTGTACAGTATTTACAAGCGGACCTACAGCTGTAATATGATTTGGCTCAACAAAAATTGTTACCGTATATTTTACACTTTGTCCCGCTGCAAGAACAGGAATAGTATTCGTAAATCCTCCCGAACCACCATTGTTATTTCCTTCCCACGACATTAAGTTTACGTTGTACGGCTTAGAATCCTGAACAACTACGTTTCTCGCATCACTTGGCCCCGGGTTGGTTACCACAATGGTATAAACAACTGTAGAGTTTACAGCATACTGTGTTTGCCCATTTGTTTTATAGGTTATAAGATTTGCCTGAGGATTAGGTGTAGCAGTATGCGTACAGCCCGCACAGTCCGGGTTAGGATCTGGTGTTGTGCTCGTTACAGCAACCTGGTTAACAATATTTGCCGTCGGGCTATAATTACTCGGCACCGGTATAGTTAACTGGTACGTTACTGTTTGACCCACAGCAAGAGTTGGAATTACATTGGTAAGATTACCCGTACCACTGCTTCCGTTACTACCAGACCATGTTGCCGAGGCCGTGTTTAAGCCAGTAGGAATATTATCTGTAACAGAAACGTTTTGCGCCGCAGTAGGCCCTTCATTTCTCACTGTTATTGTATAAACCGCATTAAGGCCTGCTGTATATGTAGTTCCCTGGTTTAAAGTTTTAGTTACTACCAAATCGGCAGAACCTGTAGCATAATCAATATCTGTAACTGTGTTGTTTGCAGTATTGCTATCTGTACCTGCACTCGTTACCGTAGCAGTACTTTCTATATTGGCAGTGTGTCCCGCAGGCACACCTAATGTTACTGTATAGGTTATAGTTTGTCCTGCTGTAAGTGTAGGTATAACATCGTTAAGCGCACCTGTACCCGAAGTACCGTTGCTACCTACCCATGTAAACGCAGTTATACCTGCCGGAACAGGGTTAGATACAGTAACTGCTGTTGCCACATCCGGGCCGTTGTTAGTCACTGTAATTGTATACGTTGAGTTTGCACCTGCAGTGTAAACATCTATATTATCTGTCATTTTTATTGCCACATCGTGTGTACCCGGTGCTGCCGCTGTGTCTGTATCGCTACATTGTGTACACGTGGTGACAGGATCGACAAAATCGGGTGCCGTTGCAGTTGCAGCAACGGTTAATGGACCTGTAAATCCTGCAGGAACATTTAACGTTACTGTATAAGTAACCGATTGCCCCGGCGCGAGTGAAGCTATAGTATCTGTTATAGCAGCGTTTGTGCCAGAAGTTCCGTTACTGCCTGTCCAGCTAAAGCCTGTAATACCGGCAGGTATAGGCACTGAAACAGCAACACCTGTAGCAGTCTCACCAGCGTTGTTAGAAACTGTTACTGTATAAACAGATTGTGTTCCCGGAACATAAGTTGTTTTATTATCAGTAGTTACAACATTTAAGTCGGCACCTTTTTTATAAGTAACCACAAGATCGCTTATCGGCCCTTCATAGTCTCTTGGTATTTTTATAGTTACCGTATAGGTTAATGACTGGTTAACAGCCAAAACCGGCACGGTAGTATCTAACCCAAAATTAACCAGATCCTGCGGAAGATTTGCAGGAATAGGGCTGTACCAAAATTTCGCAATACCCGGTACCATCTGTAAATATGTAGGCACAGCATATACTGCACGCACATTATAAACAGGAACTGTACCATTATTGGTAATAATGTAGGTTGTAGTCAGTGTTTCCCCTTTAACATAAGTGTTAGTAGGGTTTGTACTGAAAACCGAAATACTGGATTGCGCGTAAGAACCTATTGTTCCTACAAGCAATAAAAGTAATAGTAAAAGTTTTCTCATAAATAAGAATTTGCGTGACGCGACTATTGTTAAAAAATACCGGAAAACGTTAACAGAAAAGTGTCAAATATAAATATTACAACAATGTTTGTTTGTTAAAATAAAAATAATCACAAAATACATTGAAATTTGCAATTTTAATAACTAACCCTTTTGCTAAGCACAAGTGTAAACATTTATAAAGTAATTTACCCTACCTCATTTTAATGTATTTTTGCACTAATTTTGTATAAAATTTAGAAATCATGGAAAGCATCACTATAAGACCCACCCAAAACCCATCTATATTAAAATTTGAATTCAGTGATTTTGTTGCAAAAAGCAATAATTACGAGTTTAAGAATATAGATGAGACCGCTAAGTCTCCACTGGCTAAAACACTATTTTACCTTCCGTTTGTAAAAACAATTTACATATCGGGCAATTTTATTGCGCTTGAGAAATATTCAATCGTAGAATGGGAAGATGTTCAGGACGAAGTAGCGTCGCAAATTGAACAGTTTGTAAACACCGGCGGGCAAATTGTTATTGAAGAGGAAGAGGTTAGAAAGAAACAGCCCTCTACTATATATGTAGAAAGCACCCCTAACCCATCTGTACTTAAGTTTGTATCTAACAAACTGCTCACAAAAACATCTGTAGAGTTTAAAAATATAGATGAGACATTAGCTTCTCCTCTAGCTAAAGAACTATTTAAATTTCCTTTTGTGAAAGAAGTATTTATAGATGAGAATTACATCTCTATTACTAAATATGCTGTTACAGAATGGGATGAAATTACTCCGGAGATACGCAGCTTTATAAAAGTGTACATTGAGGATGGCGGTGTTGTTGTAGACGAATCGCTGATTCAAACAATGCCACAGGCAGAAAAACAGAATGAAGCTTATTTTGACGGACTGGATGTTACATCACAGAAAATTATCAACATTCTTGAAGAATATGTAAAACCTGCAGTACAGGCCGACGGTGGTAATATTGCTTTTGAATCGTATGACGAAACCGACAAACGCGTTAAGGTGATACTGCAAGGCGCGTGCAGCGGATGCCCGTCATCTACCTTTACACTTAAAAGTGGTATAGAAAACATGCTGAAAGACATGCTTAACGATAACGATATTAAGGTAGAGGCTATAAACTCTTAAAACAAAAAAGTCCCACGCTAAGCGTGGGACTTTTTTGTTACTTCTCTTTTTTAGGCTCTGTTTTTACTTTTTCCTTCTTAACAAGCTTATTGGTCTTTTCGTTATATTTTGCCTCTTCTATTTTTTGACCTGTTTTACTGAATATTTTTATTTTAGGGTCTTCGTGCGTACCGGTAACAACAATTGGCACACCTAAAATTCCTAACGGAGGCAATCCAAGCCTCACTCTTATATCCAGCAAACCATCAAAACTGGTTGTACCTTTTATTTTAGGCCTGAAGCCCGCCACCTTAAACATAAATTCTTTTATTCGTATAAGGTTGTTATCAATAGTCGTTTCAATATTTATGCCTTTGATGTTAGGATTGCTTAAACCTTCCGAACCTGTTTTATCACTTATATCGCCAAACATTTTAAGCCCTGCAACTTTCACATCGCGAACCGATATGATACCACCACCCGAAAGCGATGCATAAATAGGACTCATATTACCATCAAGATCTCCTTTCAGCTTATAGTCAAGCGATATGATACCTTCAGCTTTTTCAGCTGCGCTTACCATTTCACGAAACATAGGTATTTCTTTATATGCTCTTTTAACATTAAAGTCCTTCGCCTTAAAATGCACATCAAAATTAGCAGACATAGGCGATTCGTCATCATACGCAGCATCTATTCCTACGTTACAATCTATTATATTAAAGGTGGTATTTTGAAGGGATAATTTCCCTTTAGAAATACCTACTTTCCCTATAAGATTATTTAGCACCAACCCTGTATACTCCACCTTATCGGCATTCGCTACTAACGACACATCTAGATTGGTTGGCAGCACCACTACCCCGCTCATTTTTGGGTTAGCTGCCTTTACAGCTTCCACCTCGGGTTTAAGGTCGGTGTTCTCGCCTTCTTTCAATGCCATGAATTCATCAACATTAATAAGGTTCGATTTTACATTGAAATTACCGTGCAGCGTACCATGCGATTCTAAAAAGTAATTGATGGTATTCAAAAGATAGCCGTTCATGGCAAAGTCAGATTTACCATAATATGCCCGGAACTTATCAAACCACATTTTTTCGTTTTGGAACCTGAACAACCCTTCGTTTAGCCTAAATGGTTTCGGGAATAATTCAGATGTTGCTTTAATATCTTTGAGAACTATGGTTCCTTTATTGTTCAGCTTACTATACTGCCCGGTTGTGGCATAGCTCTGCCTTCCCTGCAACGAAAGATCTGCTTTGGCATAACCCGTAACGTCGAGCCCTTTTTGTGAGAATACCTTATAGATTCGCCCGATATTAAGTTCTCCTTTTATCTTGGCATTATAATCTACATCTTCAAAATTAGACACGCTTGCATTTACATATACCGGATTACCCTCAAACACGAACGATGCCGGATTAACCACAATTTTTACGTCATCAAAAGTGCCTTTACTGTTTTGTACATTGGTTACAAATTTAATATCAGTAATTGGGTTAGGGTAATACGATGTTTTAAGCCATCCGTTTTGCAGATTTACGCCACCTTTTGTTTTAGGAAATAGTTTTTTCTCGGCACTATAAATACCATCGGCAACAATATCTGCTTTAAGTACACCTTTCAGGTCAATATTCTGAATACCCAGAGCCCGATCGAGCGCCTGAAGGTCGAGCGAACCTTTAACATTGGCTTTTACGGTCATTTCTTTCATCCCTTTGGTGTACAAAAAGGCACTGAATTTATCGTTATCGCCTACTTTAAAGTCAAGCGCTTTAAGACTTATACTCATCTTCTCAACATCCAGCGACGGCAACATGGCGCTAAGGTTCATCTGAAAGTCAGACATTGCCATTGGCGCATCTTTATATTCTATCATACCATCCCTAATCTGCATACTAAAGCCGAGATCAGGCTGCTGTTTTGTAGCTGCGTTATATCGTCCTTTAAAAGTAAACAATAAATCGCTACGCCCTTTAATCTTGGTGTCTTGCATCCAGGCTGAATACTGCGGAGGCAGTACCGAAAAAAGGTCTTTAAGCTTATTATCTTTAGAAACTGCGTCTATATTAATATTATATCCGTCTTTAAGTATAGAGAACACACCGGTAAATTCTACAGGCAATTGATTAATTCGCAACTCATTCTTTTGAAGGATAAACGACAGGGCATTCGTATTTATTCGCGTTATCAGGTCGGCACGTACCTTTTTCTTTTCAAGATAAGGCACGTTGTCGTAGTAAAAGTCGATAGAATCTATGGCAGCATCAGTTTGCAGGTCAAACACTTCTTCGCTAAGATTACCTTTACCAACATAATTAAAGCCGTGAGCATCAACCAGCATTTTAGCCGATTTATCGCTGTATTTAATATGGAGGTTTTTAAGATCTACCCTGTCCAGCCTTATAGCCGGCCCTGTACCCGATGTATCTTTCGGTTGGTCTTTTGGAGCGATGTACACATTGTAATTTGCCTGTCCCTGTTCGTTTACCATTACATTCACTAAACCGTCAGACACATATATCTCATCAATTTTAATCTCATTATCAAAGATCAGCCGCTTAAGGTTAATACCAAAAGCCACCTCGTCTGCCTTTAGCAGCGTATCATTTCTATAGGGAGCAGAGCCTTTTAGCGAAAGGTCGTCCAGCGATACCGTAAGGGAAGGGAAATGCGCAAAAAATGAAAGTTTTGATTTCGAGAAATTCAGCTCTCCGTCGATACTCTTATTCGCAAATATCTTTACCTGTTCGGCGATTGTCCCGGGAAAAAGTATGGGAATTATAAACAACAGAAATAGTACAGACACTATGGTTATACCTATCCATTTAAAAATTTTAAGGGCAATATTTCGGGGCGTTGATTTCATGGCTAAGCAATTTAAAAACCTCAATAAAGATAGTTTTTTCCTATAAATAGCAAATCTTATTTAACCTGAACTTAATATACTTTGCTTTTTAAAGCAGATTACGGTAACTTTACTCTTTACACATTTTTGACATGAAGAGAAAACACCTGATTATTTTAAACTTACCATTTATATTATTTATGTCGTGCAAACAGGAAAACAAGGCCGAAACCATTGGCGAGAACAATCCGCTTTTAGCCGCTTACGATACACCATACGAAGCACCACCGTTTAACCTTATAGAAAACCACCATTACAAGCCGGCGATTTTAGAGGCTATACACATCAACCAGGGCGAAATAGATGCTATTGCCGACAGCAAAGAGAAACCTACTTTCGAAAATACTATTGTGGCGTTTGAAAACTCCGGCAGCCTGCTTAACCGCATTACAACAACACTTGGTAACCTTACCACCGCCAATACGAATGACACACTTCAGGCACTAGCGCAGGAAATTGCTCCTGAACTTTCTAAACACAGCGACAATATTTTTCTTAATGAAAAATTGTTTGCGCGCGTTAAAAAAATATGGGATACCCAATTGGAATATAAGCTGAATGCAGAACAGTCTAAGCTTTTAGAAAAGAAATACAAAGCCTTTGTCCGTAGTGGAGCCAACCTTGATGCAAAACAAAAAGAGCGCCTTCGTAAGATAAATGAGCAGCTATCGGTACTATCGCTGAAATATGGCGACAACATCCTTAAAGAAAACAATGCTTATCAATTGTTTGTAGACAAAAAAGAAGACTTGGCAGGGCTTCCTGAAGAAGTGATACAAACAGCTGCCGACGAGGCTAAGGAAGCAGGCAAGGAAGGCAAATGGCTGTTTACATTGCAAAATGCAAGCGTTATGCCTTTTCTTCAGTATGCTGATAATCGTGAACTTCGCAAAAAACTATGGACAGCCTATCAAAACCGTGGCAATAATGGCAATGCGTCTGATAACCGCATCAATGTGGTAGAAATGACAAACCTTAGAGCCGAAAAAGCCAAACTTTTAGGCTACAGCAGCCATGCCGCCTATGTACTTGAAGAGCGTATGGCTAAAACCCCTGAGGCTGTTTATGCTTTGATGGATCAGCTTTGGGCACCTGCCCTTGAAAAGGCAAAAGCTGAAGAAGCCGATATTAAAAAACTTATGGTTGCCGACGGTATTAAAGATGATGTTCAGCCATACGACTGGAGGTACTATACAGAGAAAATACGCAAGCAGCGTTACGATTTGGACGAACAGGAACTAAAGCCTTACTTTAGCCTTGAAAACGTACGCAACGGAATATTTACAGTAACTAAGAACTTATACGGACTGCAATACCGCCAGCTAAAAGATGTACCGGTTTACCATCCTGATGTTACCGCATGGGAAGTAACCGACAAAGATGGCAAGCACCTTGGTATCTTATATATGGATTTCTTTCCAAGGGCTTCTAAAAAAGGTGGCGCATGGATGACATCGTACCGCAAACAAAGAACAGTAGACGGCAAGCGCCTTGCCCCTATAATCTCTATTGTCTGCAACTTTTCTAAACCTACAGCCGGCAACCCTGCACTGCTTACCTTTGATGAAACAACAACCTTCTTTCATGAATTTGGACATGCCCTGCATGGATTGCTGAGCAACGTTACCTATGAAAGCCTTGCGGGTACGAGCGTACCTACCGACTTCGTTGAGCTGCCATCTCAGGTAATGGAGAATTGGGCTGCCGAACCGGAGGTTTTAAAGCTATATGCCAAACATTATAAAACCGGAGAGGTTATTCCTGATGCCCTTATCAAAAAGCTCCAGGAATCAGCTACGTTCGATCAGGGATTTGCTACTGTAGAATACCTGGCTGCTGCTTACCTTGACCTGGATTACCACAACAGGACAGAACCACTTACACAGAATGTAATTGATTTTGAAAAAGCATCTATGGATAAACTGGGATTGATTAATTCTATCATTCCACGTTACAGAAGCACATACTACAGCCACATTTTTAGCGGAGGATATTCTGCAGGATATTATAGCTATATATGGTCGGGAGTACTAGACACTGACGCATTTGACGCATTTAAAACATCATCGTTATTCGACCAGAAAAATGCAAAATCCTTCCGCACCAACATCCTTGAAAAAGGCGGAACATTAGATGCAATGCAGATGTACAAAAACTTCCGCGGTGCAGAACCTTCTATAGAACCACTGCTTCGCAAAAGAGGACTGGACAAAAAAGAGGTAAAGCTTGAAAACAACAAAATAAAAGGATAACAATCCTATATAAAAAGACAAGGCCTGAAGATATCTTCAGGCTTTTTGTTGCTGCATACTATTTATTAACATAAATATATATTCAACTTAAATTAAATATTCATATTTGCAACAGTATAACTTATCAACCAACATCACAAATATGAAATTTAAAGTTATAGTGTTGTTCATTTGCTTTTTTAGCTTCAACTTATCGTTTAGCCAGAGAATATCAACGTTTGTAATAGGTGAGATTGCATTCAATTTACCCGGTAAATGGAAAGTGGTAGGCTCAATTAAATCGTCAGGACAATATCATGTTGCTAACGAAAAGGGAAAAATAGGCTTACTGATCTCAGCACGGGATGCCTCTAAATTTGAGTTTTATAATGACACTTTAAGCCCAATACAATTAGTGGAACATTTCTACAATTGGGAAAAAGAATACTGGATAGCACCCAATACCGATCATGAAGTAATCGCCAGAACATTAAAAATAAATAATTCCAAAAATTATATTATATGGGAGTTAACGGTTAAGAAACTAAAGGAAAATAATGACCAGGATTTAAAAAGCAGAATGCTTTATACACTAAAAAATAATAGACTTGTCTCTATAAGTTTGGCAGATGGTCCTAAAGCAAAAGCTTTATCTGACGAAGAAATAATCAAATTGTTTGAAGGCATCTTTAACGACTTAAAAAATATCTCGGAATTCAAAAAATAGACAAAGCCTGAAATATCTCCAGGCTTTGTCTTTATATGATAATATAGCGAAGTATTTTAGCCAGCTACTTTGTGAAACTAAGTTACTCAGCAACTTTCTCTTTACCCATGATAAACACGTGAAAACACTATTTTGCCTTCCTTAATTTCAAGAACTTCGGCAACAAGCATATCTTCCTCGCCATGTACAGTTCTTATGTACTCCATGAATACGCGGTATTCATTAGCCGTAAGGCTGTTCACTTTGTAATTAAGTGTTGGCAATCTATCAAAAGCATCCTGCCACCACTCGCGTAATGCGTCATGCCCTTTTACAAGTCCGTTCGTTTCAGGTTTGCGTATTTTTAATTTCGGGCTGAAATGCTCTGCATCATCAGCGTATAAATCGAGCAGCTTGTCAAGGTTCTTGGCATTAAAAGCCTCAAACCATTTAACCGCGATATGTTCTATATCCCTTGGCTGCAAATTATATATTTTTTAGGTTGATAATCTCCTGCTCTGTAAGGAAACGGTAGTTTCCACGCGGAAGGTTCTTTTTGGTAAGACCTGCAAAAGACACACGGTCTACCCTTAATACATCATACTTAAAGCTTTCAAAAATAGCACGCACTACTTTAACGTTAGGCGTTCTAAGCTTAAGCCCGATTTCAGTTTTTGACTCACCTTCAATATAGCTTACCTCATCAATAAACAGTTTGTGCCCGTCAAGGTGGACACCTGCCGAAATTTTCTCAAGGTCTTCATATTTAAGGTTCTTATCTAAAGAAACCTGATAAATCTTGAATGACTTTTGGTTAGGCTGAGCGTACTTTCTAATCATCTCGGTATCATTCGTAAAGATAAGAAGACCTGTAGTGTTCTTATCCATCCTGCCTACCGGCTGAAGGTTTCCTCTGCTTGCCCCACGTATAAGTTCAAGAACATTACGCATATCTTTATCGCCTTCACCTGAAGTAGTAAAGTTTTTAGGCTTGTTTAAAAGAAGGTATTCTTTCTTCTCGGGAGTAATAGTAACACCGTCAAAATCTACCTTATCGGTAAGCTTAACAATGTGGCCCATTTCTGTAACCACCTTACCATTAACTTTTACGTTACCCGATTGTATATAAATATCGGCATCACGGCGCGAACATGCACCCGAGTTAGCGATAAATTTATTCAGACGAAGTTCGTCCGGGTTAGATTGTCTTTTTACAGTAGGTTTTTTATCTGCAGGCTTTTTATCTGTAGCAGGTTTTGCTCTTGGATAGCCATCTTTCTTAGCAAAAGATGCAGGGCCTTTTTTGGCAGTAGTCGATTTTGGGCTGCGTGGTTTTGCAGATGGTCCCGCTTTAGGAGCTTCAGCATCTACTTTTTCAAAGGTTTTTGGTTTATCAAAAGACTTTGGTTTAGAGGATGCACCCGGTTTCCTTGCTTTATTTAATGGTTTGGAAGGACCGCTTTTTTTCCTGTCGCTGCCGCCTCTCCTGCTGTTGCCGTTATTCATTTGTCAAAAATATTTTTGCAAAGATAGCTTAAATAACAGACAAAAGTTTCCTGCCATGCACTAAAACTGAAGGGTCTATAAGTACAATGCAGAATACACCCGCAACAATAAGGAATTTTAGTATGTTGTGAAGCTGCAGATATTCCTTTTGACTCTCTGCTTTCCACAGTAGCATAAGAAACCATATAATAACGATCATGCCGGCATAAAAATACATATCCATGTACCCAACATCATACACATCTATTAGTAAATACACAGGTATAATGGTAAGAAAGATAAGTATAGTGATAATTATCTTCGACATTTTTTCGCCAAACATTACCGGTATGGTGCGGTAATCGGCGACAAAATCGCCTTTAATATTCTCGAGGTCTTTTATCAATTCACGCGTAAGGATAAGCAGGTAAAGAAAAGTTGCATGCGCAAATATCACCTGGTAAAAATTCTTGAAATACATAAGAATACCAAAAAAGGGCAATACCGCCAGAAAAGCAGCAGTAAGGTTACCTATCAGCGGGTATTTTTTTAGCTTATGCGAATAGAACCATATTAAGAAAATATAGCCCGAAAAGAAGAACACCGCACGCCACGACACCATAAAAGCCAATAGCGTAACCAAAATATTCAATGCAAAGTACACATGAAGTTTAGTCTGCTGGCTAACCAACCTATCGAGCATCGATTTTTTGGGACGATTGATAAGGTCCTTTTGCGCGTCGTAAAAATTATTGATAATATATCCGGAAGCTATAGTTAGCGAAGAAGCCAGTACTATATAAAACAGGTTCAGGTCGAATACTACATCGAGCGCCCTTTTCTCAGGAGCCAGGATAAATATCGCTGAAAGATATTGCGCCAGGGCTATAACAGGAATATTGTAGCCACGCACCACAGAAAACAGGCTGAGTATCTTCATCAGAACCAATCTTGTTTTCCTACCTGCCATAATTATTGCTTATTCTCTTTTAACTTACCACCAAGTAGTATTATTGTGAAGGTTATAAAGAAAAATATAATGATACTAATAACAGTTTTTAAAAGTTCAGGCCAGCTAAATGCTGTTTTTAAAACTGGCAAATACTCCTGAGACTGTGCAACAGCCAAAAATAATGACGAAGGAATTATAAGCAACAGCAACGGAAGCACTATTAATGCCTTTCTTTTCATGTACACTTTTTTGATCCAGAAAAACTGAGTGATTACAAGCGTCATAAGCGGCGCAAATATAATATTCATGCCGTAGCCTGAAAGATCTACCTTAACACTGCTCGCAGCCGCACTTCCAGCATTAAAGAATAATGGGTATACAGCAACAGCACCAAGTATAAAATAAATAATCCCTGCAATTCTAACCATTTGTATAGCGGTAAGAATAAAAAGGTCTTTAAATTTTAATGTCTGAAGATCGGAAGTTTTTTTTAAGGAAAATAAAGGAATCAGGATACCAAAGCCAATAAAAATTGACCTTAGCAATAAGTTTAAAATCTCTGTAACGGTCATAGCGCCTTAAAATTGGTAAACTACTTCAAGCTTATGCCCCTGCAGCGATTGTTTCGCTTTCTCTATATCTTCGGTAAAACCAAGAATATAGCCACCGCCTCCAGATCCGCAAAGCTTTAAATAGTAATCGTTGGTTTCAATACCTTTTTGCCATAATTCGTGGAATTGCTCCGGAATCATTGGTTTAAAGTTGTTAAGCACAACCTTAGAAAGTTTTTTGGTATTTGAGAATAACGATTTTATATCGCCATGTAAAAAGTTATCTACACATGCATCTGTATATTTTGCAAATTCTTCTTTAAACATATCGCGGAAACCTTTTTCCTTCAGGTTTTCCATAAATATAGAAACCATAGGCGCAGTCTCACCCACAATACCAGAATCTAACAAAAACACAGCACCTTTACCGTCTGCACTCTGCATTGGTATGCCCGTTGCCTCGATATTGTCCTGAGAATTTATAAGAATAGGAATACTAAGGTAGCTGTTAAGCGGATCCAGTCCAGAACTTTTACCATGAAAGAAAGATTCCATCTGGCCAAAGATCTTTTTAAGCTGCAATAGTTTTTCGCGTGTAAGATTTTCAAGAACCGTAATTTTGTTATTGGCATAACGGTCGTAAATTGCTGCAACAAGCGCACCGCTGCTGCCTACACCATATCCCTGCGGAATGGTAGAGTCAAAATACATACCTTCGTTTACATGTTCTTTAAGTGTAGCAATATCAAAAGTTACCAGTTCGGGCTGTTTTGCCTGAAGGTCTTCAAGATAGTCAACAAATTTCTTAAGATGACCGTTAGATTTAACCGCCTCTTCAGATGTATAGTTATCCCTTTTCAGGGCTCCGTTGTAAAAATTATAGGGAATAGATAGTCCTTTAGAATCTTTAATGATTCCATACTCTCCGAAGAGTAATATTTTTGAGTAAAATAATGGTCCTTTCATCGAGGATATTTTTATTAAAGGTACGACAAAAACGTTAATTGTTATTAAAAGTTATCCTAATTAATCCTTAGCGCACCTGTACCAATTTCGTCGCAAATGTACTGACTGTTTTGGCAATAGCCAACTAATTCATTCTTAATAAAATCTAAAACTTCTTTACTAACGTTTTCGGGATATAGCACGTGTACATTCGCCCCAGCATCAAGAGTAAAACAAACCGGAATTTTAGTCGCTTCCCTAAATGCCCAAATTTTATTAATGATTTCTAGCGTGTTAGGCTTCATCAATATGAAATACGGCATAGAGGTCATCATCATGGCATGTAGCGTTAAGGCCTCGCTCTCGGTAATCTGTATAAACGCATCGAGGTCACCGATGGTTAACGCTTCTTTCATTTTATAAAGGTTTACATGCGCCTGTGCAAATCGCTGCTGCGCAAACGGATGCCCGTGCATCAGGTCGTGTCCTACTGTGCTGCTCACCTGCTTCTCGCCTTTATCTACTAACAAAATGGTATCCTGATAGTTCGAAAACACCTCATTGAAACCGGTAAATTCAACACCATAAAGATTAGAACTTCCTGCTGTTTCGGCATGTTCGCCCCAAATAACCACATTTCCTTTAACGCTTCGGCACGCACTACCCGACCCTAATCGTGCTAAGAACGATGCTTTTTGATTAAAATAATCTTCGGTCATAGCAGGGTTCAGTTCTTTTTCAAGACTCATCAGGTTTACTGCCAGTGCTGCCATACCCGACGCCGAAGAAGCAATACCCGAACTATGTGGGAATGTATTTTGCGTATCTACAGTAAAATGATATTCTTTTAAAAATGGCAGATAAATTTCTACCCTTTCAAAGAATTTTTCAATTTTCGGACGAAAGCTTTCCTTTGGCTGACCTTCAAAAAGCAGGTCGAACGAAAATGCAGAAGTATCTGCTTTCTTTTCAAAAGTAAGCTTTGTTATGGTTTTACAATTATTGAGCGTTAAGCTTATAGATGGGTTAGCGGGAATCTGCTGCCCGGTTTTTCCCCAGTATTTTACAAGGGCGATATTGCTTGGCGCGCTCCACTCAAAGCTTCCGTTTTCTATTGTATTGGTATATGGCGATGGAATAAAAGCCTTATCTGGCATGGTGTTTTATTTTAATACAAAGATAAATGTTTTGCCGAAGCAACAATTAGGATTTTTTTAGACCTGAAATTTACTATTTCGTACTACTTTTATTTTTGCAACCCAGCCATTGACTATTATCTAAATTCATGGCTAAACAGTACCTTTGAAGCATGGAACAAAAACCCTTATCCCGTACGTTTAAAATTCTGGTAATGATAGTTACCTGTGTTATTGTTGGCACCGTTTCCGGTCTTGTAACACAAGAAAGTGTAACTACTTGGTATCCCACCATAAACAAACCCTCATTCAATCCGCCGAACTGGATATTTGCTCCCGTATGGACTACTCTTTACGTAATGATGGCAATTGCAGCCGGACTGGTGTGGGACAAAATGGAAACGCAAAGAGAAACAGTAAGAAAGGCACTAACCTTTTTTGCAATACAACTGGCATTAAATGCCTTATGGTCGTTTATATTCTTCGGATTGCATAACCCAATGCTGGCATTAATTGAAATTGTGCTGCTTTGGCTGATGATCTATGAAACCTTTGTACAGTTTAATAAAGTCAATAAAATTGCCGGATATCTCTTTATACCCTACATACTCTGGGTAACTTTTGCCTTGGTACTTAATGCCTCAATATGGTGGCTTAACAGGTAAATTTTAGTTATTTGATTATCTAAAGTCATAAAAAAAGCCTCATACATGAGGCTTTAAATTAATTTTTCAGGATAATAAACCAGTCCCAATGTTCAGGATTACCCACCCCTACACTGGGTGTGTAAAGAAAAAAGTTAACTTTAGAATTTGGGTTTGCTGCCCTGTAGTCTTTCACAAGCTTAAGATTGTCTACTGCATCCCATAAAGTTGCATACTCCGGAAGATAAGGCCATTCATTCAGAGGCATCGCAGGATCAAGATACCGCACAACCTCAAGCATCGATTCGCCGGGCAATGCTACAGCGCTGTCAACAGTAGCAAAAGATTGCGGTGTATCAATTTCGGGATACGACATTTCGCCGCGCCCCATCCAGTGTATGGTACCTTCAAAAAGCGGTGCATTAAGTTCCTGGTATTTTAGCTTAATACCGCCAAAATCTCCAGGCGACTCATAATCTACCCCAATAGTAAATGCAGAAGCTTCATCAAAAGTAAGTTCCTTACCCCCTTCAAAGGCAGAAGTAAGCAAATCTACTTTAAGCATTAATACTTTGTTTTCTTTAACTTTTTCAACAGGAGCTGTTGTTTCGTCAGAGCAGGCCACAAGCAACAGGCCAAGCCCCATTAGTAAAATTTTGTTTTTCATGGTGATTGATTTTTTAATAAGATACCAGTTTTCTCAAACGGTTGCGTTAAAAAATCAATTATTTTTCACATAAAGCCTACATTGCCAGCAAAATATACACTTCATTAGAAATAAAAGTTATAATTCAGCAATGCTACGCGCAGCGATAAAGCCACCTGTCCACGCATTCTGAAAGTTGAATCCGCCTGTTATAGCGTCAATATTCAACACTTCGCCTGTAAAATACATATTGGGAAGCAATTTGCTTTCCATTGTTTTAAAGTTTACTTCTTTCAGGTCAACGCCGCCGGCAGTAACAAACTCTTCTTTAAATGTACTTTTACCGTTTACCTGAAAAACTCCATTAGTGAGCTGCTGTACCAACGCCTGAAGCTGGTTTTTGGTAAGATCTGCCCAACGTGTATCGGGTAAAATACCTGCTGCATTTACCAGGCTTTGCCATAAACGGTTTGGAAAATCATACGGTGAGAATTTCGTTGTTAGTTTTTTTGCGTGCTCCTGTCGCAGTTCTTTTAGTTGCCCTTCGCATTCTTCAGCATCTATATCATTAAGCCAGTTCACTTCAAGTGCAAACTGATAGCTTTTATCAAACAATTCCCTGGCTCCCCATGCTGACACACGTAAAATTGCAGGGCCGCTCATTCCCCAATGTGTTATAAGTAATGGTCCTGCGGCTTCCAGCTTTGTGCCTTTTACTTTTACCGATGCAATTGCCGAAACACCCATCAAATCTTTAATACGCGGGTCTTTTATGTTGAATGTAAATAACGACGGAACAGGAGATACAATTTTATGCCCCATTTCGGCAAGCATATCCCACATTTTTGGGTTACTGCCTGTGGCCATAACCAGTTTTTCAGCAAAAAACACTTCTTTGTTGGTTTCTATCTTCCAGTGTTTCTCATTATGGTAAAGCGATTGAATGCTTTCACCCATTAATATCTGTATGCCTAATTTTTTAGATGCGTCCAGAAAGCAGTCTATTATAGTTTGGGAACTGTCCGTTACCGGAAACATACGCCCGTCTTCTTCAATTTTTAATTCCACACCATGGCGTTCAAACCACTCAATAGTGTCGCCCGAACAAAACCTGTTAAACGGGCCTTTAAGTTCTTTTTCACCTCTTGGGTAAAACTTAACCAGGTCATCCGGTATAAAGCATGCATGGGTGACATTGCATCGCCCTCCACCGGATATACGTACTTTAGAAAGCACTTCCTTGCCTCTCTCTAAAATGGCAATTTTAAGGTTTGGGTTTGCTTCTGCAATATTTATGGCCGTAAAAAATCCCGCAGCGCCACCGCCTGCAATAACCACATCAAAACTTTTACTCATAGTCGCTCTGGATAGTCGGATATTATACCGTCTACATTATAGGATTTTATTCGTTCTATATCTTCTGTTTCATTAATTGTCCAGGTGTACACCTTTAGGCCAGCCTGCTGTGCCTTTTTCACATTGCTTTCTGTCAGCAGCGAAAAGTGCGGATGTATGGCTTTCGCCGAAAACTCCGATGCCCACTCCCACGCTTGGGTAACACTTGCCTGCGTTAATATACCAAGCGGAATATTTTTATTGATATCGCTCATTATAAGCAACTCCTCACGCTGAAAACTCGACACTACAAAATCGTCGTAACTCCAGCCACGGCTTTTTACGTAGCCATCTATAAAATCAGATACCGGTTTCGCCGTATGGCGGCCTTTCATTTCTATATTCATCAGGCATTTTCTGTTCACTAACGCCATAACCTCATCTAACAATGGTATAGAATACAGCCCGTCTATGCTAAGTTTTTTTAGTTCAGACAATGTCATTTTGTGTACTTCGCCGCTGCCGTTTGTAGTACGGTCTACTGTAAAGTCATGAATAACCACCAGCTCTCCTGTTGCACATACATGCACATCGAGCTCAATGCCGTCTACACCCATATCTAACGCTTGTTGAAACGAAGCCAGGGTGTTTTCTGCCACATGGGATTTAGCACCGCGATGGCCAATTTTTAGTATTGCCGCCATAATGAATAGATTTTTGGTAAAGATAAAATAGAGTTTGCCACTTATCGCACAAATTAGCACAAATTCAAATTTTATAGATAAAATGACTGATTCTCGAAAACAGCTACAATTTAAGACAAAAAAAGCACAGACTTTTCAGCCTGTGCTTTACTTCTCTAATAGCGTATATTTTTTATTTTACAAGTACCCAATATTCCCAAGGAGCAAAGCTAAACTGCTGCCCTTTGGCAAGGGTTATTTTTTTATCGTTCATGTAATTGGTATACTCACCCTCTACCGGTGCCTTAAAAGTTACAGGTTTAGCGCTAAGGTTAGCAAGATAAACCACTTTGTCATTTCCACTTTCCCTCTCAAATGCAAGCACATTTACAGCGTCAGAGGCTACTATTCTTGAATAGGCAGCTGCTTTCTTACCGCCGTTTAGTGCGGGGTTATTGTTTTTAAGCTTACCCAGTTTTTCATACACAGAAAACATTTTCCCTTTTTGTTTTGTGATAGGGTCCTGCTCAAAAAATTTAAGGCGGCGCTTAAGGTCATACTCCTGACCTGTGTAAATAAGCGGCATGCCCGGCATAATATAAGTAAGCGCTGCAAATGCTTCTGCGCCGTTACCCATGCGTTCATATTCGGTACCGTTCCATGCGTTTTCGTCATGGTTAGAGGTAAAGTTCATCCAGATATCCTGTTTTTTGTACTCTTTATCAACCTGCGCAACAAGGGCATCCCAATCTTTTACATTCTTCCTGCCTTTGGCAATATCGTTCATCAGGTGGTGTGCTTTCCAGCCATAGCCCATATCAAACAATCCGTTAAACAGGTAATCTTTCTCAGACTCCATAAGCATAAACACAGGCTTAACCTCTTTAAGCTTAGGTATGGCGTACTGCCAGAATTCAATTGGTACATTATCGGCAACGTCGCATCTAAAACCATCTACACCCTGCTCTTTTATCCAGTATAACATTTCGTTTTTCATAGGTTCATATAGCACTTTACTTGTGTAGTCTAAATGCGCCACGTCCGTCCATCCCCAGCTTTTTCCTGTTTCAGGATTAAGCGGATCGGTAACTTCACCTTTTGCATTTTTATGGTAATATTCCGGATGCTCCGTAATCCATTTATGATCCCATCCGGTATGATTTGCCACCCAATCAAGAATAATATATATTCCGTTATCATGCGCCGTTTTTACCAGTTTCTTAAAATCAGCTTCCGTTCCAAGATCAGGGTTAATAGCTGTATAATCAGAAATAGCATAATAGCTGCCAAGGTATTTTTCGCGCTCCTTCGGGTCTTTAATATCTTCTACAGCAAGGTCGCCTGCTTTTCTGTTCTTAACCGAAATTGGATATATTGGCATCAGCCAGATAACTTTTACCCCTAAGCCTTTTAACTGCGGTATATCTTTAGTAAAAGCATTAAATGTACCTTCGGGAGAATAATTACGAATGTTCGCTTCATAAATAACGCTGTTTTCCATCATGGAATCGCTAACCGGCGCCAGTGTTTCACTTTGCGCAGTATCTTTCTTCTCAGCTGCTTTTTTATCCTCTTTACAGCTAACAAAAGCTGCCATAAGGGTTACTAAAAGAAGTGTCTTTTTCATATAATAATTTCTTTAGTGACTTATTTAAGTTCTAATACAATCGCCGATTTTGGCTCCATAGTAATATCGCCTGTTACATTTACAGCTTTACCCGTAACCACATCGGTACCCGATTTGTAGTTTTTAAGGCTTTCGCCGAAACGTGCCGTGCCAAATGTTTTTGACTCGTTACTGTTATTAATAACTACCATTACAGATTCTTTGTCGTTATGCCTAAAATAAACATATACATTATCATGAGGCAGGTAGTGCGTTGTTTTACCGGTATGAATTACATCTTTACTTTTTCTCCATGTAAATAGTTTCGACGTAACCTCAAAGAATTTTTGCTGTTCTGCCGTACGTCCTGCTTTTGTAAAAGCATTGTTGCTATCGCCGGCCCAACCACCCGGGAAATCCCTGCGGATGTCGGCATCGCCTTTGCCTTTGTCGCCTGCCATACCTATTTCGCTACCGTAGTATAATTGCGGAATACCCCTTACTGTTGCCAGTAGCGTCATAGCCATTTTATATTTATTAAAATCGTTTTTATAGATCTCGTTAAAACGGCCTGTATCATGGTTTTCGGTAAAAATCAGAATGTTATTTGTGTCAGGATATAAAAAGTCATTCGTGAAATTATCGTAGGCTTTTTGCATACCCTTATCCCAATCCGATTTATCTTCATTAAACATGCTTCCAAACGCATCCTGTAAGGTAAAATCCATTACACTCGGCAGGTATGAATTGTAGCTTTGTATAGCAGCAATTTTGCTGTCTTTCTGCCAGTACGCCATTTGCGCCTGGTCGTGCATCCAAACCTCGCCAACAATGTTAAAATACGGATACTCATCCGTAATAGCTTTTGTCCATTTTGCAATACCGGCTTTGTCGTTATACGAATAGGTATCCACACGGAAACCGCCTAAATCAGCATATTCTATCCACCAAATGGCATTTTGCGTCAGGTAATTTAATACCAGCGGATTACTCTGGTTAAGGTCGGGCATAGACGGTACAAACCAGCCATCTACACATTGCCTTCTGTCTATTTTAGATGCATTCGTATCAAACTGCGTTGTCATGCGGTAATTAGACTGCGAGTATCCCGGAAACTGGTGAATCCACTCATACGTTGGCAGGTCTTTATACATCCAGTGCTCTGCTCCCCAGTGGTTGGTAACATAATCAAGCACCAGTTTCATACCGCGTTTTTTCATTTCTGCCGAAAGGCGAACATAGTCTTCGTTAGTACCGTAACGCGGATCTATTTTATACAGATCGGTCTGTGCATAACCGTGGTACGAATATCCTTTGTCGTTATCCTCGCAAAGTGGCGTACTCCATAAAGCTGTTGCACCAAGTTCTTCCAGGTAGTCAAGGTTTTTAATAATCCCTTCAATATCTCCTCCGTGTCGCCCACTTGGGTTATTACGGTCTGCTTTTTCATTAACCGATTTATCAGAATCATTATTAGGGTTGCCGTTAGCAAAACGATCCGGCATGATCAGATACATCATATCTGCCGACGAATAACTTTCCCTTTGTGCCGAATTGGCGTTTCGCTGTTTTAGCGAATATTTATGAGTAAAGGCTGTCTTGTTCTTTTCTTTAAATGAAAAAGTAAGATCTGTAGCAGCAATATTTTTAGTGTCTATGGTCACAAAAACATAGTTTGGATTTTCGGTTTTGGTTATACCTGTTATCACCACATTGTTAGATACCGTCGGTGTATATTTTGCAATGTCCTTACCGTAAAACATAATTTGCAGTTCGGGGTTGTGCATACCGCTCCACCAAAAAGGCGGCTCGGCTCTTTGTATTTGTGCAAAGCTTACACCCGCAGCAAATAGTAGTAAAATACTAAATAGTCTTTTCATTTTTTTGTTGTTAGGCCTCACTCACAGCCCTCCCCAAAAAGAGAGAAACGAATGCGGATTATTACAAGACCTGCAAAGTCGCGGCGTTGCAGGTCTCAAAAAATTATACTGTAACCAATGTATTTGGTTCAACGTTTACAGCTTTTCCGTTTACGTAAACGGTTAACGCCTGTGTACCTTCAAGGGTAAACTTGGTTTCTCCCGGGTGAATTGAAATTTGCAATACCTGGTTCCTGAAGTTGATCTTGAATGAATAACCTTCCCACTGTTCCGGTATTCTCGGTTCAAAATGCAAGGTATCATCTTTAACCCTCATACCTCCAAAACCTTCAACAATGCTCATCCATGTACCTGCCATACTGGTAATGTGGCAGCCTTCTTCTACTTCCTTGTTATAATCGTCAAGGTCAAGACGCGATGTCCTTAAGTAAAAAGTATATGCCTGTTCCATTCTGCCTAAAACAGCAGCCTGTATAGAGTGTACACATGGCGACAGCGAAGATTCATGTACCGTAAGCGGCTCATAAAAATCAAAATGCTGTTCCAGTTGTTCTCTCGTAAAATGGTCCTCAAAAAAGTAGAAGCCCTGTAGCACGTCTGCCTGTTTAATATATGGCGAACGTAATATCCTGTCCCAAGACCATTTCTGGTTAATAGGGCGCTGGCTTTTATCGAGGTCGGCTACTTTTACCAGTTCTTTATCTAAGAAACCGTCCTGCTGAAGGTACACCCCAAACTCTTCAGAATACGGGAAATACATATTGTCAGACACTTTTTTCCACTGCCTTACTTCTTCAGCATTTAAATTGGCTTTTGCCATAATGCGGTTATAGTCATCGGCGTACTCATCTTTAATACGCGCAATCTGCTCTATTGTGTAGTCAATACACCATTTAGCAATATAGTTGGTGTAGAAGTTATTGTTTACGTTGTTTTCATATTCGTTAGGACCCGTTACCCCCAATATAACATACTGGTTTTTCTGTGCCGATAACGTAGCCCTCTGATGCCAGAAACGTGAAATACCAATAAGCACTTCCAACCCTTTTTCAGGGATGTAGCTATAGTCTCCGGTAAAGCGGTAGTAGTTATAAATAGCAAAAGCAATTGCCCCGTTACGGTGAATTTCCTCAAAGGTAATCTCCCACTCGTTGTGGCATTCTTCGCCATTCATAGTTACCATAGGATATAAAGCGGCTCCATTGGTAAATCCAAGCTTAGCTCCGTTTTCAATAGCCTTATCAAGCTGGTTGTAACGGTACGTAAGCAGGTTACGCGCTACCTGCTGGTCTTTGGTAGCCATATAGAACGGAATGCAATACGCTTCAGTATCCCAATAGGTACTACCGCCATATTTCTCTCCAGTAAAACCTTTAGGGCCTATATTAAGCCTTGGGTCTTTACCAAGATAAGTCTGGTTTAGTTGGAAAATATTAAATCGGATACCTTGTTGCGCCTTTACATCGCCTTCTATGGTAATATCTGCCATTTCCCAAATTGCAGCCCAGGCTTGTTTTTGTTCTTCTAAAAGGGCATCATATCCTTTGGCATCCGCCGATGCAATTACGCTTTTAGCAGCAGCTACCAATGCCTCATTGGCGTGGTTAAGCGAAACCGTATAACCACCAAACTTAATTATAGCTGCGGTATCATTTTGGTTTGCTTCTACCGTGTAGCTAAACTGCACCTTATCTTTAGATGTTTTCACATTCGTGGGGAGCACCTCTGCATCTGTACCGTTAAGCAATATACTGTTGTGCATATATGCAGCTACGTTAAAATGCGTTTTAAATGTCCTGGCAGTTACAAACGCTTCGTTAGCATTATGCTCAACACCTAAAGGCTCCCAGAATTTTTCTTCCCAGTTAGCGTCCTCGTTTGTAACACCAGCATCTACGTACGGGCTAAAAGTTATCTTAGCCGCCCTGTTAAGCGCAGTTACTCCATATTTAATCACACCAAGCTCATCGGCAACCAGCGAAAGAAAACGCCTAACGTTAACCTTAACTTCGGTTCCGTTTTGCAGGGTAGCTTCAAAAGAGCGATTGTACCAGCCCTCCTGCATGTTAAGCTCACGCTTAAAGTTCTTAACCGATGTGCATGTGTTCAGGTCGAATGCTTCATCGTTAATGGTAATATCTATACCTATCCAGTTGGGTGCGTTAAGCACTTTTGCAAAATATTCGGGGTAGCCATTTTTCCACCATCCCACTTTTGTTTTATCGGGATAATAGATACCTGCTATATAGCTTCCCTGAAAGGTGTGCCCCGAGTAGCTTTCCTCAAAGTTAGCACGCTGCCCCATGGCACCGTTGCCTATACTGAATAAACTCTCAGAAGATTTTACCCTTTCTGCATCAAATCCTTCTTCTATTATCGACCAATTATCCGGTACTATATAATCCTGGTTCATTTTATCTGTTAACTAAAGTTTGTAAAAAATCAGTATCAATCTCTGTAAAATCGTTAAAATTATGCTGAGCTTCTTTAAGCGTTTTTGCATCGCCAATACCTATACTCACCATACCCGCAGCGTTAGCCGCCTGTATGCCTGCAACAGCATCTTCAAACACAACCGATTCGTTTGCCGGAATACCCAGCATTTGCGCCGCCCTTAAAAACACTTCGGGGTCGGGTTTTGCATTGGTAACATCGTTACCATCTACAATGGCATCAAAAAAATGCAGTATGCCTACTTTCTCAAGTATTGGCCTTGCATTTTTACTGGCAGAACCTAATGCTATTTTTTGTCCGTTGTCTTTCAGGTACTGAAGTATCCTTTCTACGTCGGGCAGAATTTCATCTGCATTCATGTTGGTGATGAAACCTAAATAATCTTCATTTTTTTCTACCAGCCATTTGTCTTTGTCTTCCTGGGTGGCTTCTACTTTGCCAAGCCCAAGTATAATATCAAGCGAACGGATACGGCTAACGCCTTTAAGCAGTTCGTTATGCTCGTGTGTAAAATCTATACCCAGACGGTTTGCAATTTTTTGCCATGCTAAATAGTGGTATTTAGCCGTATCTACAATAACCCCGTCAAGGTCGAATATAAATGCTTTTGGATTCATTGATTTATTTTTGATTGATGTTGATGTCTGCTTTGTCGTTTACCAATAGTGCCACGATACCGGCTATCACCATAGATATACCACCTATAAGTAATGCATATATCGGCTCGCTGTTAAAGAAATACGACACTAAAAAGCCAAGTATAGATGCTGCCAGAAGCTGCGGTATTACCACAAAGAAGTTAAATACACCCATGTAATACCCCATTTTAGATGCCGGCAGCGAACCGCTTAACATGGCAAACGGAATGGATAGTATACTCGCCCAGGCTATACCCACGCCAAGCATACTTAAGTCGTACATGTAAAAAGTAAAGTTGAAATAATTCTCTTCCGATCCCATCCTGAAGATAACGTCGTTAAACGTACCTGCATTGCCTAAAAAGTAAATAGATGCAAGTCCCGCCCCTCCGGCTGCAAGTGCCAGGAAGTGGGTAAATTTACGGCTGGTACGTTTTGCCAGTAGCGGTAATAAAAATGCCGCAATAGCACCTACAAGATTGTAGTTGGCAAACATTTCGTTCACTACATTGGCACCTGTATTATAGGCTACGGATGTAGTATCGGTAGTTTTAAAAATATGCTCTGTAACCGCTCCGGTGGTGTAAATCCACATAGAGAAAAGCGCAAACCAAGTAAAGAACTGTACTACTGCAAGCTGTTTCATTACGCCCGGCATAAACTGAAAATCGTTCATAATGGTAACAAAACCGTTACGGTAATTTCCTTTTTTCTGAAACAGTCCCGAAACAAGAAGCGCAACCCCACCCAAGCCAATTAGCCCAAGCGAAAGCACATACAAATCTTTTTTAAGACCGTAATAAGCAATAGCCCAGGTAAACAAAATGCTTATAAACAGCATAACGAGGCCAATGGTTAAATGCCTCCCGCCATTGGCTGTAAACCATGATGCAGGCCGTTCTTCAACCTGATACTCGTCGGCCTCCGCTTTTTCAAAAGCTTCCAGTTCTTTAGGAGAATACTCTTTTGTGGTAAAAATGGTAACCAGTACGGTAATAATAAACGCTGCACCGCCAATGTAAAATGAATATTTAACCGAATCGGGAATTTGTCCTGCCGGGGCAACATTGCTTACATCATAATAGGTTAAGATGTTAGGCAGCTTACTGGCTACATAAGCACCGAGACCTATAAAGAAACTCTGCATAGCAAAACCTCTGGTGCGCTGCTTCTCGTTAAGCACATCGCCTACAAAAGCCCTAAAGGGTTCCATAGTAATGTTAATGGAAGCGTCCAATATCCAAAGCATACCGGCTGCAAACCACAACACGGGAGAATTGGGCATTATAAACAATGCTACCGAAGCCAGTAAGGCACCAATTAAAAAATAGGGCTTCCTACGGCCAAGCTT
Organism: Flavobacterium psychrophilum; assembly: GCA_001708385.1. NCBI lineage: Bacteria > Pseudomonadati > Bacteroidota > Flavobacteriia > Flavobacteriales > Flavobacteriaceae > Flavobacterium > Flavobacterium psychrophilum. Next base: position 2,783,391 of record CP012388.1, on the reverse strand, counting down.
TGTCCAGGTGCGGTCACTAAAATATCCGATAATAGGCTGGACTATAAGTCCGGTGAGTGGAGCAGCTACCCAAAGCGCAGGGATGTCGTCTATATTGGCACCCAGTGTCTGGAATATCCTGCTAACATTGGCATTTTGCAGAGCAAAACCCATTTGTATCCCTAAGAAACCGAAACTCATGTTCCAAATTTCCCAGAAACTTAATTTACGCTTTTCCATTATCGTATTTTAATGGTTATTAAAACGATAAGCGCGTTGTGGCTTATCAAAAACTTAAAGTTGAAAGTGAAGTATAAGCTTTGATAATCAGGACAAATATAGTTTTTTTTTAATCTGAAAAATTTATTACCCTAAAAAAAATTCCGGCAACAGGGCCGGAATACATTTTTTAAAAACCTATAAATAAACAACTTAACAAAAACTACAACGTTGACGTAGATTCTCTTTCTACCAGGTGAGTTTCTATAAGTTCGGTGCGATATTGTTCGTTTTCTTCCTCCTGCTCTTCCATTTCAAGCCTTTCAATTAACATTTTTGCAGCGCGCCCGCCCATTTTAATTCCGTTTTGGCTCACTGTCGTAATAGTAGGTGTAGAATACTGAGAAATAATGCCATCTGTAAACCCAATTACAGATATATCTTCGGGCACTTTAAGCCCCATTTTATTGGCAAGCTTAATCGTGGTAACCGCAAACAGTTCATTTACAGCAAAAATAGCATCGGGCTTATTTTCAAGCAGTAGTTTTTCTATTTTAGAGGCACAGTTCTCTATATCTTCAATCTTAACAATAAGGTTCTCGTCTATAGCAAGATCATGATCGGTAAGCGCGTTTATATAACCATCGGTACGCAGTTTACCAACACTCACATAATCAACAGTTGTAACAAGGGCAATGTTTTTAAAGTTGTGTTTTATTAAAAACTCAACAGCATCATAAGCCGCTAACTGATCGTCTATAATAACCTTATCACAAAGTACATCATTGGTTACCCTGTCAAACATCACAACAGGCATTCCCTGATTGATAGCTTCAACGATATGGTGAAAATCTTTTTTCTGTTCGGTTTCTTTAGATAACGACATAATGAACCCATCTGTACTGCCATTGGCAAGCATCTCCATGTTGATTACTTCCTTATCAAAAGACTCATCGCTAAGGCAAACAATTACGTTATATCCGTTTTCGTTCGCTACCTGCTCGATCCCACTAATTACAGTAGCAAAAAAATGGTGAACAATCTCCGGAATAATTATACCTATTGTTTTGGTTTTCTTGTTCTTAAGACTTAAAGCAATGTTGTTTGGCTTATAGTTATACAGTTTTGCAAATGCCTGTACTTTCTGGCGGGTATCTTCACTTATTTCGATGCTGTTTCTCAACGCTTTAGACACGGTAGAAATAGATACATCAAGCTCTTTTGCAATCTGTTTTAAAGTGACCTTTCTTTTCATAAAAACTTGTTAAAGTATGATATCGAAAATAAAGATAGTCGATAATTTTATTAGTAACAATTATCTTACTGAAATTCTGCAAAATATAGAAAGTTTTCAACACGCAAACGTTTTCGGTCTCTTCGTTTTACGAAAACGTTTTTTTGGTAGCGGAATTTACATAATTTTAACATTGAAAGTGAATTATAAGCAAGTACAAAAACCCAAAATTAACTCAACAACTTGTATGAAAACAATCTACTCAAAGTTATTGCTTTTGCTACTAATGTTGCCATTTAGCGCTCTGGCACAGAGCACGTTAAAAGGTATCGTTAGCGATGCAACATCCGGGCAGCCCATACCCGGCGTAAATATTGTCGTAGAAGGTTCTACCAACGGAACTTCTACCGATATTAACGGTAACTTTACATTAACAAACATCAAGTCCGGAGACCTTCTGGTTTTTAGCTTTTTAGGCTATGCAGACCAGGTTGTAGCTTACGAAGGACAGGCAACTTTAAATGTGTCACTTAAGGAGGACGCAACCCAACTACAGGAAGTAGTAGTTATTGGATACGGAACAACTACAAAGAAAGATGCTACAGGAGCGTTAACCAATATTACTGCAGAGCAGTTTAATAAAGGTCCGGTAGTTGGTGCAGAACAACTTATACAAGGCCGAGTTTCCGGTGTTCAGGTAGTTACTGCCGGTGGTGAACCGGGAAGCGGATCTTTAGTAAGAATAAGAAGCGGATCTTCTTACATTCAAAACGACCCATTATATGTTATTGACGGCGTACCTGTAGAGGTAGGTGGAAATGGCGTTAAGGGTGGTAGAAACCCTCTTGCTAACATCAACCAAAACGATATAGCAAGTATGACTGTACTTAAAGATGCTGCTGCAACAGCTATTTATGGTTCAAGGGCATCTAATGGTGTTATAATAATTATAACGAAAAAAGGACAAAGTGGTGAATTGAAAGTTACCTATAATGGTAATTTCCAGGTTAGTGAAGTTGCTAAAACTGCAGGTATTATGTCTGCAGACCAATATAGAAATTTTGTAAACAACCATCCAAACGCCACTCCTGCTCAAAAAGCACTTTTAGGAACAGCAAACACAAACTGGCAGGACGAAATTTTCCGCACAGCATTTGGTACAGACCATAACATTGCACTTTCAGGTGGTACAGACAATCTTACATACAGAACATCTGTAGGTTACACGAATATGAATGGTATCTTAAAGCACGATAATTTCCAGAGAACTACGCTATCTGGTAATATCATCGGTAACTTTTTTGATCGTCACTTAAAAATTGAAGTGAATAACAAAACTACTGTTATAGATAACAATTTTAGCGAAAAAGGAGCTATTGGTGCTGCTGCTGCATTTGATCCTACGCAACCTGTTCGCCAGCAGAACAATTTTGGCGGTTATTTTCAATGGGCCACTAACGGTGCTTATGAAGTAAACGCAGGAAGAAATCCTGTGAGCCTTATTGAGCAAAAACATAATTTTGGTACTACCTACAGAAGTATTGGTAATGCTCAGTTGGAATATAAAATACATTCTTTTGAAGAACTAAAACTTGTTGCAAACTTTGGTTATGATTATGCTCAGGGACGTGAGTTTGGAAATACAGATGTTGACTATGTTGTTCCTGCGGAAGCAGGTTCTAATTACGAGAACACCCAGACAAACAAAAACATTGTTATGGACCTGTATTTTAATTACAACAAATACCTTGAGTCTTTAAAAACAAATATTGACTTTACTGGTGGTTATAACTATCAGGATTTTAGATATGATACTGGTGGTTTCAATTTTGACTTCCAAAACCAGGTTACCAACAGGGCCATTACTATAAAAGAACGCCTAAACCTTCAGTCATTCTTTGGCCGTGCAACATTTACAATCGACGACAAATACATACTTACAGGATCGTTAAGAGCAGATGGATCATCAAGGTTTAATAAAGACGATCGTTGGGGTTATTTCCCTGCTGCAGCGGCAGCATGGAAAATTAAAGAAGAAAACTTCTTAAAAGACAGCAGCCTGATTAGCGACCTTAAGCTTAGAGCAAGTTACGGCCTTACGGGCCAGCAGGATACAGGTGCAAGATATCCATCTTATGCACTATACGCCGGTTCTACAAATACTGCACAGTACCAAATTGGCTATGAAGAAGTAAACGGGCAGCTTGTTCCTGTTTATTCTTCTACCTACAGACCTCTTGCTTACAATAGTGATCTTAAATGGGAAGAAACAAAAACCCTTAACCTTGGTGTAGATTTTGGATTATTCAACAACCGTATTACAGGTGCCGTAGAATATTACAACCGTAAAACAAACGACCTTATTGTATTTGCGCAAAACCCACAAGGTGTCAACTTCTCAAATGGTGCTTACTATAACATTGGAGATATGAAAAACCATGGTATCGAAGCAAATCTTGACGCATATATTATTGACAATGAGGATTTAAAATGGAGAGTTGGCGGTAATATAACTTTTCAGAAATCTGAAATTACAAGATTAACTAACGGTAACGTTCCGGGTTTTCCAGGATTTAACGTAGGTGGTATTTCGGGTGGTACAGGAACCACAATTCAAAACAACCAAGTAGGCTTTGCTCCTAACTCTTTCTTTGTTTACGAACAGGCATATGATGTTAACGGACAGCCATTGGATGGTGTATTTGTAGATCGTAATGGTGACGGTATTATCAATTCAAACGATTTATACCGCTACAGAAAACAAGCACCTGATTTCTACTATGGCTTTAATACAGACCTTAGCTATAAAAACTGGTGGTTCTCTATGACGTGGAGAGGTAGCTACGGAAACTACAACTATAATAATGTGTTCTCTAACTACGGTAATTCAAATATGGCATTGCCATCAAACGGTAATTATCTGAATAATGCACACACCAACGTGTTGGAAACAGGATTTACAACACCACGCTACCTGTCAGATTATTATGTTCAGGATGCTTCATTCCTTCGCTTAGACAATGTAACCCTTGGTTACACATTTAAAAATGTATTTAACGAAGGCACAGACATGAGGCTTACCGGATCTGTACAAAACGTATTTGTAATTACAGATTATGATGGTATAGACCCCGAAAACACATCTGGTATAGATAATAATATTTATCCAAGGCCAAGAACTTTCACAGTAGGCTTAAACTTAAATTTCTAAAAAGATTATGAACATGAAAAAATTTAATCTGAAATTAACCGGGATAGGAATGCTTTTTTTAGCACTTTTCCTAACCTCATGTACTGATGATCTTGATCAGTCAAACCCGGCGAATGCAGGTAACCCATCTGTCGAGGAGCTGTATAGCAATCCTGCAGCATATAAGCAGACCCTTGCAAAATTATACGCAGGACTTGCTACCACGGGGCAAAACGGCCCTGCGGGTACCCCTGATATTTCCGGTATTGATGAGGGAGCAAGTCAATATATAAGGGGTCTATGGCTGATGAACGAACTTTCTACTGATGAAGCTATTATAGGCTGGAATGACCAGACGATACAGGATTTTCATTCCCAGACGTGGACAGCCAGTGATGTATTTGTAAACGCTACATTTAGCCGTCTGGATTTCCAGATAAAAAACTGTAACGAATACCTTCGCCAGACTACAGATGAAAAATTGGACAGCAGAGGCGTATCGGGTGATCTAAGAACAAGTATTGCAACATACAGAGCAGAAGCACGCTTCTTAAGAGCCCTTAGCTACTGGCATTTCCTTGATCTTTTTGGTGGAAGAGTTGGTCTTGTTACCGAAGAGTCTCCAACAAATTATTTTCTGCCGGAACAAGCTACTCCACAACAGATTTTTGAATTTGTAGATGCAGAACTTACTGCTATAGACCCACTGCTTAAAGCACCTAAAGAAAACGAATATCCTCGTGTAGATCAGGTTGGCGCATGGATGCTAAAAGCAAAATTATACATGAATGCTAAGGTATATATAGGTACAGAAAAATATGCCGATGCATTACCTGTATTAACAAAAGTAATTAATTCCGGATATGCGCTACATGCAGATTACAGGCAATTATTTATTGCAGATAATGACAGAAATGGTTCTCAAAATGAGGTAATATTTGCTGTTGCTTTTGACGGACTTAACACTAAAACATACGGTGGTACAACATTCCTTGTTCATGCACCTGTCGGAGGTTCTATGTCTTCAGCTGAATTTGGTATTAATGGTGGCTGGGGAGGTATACGCACAACATCTGCTTTTGTAAGCAAATTCAATACCGGAACACCCGATCAGAGATCTAATTTCCACACAGCCGGGCAGTCTCTTGTCATTACAAATGTTGGAGATTTCGCGGACGGATATGCTGTAAAGAAATTTAAAAATGTCGACGTTAACGGAACTCAGGGTTCAGATTCATCAGGGGATTTTGTAGATACAGATTTCCCTATGTTCAGGCTTGCAGACGCATACTTAATGTATGCAGAATGTGCACTTAGGGCAGGTGGCGACACAGCCTTGGGTTTAGAATATATAAACGCACTTCGTGAAAGGGCTTATGGAAGCAATAGCGGGAATGTTAATTCTTACGACTTAAACTTTATACTGGATGAAAGAGCTCGCGAATTACATTGGGAAGGACACAGAAGAACAGATCTTATCCGCTTCGGCAAATTCACAGGAGGGTCTTATATCTGGCCATGGAAAGGAAACACTCCAAACGGTAGCCCTACCCCTAGTTTTAGAAATGTATACCCAATACCATCTAATGCATTGGCAGCTAATCCACTTTTAACACAAAACTCTGGTTACTAATCCAAACACTAACAACAAGAACATGAAAACACTAAAAAATACAATGATGGCGATGCTTGCATTATTTGCAGTATCGTGTAATATAGACGACGTTGAAGACAGACCTGTAGTTCAGGGTAACGATGCCCCGATGCTACAGGCACCTGAAGAAGGAAATGTGTACGTACTTAACCCTGAAACTCTTGATATTCTTGCCGAACGATTTGTTTGGTCTGCTGCTAATTTTGGCGAAGGAATTACCGCAAATTATGATATAGAAATTGATATGGCCGGTGATGAGTTTGATACTCCATCTGTTGTAGGTACAACAAACAATGTAACACAATTTGCTGCTTCGGTTAATGTATTAAACTCTGCAATTCAGGTTCTTGGTGCAACTCCATTTGAATCTGCAAACTTTGAAGTAAGGATTAAAGCTTACGTAGGCTCTCAGGTACTTTATAGTAATGCTGTTGAAATGATCGTTACTCCATTTAGTACAGCAATTCCACTATTATGGATGCCAGGCGGATTCCAGTCGACAAGTGGCTACGGAAATGATTTTTCACACGCTACAGCCCCACAGTTAAGCGCTACAGAATTTGGCGACACTAACTTTGAAGGATATGTTTATATTGCCAACAGCATTACAAACCCTGATAACGGATTTAAATTTAGCTCTCAGGACAATTGGGATGGAACCAACTACGGAGCAGGAGCAACAGCAGGTACACTTACGACAACAGGAGGTAACCTTATTGCAGATGCAGGATATTATCTTGTAAAAGCAAATACTGCTACGCTTACTTACAGCCTTACTGCTACAAAATGGGGGGTTACAGGATCGTCTACACCTAACGGATGGCCGGATAACGGAGTGATGGACCATGATATGACGTATGATGCTACAACCAAGGTTTGGTCAGTAACTTTAGCGTTGAGTGCCGGCGAACTAAAATTCAGAGCTAATGATGACTGGGCTATAAACTATGGAGATGCCGGAGGAGACGGAGTACTTGATTTCAATGATGGAACTAATATTAAGGTTACTACTGCAGGAACTTATAAAATTCAGTTAAACCTAAGTAATCCTAGAAATTACACTTATACATTGACTGCTCAATAATAGTATAAATTTTAAAAGGGGTTGTATAATTATACAACCCCTTTATTATTCAACATTATGAAAAAAATTACATTGTTATTTTTATTGTTAGGGTTTACCACATTTGCACAACAGCAAAATGTAACCTACAGTGTTGCCCCAACAACCTTCGAGGAAACTACCTCGATTACCGTTACCGTAAATGGCAGCAGTATAAACGAAGCTACCTGGGGAGTAACCAATAATGCACTGTATTATTGGGGATGGTCGTATGACATTAACTACAACAACAGTCTGGATTGCCCGACCAATGGAACATGGAACAGCTCTAACGAAGCCAATAAATTTACCTACAACCCAGGTAGCGACACGTATACGCTAACCTTCGTACCTTCTACGTTTTACAACAGAACAGGAATAGGCAGATTTGGGTTTCTTGTAAAAGCCAAAGATGGTGCAGGCGATAAAAAATCTCAGGATATTGAAATTAACGTAGGTAGTTTTCAGGTTACTTTAAATACTCCTGCCCAAAACAGCACTACCCTGCTAACTTCGGGCGGAAACCTGAACATTACAGCATCTAATACAGGTGGTAATGCAAACTACAGCTTAAAATCTAACGGAACGGTTATTAACAGTAATGCTGCTACAGCAAGTTATGCTTTTAACCATACCAATATTACTTCAAACCAAAACTACGAGCTAACCGTTACTCAGGGAACAGATGTTGTAGTTAAAAAGTTTACCGTAATTGTTAACCCGGCTACAGTTTCGGCAGCTATGCCGGCGGGTCTTGAAGACGGTATTAACTACAATACTGCCGATGCTACAAAAGCAACCCTTGTGCTTGATGCCCCGGGTAAAGATTTTGTATATGTTGCAGGAAGCTTTAACAACTGGCAGCCGTTAGCGGCACATGCCATGAAAAAAGACCCGGTAAACCAAAAATTCTGGTTAGACCTTACAGGTCTTACATCGGGTGAAGCATACAGCTACCAGTATTGGGTGGTGGACCAGACACCTCTTGCAGGTTCGCCATCTATTGTAAAAACAGCAGACCCTTATTCTACCCTTGTACTTTCGCAATTTGATGACCCGGGAATATCGGCAGACCGCTACCCTAACCTTCCGGCATTTCCTGTAGGACAGGAAAGAGAAGTTACTGTGCTACAAACAGGGCAAACTGCTTATGACTGGCAGGTTGAAAATTTTGAAAAGCCTAAGAAAGAAGGCCTTGTTATTTATGAGGCTTTAGTTAGAGACTTTGATGCTAACAGAACCTATCAGGATCTTATAGATAAAATAGATTATTTTACAACACTTGGCATAAACGCATTAGAGCTTATGCCCGTGATGGAATTTGAAGGCAACGAAAGTTGGGGATACAATACCTCTTTTCACATGGCTAATGATAAATTCTACGGACCATCTGACAAGCTAAAAGAACTGATAGATCTTTGCCACCAAAATGGCATTGCTGTTATTCTAGACGTAGCTCTTAACCATGCTTTTGACCGTAATCCGCTAGTACGCATGTGGATGAATGACCCCGATGGCGACGGATGGGGCGGGCCAAGCAGTGAAAGCCCTTACTTTAACGAAGTGGCTAAACATAGCTATAATGTAGGTAATGACTTTAACCATCAGCAGCCAAGAACTAAAAACTATGTAAAAAGGGTAGTTAAGCACTGGATTGAAGAATACCATATCGATGGTTTTCGTTGGGATCTAACTAAAGGTTTTACACAGAACTGTTCGGCAGCTGACGAAGGATGCACCAATGCTTTTCAGCAGGACAGGGTTGATGTACTTAAAGAATATGCAGATTACTCATGGAGCCTAGACCCTACACACTATACTATTTTTGAACATTTAGGCGGCGATGCAGAAGAAAAAGAATGGGCTAACTACAGGTTTGATGAAGGGAAAGGCATAATGCTTTGGGGAAAAACCACTCAGGGATACAACCAGCTTACAATGGGATACTCTGATGATTCTAATATTGCACGCGTAGGCCACAATGCTCACACCGGATTTTTAGGAAAAAGAGTTGTAGGTTATGCGGAAAGCCATGATGAGGAAAGATTAATGTTTAAAAATCTTCAGTATGGTAACTCTGCTAATACTGCGCACAATATAAAAGACCTTAATGTAGCACTTTCAAGAATGAGCGCACAGGGAGCGGTTTTCTTTATGGTACCGGGTCCTAAAATGATATGGCACTTTGGAGAACTTGGATGGGATCTTTCCATCTTTACCTGCAATAATGGATCTGTAAATCCTGAAGGCGGTACAGATGGTGACTGTAAACTGGATACCAAGCCTCAGCCACAATGGGCTAATAACTGGCTAACCAACGTACAAAGGGAAAAACTTTATTACGACTGGAAAAGGATGATACAGCTTAAAAAAGACGAAGCTGTTTTTGAAGGAAACTATACAATGGCTTCTGCAAACACCCTTACACCAAAAGTATATATTACAGATACTTCTCTTGCGCCAACAGCGTTAAACAGTGTAGTGGTTATTTCTAACTTTGATGTTACAGCACAGCAGGTTGCACCAAACTTTCCAAATCCGGGAACATGGTATAATCTTATGGACAATTCTGTTATAGAAATTACAAACCCTACAGCTGCTATTACCTTACAGCCGGGAGAATTTAAGATATATGGCAACCAGACTGTAGTTTTAGGAACAGGCGAACAGGCTATAGCAAAAGCGGCCTTATACCCTAACCCTACATCAGATGTGTTCACTATTAACCTCCCAACAGCTAAAGTAGCGATATATTCACTTACAGGGCAGCTTGTAAAAAAGTTTGGCGGCAGCGCAGCATTTACCATGTTTGACGTAAGCAGCCTCACGAAAGGTGTCTATCTTGTAAAAGTAACAGATAGCGACAACCGTGAGAATACGCTTAAGCTGATACGAAATTAAGTTGAGTTAGTTATAAATATTCGAATTTGGTAAAGGGCTTCCGTTTTAAAACGGAAGCCCTTTTTGTTATTTATATCTTAAAGGTATATGATGGGTTTGGGGTATGTTCTAAATTTATGATCCGCCATTTAAACTACACTTATGAAAAAGATAGCCTTAGTAATTTTATCGGCACTGCTTTTTACGATGTGCTCAACATCAAAAACAGTCAAAACCGCAGCAAAACCCGAAGTACAATATAAAGACGATTTCAGGTCGGCTAGTGATAAAGAAAAAACAGCTTTGCTGAAAAAATTAAAAGCCACAGGTGCAGGGTATTCTGTATTAATCTTTACCAAGAATTTTAAAGGCGAAAAAGTAACCGCTTCCAATTCCAATAAAACAGTATATAGCGGCTACCCATTCTCTAATCTGAAAACAGGCGTTGCCGATCAGGTTCGCATAGACAATACTGTTGACACCAAGATATATGACAGTTTTACCAAAAAAGAAGCTGTGATTACTGCGAAAGAAGCACAGAAGCATAAATTCATCTACCTGATGAAAGACCCAAGTGCAGAAAATCCTTTCCTTATCACGTATAGTAATACACTAAGGCCATTGGAATAATCTTTTAAAGTAGTTACTTTTATCCGCACAAATCTATTCTACCAAATGTACGTAGTAAGAGCGGCTATCCTATTCATTATATTATTACACTGCAATAGTGCCTATACGCAAGTCCACAATTGCTCCAAATCTCCTATTGAGTCATCCACACATTATAACGGGCTTGACTATGATATAATGGCACAGATGAAGGAATTTAATGCCGACTCCACAAATACTATTGATATAGTACACCTCTACAGGCAAAGAGACAAAAAGACTTTCAGCGAATCGTTTAAAAGAGTGTATGTAAAAGGAGGCAGGTCTTTTCTTTATGAAAATAAAACAAAGAATGAACTTAGCAAAAGTCAGACATTAATGTTAACCGATCTTGTGAAAGATCTGGAAATGTCACATTATATTATAAACTGCAACAAAAAAACGAAAGAAGATAATCTGTATCGCATTTTTATAAAGTCGGGAGGCAAGTTAATTATGTCGTTATGGATTGATGATTCTTTTAAAAATACCGATCCCGATCTTGTAGGCAAAAACGCAAAACAGATTGAGCTTTTTGAAAGCATTAGATAAGTTTATTTATTTTTATAGAAATTTATAATTATGCCCCTTTCAGACAAAAACATACATTCACTAATGCTGGATATACACAATAGCATTAATGATTACAGTAGCACATTATCAGAAGATATTACTTATCCTCCCGGCAGCGAACTTAACGATGCGGAAAAAGAAGAATTGCACAAACTTAGTAGCAATGACGTTCTAAAAAGCGCATTGAAAAAAATAATTGCTAATACCGCGGCAGATGTTGTATTCAATATTTTTTCAGTTATAGATGGTGTAACCGATCCGCAGGGTGAATGGACTGGAGTTACCCTTGTTGATACCGATGAAAACCACGAGCCGGAACAAATGCTGCATGACACATTTTACGAAACCTACTGGGACTGGAAGGAGTCTAACCAATAAGCACGTTTTTTATAAGTAGTAACGTTAAACATAGTTACATTGATTTAGACTACTACATTAGTATATCCAAACATTGCTTCGATTAATTAATTGAAGTATCTTTACTGCCTTCACACTCAAAAAATTATCCTGTAAAGAATAATTTTTCTATCTATTTGAATTTCTAATAAATAATTGTACTTTTGCATCCCCTTTATTGGGGATGGAATGTTTAATTAAAATAATTTATTGTGAACACATTAAGCTACAAGACAGTTTCAGCTAACAAAGCGACTGCTGACAAACAGTGGATCGTTGTTGACGCTGAAGGTCATAATTTGGGCCGTTTTGCTTCTAAAGTTGCGATGCTTTTAAGAGGTAAATACAAAACAAATTACACACCGCACGTGGACTGTGGAGATAACGTAATTGTTATCAATGCAGAAAAGATCAACCTAACAGGTAACAAACTGGATGAAAAAACGTACATCCGCCACACAGGTTACCCAGGTGGTCAGAGAATTTTAACTGCTAAAGTATTACAGGCGAAAAACCCTGCAATCTTAGTAGAGAAAGCAGTAAAAGGTATGCTTCCTAAAAACAAATTAGGCGCAGAACTTTTCCGCAACCTGAATGTATATGTAGGATCTGAGCACAAACATGATGCACAGACACCTAAAACCGTTAATTTAAACGACTTAAAGTAAAAAATGGCAACAATTCACAAAATCGGCAGGAGAAAAACTGCTGTTGCCCGTATTTACCTTTCTGAAGGAACAGGTAAAATCACGGTTAACAAAAGAGAATTTGCAACTTATTTCCCAACTGCAACTTTACAGTACAAAGTATTACAGCCTTTAACCTTAACCGGTACTGCTGAAAACTTTGACGTGAAAGTAAATGTTTACGGTGGTGGTTCAACTGGACAGGCAGAAGCTGTAAGAATGGCAATCGCTCGCGCAATGTGCGAAGTTGATGCTGAAAACAGAAGCATCCTTAAACCAGAAGGCCTATTAACAAGGGATCCTAGAATGGTAGAGCGTAAGAAATTCGGTCAGAAGAAAGCTCGTAAAAGATTCCAGTTCTCTAAACGTTAATATGTCACTATTGGATTTTATTATCCAATACTGTTCATTTTTATTATCGAATTTAAAAAACAATGTTGTTGTTGCCCCACTGAGGTGAAGGGTTAGTTTAGCATCTAAATGGATAAGGCCGTAAATAATTCGCCACTTACCCATTGCTTACTCAACAGAACGTAAACTATTACAAAAATGGCAAATAAAGTAGAAGTTAAAGACTTACTGGAAGCAGGTGTACACTTTGGACACATGACCAGAAAATGGGATCCAAACATGGCTCCTTACATATACATGGAGCGTAATGGTATTCACATTATCAACCTGTATAAAACTGCAGCTAAAATTGAAGAGGCTAACGAAGCCCTTAAAAAAATCGCTGCATCAGGCAGAAAAATCCTTTTTGTTGCTACAAAAAAGCAAGCAAAAGATATCGTTGCTGAAAAAGCAGCGGCTGCAAACATGCCATACATCACTGAAAGGTGGCCTGGTGGTATGCTAACAAACTTCGTTACTATCCGTAAAGCTGTTAAAAAAATGGCTTCTATTGATAAAATGAAGAAAGACGGTACATTCATGACACTTTCTAAGAAAGAGCGTCTGCAAGTTGATCGTCTACGTGCAAAACTTGAGAAAAACTTAGGTTCTATAGCAGACATGACAAGGCTTCCTGCTGCGTTATTCGTTGTAGATATCAAAGCTGAACACATCGCAGTAAAAGAAGCTCAAAAATTAAACATTCCGGTTTTCGCAATGGTAGATACCAACTCTGACCCACGTCAGGTTGATTATGTTATCCCTGCAAATGATGATGCTTCTAAATCAATTGACAAGATCTTATCTTTAGTTACCGGTGCTGTTGTTGAAGGACTTTCTGATAGAAAATCTGACAAAGACGACCTACCTGCTGACGGACAAGAGGCTGCATCTGTTGCACCTGCAAAAACTACAGCTCCTGCTGAAGCTGCTGCACCTGCACAAACTGAAGCACCTACTGCTACAGAAGAGTAAAGATAACATTACAATAAAGCCGTTGTGCTGGTATATGTTTACTTTTGTAGCATTATCAACATAACGGCTTATTTTTTTTTCTAACAATAAACAATTATTCAAATGGCAAATATTACTGCTGCTGACGTAAATAAACTAAGAACAATTACCGGTGCAGGTATGATGGACTGCAAAAAAGCTCTTGTTGAGGCTGATGGTGATTTTGATAAAGCTATTGAAAACCTTCGTAAAAAAGGTCAGAAAGTAGCTGCTAACAGAGCTGACCGTGAGTCTACTGAAGGCGCTGTTATCGCTGTTGTTAACGCTGATAAAACTGCTGGCGTTGTTATCTCTCTTAACTGTGAAACTGACTTCGTTGCTAAAAACGAATCTTATGTTAAGCTTGCTAACGACCTTGCTGCTCTTGCACTTAACTTCAACACTAAAGAAGAATTCCTTGCTGCAGACTTTAACGGTCTTACAGTAGCTGACAAACTTATCGAGCAAACTGGTGTTATCGGTGAGAAAATCGAGATTGGTTCTTTCGAAAGACTTGAAGGTGCATTTGTTGGTTCTTACATCCACGCTGGTAACAGAATCGCTACTCTTGTTAGCCTTTCTGCTAACGTAGAAGGTGCTGAAGAAGCTTCTCGTAACGTTGCTATGCAGGCTGCTGCAATGGCTCCACTTGCTCTTAACGAAGAAGGTGTTGACGCTGCTACAGTTGAGAAAGAAATTGAAATCGCTAAAGATTTACTACGTCAGGAAGGTAAACCTGAAGCTATGTTAGATAACATCGCTAAAGGCAAACTTGGTCGTTTCTTTAAAGACAATACTCTTGTTAACCAGGATTACATCAAAGACAGCAAACTTAGCGTAAGCGAGTATATCAAGTCTATTGAAGGATCTCTTGTTGTTACAGGATTCAAAAGAGTTGCACTTGCATAAGTAGCACTTCTTATAAAAACAAAGAACCCCAAATGAAAATTTGGGGTTTTTTTGTGACCAGACTTCTCCGGCCGCAAACAACAAACAAACAATAACGAAACTATTCTCGCTTCAAAGCCATCCAGCATTTTAATCTGAAGATCCGGAGTTAACGCAGGCGACATATAACCAAATCACCCGCAAAACTATCGTACAACCAGATTAACTTCTTTAAACGCTTTTTTTATTTCTTCTATAATAACTTCTCCCTTAACAATGTTCAATCCCCGCCCTAAATCGGGATATTTAACGCAGGCTTCTTCCCAGCCCAGGTTAGCAAGCTTTAAAATATACGGCAGCGTTACATTAGTAAGTGCCAGTGTAGACGTATACGGTACCGCTCCCGGCATATTAGCCACACAGTAGTGCACAATGTCATCTATGATAAATGTAGGCTCCTCGTGCGTTGTAGGCCGTGTAGTTTCAAAACACCCGCCCTGATCTACTGCTACATCTACCAGCACCGTCCCCGGACGCATATCTTTAAGCATTTCCCTTGTAATAAGATTGGGTGCTTTGGCCCCAGGTATAAGAACCGCACCTATAATAAGGTCGTGGTCTTTTATATGTTTCTTTATATTGTAAACGCTGGAAAACTCTGTCACCACATGAGGTGGCATAACATCGTTTACATAGCGAAGGCGTTTCATATTTATATCTAAGATCGTAACGTGTGCGCCAAGACCCGCAGCCATTTTAGCGGCCTGAATCCCCACAACACCTGCACCCAATACCAATACCCTACCCGGGGGCACACCCGGAACTCCGCCAAGTAACACTCCCCTGCCTTTAATAGGCTTTTCGAGGTATTTAGCACCTTGCTGAATTGCCATCCTCCCTGCAACTTCGCTCATTGGCGTAAGCAACGGAAGAAAACCATCATCATCACTTACAGTTTCATAAGCAATACAAACCGCTTTGCTGGCAATCATTGCTTTGGTTAACTCTTCACTTGACGCAAAATGAAAATAGGTAAACAGTACCTGATTCCGTTTTATCAGAGGATATTCTGACGCGATAGGTTCTTTAACCTTAATAATCATATCTGCTATAGCAAAAACTGCTTCAGCAGCAGGAAGCATAACAGCACCGGCATCGCGATAATCTTCATCGAAAAAACCACTGCTCTCACCCGCCGATTCCTGTACATACACCTGGTGTCCATAATTAACTAACTCAAACACCCCCGCCGGCGTAAGGGCAACCCGGCTTTCATTGTTCTTTATTTCCTTTGGCACCCCTATTTTCATAGCGTATGATTTTAAAATTTAAACAAATATAAACAACAACCCCATAATAATAAACAAACGCAGGCTATTTTTATAATTTATTTTTGATGCACCCCCCAAAAAATTAGTAAAACCGACTCCAAACAATAAAATTAAACAACCCTACCCCCTAAAAACAAAATCTCATTATATTTACATTAAATCTACCGAGATGAGAAAGATTGTATTATTTGGACTGCTTGCACTATTATCTTGCAAAGAAGAAAATTCGACAGGCGTTGTACGTTCCACCCCAAAAGATTCAACCCAGCCCGTAATTGAAGATATTAAACCAAACGATAAGACTACCCGCAATACTGCAGATTATAATGGTGACGGAATAAAGGACGTTGCTACAATCGTGCTTACCAAAAAAGGCGAAGGCAATCCCGTTGAAGATGGAACTCCGGATGAATACAGTATCACTTTCTCAAATAAAAAACTACCGGCATTGCCTATTGGTTGCTGCGACGCCATTATTATAAGCGAAGGCGATCTTGATAACGACGGAGCAGATGAGTTTTCTGTTTTTCAATCACCCATGAATGGTTGCGCATATACCATGACAACCTACTCGTTTAAACAAGGAAAATGGCAGAAGCTAGTTGAACCTTTTATAATCCCTACGGCCTGTGAAGACATCTCGACCGCTGAACTTGAAGGTAGGATATTTGCAGAAGATGGAAAAGTCTACATAATGGAAACCGACCAAAATGATGAAAAATTTAAGACCATTAAAACCGAAGTAACGTTACCTCATTAAGTTCAACCGATCCTACATATCCTAAGCATATAATTTAATACCTTTACCGTTTACTACATATTCTATGTTTCAATCGCGTAAAGACACCCTATATGTAATCCTTGCAGGGATATTTATTACCAATGCCGTAGTAGCCGAACTTATCGGCCCGAAACTAATAACCATAGCCGGAAACCCCGTTAGCATTGGTATACTTCCTTGGCCTGTGGTATTTATTACCACCGACCTTATCAATGAATATTTCGGACGAAAAGGGGTTCAGAAATTATCATATATCACAGCGGGCCTAATTGCTTATTGTTTCTTTTTACTTTGGATAGCCCTTTCCATACCCGCAGTAAAGAACATGGGAGTAACAGACGATCAGTTCAACGCGGTATTCGGACAGGGCATGTGGATTATTGTAGGCAGTATTACGGCATTTTTAGTATCTCAGCTTATAGATATTACTATTTTCCATTTTTTCAGGAAGCGTACCGGCAATAAGATGATATGGCTGCGCAGCACCGGATCTACAGTAATCTCCCAGTTTTTCGACAGCTTTATAGTATTGGGAATTGCCTTTTGGATGACCGGAAAAATGGATACAGATACTTATATAAAATCGGGCTTTACAGGCTACACCCTTAAATTATGCATTGCTATATGCCTAACGCCGCTAATT
This sequence comes from Flavobacterium psychrophilum, assembly GCA_001708385.1. Classification (NCBI taxonomy): domain Bacteria; kingdom Pseudomonadati; phylum Bacteroidota; class Flavobacteriia; order Flavobacteriales; family Flavobacteriaceae; genus Flavobacterium; species Flavobacterium psychrophilum. The sequence goes on along the minus strand of CP012388.1, from coordinate 2,765,804 downwards.
TACCTTGGACACTACCTTATCGAAAAATACATTCATAACGATAAAACTGAACCCCAAAACCACCGATAATTAGCCCATATATACAAAACAAAAACTCCCGCAATTGCGGGAGTTTTTTTATGCTTAGTGATATGAAATCTCAATATCACATTTCAATCTGATTAGTAACGGTAGTACTCCGGTTTAAATGGCCCTTGTACTTCTACACCAATATAAGCAGCCTGCTCATCGTTAAGTGTTTCAAGCTCTACACCAAGTTTAGCAAGGTGAAGCGAAGCCACTTTTTCGTCAAGGTGCTTAGGCAGCATGTAAACTTTATTCTCATAGTTTGCGCTGTTAGCCCAAAGCTCTAACTGAGCAAGAGTCTGGTTTGTAAATGAGTTACTCATTACAAAGCTTGGGTGGCCTGTAGCACAACCAAGGTTAACAAGACGGCCTTCTGCAAGGATGATAACATCTTTACCGTTGATTGTATATTTATCTACCTGAGGTTTGATCTCGATTTTAGACGCACCATGGTTTGTATTTAACCAAGCCATGTCGATTTCGTTATCAAAGTGACCGATGTTACAAACAACAGTTTTATCTTTCATGCTTTCGAAGTGGCGACCCACAACGATATCTTTGTTACCTGTAGTTGTAATAATGATATCTGCAGTTGCGATAACAGTTTCAAGTCTTTTAACTTCGTAACCGTCCATTGCAGCCTGAAGAGCACAAATTGGATCGATTTCTGTAACCGTAACGATAGAACCAGCACCACGGAAAGAAGCAGCAGTACCTTTACCAACGTCTCCGTAACCACATACAATTACCCTTTTACCGGCAAGCATAAGGTCGGTAGCACGACGTATAGCATCTACAGCACTTTCTTTACAACCGTATTTGTTATCAAATTTAGATTTAGTAACAGAATCATTAACATTGATAGCCGGCATTACAAGCGTACCATTCTTCATTCTTTCATACAGACGGTGAACACCTGTAGTAGTTTCTTCAGAAAGACCCTTAATAGCAGCTGTTAGCTCAGGAAAACGATCAAATACCATGTTAGTAAGATCTCCACCATCATCAAGGATCATGTTAAGAGGCTCTCTTTCTTCACCAAAGAATAAGGTCTGCTCGATACACCAGTCAAACTCTTCTTCATTAAGGCCTTTCCACGCGTAAACCTGGATACCTGCAGCAGCAATAGCAGCAGCAGCGTGATCCTGTGTAGAAAATATGTTGCATGAGCTCCATGTAACCTGTGCTCCAAGAGCAACAAGAGTTTCAATAAGAACTGCAGTTTGTATTGTCATGTGCAGACATCCTGCAATACGAGCACCTTTAAGCGGCTGAGAAGCTCCATAATCAGCACGAAGAGCCATTAGTCCTGGCATTTCGGCTTCAGCAAGTTCAATTTCTTTTCTTCCCCATTCCGCAAGCGAAATGTCTTTTACCTTATATGCCACGAATGGCAGCGTTGTAGTACTCATGTGAATATTGTATATTTGTATTAGCGAAAAATTTTTGCAAATTTAGTGAATGCATTTTTAATTCACCCGCTTTAACAGTAAAATATAAAAAAATGCCGCCTGCATAATTGTTTGGTACACAACAACATGAATTTGGGCCATAACTGTAACCAATGCCTTTATATAAATCAATTGAAATAGACAGCCACACAAAACTGCTCATTTGGAAGAATTCTGAAAGTGTAGAAGAATTCATGCGGCATGTTAAGCTAAAAGACGTTTGCCTAAACCGTGTAGACGGCATGAAAAGCGACGTTCATAAGAAAGGCTTCCTGGGTGTGCGTATGCTTATGCAGGAGATAGGCTACTCTGATTTTGACCTTTATTATGATGCCGACGGAAAGCCGCACCTTAAAGACGGAATGAATATTTCTATAACCCACTCATATGCTTTCTCTGCCATTATTATAAGCAAAAATGATATTGGCATTGATATGGAACTGCAACGCGAAAAGGTAATTACCATTGCCAACAAATTTATCGAACCCGAATTTTCATACCTCGACCCTACTCACCTGTCAGACTATATGCAGCAGCTTATAGTAATTTGGGGCGTTAAAGAAGCGGTCTATAAAATGATATCGCGTGCCGGGCTCAGCTTTAAACAGAACATCTACGTTTTCCCTTTTAACACGGAAGAAAAACAAGGCATGGCATCGGTTAAATTTGAAGAAATAAACGAAAGCTATCCTTTCTTTTTTGAACAGATAGAAGATTTCACCCTTGTATACTGCCTGGGTAGCAAAACCATTATATAATGGCAGAAATTTTCGATTTTCTCTTTGCACAGTACAAAGAGTACAGCACACTGCACATTGTATTAGAGGCCATTGCCACAGTTTTTGCCGTGTTTAGCGTTGTTTACTCGTGGAAAAACAACATACTTGTTTACCCGACCGGAATTATAAGCACCGGTATTTTTGTATACATGATGCTGCAATGGAATTTATATGGCGACATGATCATTAATGCCTACTACTTTTTTATGAGTATTTACGGCTGGATACTATGGAGCAAAAAAGACAGTACCAATCATGATTTGCTTAAGATATCCTCAACGAATTCTAAAGACGGCGTTAATTCAGTCATAATTTTCACGGCATCGGTTATCGGAATTTCGGCCGTTTATATTTATTTTGATAAATTTACGTATTGGTGGGCTTACGTAGACACGTTTATAACCGGGCTTTTCTTTGTCGGAATGTGGCTTATGGCAAAACGTAAGATTGAAAACTGGCTGTTTTTAATAGCCGGAGATATTATTGCAATTCCATTATTCTTCTTAAAAGGATACACGCTTACCAGCATACTGAATATAGTTTTAACTATAATTGCCATTTACGGCTATCTGTCATGGAAGAAAACATTACAACACGAAAATCATCTGTCATCATTACAATCTACGGGGACGGACTTAACGGAAGAACAGTTTCAGAAGAACTAAAAAGCTTTATTGACCGCAAGGGCAATAACGACCGTACGTTTACATTTCGCACAGTAAGCATAGACAGGGCGCTTAACGAAAATGACAAATCAGCACATTTATTTATAATTCTTAACGCAACCAATACAACTATAGATGCATCTATAAAAAAACTAACCCGTACACTAACCAACAACCACCAACCGAACATAATGATTAACTCAACACCTGCAGATTTTACTGTAAAAAGCAAAGAAGCATTGGTAGAGCTTGAAAAAGCTTTAGACATAGGTTTTTCTGCCGCAGATTTTGCCGAGATATATGAGAGAGGTGTAACTCTTGACAACATACAACAACAATTATCTATTTTTAAAAATGGCATAACCAAGGCCACGCTTAAAAAACCTGCCCTATATAACGACGGTATTTTTGAACTTGAAGAATCGGCGGCTATAAATTATGCCGCACTATTTGACAGCAAAAAAGAAAGCCTGAAGCTTACCAAATTTGTTCCCGCATCTGGCGCTGCAACCAGGATGTTTAAATTTTTATGCGAATTTATTGCCGAATTCAATCCGCAAAAAGAAACCATAAACGCTTACATCAACCGCAAAAACGACATTAACCTTCGTGTATTTTTGGTCGGATTGGATAAATTTCCTTTCTATAACGAAATACTGGATGTTGTACGTCAGCAGGACGGCTTTCCCGCGTGGACTAAAGACAAGAAAACCTATGAGTTCATCAAGATCATGCTTGATAGCCATGCGTTTAATTATGCTAATAAACCTAAGGGGATATTGCCTTTTCATCACTACGGTGCTTTTATTGCCACACCTATTTACGAACATTTAAAGGAAACAGTAGCCTACGCCAGCTCCCAAAACGAAGCTAACATTCAGTTTACCATTTCTGAAGATCATCTTGATGGATTTTTAGATGGCATACAGGATGTAAAACAGCAAATAGAAGACGAACACAACACCAAAATAAACATCAGTTTTTCGTATCAGCAAAAAAGTACAGACACTCTTGCGGTGACTATTAACAACGTGCCCTTTCGCGATAATGAAGGCAAATTGCTTTTTAGGCCGGGAGGCCACGGTGCACTTATAGAAAATCTGGGACAGCTTGACGCCGACATTGTCTTTATTAAAAACATAGACAACGTTAGCCACAACAATACAGAACTGATTTCACTGTACAAAAAAGCCCTTGCAGGTATTCTTGTTGAATATCAGCAGCAGATATTTACGTATTTAGAGCAAATTGACAACAATGAATTAGACGAAGATGGTATTGATGCTGTTTTAGCTTTCGCTAAAGAAAAGCTATTACTGCATATCCCGTCAGACATTAATAAGTACACGACAAACTATAAAAAAGAATTCGCAAAAGATCTTCTAAACAGGCCTATCCGCGTATGCGGTATGGTTAAAAATGAAGGAGAGCCTGGCGGAGGTCCGTTCTGGGTTGAATCTGACAAAGGAATACAGTCATTACAAATTGTTGAAAGCTCTCAGGTAGACCTCGACAATGTAAAGCAGAAGAACATTTTTGCTAATGCCTCGCATTTTAACCCTGTGGATTTGGTCTGCGGACTTAAAAATTACAAAGGCGGTGACTTTAACCTGAATGATTTTGTAGATGTTACATCAGGCTTTATAGTACATAAAACCAGATTAGGACAGGAAGTAAAATCGTATGAACTTCCGGGATTATGGAATGGTTCTATGGCAGGATGGATTACTATTTTTGCCGAAGTTCCCCTTGAAACATTTAACCCTGTAAAAACAGTTAACGACCTTTTGAAACCGGCACATCAGCCGCAATAAATATGTCAGAGGATTTAAATACCTTTGAATCCTTATTTTTTTAAAATCGAAAATGAACAGAGATATAATAGTACAGGAACTCGATTACAAAGCTGTACGAAGCAGCGGTGCAGGCGGACAAAATGTAAACAAGGTATCGTCTAAGGTTGTACTTAGCTTTAACCTTGCCGGCAGTAATGCCCTGTCTGAAGAAGAAAAGGCACTGGTACAAATCAGGCTTGCATCGCGACTTACCAATGACGGCATATTGATACTTCAGTGCGATGAAGACCGCAGCCAGCTTCGCAATAAAGATATTGTTACCAAACGCTTTCTAAGTGTAATGGAAACCGCATTGAAAGAAGACAAGCCCAGGAAACCAACCAAAATTCCGCGTGCTGTAATACGCAAGCGTATTGAAGGCAAACGCAGGCAGGCCGATAAAAAGCAATCACGCAGAAAACCTGATTTCTAGGATTTGGTTACCGATTGATGTTTAATGGATTTTTGAAGCGTCTGAATATTTTTTTTTACGACAACTGACAACCATTAACCATCAACCGAAAAAATTAACTACTTTTGCCCCGTCTCAAAGGGGTGCTCTAAATAACGAGCTGAGATTATACCCAAAGAACCTGGGCAGGTAATGCTGCCAAGGGAAAAGGCACAACAAATGGAGTCTGTTCATTATGTATGCCGGAAAATCAATTTAATTAACGCTAGAATAATTACCCCTTTTATTCGTAAATATTTACGAATGAAAACTTTATTCATTTTTTCTAAGAGTTGCAAAGCTGCAAAGTTGCAAAGTTGCAAAGCAATCGCAACAATTTCATTACTAACCTTAAGCTTAACCGTTTCTGCACAGCAACCAGTTGTTCAGGATTCTACAAAAGTACAGGATTACAAGCTGGACGAAGTATTGGTACAATCGGTACGTGCCAACAGCAACACCCCTGTAACATTTACAAATGTTACCAAAGCAGAGATTGCACTACGAAACCTTGGGCAGGACATTCCTGTATTGCTTAACTACCTGCCATCTGTTGTTACCACTACCGATGCCGGAAACGGTTTTGGCTACACAGGCATACGCGTAAGGGGCGCCGATGCTACCCGGGTAAACGTAACCCTTAACGGCATTCCTTTTAATGATGCCGAATCGCACGGATCGTTTTGGGTTAACATGCCCGATTTTGCATCATCGGCAGAAAGTATTCAGCTGCAGCGTGGTGTAGGTACATCAACCAATGGCGCGGGAGCTTTCGGCGCGAGCCTAAACGTGTTAACAGATAGCTACAAACACGATTCGAGCGGAGAGATATCTAACTCTTTTGGAAGTTTCGGTTCGAGAAAACATACTGTAAAATTCAGCACAGGACTTATGAACGACAAGTTTGAGATTGCCGGAAGGGTTTCAAATCTTGCTTCAGACGGTTACATTGACAGGGCTTCATCAGACCTTAAATCGTACTTTTTACAGGGAACCTACGTTGGTAATACGACCTTAATTAAGGCACTTGTTTTTGGCGGTAAAGAGAAAACATATCAGGCATGGAATGGAATCGACGCTGAAACATTGAGTAAAAATAGGCGTTTCAATCCGTCAGGAATGTATACGGATGAAAATGGGGAGACACAATTTTACAACAATGAGACTGACAATTACCAACAGGACAATTACCAGTTACATTGGAATGAAAGGCTAAGCGACAACTGGAGTACAAATATAGCTTTACACTATACTATTGGTAAGGGTTATTATGAGAATTATCGAGATAATACCAATGTTACCGATTACGGTCTTGAGCCAATAACTATTGATGGCACCGTTTTAGGCGAAAGTGACCTTATTACCCAGAAATGGCTTGACAACGACTTTTACGGAACGACATTCTCTGTAAACTACAAACAGGATGACCTGAATGTAGTAGCCGGTGGTGGATGGAATAAATATGAAGGTGACCATTTTGGAAATGTTATCTGGGCACAGTACTCGGGCAATGTACGCCCGGGTGATAGGTACTACGACAATAGTGCTTCTAAGACAGATTTTAATGTATACACAAAAGCCAACTATCAGCTTACTGAGAAACTGAACCTTTTTGGCGATATGCAGTATCGTCGTGTAGATTATAAAGCAGATAATGTAAAAGAGAGCAACAACGACCCTATTGCTGTTGATGACAACTTTAACTTCTTTAACCCTAAGGCAGGTCTTACCTACACTGTAAATACAAGCAATGACATTTACTTTTCGTATGCCCGTGCCAACAAAGAGCCAAGACGTGGTGATTATGAAAACGGAAGTTCTAAACCCGAAAGCCTTAACGACTTTGAGTTAGGATGGAGATTTAAATCGGGTAAAAGCACTGTAAGCATTAACGGTTATTATATGAGGTATAAAGACCAGCTTGTACTTACAGGGGCACTTAACGACGTAGGTGGAAATATCTACACAAACAGCGGCGACAGCTACCGTATGGGACTTGAGGCTGATGCTACAATATACGTAGGCGAAAAATGGATACTTAGGCCAAATATTGCTATTAGCGACAATAAAAATATAGACTTTCTTGTAGAGACAGAAGAAGGATCGAGGAATCTGGGAGATACTAAGATTGCATTCTCACCAAGTGTTATTACAGGAAATCAGATCATTTTTCTACCTCTGAAAAATTTACAAGTAGCATTACTTTCTAAATTTGTAGGCGATCAGTTTATGGACAATTATGAGTCTCCGAACTCTAAACTGGCTGCATACGCTACTTCCGACTTAAATGTTAGCTATGAATGGAAACCTAAATCTATTTTTAAAGCAATTGTGTTTAATGGTTTAATAAATAATATATTTGATGAAAAATATGTCTCAAACGGCGCAATGTGGGGCGATCCATATTATTTTCCGCAGGCAGGCATAAATTTCCTTGCTGGGGCAACACTTAAATTTTAAGAAGATTCCACCTAAATAATTACTCACACCTACTGATGAAGCGGAAGACCAATGGTTTTCCGCTTTTTTATTTTTATGCAACAGGCAGCCACGAATTAGGTAAAATATTTACTTTTACCAGACAACAATCTACCATGAAATTAAAACTACTCTTTTCGGTATTGCTATTATCCTCTTTAGCATTCGCACAAAAGGCGCAAAAGAAAAACTATCAGTATATAAACCCTATTATAGGCACACAGCGAATGGGCCACACTTACCCGGGTGCCACAGTACCTTTTGGATCGGTACAATTAAGTCCGGATACAGACACCATTCCGTACGAACTCAATAAAAAATACAACGGTAAAGTATACGAATACTGTGCAGGCTATCAATATGAGGACAAAACCATTGTAGGCTTTAGCCACACGCATTTTAGCGGTACAGGACACAGCGACCTGGGCGATTTTCTTATTATACCAACCACGGGCACGCTACAGCTAAATCCCGGCACGGCAGACAAGCCCGCTTCGGGATACCGTTCGGCCTATTCTCATGCAAACGAAACATCTAAAGCCAATTACTACAAGGTAAAGCTGGACGACCATAACATTACGGCAGAGCTTACCACAAGCCAGCGCGTAGGCTTTCATCGTTACACTTTTTCCTCGGCAGATCAGGCGCATATTATACTCGACCTTATGCACGGCATTTACAACCATAACGAAAAAAATGTATGGACGTTTGTACGCATTGAGAATGACACTCTTGTAACCGGTTACAGGCAGACGCAGGGCTGGGCACGCACACGTACAGTTTATTTTGCAATGTCATTTTCTAAGCCCATTAAACAATACGGCGCTAAAAAGTATGATGACAACAACATTTACAAAGGCTTTTGGCGAAAGTTTGATGAAAGCAAAAACTTTCCGGAAGCGGCAGGTAAAAACCTGAAAATGTATTTTGACTTTGATGTAAAAGCCGGTGAACAAATAATGGTTAAAATGGCATTATCGCCTGTAAGTACAGCTGGCGCACTAAACAATATGAAACAGGAAGTCCCCCATTGGGATTTTTACAAAACACGTAGCGAAGGCGAGCAGCTTTGGGAAAAAGAACTCAACAAAATCAAGGTAGAAACACTAACCGAAGACGACAAGGTAAACTTTTACACCGCGATGTACCATGCCTTTATTAACCCAACGGTATACATGGATGCCGATGGTTATTACAAAGGCCTGGATCAGAACATCCACAAAGCAGAAGGCTTTACCAACTACACCACTTTTTCACTTTGGGACACCTATAGGGCATTACACCCGCTGTTTAATGTGGTTCAACCCAAAAGAAACAGGGATATGATACATAGTATGCTGGCGCATTACGACCAAAGCGTACATAAAGCATTGCCCGTATGGTCGCATTATGCCAATGAAAACTGGTGCATGATAGGCTATCATTCGGTATCGGTAATTGCCGATGCTATCGCTAAGGGCAATGACGATTTTGATACTGTAAATGCACTCGAAGCTTGCGTAAGTTCGGCAAACCTCACCTATTTTGACGGGCTCGAATATTATATCGCGAAAGGCTATGTGCCGGAAGATAAAAACGGATCATCGGTTTCTAAAACTTTAGAATATGCTTACGACGATTGGTGTATCGCCCAAATAGCAAAAAAACTGAATAAGACAGACGTCTACAACACTTTTACAGCAAGGGCAGGGAACTACAAAAATGTATTTAATAGCACTACCCGCTTTATGCGCCCTAAACTTAATAACGGTACTTTTAAAAAGGAATTCGATCCGTTAGACACCCACGGACAGGGATTTATTGAAGGCAACGCATGGAATTATAGTTTATACGTTCCTCAATTTCCGGATGAGCTGGTAAAAATGAATGGCGGTAAAGAGCAATTCACGCAGCATTTGGATTCGCTGTTTACGATGACGCTACCCGATAAATACTTTGCAAACACAGAAGACATTACCCGCGACGGTATTATTGGCAACTATGTGCATGGTAATGAACCATCGCATCATGTAGCCTACCTTTATAACTGGACTGGGCATCCTGAGAAAACACAGCAAAGGGTACGCATGATTTTAAATGCCATGTACAAACCAAAACCTGACGGATTAGGCGGTAATGATGATACCGGGCAAATGAGCGCGTGGTATATTTTTTCTTCGCTTGGGTTTTACCCCGTAGCTCCGGGCAGCGACCAGTATGCCTTTGGATCGCCCAATGTAAAGGAAGCGATACTAAACCTTGAAAACGGAAAAACGTTTACAATTACAGCCAAAAACCAATCGGCTAAAAATGTATATGTTTCTAAAATAGAATTAAACGGAAAAGTACTGGATCGTAATTATCTCATCAATAAAGAAATTACAGATGGCGGTCAGCTTATATTTTACATGAGCAGCAAACCGAAAAAATAGATAATTGGATTGCTAGATCTTAAGACTTTCAACTGAAAGGAGTTTAGCATACCTATCTTCATTTTCGGCAAAGTCCTTAATAACGCAATTTCTTTCTTTAAGCAAGTTTTTCATATAGCGTTTTAGAAATAGGGCATCCGCTAACCGACCGAAAAAACCGTAAGGGCTAGTATAATCAAAAATATCAGTCATTATGGTTGTATCATTTTCTTCCGCAAAAATATGTTCGTGCTTAAAACGTTTAAAAGCTCCTGAAACCATTTCGTCCACAAAATAGTGCGGACTTTTAAACGCGGTAATTTTAGATGTTAAAAATTGCGTTACGCCAAAATGCCTTGCTTTCCAGGTAACACTTTCGTCCATACTTATAAGTCCGGAAGTTTTCCCGGCAATTGCTTGTTCATTAGTATGGGCAGTTGATATTTTATGGAGGTCTATACTACGCGACAAATCAAACACCACATCTATAGGTGCATTTATTACGGTTCGTAGCTGAATGACAGGCATTATTAATTATATACCCTTATAATGTTAGAAGCTATCTGTTGCACCCTATATGCTTTAAGCGGAAACTCCACTTTGCTCGTAGCCTGCCCCGTAAACAGATTGTACTCTACCTGATCGCAATTGCACCTTACGAGGATACCATTTATAGTAAGTGCAGAACATGAACTAAGATCCTGATTTGGGCATGAAGCTTCAAAAGCTGTAAATGTGCCACCGCCTGTATTTGTAACGATCACACCGTTAATTCCGACACCATCCTGGTATATGCCCACCGGGCTGGAAACAAAGTTTAACTGGTTGTATAATGGCAGGTCCAAATTAATATCTACCGAAAAACTATAGTTCGGTAAATAGCGGTTATTACTACGATAATCATCTTTATCACAACCCATTAATAGTGATATAGCGAAAAGCAGTAAAATATATTTTTTCATGTTTTAAAATTTAGCGTTTATAATTATGAAACAAATTTAATTTAATTAACTTTGACCTATGCTATTGCATATATTAAAATTGAAATACTAAAAAAATATTGTCTTTGCAGACAGAAATCCCGTCGCGATGGGATTTTTTCTATTTATATAAACGACGAAGTTATGAGTACAGTATCTTATTACACCGCAGAAGGTTTAAAAAAATTAAGGGACGAGCTTGATCAGCTTAAAAGTATTGAGAGGCCAAAAGCTTCTGCTGCTATTGCTGAAGCAAGAGACAAAGGTGACCTTTCTGAAAATGCAGAGTATGATGCCGCTAAAGAAGCGCAGGGCCTTTTAGAACTTAAAATATCTAAAATGGAAGAGCTTGTTTCTAATGCAAGACTTATCGATGAGTCGCAGCTTGACACATCTAAAGCACTAGTACTTAGCACCGTGAAAATAAAAAACCAGTCTAACGGCATGGAGATGAAATATACTCTTGTTGCTGAAAGCGAAGCGGATCTTAAAACCGGAAAAATATCGGTTACATCACCTATCGGGAAAGGGCTTCTTGGAAAATCGGTTGGAGAAACTGCCGAAATACAGGTACCTAACGGAACGCTTAAATTTGATGTTCTTGAAATAACAAGAGACTAAAACTATGAGTTCAATATTTACTAAAATTATCAACGGCGAAATACCGGCATACAAAATAACCGAAGACGAGAACTTTCTTGCTTTTCTGGACGTAAATCCAAATGCAAAAGGACATACCCTTTGCATACCGAAACAGGAAATCAACAAGATCTTTGATATGGACGAGGAACTTTACCTTGGCCTTATGAAGTTTTCGCGCAAAGTAGCCATAGCGCTGGAAAAAACCGTACCATGCAAACGTGTAGGCGTAGCTGTTGTTGGGCTTGAGGTACCTCATACCCATGTACACCTTATTCCGCTTAACGAAATGGATGAAATGCGTTTTATCAATAAAGTAAAGCTTGAAAAAGAAGAGTTTGAAGCATTGGCTAAAGCCATTGCTGACAATCTATAGGGAAAAGATTCCCGTTGCAACACAATAAAACCACGCAATGCGTGGTTTTTTATTATAAGGATATTAACAAATGTTATAATAATATTTTCTATCATTGCAGAGAAAATTTAACACGAAGAGTTATGAAAAAATTACTGGGACTGGCAATTATATTGTTTTGCTTAACTGCATGTTCATCTGATGATGACAAGTCTAAAACCCCAACTGTAAACACAGAACAGCTTTTAAAGAGATGGTTCTATTCGGCAACTAAAACCGGAACACAAAAACCACAGCCTTACACACACCAGGCATGCGGAAAAGATTTTCTTGAATTTCAAGCAAATAACATTGCACGAAAAAGTATATATTCTGCAGATTGCCAACAAGACCCAACGGTAACTTTAGGAAGCTACACACTGATTCAGGAAAACAATCAGCTTACTACTATAATCGGGACTGAAACAATTTCATACACCATTACAAAGTTGAATTCTAAAGAACTGGAACTGGAAGCAACTTTTAATAATGTGAAACTGACTTACATTTTTACAAGTGTACCATAATAATGAAAAAAGCGGGAATTGAAATTCCCGCTTTTTTTATAACTTTTTATAACTGGCCTGCATTACTGTGCCTTTTCCAACTTCAGAAGAAAGTACTTTAATTTTACCCTTATGATATTCTTCTACAATACGTTTGGTTAAAGACAGCCCTAGTCCCCACCCTCTTCTTTTGGTAGTAAAACCGGGTTCAAAAACCTTTTTGAACTGGCTTTTAGGAATACCCTTGCCGGTATCGCTCACCTTAATTCGTATAAACTTTTCGTTTTCCTGAATAACAACATCGAGCCTCCCTTTGCCCTTCATGGCATCGATAGCGTTCTTTACAAGATTCTCTACTGTCCAGCTATGCAGCTCAGGATTGATCATAACATTAACCGGATGATTCGGTGCCATAAAAAAGAATTCTACCTGCTTAGAAGCTCTGGAACGTAAATATTCAAAAGACTTTTCGGTCTCAGCTACAATATCCCTTTCTTCCAATACAGGTTCCGACCCTACCTTGCTAAAACGTTCGGCAATAATCTGTAAGCGCTGCACATCTTTTTCAATCTCGGTCACTGTAGTCTCATCTACATCGTCAGCCTTCATTATTTCAATCCATCCAAGCAATGATGATAACGGAGTACCTATCTGGTGCGCTGTTTCTTTTGCCATACCCGCCCAAAGCCTGTTTTGGGTAGCCATACGGCTGGCACGATAAAAGATAAACACAATAGCAGCAAAAAGAATAACTATTATCACTAAGGTAATAGGATAATACTTAAGATTATTCAGAAGCTGCGAACTACCGTAATAGAGCGTTTGTGTAGCTCCCTTGCCTACTTTTAATGTAATATAGGTATCACTCTGTTTTAATCCCTGCAGGTATTCTTTTTTTCTTATAGTATCATTTTCAATATTGTCCGGCAGGTTGGCAGAGGTAATAATGCTATCTTTTGCATCTGTGATAATTACAGGGACAGTACTGTTACTCCTTAATATCTCAAAAGGAAGTTCCAGATCAAAATTACCTTGTGTGTTATTGATCATCATGTAAGATTGTGCCAGGAGCTCAACTTTTTTTCTTTCGTCCTGTTTAAAAATGGTGAAGAAATTATAGGTATTCCAAAGTATAGAGAGTACAATAAAAAAGGATGCCGCAATAATTATCCAACGCGTTACATTCCTGTTATCGGTAAATTGCATAAAGTAAAATTTGTGGTTTAAAGATAGTAAAAAGCAATGACTGAAGGCGTGGGTTATACTAACGATTGTATTGTGAATATATTTTATCAACACTGCCCAAATGAGTACAAGAGAAAAAGTATCTTTGTAAAAACTAACAAGCAACCATGCTCACTATAGATCCTAAAGAACTTACAACACCAAAACTGCACGGATACCTGCAAAGTGCCGTGGGTCCAAGGCCAATAGCACTTGCCAGTACCGTAGACCGCAACAACATACCCAATTTGTCGCCGTTCAGTTTTTTCAACATATTTAGTTCTAACCCGCCTATACTTATCTTTTCGCCTTCGCGAAGGGTTCGTGACAATACCACAAAGCACACCCTGATGAACGCCGAGCTTACACGCGAAGTTGTCATAAATGTGGTGAATTATGCTATGGTAGAACAGGTATCGTTAGCCAGTACAGAATATGCTGCTGGTGTAAATGAATTTGAGAAAGCAGGGTTTACAATGCTGCCATCAGATACTGTTAAGCCTTTTAGGGTAAAAGAAGCACCGGTTCAGTTTGAATGCCGCGTGAATGAAATAATAGCCCTTGGCACAGAAGGAGGCGCAGGTAACCTTATTTTATGTGAAGTAATGAAAATTCATATCGACGAAAGCATACTGGATGCTAACGGAGGTATAGACCAACATAAAATTGACCTTGTATCCCGCCTTGGCGGCAACTGGTACTCACGCAGTGCAGAAGGGCTTTTTGAAGTTGAAAAACCGCTTACCACACTGGGCATAGGGGTTGACGCTATTCCGGCATTTATTAAAAAGAGTAATGTATTTAACGGAAACGACTTAGGCAAACTTGGCAACACAGAAACATTGCCTACCGACGAAGAAGTTAGTATATTTGTAAAGGAGAGCTTTGATATGAAAGCTATTTTAAGCTCTGATGACGAAGGAAAAAGATTCCATAAAGCCAAAGAACTCCTTGACAACAATGAAGTTGCAGCCGCATGGAAAGTGCTGCTGGCTAAAAAAGATTTTTAATTATTAACGATAGCTGCCGCCAGGCAGAAAATAACAACAAACAATATGGAAGTTTCAGGAAGAATTAAGATGATTGACGAAACCAAAGCTTTTGGAGCTAACGGTTTTAGAAAAAGAGAAGTAGTAATTACTACAGATGAGCAGTATCCACAGCATATTATAATAGAATTTACGCAGGACAAATGCGACCTGCTTAATACATATACTGTAGGAGAGCCTGTAAAAGTTTCCATAAACCTTAGAGGTAGAGAATGGGTTAACCCACAAGGTGAAACAAAATACTTTAACTCTATACAGGGCTGGAGAATTGAAAAAGCAGGAGCTGAAGCGCCACAACAAGGCGGATACCAACAAGCACCTCAGGGCTACAACCAGCCTCCACAGGGTTATAACCAGGCACCGGCCGCTAACACCGACCGTTTTGAACCTGCTAATAACTTTAAAGAAGAAGAGCACGACGATTTACCATTCTAGTAAATACAAAAAGGCCAAACGCAAGTTTGGTCTTTTCTTTTTATAGCTGTTCCAGTTTTACTGTCATTTTAAGGCCGGGCATAGATTTATCCCTATACCATTTGCCGTTATCATTAGCTCTAAAGTAGGAAGTGTATTCTTCTTTAGGCCCACAGATACCATCTACAACAAAATCGTATTTCTTTATGTTGGCAGGGTTAACCCTTTTTAATCCAACAAATATTTTCCCTGGGCTTTTAATATTTAGCTTAGAAACATCAATTACCATCTTGCCATGAAAGTCTTTATCAACCGTAAGAACCGCCGCAGAATGATTTATACGCTCACCGGGAGTATTGTTAGCGTTTACCTCATAAAAAATGAGTTCAACAGTTATGGTTTGGTAGTGTTTATAGTCCGCCATTCCCATACCACGGGAATTAAACTTAAAACTAACAGACTTTAAAAATCCCTCAGGCAATTTATCAATGAGAGTAACATGTTCAGAGCGAAGATTACATATATAAGAGCAAAATGAACTGAGTTTAGTTGAAACTACTCTCTTTTTAGATCTTTTTATGTCTATATTATTCAATTGAATAGTATCTTTTGTAAAATCCTGTGCAGATGTAATAGTAAAAAATGAAAGTGCTAAAATTAGGATCAATGATTTCATAAAGCCAGTATAATTAAAATATCAACGCAAAAAAAATTATTACATCTTATTCAAAGACATAAAAAAAGGAAGACCGAACCACCAGTCTTCCTAAAAATTTAGCTAAAACACAAATTATGAGATAACTTACCTTGCGGTATATATCTAGCCTTTACGGCTTATAATTTATTATTTCATGACAAAATTACAATACTAATACCGAAAAACCTTACACCAAACCTTACAAGATTGTTAAAAAATTATTATATAACAAAAAAGCTTTTAAAAGTACATTTTTCAAACTTTCGTTACACTTTTATGAATTAATTTTACCGGAAACTGTTTATTATGTATTTCTTGTCGCGCGAATTATACTTTCCAAATGTTAATCAGGCATCGCCCGAAGGAATAGTAGCAATAGGTGGCGACCTTTCCGCAGAGCGGCTTATGCTGGCATACAGAAATGGAATTTTCCCTTGGTTTGAAGATGATGAGCCCATATTGTGGTGGAGCCCTCCCGAAAGGATGGTCTTGTTTTTAGACGAATTAAAAGTCTCGAAAAGCATGCGTAATATCATTAACCGAAAGCAATTTAGTATAACTTTTAATACAGCGTTTAGGGACGTAATTATAAATTGCCGTGACATTAAACGTGACGGACAGCCCGGAACGTGGATAACCGATGATATGACTGAGGCGTATTGCAGGCTTCATGAATTAGGTTTTGCAAAATCGGTAGAGGTCTGGCAGGACGATGAGCTGGTTGGCGGATTGTACGGAATAGACCTTGGCCATATATTTTGTGGAGAAAGCATGTTCTCCAAGGTAAGTAATGCAAGCAAGATTGGCTTTATAGCATTAGTACAACAGCTAAAATTGGCAAATTACAGGCTTTTAGACTGTCAGGTACACAACAACCACCTTGAAAGCCTCGGAGCCCGTGAAATAGACCGGGATGACTTTTTAGCAATATTAAGAACTTAGTTAAAGGTTGTCAGTTTCCGGTAGTTAGATAATCGATTGCAATGCAACTTTAACCAAATAAAAAACCCATCGCGCTTAAGCGGATGGGTTTTTATATAATTTGTAGGTTTACTACTAAGCTTCGAATGGAACTATAGAAACGAAAGATTTGTTATCACCTTTCTTCTGGAATTTCACTACTCCGGCAACTTTTGCATGAAGAGTATGATCTTTCCCCATGTAAACGTTTTCACCCGGATTGTGCTTAGAACCTCTTTGTCTTACGATAATGTTACCGGCAATAGCAGCCTGTCCTCCATAAATCTTAACGCCTAGACGTTTCGATTCTGATTCCCTACCATTCTTGGAACTACCGACACCTTTCTTGTGAGCCATGATGTTTTGTTTTTAAATGTTAATTATTCCTCTGTAGCTTCCGCTTTTTTAGCTGCCGCTTTTTTCTTTGGCGCTGCACCTGCTCCTGTAATAACAGAAATCTGGATTTGCGTTAAAGACTGACGGTGGCCATTCTTAACTTTGTAACCTTTTCTTCGTTTCTTTTTGAAAACGATTACTTTATCACCTTTTAAGTGCTGAAGCACTTTGGCTTCTACTGAAGCACCTTCTATAGCCGGGGCGCCAATAGTAACTGTTCCGTTGTCATCAAGTAAAAGAACTTTCGCGAATGTAACCGCGTCTCCTTCTTTACCTTCAAGACGGTGAACAAATACTGTTTGGTCTTTGCTAACTTTGAATTGTTGCCCTGCTATCTCTACGATTGCGTACATAACAATATGGTTTAATTAATTTTTTTTAAGGTTGCAAATATACAACTTATTATTTATCAGGCAACATGACCCAATTAATTTCTGTGAAAAAATCACGCTTTTTAACCCTAAATCACGAAACCTTAAAATTTTCTAAAA
Source organism: Flavobacterium psychrophilum (assembly GCA_001708385.1). Classification (NCBI taxonomy): domain Bacteria; kingdom Pseudomonadati; phylum Bacteroidota; class Flavobacteriia; order Flavobacteriales; family Flavobacteriaceae; genus Flavobacterium; species Flavobacterium psychrophilum. The sequence continues at coordinate 2,747,939 of CP012388.1, read as the reverse complement.
TTTATTGTAACAAAATTCCGAAATTGCACACCAATTAGCAATATCAAATAATTATTAATTTTTATGAAAAAATCTTTAATGGCTTTGGGTTCACTTCTAATGCTTGGCGGAGTTGCTTCAGCTCAAAAAGTGGCATTCGAAGAATACAATTTAGATAACGGGCTTCATGTTATCCTTCACCAGGATAAATCGGCACCGGTTATCGTTACTTCGGTAATGTATCACGTAGGTTCTAAAGATGAAAATCCTGAGAGAACCGGATTTGCTCACTTTTTTGAACATTTATTGTTTGAAGGTACTGAAAACATTAAACGTGGCGAGTGGTTTAAAATAGTTACCGCAAACGGTGGCCAGAATAACGCTAACACGTCTGACGACAGGACTTACTACTATGAAGTATTCCCGTCTAACAATCTTGAGCTTGCTATCTGGATGGAATCAGAAAGATTGCTTCACCCGGTTATCAACCAAATTGGTGTAGATACCCAGAATGAAGTTGTTAAAGAAGAAAAAAGACTTCGTATTGACAACCAGCCATACGGAAACCTTATTGCAGAAGTAAAACGCAACATGTTTAAAGTGCACCCGTACCGTTGGGCAACTATCGGTTCTATGGATCACCTTGATGCTGCTACACTTGAAGAATTCCAGGCTTTCAACAAGAAATTCTACATTCCTAACAATGCAGTTCTTGTAGTTGCGGGTGATTTTGAACCTGCTAAAGCAAAAGAATGGATAAACCAATACTTTAGCAAAATACCAAAAGGTACTCCTGTAACACGTCAGAAATTCGAGGAGCAGCCTATCACTAAAGCTTTCACAGCTACTTACGAAGACCCTAACGTACAACTTCCGATGGTTGTTACTGCTTACAGGACTCCATCTATGAAAACGAAAGAAGCTAAAGTTCTTGATATGATCTCTTCTATCCTTACCGGAGGAAAAAGTTCAAGGATGTACAAAAAAATTGTAGACGACAAAAAAATGGCGCTACAGATTGGTGCATTTAACTATAGCCAGGAAGATTACGGTTTATACATTGTATACGGAATACCAATGCAGGGCTTTACTGCTGCAGACATTATGAAAGAAGCTGATGCTGAGATCGTAAAACTACAGACAGAACTTATCTCTGAAAGAGAATTCCAGAAATTACAGAATGAAATCGAAAGCAATTATGTAAGCAGCAACTCTAACGTAGAGGGAATTGCAGAAAACCTTGCTACTTTCTACTTATTATATGGTGATGTTAATCTTATAAACACAGAGATTGACATTTACCGTTCTATCACAAGGGAAGACATCAGAGAGGTGGCTAAAAAATACCTTAACCCTAACCAACGTTTAACATTAGACTACGTAGGAGCTAAAGATAAAGCACAAAACTAAGCATAGATAAAGATCATGAAAAAAGTAATATATATTTTAGCCAGCGTGTTTTTAACCATAAGTATGCAGGCACAAATAATACCACAGCCAAAACCGGGACCGGCACCTAAAGTAAATATAGGTAAACCGGAAACCTTTTCCCTTAAAAACGGCTTAAAAGTTCTAGTAGTAGAAAACCACAAACTACCTACAGTATCTTACACTCTTACAATGGACAATGCTCCATATGCTGAGGGTAACAAAAAAGGGGTATCTGATATGGTTTCTGCACTTATGGGCAGCGGAACTAAAAAGATATCTAAAGATGCCTTTAACGAAGAAATTGACTTTTTAGGAGCTAACATCGGATTTGGTTCTCAATCGGCTTATGGAGCAGGTTTATCTAAATATTCTAACAGGATATTAGAACTTATGGCAGACGGAGCTTTAAATCCTGTATTTACTCAGGAAGAATTTGACAAGCAAAAATCTCAAATCCTTGAAGGTTTAAAATCGAACGAAAAAAGTGCTTCTGCAATTGCAGGAAGAGTTGGAAATGTTCTTGTTTACGGTAAAAACCACCCTAACGGTGAATACCTAAGCGAAGAAACGCTTAACAATGTTACTCTTGCAGATGTCCAGGCAAACTACAATACTTACTTTGTACCTGGTAATGCTTACCTTGTGGTAGTTGGTGACGTTAAAGTTAAAGACGTTAAAAAACAAATTGAAAAACTATTCGGTTCATGGAAACCGGCTAAAGCACCAAACGTTAGCTATTCTGACCCTAAAGATGTTCAGTACACTCAAATTAACTTTGTTGACGTACCAAACGCTGTACAGTCTGAAATTTCTGTTACCAATGTGGTAAACATGAAAATGACTGACAAAGAATATTTTGCAACACTTCTTGCTAACCAGATTCTGGGTGGTGGTGGTGAAGGAAGACTTTTCCTTAACCTGCGTGAGGCTCACGGATGGACTTATGGTGCATATTCGTCAATAGGCGGAAGCAAATACGTATCTGAATTTAGCTCTTCTACTTCGGTAAGAAATGCAGTTACAGACAGCGCTGTTGTAGAAATACTTAACGAACTTAAAAAGATCAAAACAGATTTAGTATCTGAAGAAGATCTAAAAAATGCTAAAGCTAAATATGTAGGTAGCTTCGTAATGAACATGGAGAAACCATCTACTGTTGCTCGTTACGCATTAACTACAGAAACTCAGGGTCTTCCTAAAGATTTCTATGAGAACTACATTAAAAACATCAACGCTGTTACGCCACAGGATATTAAAAATGCTGCTAACAAATACTTCCTTGACCAAAACGCAAGAATTGTAATTGTAGGTAAAGCTGCAGATGTACTTCCTGCTCTTGAAAAAAGTAAGACTCCTATATTCTACTTTGACAAGTATGGTAACCCTACAGAAAAACCAGTTGCTAACAAACCGGTTCCTGCAGGTGTAACAACAAAAACTGTTCTTGACAACTACATCAAAGCTATTGGTGGAGAGAAAGCTGTTAAAGCTGTTAAAACCATCGCTACTAAATCATCAGGTTCACTTCAGGGTATGCCAATTGTATTTAGCATGAAAGTGTCTTCAGACAACAAAAAAGCTATTAACGTTACAGGTATGGGAATGACACTTATGAAACAGGTAATTAACGAAAAAGGTGGTTACATGGAGCAAAGTGGCCAGAAAATGGACATCCCTGCCGAAGAGCTTAAAGAAATGAAAGCTGATGCAGTACCATTTGAAGAACTTAGCCTTGCTAACAATGCAGAAGCTAAACTTAAAGGTATTGAAGCTATAAACGGTACAGACGCTTACGCTATACAGAGTGGTAAGTCTACTTACTACTATGACGTTAAAACAGGCCTTAAACTTGCTGACTCTCGCGAGGAGCAAGGACCGGACGGACAAAAAGCGGTATTGTTTACATACTACAATGACTACAAAGAAGTAAAAGGTATTAAAATACCATACAAAGTGGTTATGAACGTAGGTGTAGAACTTGACCTTACGGTTACAGAAGCAAAAATCAACGAAGGTGTTTCTGCTGCTGATTTCCAATAATATAATTATTTGATTGCATATAGAAGGCTGCCCATGGGCAGCCTTCTCATTTATACATAGTTAAACAGAGAAATTTCAGGCATAATAATGAGTATTGCAAAACGTTTTTGTATAAATTTGTAAACTCTTTTAAGCAAACTGTTTAAAATATAATACTCAAGACACATGAATCTTATAAAAAAACTTTCATTCTTTGCTTTAGCAGCCGTTCTTATGGCAAGCTGTAAAGACACATCTAAAGACGGCAACCTTGAAACTCCTGCCGAAGGAGCTGTAACAGACAGCACTCAGGTTAAAGAAACTGCCGCTAACCTTGAAACTACATCTTTTAAAATTGACGGTATGACATGCCCAATGGGGTGTGCTGCTGTTATAGAAAAGAAACTTGCAGACCTTGATGGTGTTGAGCAGGCTAAAGTAGATTTTGACCAAAAAACAGCAACCATCTCTTTTGATGCTGCAAAACAAACTCCTGAGAAACTTGTTGAAACTGTAGAGCGTATCGCAGACGGTGCTTACAAAGTATCTGACGTTAAAAACTCTGGCGACAAAGCGTATTACAGCGCAGACCAGGAAAAAGAAAAAGCTGCGAAAGAGAAAACAGCTAAAGCAGATAAAAAATCTAAAGATGCTAAACCATCTTGTTGTGCTGCAGGCGCAAAGACAGATAAGAAAGCTTCTTGCAGTGGCCATGATAAAAAAGCAGACAAAGGCACTTTGTAATTTTACAATACATCAAGATATAACAAAAAGGGATTCCAGTCGGAATCCCTTTTTAGTTTTTCTGTCACGAATGACACAAATTATTCTAAATATCTCAAATCAATTTGTGCTAATTCGTTGCTATTTTTTTATTTCTTCCACTTCACAGTTTCCATGATATTTCTCATATCATCACGTAAATAGCTGGCAGCAGGCATAATCGAGTCGAAATTTGGCTTAGCATAGAAATATACCGATCCCGAAAGAAAATTGCTTACACTGTCTGTAACATAGAACTGCGCATTGGTAGCAGCGTTACCACCTACCTCATAAAACATTCCGTATAATTTCTTTTCGGTATTAATAAACGGCTGTTCACTTATATCATCTGCCTTAACAGATTGCTTATAGGTAAGCTTTTGAGCATCTAATAACAAAACATCGAGATTGTTATTTACAGGCTTATAGTTAAGGTAAATAGTAGCCTTCATTTTAGGGTATTCCAGCGTCATTGTCCAGCAGTCGGGGCTGGATTTCACCTGAGCCTGTGAGTTATATCCAAAAGTATATGGGCAATTACCTTCAAGCGGCAGGTATTTACCCATTGGGTAGTCCAGCCTTAAGTATGCTTTTGGTTTTGGAAGCGTCTCTCCGCCACAACTAATTGTAAGACCAAACACAAGGGCAATGGTAGCAAAACCCGCTAATCGTTTAATAGTATTCATTTAAGTGTAACCTTAATTTGTTTTATCCTTCTCTTATCAACTGATTCGACGGTAAAGATATTGCCATTAAAGCTAATTTTTTGTCCTTTTTTCGGAAAATTACCCCATATCTCCAACAGAAGCCCGGCAAGCGTTTCAGCTTCGCCCTTAGCCTGCTCGTAATTTTCCTCCTCTACATCTGTAATGCGGTAAAAATCTTTGAGCGATATCTTTCCGTCAAAAAGAAAATTATGGTCATCAATGCGAGTGTACACTATATCTTCATCATCAAACTCATCGCTTATATCACCTACGATCTCTTCAAGGATATCTTCCAGCGATATAATACCCGATGTGCCACCGTACTCATCTACTACAATAGCCAAATGGCTTTTCATTGTCTGAAACTCCTTTAGCAGGTTATCCAGTTTTTTATTTTCCGGAACAAAAAATGGCGGACGGATAATGCTTTGCCACTCAAAATCGTCCTTATCGATATGCGGAATAAGATCTTTTATGAACAGCACTCCTTCTATCTGGTCTATATTATCGCGGTATACCGGTATTCGCGAAAATCCTTTATCTACTATACCATTCATAATTTCACCAAATGGCGACTCGACATCTATGGCATAAATATCTATCCGCGGACTCATTACCTGCTTAACATCGGTATTACCAAATGACACTATCCCTTCAAGTATCTTCTGCTCTTCTCGTGTAGCATCACCGTAATCGGTAAGCTCCAATGCCTGCGAAAGCCTGTCAACAGAAAGCCCATTACCCTGCATTCCCACTTTTTTATGAAGCGCCAGCGTAACTTCGCGCATAGGCACACTTATGGGAGAAAGTATCTTGTTAAGTCCGTACAAAATATAGCAAACTCTTTTTGCAAACCTGGTATTGTTACGGCCTGCATATAGTTTGGGAACAACTTCACCAAAAAGCAGTACAAGAAAAGCTACAATAATTACCTGCAAAGCAAAGCTGAGCCACGGTAGCGCAATATTGCCGAACAGCCTGTTGCCCATTCTAAAAAAAAGAATGATAATGGCAATATTGATAAATGTATTGGTAACAACTATTGTAGCCAGCAGTTTCTTAGGCTTTTCGAGAAGCGAAACTATAACACTGCCTTTTCTGGAATTTTTCTGATTGATTTTGTCTATATCCTGAGGCGTTAGCGAGAAGAGCGCTACCTCTGTTCCGGATATAAAAGCAGAGCATAAAAGTAATATGGCAATTACTGCCAGTCCTGCTATGAGGTTAAGGTCTAATGAGGTTAAACTCGAGGGGTCGGGGTCCAAAATGACGGGTATTGGTTAAACATTAAAACGGCAGGTCATCACTTGGTCCCGGCACGTTTATATCATAATTCGTTTTTGCAGGTTCATTGACCGCCTGTGCGGAAAACGACTGCTGTTTTGTAGTATCAAGTTCTTTTTTAGTGGTTAGAAAAGTAAACTCCGTTACCTGAATTTCGGTAGTATACTTTGTAGCACCATCTTCACCCTGCCATTGGCGCGATTTTATCCTTCCCTCAACATATATCTTATCCCCCTTGCTCAGGTACTTTTCGCATATTTCAGCGGCTTTATTACGCACAACCAGGTTATGCCATTCGGTAGATGTTATCTTCTCGTTGGTTTGCTTATTGATGTATATTTCGTTAGTAGCCAGCGGAAAACGGCCAATGCAGTTGCCTCCTTCAAAATAATGAAGTTTAACATCATCGCCCAAATGCCCTATCAGCATCACTTTATTTAAGGTACCGTTCATGGTTTTATACTGATTAGTTCTATCAAATATACCACTTTTAATTATCACTCCAATGCTTCTCCATAAAATTATGGATAACGATAGGAAACGGAAAAGCTTTTAGAACATCTACAGCAACAGCGCCATTAACCTGCTCATTTGTAACCACTTCCCAAAAACGGATATACAAATGCTGATGCGACAACTTGTGCACAATTACCTCATTATTAAGCAGCTTTATATCTGTTGGAACAAAGCCCAGCCCTTCAAAATTCTGAATACCCTGAACAGCTTCCTCTTCGGAGATAAGTGACTGCGTTTCCAGAAGCGGAAACTCATAAAGATTATGCCAGATGCCTTTTGCTGTACGTTTTTGCACAACGCTAAAACCCCTGCTGTCTTTAACAACTATGTAATTAAAATAACGATTGGTGACTTTTGTTTTCTTGAGCTTCACGGGAAGCTGCCCTACCCTACCTGTATTATAAGCAACGCAATCGGCATTAAAAATACAGATACCGCAATCGGGACTTTTAGGCACACATTGCAGCGCGCCAAACTCCATCATTGCCTGATTGAATTCTGAAGCTTGCTTTTTAGGCATTAGCGAGGCCGCCAACTCTGTAAACTGTTTCTTTGCGCCTCCCGACGAAATATCGGTATCTACACCAAAAACCCTTGAAAGCACCCGGTACACATTACCGTCTACAACGGGCACTGCCTCGCCATAACTTATAGAGGCAATCGCGGCTGCGGTATAGTCGCCCACTCCTTTTAATTTGAGGAGCCCGGCATAGCTGTCGGGGAATTTACCATCCATTTCGTAGGCAACCTGCTTAGAAGTAGCATGGAGATTACGCGCACGGGAGTAGTAACCCAGCCCTTGCCATAGTTTTAGCACCTGTTCTTCGGGTGCAGAAGCCATATCCTGAACAGTAGGAAAAGCTTCCATAAAACGCAGAAAATAGGGTAATCCCTGTGCCACACGGGTTTGCTGAAGCATTATTTCTGAGAGCCAAATAGGATATGCGCCCGTGGTTTTTCGCCAGGGCAAATCTCGTTTATGCTGTAAATACCAATGAATTAAAGACTTAGAAAATTCCATTTTTATGTAGTGGTTTGCAAAAGTAAAAGTTTATGTTATTAAATTTTAATAGATTAACCTTGAATTATTGTTTTTTTAATTCTTATATTTGCACTCTCAAAAAAATACACAATCATAAATTAGAAAGAAAATGACGAAAGCAGACATCGTAGCGAAAATTTCGGAGAAACTTGGCCTTGAAAAAGGTGATGTACAAGCAACAGTTGAGTCTTTTATGGAAGAAGTGAAAAACTCTCTTGAGACTGGTGACAATGTATACCTAAGAGGATTTGGAAGTTTTATCATTAAAACGCGCGCTGAAAAAACAGGTAGGAATATCTCTAAGAATACTACTATCAAAATACCTGCTCATAATATTCCGGCATTTAAACCTGCAAAGATTTTTGTTGACGGAGTAAAAACAAATACTGAGGCTAAAGTAAACTAATTATTAACCACCTAACCCTTTCATTATTATGCCAAGTGGTAAAAAAAGAAAAAGACATAAGGTAGCAACGCACAAACGTAAGAAAAGAGCGAGAGCTAACCGTCACAAGAAGAAAAAGTAGTTTAATACTACTTTTTCTTGTTTTAAATGATTTTTAAGTTCATTGAAAATTGGATTGAAAACTGAAAGATTGAAGATCGAAAGATTTAGCTGCTTAATGCACTAAGTAATGAGACTGAAACTGGAAACTGAAATCCTATGGGTACACAAAATACCTGTAAATTAATGTTTAATCCATCTGCTGAAAAGTTGATAGTTGATAGTTATCAGTTGACGGACACATCCGGCAGCCAACAACAAACAACCGGCAACCAATTGCGGATAAAAATGTACAGTGTGAATAAAGAACTAATTATTAGGTCTGGTTCTGAAGCCGTAGATTTTGCCTTATTAAAAGATGGAAAACTAATTGAATTACACAGCGAGCGCGAAGATAAAAACCAATTTTCTGTTGGTGATATCTTCATAGCGAAGATCCGCAAACCCGTGGCAGGCTTAAACGCCGCCTTTGTAAATGTAGGCTTTGAAAAAGATGCATTTTTACACTACCACGATTTGGGTCCCAACCTGGCCTCGATGATGAAATTCATAAAACTTGTAAGCGCAGGTAAAGTAAAAGATTACTCACTGAAAAACTTTCCTTTTGAAAAAGAGATAGATAAAGATGGTGCCATAAGCGACGTGCTTAGCTCAAATCAATCTATACTCGTTCAGGTAGTTAAGGAACCCATATCTACAAAAGGCCCACGTATAAGCTCAGAGCTTTCACTTGCCGGAAGATATGTTGTTTTGGTTCCGTTTTCAGACAGGATCTCTATTTCACAGAAAATAGAATCCAAAGATGAAAAAGACCGCCTTAAGAGACTCGTGCAGTCTATACGTCCAAAAGGATTTGGAGTAATAGTGAGAACGGTAGCCGAAGGAAAAAAAGTAGCCGAACTGGACAAAGACCTGCAAAATTTGCTGGATAAATGGACAGGAATGTGCAAACGCCTTCCGAGTGCCCATCATCCTAGTAAAGTATTAGGAGAAGTTAATAAAGCTTCGTCTATACTTCGCGATGTATTCAACGATACCTTTACGGGTATTTATGTTGATGATGAGGACATGTACTACCAAACAAAGGACTATCTGCAGGAGATAGCTCCTCAAAAAGCAAGTATCGTTAAGCACTACCAAAGTAAAGAACTGCCGTTGTTTGAAAAATACAACATCGAAAGGCAGATAAAAACCTCTTTCGGTAAAACGGTATCGATGAGCAAAGGTGCCTATTTAATAATAGAACACACCGAAGCCCTTCACGTTATAGATGTGAACAGTGGTAACCGCTCAAACAAGGCTTTAAGCCAGGAAGATACCGCCCTTGAAGTAAACCTTATAGCCGCTGCAGAAATTGCACGACAGCTGAGACTAAGGGATATGGGAGGGATTATCGTTGTAGACTTCATAGATATGGGCAATCCTGATAACAGGAAAAAGCTGTATGATTTTCTACGTGAGGAAATGAGCGACGATAAAGCAAAACACAAGATCCTGCCTCCTAGTAAATTTGGACTGATCCAGATTACAAGGCAAAGGGTAAGGCCTGAGGTTAATATTAAAACAAGAGAAGAAGACCCGAACAGGGTTAACGGCGAAATTGAAGCCCCTATTCTCGTTATTGACCGCATAACAGCCGACCTGGAAAGAATTATGAAGACCCACAAAAAAATCGTGCTGAATGCACACCCTTTTGTGGCCGCATACCTTACTAAAGGTTTCCCATCGATACGTTCAAAATGGTTTTTTGAACATAAGAAATGGGTAAAAATTATACCACGTGACGCTTACACGTATTTAGAATACCGCTTTTTTGATAGCAAAGGAAACGCTATCGCAGAATAACAAGAACCGCCCCGGGATACCGTGGGCGGTTTTTTTATGCAATTAATTTTTATATTTGGCAGATAAATTTTTTAATATGGGAACTTGGGCCACTGCAATAGCATCAAACGATAAGTATGCTGATTTTTATTCTGAATTCATTGATCTTTACAATGAGGGAATGGATGTTCCTGAAATAACTAAAAAGCTAATCAGGGAAAATCAGGATACAATAAATGATACTGACGACAGTAGTAATTTTTGGTTTGCTTTGGCAAAAGCCCAGTGGGAATACAAACAACTCGAACCGTCTGTTTTAGAAAGAGTAATTACAATTATAAAATCTGGTGCCGATACGACATCGTGGCGCGAGCTTGGCGCTTCCGAGAAAGATATAGAAAAAAGAAAAGAAGCCCTTGACAAATTTCTTGTAACATTACAAACAGAAAAGCCCAAAGCTAAGCCCAGAAAAAAAACAGTCATAACAAAGCCTTCATTTGAAAAAGGTGATTGCCTTACCTTCAAATTAAACAATAACAATTATGGTGGTGTTTTAGTACTTGAGGCACTAGATACAAATACCGGGTTAAACCTGATTGCCAACACAAGACTAAATCAGGCTGAAAAGCCTACTTTAAAAGATTTTGAAGAAACAGAAGTTTTAATTCTGAATCATGGCAACTGGACAAACAAGCCGGAAATAAGGTGGGTGTTCCCGTTAACTCAAAAAGCTGAAAAAGATATTTTAATTGAAAAAGTTGGCACATTGAAAATAGATAAGAACTATGAATATGATGCCATAGACTGTAGAACAGGCTCTTTTAGTAATTTTATAAATCAGGCAGAAATGCAATCTGAATCTGAAAAAACAAAGTCCAAACCTGAAACCATACTATCCATCAAAAGTCTGATCAAAAAGAAACCCTGGAAATTGTGGTAACCAGCTTTCAATTTTTATAGTTTATTTAACCTGGCATTAAGGAAACGCTAAGTTTTGGCGAAATGTTAAAATGTATCTTTGATAGTACATTTAACAAACTCCCATATGCTGAAAAAAATACTCTTTTTACTAACACCCCTCCTATTGCTATGTTCCGGTTGCGACATGTTCGACTACCATCCGTACGATGGTGAAATTAAAGGTGCGAAAGGCATTAATGCCAAAAACATTGCACGCATACAGGAAGCAACTGCCGGAAAAACAAGCATAAAGTTCGCCATGATGGGCGACTCGCAACGCTATTATGACGAAACCGAACAGTTTGTCAACAAACTGAATGAACGCGATGATATAGACTTTGTTATCCATGCCGGCGATTTAACCGACTTTGGAGCAACGAACGAGTTTATATGGATGCGAGATATTATGAACGGGCTAAAAGTGCCCTATGTAGCGCTTTTAGGCAACCACGACTGTCTTGCAAACGGTGAAGAGATATTTCACACCATCTACGGGCCGGAGAATTTCACTTTTATGGCCGGTAATGTCAAATTTGTCTGCCTTAACACCAACGCGCTTGAATTTGATTATTCAAGACCGGTACCCGATTTCAACTTCATACAAGAAGCCTTAAATGAAGAGACACCCAATCACGAGAAAACTATTTTCGCGATGCACGTGCGTCCGTACTCCGAGCAGTTTAATAATAATGTTGCATGGGTATTTCAGGATGTTATTAAACGATTCCCAAATCTGCAGTTTTGCCTTAACGGGCACGACCATCAAATTCAGGCAGACGACCTATTTAATGATGGCTTAATGTATTACGGATCGGCCAATATGGCAAAAAAATCATACTTAGTTTTTACAGTAACCCCAGATAACACTTATACTTATGAAGTGGTTGAATACTAAAAAAGCAGGCGTACTTGTTGCCGCACTGCTTACAGCAGCCGCTTTGTACGCACAGGAACCCGTTCATGTTAGGGTGGTTAATGATTCTATAGCCAAACTTGACTCACTACCGGTAACCGATTCGATTACTGTATCGGTAAAAGATTACCGTGCCGGATGGGGCAAGCTAATACCTAAATACGGCAAGCTACAATTTGCCGGAAATATGGGATTCCTCTCTATTGGTGGCGGTTATGATTATGGCGTAAACAGGCAATGGGAAACGGATATTTTCCTGGGTTTCCTCCCGCATTACAGCACTGCCAAAAACAAGGTTACGCTTACTGCAAAACAGAATTACATTCCGTGGAAAGTAGATATAAATAACCGCTGGATGGTAGAGCCGCTTACAACAGGTATGTATGTAAACACTATTTTTAACGATGACTTCTGGATAAGCGAACCCGATAAATACCCAAACAGCTATTATGCATTTTCCACCAGGATACGCTTTAATGCATTTTTAGGGCAGCGTATAACGTACAAGTTTAAACCTGAAACGCATAAATATTTTAAGTCCATTACTGCGTTCTATGAAGTTAGCACCAACGATATTAATGTGCTGAGCGCCTTTAATAACAGTTACCTTAAACCTAAAGATTATTTAGCTCTCTCTGTGGGTATCAAAGTACAGATATTTTAAAAATTGCTATTGAATATTATAAACCGCTTTCAGGAAACTGGAGGCGGTTTTTTTGTAAGAATTATTTTGTGACAATGAGGTTTTCCGTAAGCGACTTGAGAATATTTTATTTAGGTTTGTTGAAAAGATAATTACGTATGAAAATCAATTTTGGTAAAATCACATATATAGGAGAGACTCCATTAGAGTTCGGAAAAGGACTAAGAATTGAATATGATGAAGCACCGCCAGTTAGTTTATTCAAATATTATTCGCCATCTAATCATAATTTTTTATCGGTATCGAAAGGAGAGTTTTACGCGTCACACCCATATCAGTTCAACGACTTAACTGACAGCAATCCTCTTTCTTATGATTTTACAAACTTAAGTTTTGATAATTTTAAGAAATTATATGAACCTGTCGTGAAAATTGGTCGATTAAAAAATGAAGATGTCAAAAACATGTTTGACATCGATGCAGCTAATGGTTTTAAATAATATCGCATACATTTTTATAGTATGTTGACACAAAAAATTGGAGTAATTTGTTTATCAACAAATGAAATGCATAATCTAATGTGGGGTTATTACGCCAGTGATTCAGGATTCAAAATCAAATTTAAAACACAAAAATTAATTGAATCAATTAATACTTCGATGGCTCAAAATTGTTTATTTTTTCCAATAAATTACGTTGAGAATAAACTTCATATTGATGTTAACGCATTTGGCTCACACATCCCAATTCTAATTGATGTTTCAACCAAAGTGTTGCATTGGCAACACGAAAACGAATGGAGAATAGTAGTTTTTAAAAATGATATGAGTGTTCCAAATTCCTATATTACTCCTCATGTTGAAAATCATATAGGTGTTGATAATAGACTAGTCAATTACGATAAAGATTCAATTGAGGAAATTGTATTTGGAATAAATTTCTTTAATGGCAACATCATAGAAAAAATTACATCAAAAAGTATCACTGAAAACATAGTTGAAATCAAAAATGAAGCAGCAATAGAATTTTTAAAATTCGTAAGTAACAACTTAAAAGGTAAAACATTTATGTCAGGTTTATTTATAAACCCTGAAAACATTAGCTATGCGTGTACAACAAATATAGAACGAAGCATTGAAGAGATAATTATTAGTCATATTGATAAAAACATCTTTTCGATACTCAGAAAAAAACCAGGTCACCTCAAAAGTTTCCCTAACAAATATGATTAAGTAATCCCAAACATTTCTTAAAGACAAAATATTTTCCCTAAAACAGAGTTATATAGAAAAATACAACCGCCATGAAGAACTACATACGCTTATTGCTGTTACTGGCTTCTGCCAATTTCTACGGCCATAACCTGAGCAATTGCGGGCTTGACAACAACCCTGCACTTACCGATGATGAAGCGGCTTTTTTAAATGCCTACTTTGGAGAAGATGAAAATGAATTTGACTTTAAAGGCAAAAAGGTACTTATTGTAAGCGGCAAACAAGGTCTGCGCATTGAAAACAAAGCCGACTATTTTAAAGATATTAAACAGCGTTTAGAGGAAACAGGGCTACCGGTGGCGACTATTCCGCTACCACTTACCGAAATGGAAAAAATACAGTCGGGTGGTTATGATGCTGTTATTACACATTGGGTTGATGAACCTATGACGAAAGAAAAAAGAAGAAGTATTATTGCAAAGCTTGCTTCCGGATTATGGGAAACACTTAATAATTAATTTGACTGATGAAAAAAATCACCTTACTAGTACTGCTGTTTATTTCAATACCATTATTAGCTCAGGATTTAGAGAAGTGCGGACTGGATAACAACGGGGTATTGAATACTGATGAAGCTGCCTTCTTAAACAACTATTTCAAGAAGGAAAAGGGCGACTTTGATTTCACAGGAAAAAAGATCCTCATTGTTACAGGTTCCGGTGCTTCAGATTCTTATTCCAAAACCAACTATTTCGAAAGTGTAAAGTCACGGCTGGAAAGTAACGACCGCATTGCAAGCGGCCTGTATCCTTTTACGCAGGAAGAAAAAATACAATCCGGTGGTTACGACGGCATTCTGACGTTCTATACCAAAATACCGCCAAACAAGCAGCGCATTATTAAAAAGATAAAGGCCGGCAAATGGAATAGTTAACGGAACACGCACGAAATTCTGCAACAGTTAATTCTTACTTTAAAATTTTCAGATTAGATTTTATAAGCTATTTTTGATTTTCATCAATTAAATCTAACTCCATGCTTAAAAAATTTATCTTATTACTCCTGTTTGCATTTCAGTTTGCCAATGCACAATCCGATCTTTCTTCTCCCGTAAAAATTCCGTTTACAGTGACAGGCGCAGGTCACATCATGATTAAGGCAACTGTTAATGGCACTGAAGGCAATTTTATTTTTGACACCGGTGCGGGACTTAACCTGGTTACCAAAAAGTTTGCCGACAAAGTAAACCTAACTAAAACTCAAAGTTTCTACACGGGGCACAGAGCAACCGGCGAAGCACTGGAAGTAGATTTATATGATATTAAGTCGCTTCAGCTTGCTGGCTTTACAGACAACAACCAGCAAACCGCTGTTTTAGATATAGACTTTCCGCTTGACGGGCTTATATCGCTTATGCCATTTAAAAACAATGCAATTACTATAGACTACACGACCAAAAACCTCATCATAGAAAACGGGGCTTCGCTTAAAAAGCTTGTGAAAAAAAATAATGCGCTGCCTATTCAGATTTCCGAAGATGGTGAAAGGACATTAAGCATCTCCACAAAAGTTAAACTAAACAGTAAACTTACTCTGCAGGTTGGGCTTGACAGTGGAGCAGGTGCCAATATTTTCAGGTTTAATTCACGTTACATCGAAACCCTGGAGTTAGATAAATCAAAGCTGGAAACAAAATATGTAAAAAGCGATTTTAACCCTGAACATGGCAACAATTTTTACCGTGCCAGCCTTACAGAACTGGCAACCATAAATAATACCGCTTCAGTTAAGGAAATTCCGGTTACGTTTATCGAAGGTCTTATTTACGAAGGCATATTATGCACTAATTGGCTGGGTGATAAAATAACCATAGATGTTAAAGGCAAGCGTATACTTGTAAACTAAAAATTTACCTGCCTATAGCCCAAACATCGCCCAGGTTAATAAAACTAAAGAGCAGCGTGTTATCTGTATTGGTAAAGCGCTGTGTTTTTTTATCGGGTTTAGCATTTGGATTAAAATACTGTTTCCACACGGGGAACAAAGCATCATACTTTGCCTTAGCCTTATCAAAACGGTAACTTTTACCATTGGCATCGCTTACAGATTTAAAGTCGGCTACAAAGCTGTCTTCGTAATCTGCCTGCGCCTGAATCTCGTCTTCCGTCATTACTTCCGGAGTGTAAACAATACGCAGTAGTCCGTTATCAAATTCTTTTACTTTATAAAACACAAACTTCCCTTTAAGCTGTGCAGCCAGTTGCTGTGTAATAGCTTTGGCATCTTCCTGTGTTTTTACATTAGTTACGGTTTCCGGAAATGAAACTTCCTGTGCCACAGAAAGAAAACTAATAAATAAAAATATCGTCAACAAATAATGTTTCATGATTTGGGGATTTAAATACAATTTTCTAAAAGTATCGTTTTTGTAAGTACACCGGTATTAATCAAATCTTAAAAAGTGACTGTCTTTTTGTATCATCATTGCGCACTTTTGTATAATACCAGAGGCATACTCCCGCCATAGCTTTGTAGTGTTAATATTAAATACTACAAAACAATGTCTAAAACAATTTTTATAACAGGCGCTTCAAGA
The DNA here is from genome assembly GCA_001708385.1 of Flavobacterium psychrophilum. NCBI lineage: Bacteria > Pseudomonadati > Bacteroidota > Flavobacteriia > Flavobacteriales > Flavobacteriaceae > Flavobacterium > Flavobacterium psychrophilum. The sequence goes on along the minus strand of CP012388.1, from coordinate 2,731,544 downwards.
GGATTTGGGCGCATTTGGGCAGAAGCATTCTTAAAACGTGGCGATAAAGTTGCCGCAACAGCAAGAAACATAGAAACTTTACAAGAATTAAAAGATCAATATGGAGACGCGATCCTCCCAATACAGCTAAATGTGGACAATAGGCAGGAAGCGTTTGATGCAGTAAATAAAGCAGCGGCACACTTTGGCAAGCTTGATGTAGTAATCAACAATGCCGGATACGGCTTATTTGGCACTATTGAAGAAGCCAGCGAACAGGAAGCACGCCAACAGATAGAAACCAACGTATTTGGTTTACTTTGGATAACACAGGCTGCATTACCTATCATGAGAAAACAGGGCCATGGTCATATTATTCAGCTGTCAAGCGTATTGGGCGTGTTTACATTACCTGTACTGGGAATTTATAATGCTTCAAAATTTGCTGTAGAAGGCCTAAGTGAAACATTAGCGCAGGAAGTAAAAGGTTTCGGTATAAATGTTACACTTGTAGAACCAAATGGGTATAGTACAGACTGGGGAGGATCTTCATCATTCCACAGTGCGCCAATTGAAGCATACGCCGACGTTAAAAAAGCATTTACTGATGGGGTTACAGATGATTCGTACGGTGTGCCTGAAGCTACCGTACCTGCCATCCTGAAACTTGTTGATGAGCAAAACCCGCCACTACGCTATTTTCTTGGTAAAGTTGGTCTTCCGGCTACGAAAGAACTTTATAAAGCCCGTATTGAAGAATGGGAAAAATATGCCGATGTTGCCAATGCAGCACACGGTAAATAAGAACCGTATTTTTGTTACTTTTACAATAGCATCGGCTTTACTAAAAGCTGATGCTATTGCTAATACAATTTTATTATGAATCATTTTAAGACCATTAGTGAATACAACCGTTTTAACGGTTTTGCTCCTCCTGAAAATCCTTTGCTGAACCTTGTAGAATGCACTAAGGTTGACACCTGCACTATAAGCCGCGAAGAATTTACAGCCGACTTTTACATGATCATGTTTAAAAAGATGAAATCGGGCATTATACTGTATGGAAGAACAAAATATGATCATGATAACGGATCGCTTTCTTTTGTGAAACCGCATCAGCTAGTGCAGATGGACAATATTGAGCATGAAGATAAGGGCTTTATAATATTTGTGCACGAAGATTACTTTAATGGAAACAGCATACATTCTGAAATTAAAAAGTATGGTTTCTTTGATTATGAAGCCAACGAAGCATTACACCTGTCTACAAAAGAAGAAGAAATTATATGGGACCTGTACTATAAAATGCAGGCAGAATATAGCAACAATGAAGATGAGTACAGCCGTGATATAATGCTTACCCACATAGACTCTATCCTTAAATATTCACAGCGTTTTTACAAAAGGCAGTTTATCAACAGAAAGCAGCTTTCAGGTAAAACTGTAACGCGATTTAACGAGGTACTCTCTTCCTATTTTGACAATGGAAAACTAAAAAACAGCGGACTGCCCAGTGTAAAGGCAATGGCGGATCTGCTTAATACTTCTCCCCGCTACCTTAGCGATACACTCCGCCAGGAAACAGGTAAGACTGCGATAGAACTTATTCATATATTCCTAATTGGTGAAGCAAAGAACATGCTGCAGGCATCGGAAAACACCGTATCGGAAACAGCATATACCTTAGGTTTTGAAAATCCACCTTATTTTTCAAGGCTTTTCAAAAAAGAAGTGGGTCTAACGCCGCTTGAATTCAGGAAACAGTTTTTAAATTGATATACAACCGCCTTCTGGCGGTTTTTTGTTGGTAGTAGATTTTCAGATTATAAGTCATATATTACAACTTAAAACTTCTACTCCCCTTCACTTACAATCTCAACCTTTCGTTTTATTTCATTACCCGATTCATCGGTTACTGTAATAATGTAATTGCCGTTTCCTGCGGTTACAGGCATTTCATGAAACGTTTTGGTTTCGCCGAGGTAACGGTCGCCAAGATACCAAAATAACCTGGCATTCGCCGAAGAATGTGCTGCCCTGAACACAACGGGCTGTATTTGTCCGTTAAAATCTTTGGTAAGGTATATTTTTCCGTTCTCTTTAGGATAAATAAAATCCATTGCTCCGTTGGCTACGCCTTGACAGTCCGATCTAAATGGTGGCAGCGGCATGTAATCCATATGCAGTCCCTTGTAATACCATTCCATTACCGGAGGCAATACAAACCATGTTTTAGTAAGCATACCATCTACACTTTCGCAGCTGCTGTTCACCTGGTATTGCCCTGTTGGGTCAAGATGCACCAACTTATGATATGAACACGTACTGGTTTTAAGTCCGTTTAATGGTATCCATTGTTTAACGGACGGGCAATGTTCTCCCGCTAAATGACCACTCAGGCTGCAAACGTCAGCCTCTTCAAGGTCATTATAAGGTGTAGAAAACCATTTGGTACGCGGCAGTAAATTGAAAACGTCAAATAATATTGGTGCAGCACTTCCCACTCCTGTGAGCGATGGCCTGCCTTCACCTGATGCATTACCAACCCAAACGCCAACAACATATCGAGAACTGGTACCTATCGCCCAGGCATCGCGACTACCAAAGCTTGTTCCTGTTTTCCAGGCAATCTCCAGCGATGAATCATAAAAACGCCATGCCTCATCACCCTGAGGACGGTTTACTTCTTTCATCGCGTTATACGTTAGCCATATGGATCCCGCCCCCAATTGCGGCTTATTGAATACTTCTTTACCAAAATCGGCCGAATGGCTGCTATCCCAGTTTAGTTCCGCAAATTCGTTAGTGCGGTATTTTGCCTGTGTTGTTGTAAAATGGTTCAGCGTTGCGCTAAGCCCTGCATACGTGCGGCACAGATCCCATAAATTACTTTCGGCTCCTCCTAATATCAGCGACAGTCCATAATGATTCGGACTCTTATTGATGTTCCTAAGTTTAAAATGCTGTAGCTGTTCGTAGAAACGATGCACACCAAAGTCTTTCAGCATTAATACAGATGGAATATTAAGCGAGCGCGACAGTGCCCTTTGTGCCGGTACAGCACCATCATAGGTCAGCTCAAAATTCTTTGGCGAATAACCCGCAATTTGTGTTGGAACATCGGCCACGAGGGTATTGGGTAGTATCTCTCCTGCATCCAGCATAGAGGCGAACAGAAACGGTTTTAATATGCTCCCGGTGCTTCTTGGGGCGGGAATAATGTCTACATCTTTCTGGTGTGCCCTGTCGGTAGGTGAGTTACCAACATAGGCTACAATATCCCTTGTCTGTACATCTATAATTAAGATTGCCAGATTGTGTACTTCGGTCTGTTTATATTCCTGGTAGTAACGGGCGGCAATCTGGTTTACCCTTGCCTGCAATTCATTACGTACCGTTGTTTTTATGCGCTGCCCTTCTTTCGTTTTGGCTATATTCTGCAACAAGTGTGGTGCTGCCTGGGGTAATTTATAAGGCTTTTGCGGAAGGTCTTCCTGAACCGACAGTTCATAGGTTGTCCTGTCGATCACTTCCTCTTCAAAAAGCTTTTTAAGAAGTCGGTTCCGTTTGGCCAACAATATCTGTTGGTTCTTTCCCGGGTAAATTAAACTTGGCGCGTTGGGGAGTACGGCAAGTGTAGCAGTTTCTGCCCACGACAACTGGTGCGGCTGAACACCAAAGTAACGCCAGGCAGCCATATCAATACCTACCACATTACCTCCATAAGGCGCATGAGCCGCATATAGACCTAATATTTCATCTTTGCTATGGCGAATCTCAAGGCGCGTTGCCAACACCATTTCTATCAGTTTTTCAAAATAGCTTCGTTTTTTTCCATCACGCGAAAGGCGTACTACCTGTTGGGTTAGCGTGCTACCGCCACGCACTACCCTGCCGGCCTTATAATTCTGACCCATAGCTTTTACTATGGCTACCGGATTAAATCCGGGATGGCTGTAAAAATGCTGGTCTTCAAAATAAACAATACACTTTTTGAACTTATACGGAAGGCTGTCCTGGGCAGGGAAACGCCATTGCCCATCGCGGGCAATATGTGCGCCCAACAGATCTCCTTCGCTGCTTTCTATAACTGTAGAATACGGCTCCTGAAACATGGTGCGCGGGAGGCAAAAATAATAAACGATCAAAAACACAACTGTTATAGCAGTTCGTGCCTTGTTGGATTTTACCCAACTAAAGATGCGCTCCTGCGAGGTTTTTAAAACCTTGTAGGTGTTATGAAGAGCTATAGAGAATTTTTCTTTCATTAGTACAGCTCCAGAGGAGCGGTATGTTTATAGAAATATGATTAAACATGTAAAATAAGCTTCGGAGAAGCGGCATATACTGCTTGTATACCGCTTCTCCGAAGCTCTTTAAAATTCGCTGTAAAGCGCTATAAATATATCGCTCCTCCGGAGCTAGTAAACCTACCTTACAACCTTAACCCACTGCCCTTTAGTCCTCGCAAGGAAGGAGTTGTCATACATCGCCTCGCACTGTACACCAGGCAGGTAATAACTACCCGGGTAACTGGCATTAAGCAATATCCTGAAAGTTTTGGTTTCATTCGCTTTTAGCGGGAAGTAGAAATTAGTCCTGTCATCCCTAATGTCGGTATAATCAACATTGTTTTCGGCGAAATTACCAAAGTCGGTAAATCGTGTATTTACAATTTCCCATCCTGATGGAATGATCTGTGTAAGTGCCACATTTTCTACCCTTTCATTTTTAGTATTGCCTATGGTTACTTCAGCTACAAATTCGGTGCCCTGCGATAATGAAGACGGATCTATAGTATTGCCGGCTCTGTCTTTAAACACAATGTTAGTTGCAAGTCCGCGTTCTTCAGCCTGTTCTTCTCCGACAGGCAGTATTCCGCTGTAAACCACTTTTACATATAATGTCGACTTTTTATTGTTGTTTATGGTTACAGTGTTGTTACTACCCACTTCCAGCACCCTGTCAGCAAAAGTTTTCGGTGTATCTATGGTTTGTTTCTTACCCTTGTTCGTATACGTTACGTCTATACCTTTTGGCCCGTTAGCCTGCGCAAACTTAGACATAGCATACAAACTGTAAGCCGATGTCTGCGTACTCATCCATTCGCCAGAAGACATTTGTTTTGCCAGTTTAACAGCCATACCAAAGGCTTTTTCTTTCTGCCCCAAAACAAGCAGTGTTTCCAGTGCCATAGCCCTGTTGCGCGCCGCCGATCCGTAGTAGTAATACTGATACGGACTGTCTTCTACATCCAGGCTGCTTTGTGAAAGCAATTGCTGCCCAACCGATTTTTGCCCTGCCAGTGCATATGCAGCAGCAAGTCGCAACCTCGATTCATTAGAAATTCCCGACGTTTCCCTTAACCTGTTCATAGATGACAGATCGGGTGCTCCTGCCAGTGCCAGTGTGTACAATCTGTACGCCTGTGCAAAGTCATTATGATAGCCGTCGTTATAGCGCCACTGCCTTGCGGTCTTCTGCTGGTATTGCAGCCAGTTCTTCTTAGCATTAAGCGGTAACGCGTAACCTTTTTTCTCTGCTTCTATAAAGAAGTGCCCAACGTAGCTTGATCCCCAATCGTCCGGGTTAAGCTGACCCTGCCAGTAGGCAAAGCCGCCGCTGCTTACCTGGAATTGCCCCAGTTTTTGGATTGCTGCGTTTACGTTGCGCTGTATTTTTTGTTTACGGTTCGAATCGATATCCGCTATATCGGCGAGGTACAACTGCGGGAATGCCGCCGATGTAGTCTGCTCTAAACACCCATGAGGATATTGTATAAGGTACTCCAGTCTTCTGTTGAAATCTATAGACGGGAACGATGATACTTCCAGCTTCGCGACATTGCTGCCGGCCACACCAAAACTGCTCCAGTTTAAAGTTGCAGATTTACCCGGTTCTAATATTACCTCTTTATAATTTGTAGTCACCGGATTAGGGTTCATAATATCCAGCTCTACATCGTAACTAGCTTTAGCATTACCCGATGTTGCCGTTACCGATACCTTACCTATTCCGGTTACATCATTTACTTCAAGGTCAAAGTAAGCGATCTTTTCATCGGGTTTAGCAAAGTTTACCGTTTGTTTTGAAGAACCTATAACACGTATACCATTATTGGTTTTTACCTGAAGCGTAACGTTTTTAACCTGATTCTCCATCGCGAAAATAGTTACCGGCAGCGTTACCCTTTCCTTAGGCGTTACCTTTCTTGGCAATGATGCCAACAACATTAACGGACTGCGAACCCGCGTTGCTTTCTCTGCCATACCGTATGCACTCGCATCTGTATTAGCGGCTACCACCATAGTTCTGACAGAGCCTACATATTGCGGCAGTTTTATTTCGTGAATCCTCTTCTGGCCTTTACCAATAGTAAACGGACCAAAATACATCACCACAGGCTTAAACCTGTTAGCTTTTTTAGCCTGACCTCCACCCAGATCGGCATCACCACCTATACTGAATACTTGGTTTATCTTACCTCCGTAAGCACCAATTACATCATCGTAAATATCCCATGTCTTAACACCTAGTGCCTCTTTTGCATAGAAAGCATCCCATGCATTTGGCGTTTTAAATCGGGTTAGGTCAAGCAGGCCTTCGTCTACTACTGCAAGGGTATAGGTCATTGCCTTACCTGTTTTTTCACTAACTTTTATAGTCGTTTTCTGTTCCGGTTTCAATACATCCGGCATGGTTATCTGCGGCTGTAATATTGTGTTTTTATCTACCACTTCAATTGGTACGATACCATATAGGCGTATAGGCGAATCATTTGCCGTTGTAGCATGCGGCTGTATCAGTGTGATATGGATATATACATTAGGTGCCATCTTTGCTGTTACCGGAATAGTAACCTGCGTTTCACCCTTCTGGGTTTTTGCCCACATGGTCTGCACTATTTTCGATCCGTTTTCAAGCGATATAAGCGCACGCCCTCCTTCACTAGACGGGAAAGAAACTGTAACTTTCTCACCAACGCTGTATTTTTCTTTATCGGTACTAAACATTAGCATTGCTGCATCCTGTCCGCCTGTGTTACGGCTTTTGCCCGACCAGTATGGGTAATCTATAAGTACTGTTTCTCCGGCAGAATGCCCGCCTTGCACATCGGTAACGCGGATAAGGTACCTGCCCCACTCCTCTTCATCGGTTTTAAAGCTAAAATTAGCTTTACCGGCAGCATTAGTATATACCTGTGTAGAATAATACGGCTGGTTTGATATTGCAGTACTAAATGACGATGCACCATTGTTGGACTGATCCCACCACCAGCGCCACTGCACTTTATATACCCGTACATCTACCATACGCGAACCTTTGGGCTGGCCTTTTTCATTAACGGTTGCCACTTCAAAACGGTTTGAGGTTCCGGTTTCAAGCATACCGTATTTATTTCCCTGTGGCATTTTTACACCTACATAGGTATCATACGGAGAATATGAAGACGAAATTACATCGGTACTAAAGTCGCCCCCTTTTTCGTAAACTTTGGTTATTATAGCAGTTTTTAGCATTCCCGGAGCACGCGATTGCAATTTTGGCTGAATAGTTACCACAGCCGTACCATTATCATCGGTTTTACCCGAGAATATATTTACTTCTTCGGTACTAAAATCCTGCGCCGGATCATCAAAAATATAATTCAGGTAACCTTTAAAGCTGGTTGTCTGCTTTAAGAATTTCGCCTGCATTTCTACCTTAAGATCTCTCGCAATAGCACCGTGAAGCCAAGCCACTTGCACCGTTCCCGTATTTTTGGCATTCGCCGACAGCATTTTGCCTTCAAGGCTGTTTTTTATTTTAAGCCTGTTTGGCTTGATAGTCTCAATTTTGATGCTTTTGTAAAAATGAGCGCCACCAACAGTTATCTTAGCTTCCCAGTTACCTGTTGGGTAATTGGCCTGTGTAGGCACTATAAATTTAAAGTGGTTTTTATTGTCGTAATTCTTAACTGCCTGGAACATTACTTTTCCGTTAGGATCGCTCAGTCTTAACTTAATTGGGTGCGATGCCGGAAGTTTAGCAGCCTTATCGTTCAGTATAAACCCAAGGAACAAAGTATCGCCTGGACGCCATACGCCTCTTTCTCCATACAGATAGCCTTTAAGCCCTTTTTGAAGCTGCGTACCATCTACATCAAAATTACTAACTGATTTAGAGTTACCGTCATATAGTTTTACGTAAGTAGTATTCCTGTCTTTTTTAACCACCGCAAAGTAACCTCCTTTGGCAGCAGTAAAGTGTACAGTACCTTCACTATCGGTAACCGCAGCACCTACTTTCTGGCGTTGATAATTGTATATGGTTACCGCTGCGCCTGCAACAGGCTCTGTGGTAGTAATACTGGTTACCGCAAAGAAATAATTATTTACAGCGCCACGTTTGGCAACAACACCAAGGTCGCTTGCCAGTACATTGGTGCTTATCTTTCTTTCATACGTTACATAGTAAGAGTTACTGCAAGGGTTATCCCGCTGATCCCAGTCGAAATCGCCGCCATAGTAATCGTAATCTTCATATTCCGAATAATCCTGATTTTCCTCCTCCTCTTCTTCCTCTTCAGGTTCATCGGCAGTTTTCTTCATGTTAGGGTCATCACCATCACACTTGTATAACGAATACGCCTTACGGATAGACATTTCAACACGGTAAATAGCACCCTGTTCCGGCTGTATCAATTTAGAAAGGTCTAGTGAAAAGGCATTCCACTTGCCATAATTTAATGTTTTATCGTCATTAAGTACCAGTTTGGTTTTGGCTACAGGTAATGCCACAGCACGCATATTGTAATTGCCGTTAAGCTCATTCTGTTGAAGAAACTGCATAACATTATTCTCGAAAATGCGGTACACTTTAATATCTACAGCACTTAGGTTTACCGCCTCAAAGCCCAATTTAAGGTTGCTTGATGCCGGTAGTATATTTCCGCTCTTTAAAAAGCGTACTTCTGGATTAAGCTGTTCAAAATTTACCTTTTCGCTATAGGTACTTTTAGTCTTATAGCCGTCTACGTTCTCTATACCCTGAAACACTTCTACCATAAAATTGCCGTTAAGTGGCTCGGCAAAAAATACTTTAAGCAGGTTACCGTCTACAGCATATTTTAAGTTCTCTACAGATTCTACCGCGACAAGGCCCGAAAAATCCTGGTCTTTACGCAACGGGTCTGAGAAATTTATAAGCAGTGTCTGGTTGTCGCCGTATTGCGGCGTCATGTTTATTACTTTGAAATTATCTTTACCCGGAATCTCAAAATCCTGAGTACCTTCCGTATCAACATCTGCCGCTTTGCCATTCCAGCTGATCTTAACATTGCTGTTTTGAACTTTACGTTGAATACTGTCTATTATAAAATGGAATTCAGATGATGTTCCTGTCTTGCCATCAAAACGTACTGGTAGTTTTTTACCATCTTGTTCTGCGGTTACTATTTTTTTAGCAACATCAAAATCCATCTGGTCGCTGGTTTTAAGCGTACCATTAAGATACTGCCAGTCCCTGTTATACGATTGCAGGTCCTGCACCGCGACAACAAAATCCTGCTTAATGGTTTTAACCCTGAATTTAAAATCGCTCAGGTTTTTAGGCAGCTCTATAAATTTTGAGAGATGGAGTGTTACACGGTATTCGGTATCCTGATCCAGCTTTTCTGTAGGGCGGAAAGCAATTATATTTCCCGGTAGGAAAACCACTTTACCTTTTGCAGACGGCGAAACAGAAAAATAGTCGCTATCCAATTCCTGGTTATCTTTCCATTCGGTTTTGGTAAATGCCAGTCCAACCTGTATGTCGGCCCCGGTGGAGACAATACCCGATGTAAAACTGGAAACATACTCTCTGTATAAGGTATAGTCAGAATCAAAATCTTTTCCTGATTGTTTACAGGCATGAAACAGCACGGAGAATACTGCAAGACACAGCATCAATTTCAGGGTTTTCATACTTTGGTTGGTTTGTTGGTTAATGATGGTTTGTTGGTTGTTATTTTTACGCTATAACTAAGAATATGATCTTATTATTGCCTCAAAAATTATTATATATTAAAACTAATTATGCCTCAATTTCAAAAGCTGTTAAACTACTGGCTTTCTACTTTTTAAGCCCTTCGCTTTTTAAAAAAATCTTTTACTAAAACAGAACATTCCTGCTCCATTATTCCGCTAATAACTTCTGTTTTAGGGTGCAGCTTTGCGCCCATAGCCCTATAACCTCTATGCTCATCATGGGCGCCATATACGACACGGCTTATCTGGCTCCAATATAACGCTCCCGCACACATCTGGCAGGGCTCTAGTGTAACATACAGCGTACAGCCCGTAAGATACTTACCTCCAAGAAAATTTGCCGCCGCGGTTATGGACTGCATCTCGGCATGTGCGGTAACATCGTTAAGCAATTCGGTTAAATTATGCGATTTTGCTATAACTCTGTTATCTACTACAACAAGGGCACCAACGGGTATTTCTCCTTTATCAAATGCCTCCTGAGCTTCGTTGAGGGCCTTCTTCATAAAATACTCGTGGGTAAAAATATTTTCCATAATATCAAAAATACGATTATGATTACAAAAGTATTATAAATAAAATCTTAAATTAACAATACTTTTTGTAGTAGCCAATTCGTTATAAAACAAACCAATGCCATGAAAAAACAATTCTCAGTCCCTAAACCATGCCATAAAAGTTGGGACACTATGAAGCCTGAAGCCCAGGGACGGTTTTGCGGCCAGTGTTCGCAAACAGTGGTTGACTTCACCGGGATGAAAGCAGATCAGATTCATGAGTTTCTGCTGGCAAAGAACGGCACCAGGGTATGCGGTCGTTTTACCGAACAACAACTGAACCCCATAACCGTTACTATACCCCAAAAGGTATTATTAGGGCAAACGCATTTCAAAAAAGCATTCTTACTTGCGCTATTGATCTGTATGGGTACAACCCTTTTAAGCTGTAACGGACGAACAGTGAAAGGAGAAGTTGAAACTAAAACTGTCAGCGACACTATTGTTAAGACAGAAAGCATTGCAAGTCCGCAGGAGGACACCATACATCCTGACACGCTCAGAACGAGGGACACCATAAAAGAGAGAAGGGTAATTGGCATCATCAGACGCGCAGAGTAATCTTATTAGCTAAGTGAAGTATACAAACTCTAACAATACCCCTTAAAACAAATAAACGATTGTAATTTTTATATCGTAAATTTGCTATTCTATTTTAAGCAATGGCAGATAACCTTTTAAACCAGATTCAAGACCCCGCAGACCTAAGAAAACTTAGTCCGTCCCAGTTGCCGCAACTGGCGCAGGAACTACGCAGTTTTATTATAGATATTGTTTCGGTTAAAGAGGGACATCTCGGCGCAAGCCTTGGCGTTACAGAACTTACAATTGCATTGCATTACATTTTTAATACGCCTGAAGATCTATTGGTTTGGGATGTAGGCCATCAGGCTTACGGACACAAGATACTTACCGGCCGTAAAGATAAATTTGACACCAACCGTCAACTGGATGGCATAAGCGGTTTCCCGAAACGCAGCGAGAGCGAATATGATACTTTTGGCACCGGGCACAGTAGTACTTCAATTTCTGCCGCTTTAGGTATGGCAATTGCCTCTAACCTTAAAGGTGAAAAAGATAAAAATCACATTGCTATTATTGGCGATGCTTCTATTGCATCGGGTATGGCTTTTGAAGGCCTTAACCATGCCGGGGTTACCAATGCTAATCTTCTTGTTATACTTAATGACAATGCTATTGGTATAGACCCAAGCGTGGGAGCGCTTAAAAATTACCTTACTCAGGTAAAAGAAGGCACCAATCCGCGCGATAACAACATGATCAAATCGCTTAACTTTGATTATAGCGGCCCAATCGATGGTCACGACCTGCCTGCGTTACTAAAAGAACTTGAAAGGCTTAAACATAAAAAAGGACCGCGTTTCCTTCATATTATAACAACAAAAGGCAAAGGCCTTAAACAAGCCGAGGAAGACCAGGTAAAATATCACGCCCCGGGAAAATTTGACCGACTTACAGGTGAAGTACTGGCAATTGCCGATGACAACCTTCCGCCTAAATACCAGGATGTTTTCGGACTTACACTGGTTGAACTGGCTACTCAAAACGAAAAAATAATAGGCATTACCCCTGCCATGCCATCGGGCAGCTCCATGAAATTTATGATGGAAGCTTTTCCCGACCGTGCTTTTGATGTAGGCATTGCCGAACAGCACGCTGTAACCTTAGCCGCAGGAATGGCAACACAAGGCATGGTAGTATACTGCAATATTTACTCTACCTTTTTACAAAGAGCATACGACCAGCTGATACACGATGTTGCCCTGCAAAACCTGCCTGTAATTTTTTGCCTGGACCGTGCCGGCCTTGTTGGCGAAGACGGCGCAACACATCATGGCGTTTTTGATATTGCTTATCTAAACTGCATACCCAACCTTATTGTTTATGCCCCGCTTAATGAAGCCGATCTGAGAAATATTTTATACACTGCGCAATTGGGGTTAGATCATCCTATTGCTATAAGATATCCACGGGGACGTGCAGAAAATACCGATTGGCTTAAACCTTTTGAACAGATACAAATAGGCCGGGCAAAACAACTTCGCGGCGGATCTCAGGTAGCCGTACTTTCAACAGGAACTATTGGCAACAACGTTACCAAAGTTTTAGCGGATATAAACAATAGTTCGTTGTTCTCTCATTATGATTTTGGCTTTATTAAACCACTTGATGAAAAAGCACTGCACGATATATTTTTAAATCATCAGGAAATTATCACTATTGAAGACGGATGCATTAACGGCGGCTTTGGAAGTACAATTTCTGCGTTTGCAGCAAAAAACGGTTACACGCTAAAAACAAGCACATTAGGTATTCCAGATCAATTTATTGAACACGGAACTGTATTTCAATTACAACAATCCTGTGGTATCGACGTTAAAAGCCTTAAAGATATTTTTTCAGCTTACTGAAAAAATGACGACTTTTGCATCGAATTTCCAAAAAAATCAATTCAGAATGAGATTAAAAGCCTGCTTAATAGCTTTTTTATGCATTGCATTTAGCCAGATATCCAGAGCCCAGATAATAGTAACCACAACACTACCAGATTCCATCACCTATTGGGAAAAAACAAACCGTGTCGGACTAGACCTTAATCAGGTTGCTTTTATCAACTGGAACGTGGGTGGTAACAACGCCATTGCAGGTATCGTAAAAGGTGCTTTTGTTAGAAAATACACAAAGGGCAACCTTAGCTGGAACAATGAACTTATTCTTAAATACGGACTTAACAGGCAGGAAGGCCAGGAAACCCGTAAAACAGATGACCAAATCGAATTAAACTCCACTTTTGGTTACAGGAGAGATTCAATTTCTAACTGGTATTATGGAGGAAAATTCAATTTTAAAACACAGTTCGCCAACGGTTATTCTTACCCAAATACTGTAGATGAGATATCAGGTCCATTCTCTCCGGCATATATCTTTTTAGGTATTGGTGCCGAGTACATCCGCAAAGACCTTGGGCTTAACGCATATTTCTCTCCGCTTACAGACAAAACTACTATAGTGTCTAATAACAGGCTTGCAAACCAGGGTGCTTTTGGGGTTCAGGCTGCAGTTTATGATGCCGACGGAAATATGATCTCTGCCGGTAAAAACACACGTACAGAGGTAGGTATACTTATAACGAATCAGTTTAAAAGGCAGATATTCACCAATATAATGCTTGACAACCGATTTACTTTTTATACTGATTACCTAAATAATTTTGGAAATATCGATGTTGACTGGCAAATGCAGCTTGACCTTACGGTTAACCAGTATGTAAAAGCAAACGTTGGTATGCACTTAATATACGACGACGATATTAAAAACAAGATAGAAAGAGACGGCGCACAGGTTACCGAAGGCCCGAGGATTCAGCTTAAGCAGATGATCGGCGTAGGACTTAGCTACTCATTTTAATCGACACATTTAAAACAAAAAAGGAAGAACTTAATGAAGTTCTTCCTTTTTTTATTTCTTGAATGAGACTTTCTTCGATCAGTTCCGCTACATTCAGAATAACAGAATGTAACTATTTAGCTCCTGTTATTGTGTTATATAGTAGTACCGCTTTACCATCGGTCAGTGTAGACACAAAATGGCATATATGTAGCAGCCTGTCGTAAAGGCTCATTTTTTCTGTAATGAACTTTTCAGGCAGCAACTTAAGAACCAAATTATCATAGTTGCTTGCAGAACCATCAAACTTATTGTTATAAGCCGTACAGAACGTATCTAACAGCGTATTAATGATACGGTAACCTATCACTTCTTTCTCAACCACTTCACGGCTCTGGTAAATATTTTTAATGCTTATGTTGATGATATCTTTCATCTGTGCCGTATACTTACCTCTTTCGGTAAGTGCGTACGGATATTTACCTTCCAATATAGCTTCTTCGTTTTCAAGGAATACGTTTACTGCATCTCCAATAAGGCTGTTAATAGCAAGTGCACGCAGGTAACTTATACGGTCTTCTTTAGTTACAAGCGACTTGTATTTTTCTACATACACATTATCCTTAACCAATTTTATAAGATATTCTAACGCAAAGTCTTCAGATATTAGTCCGAGGTTAATGCCGTCTTCAAAATCTATGATGGTATAACAGATATCATCAGCCGCCTCAACAAGGTATGCCAATGGATGACGTTCGTAACCGATATCATCTCCTGTTTTGTTCGGAATAAGGCCAAGCTCTTTAGCCACATCCTGAAAGAAATGGGCGTCGCACTGAAAAAACCCATATTTCTTATCGGCAATATTAGCCGTTGGCTTTTTAGGAAGCGACTCTTTAGGGTATTTCATAAAAGCACCAAGGGTAGCGTATGAAATTCTTAGTCCGCCCTCAATACCCGGGCGTGATGCCGTTAACAAATTAAAACCGTTGGCATTACCTTCAAAATCGGTTAAGTCCTGCCATTCTTTATCCGTAAGGTGCTCTTTGTAATCTTTACCTTTGCCTGTTTTAAAATACTCACCTATAGCCTTTTCACCCGAATGACCAAACGGTGGGTTACCTATATCATGCGATAATGCAGCCGCAGCCACAATAGCACCAAAGTCATTCATCTGAAAACCGTGAATATCCTGAAGGTACGGATGCTTTTCAATAATTTTTTTACCTACAAGCCTGCCCAGGGAGCGGCCTACAACCGATACCTCGAGGCTATGCGTAAGGCGGGTATGTACAAAGTCGGTTTTAGACAAAGGTATAACCTGTGTTTTGTCCTGAAGGCTTCTAAAAGCCGATGAGAATATAATACGGTCGTAATCTACCTCAAAACCCAAACGGGTATCATCCTGCTCTTTACGTAACCTTTTGCTTGTATCGCCCTGCCTTTTAAGCGACAGCAGCTGTTCCCATTGCATCATGTGATTATGATTATATTTTGTTTGCTATACAGCTTAATTAATACCTCCCTTTGCCAGCTCTGCCTGAATAATGTTATTTTTAACCTGAGTAAAAACTTCATTTTTAGCCTCTGCAAAAGATATATCGTACTTACGTTCTATTTTTTGAAATTCTGCCGGATATTTTGTCAGCAGCTTATCGTAATAGGTATCCAGCACTTCTTTGGCAGGCGAATGAAATTCCAGCCTCAATTGAAAACGGCGTATTAAAGCCTCATCGATTATATTGATCTGATTGGTCGCTGCTATTAAAACCGAATTCGACGGAAAGTTATCTACCAACTGAAGTATTGCATTTACCACACGCTTCATTTCGCTGCTGTCACGGCTGTCATGATCGCGTACCTGACCCAAAGTATCAAATTCATCAAAAAACAGCACAGCATCGTGATAACTCACTTCTTTAAACAGCGTGGCAACATTTTTTGCTGTCTCGCCAAGTTTAGACGACACAATAGATGCCAGGTTAACAACTATGAGCTTTCTTTCCAAGACTTTGGCAATGGCTTTTGCCGTCATGGTTTTACCACAGCCGGTTTTACCATACAGCAGCATTTTATTATTTACAGGTAGTTCATACTGCTCCAGCACATCTTTAAAGCGGTATTCTTTTAAAAACTGCTCAATCTGTACGGCTACGGCTTCATTAAAAACAACATCTTTAATATCAACCTCACTTCTGTCTGTAAAAAATAATGCGCTCAAAACTTATGTTTTTAATTGCTGCTGCAAAATTACTTTTTGTTGTTGAATAAAAAGAAATCACGCGATTTCTGCGGATACTTCTCTAAACTCTTATCGCTTGGATTATCAATAACTGACTTTATAGTTATCTTGTCTCCAACTTTGAAGTTTTTTTCTACATGCTGATAATCCAACAAATACTCACCTGCAAAATAATTACCATTTTCATCTTTCTCTATAAGTCCCGAGTAAACTCCTTTTTTATCTTTTGACATAATTTTTATTTTATAAGTTATCGCTCATTTGCTTTTTCGCGTTCAGTTCCTGAGCCTTTTTTAATTTTGCAGCATCTACAACCAGTGTTTTAGAAAAGGTGTCATGCCAGCCAATAGGGTAAACTCCTAAAAACGAAATAATCTCGAACGGAATCTGCCTGCATAGGGTACGTATTAAAATACGGTTGGTATCGGGTCGGCTTCCATCCCTGTTAACTACTATTGAATTAGTTACATATTTACCCAGCGTACGCATGCTAAGGGTTTCGAACAAGCCATAATATACTATGTGCACGCAAAGCCCCATGAGGGTATACCTAATGTTTCCCATAACAGCAGGCCCAATCTGAAATCCGTCTATTCCGGTATAATCATAAAGCCAGTTACATCCTGCCGCAAGGCCAATATTAAGAATGGTTGTTACAATAAAATCTATAATAAGGTTTACAATACGCGAATTACGTTCTGCAAGCATATTATAGGTAATCTCTAAAGGTTTTTGCATTTTTTATTCTATATCTCTTTAAAAGAGCTTTTTATATTCTTTTCCCTGTCTTCTGCATCATACAGCCTAGCCTTAATCATCGAAGCTCTGTTGTATGTAGTAACATCTATTACATACACATTCGGAATACTATCATGCCATGCCCTTGCTGTTTCTCCAAAAACAGAGAAAAACTCAAGTGGTATAAAACGGCAGGCAGTGCGCACAATTAAAACACCTAGACCTGGCCTTGTTCCATCTGCCATAACCACCTTTGTACCCGACACATATTTACCCAGTGTATGCTGTGTGAGCAATTCCATAAGTACATAGTACAAAACGAAGATGCTAATATCCAGCACAATTCTACCTGCTGTAGACAGTTCCATACTCCAAATCAGCATGCCGTCATAGTCAAAAACATGATATAATATAGAAGCCAAGAGGCCCGTAAAAACTAAAATAACAGCTAAAACTATAGTATCTATAATTACATTAACCAAGCGCTGACTCTTTGATGCCAGCATGGTATGGTCTACATCTAATTCTCTATACGTGTACATAAAACTATATCCTAAAAAAGAAGGAGCATAACTGCTCCTTCCAAGGTGTAAATATATAAATTTTTATTATGAACCACACATTTCGCAGTCTTCAGGATCTGCAGTCCTTGAACGTTCAAGCATCGCCTGAAATTCGCTCACGGCAATAGGCTGAACCTCTTCAACAACTGCTGCCGCAACCGGTTTTGGCGCCGCTGCAATTTCCGGAACTTCCTCTACTTTTTTGTCATTATTAAGCGTAAACTTAATAGCATCTACAGCACTCTTAGTCCTTAAATAGTACATACCTGTTTTAAGGCCACTCTGCCATGCATAGAAGTGCATAGACGTAAGTTTAGAGAACGTAGCGCCTTCCATGAAAAGGTTAAGCGACTGCGACTGGTCTATAAAGTAACCTCTCTGGCGGGACATGTCTATGATATCTTTCATACTCATTTCCCAAACCGTTTTGTAAAGGTCTTTTATATCCTGAGGTATAACGTCTATATTTTGTATCGATCCGTTAGCTCTCATAACTTCCTGCTTAAGGCTTTCATTCCATAAACCAAGGTTTACAAGATCGCTAAGAAGGTGTTTATTTACTACGATAAATTCACCTGAAAGCACCCTTCTTGTGTAGATATTAGAAGTATACGGTTCAAACGCTTCGTTGTTACCAAGAATCTGAGATGTAGATGCTGTAGGCATTGGCGCCATAAGCAGTGAGTTTCTAACACCATGCTCCATAACTTCTTTACGAAGTGAAGCCCAATCCCAACGGCCGCTTAAATCGCCATCGTTAAGACCCCAAAGGTTGTACTGAAATTCTCCCTGAGATATTGGAGACCCCTGGAATGTTGAATACGGACCTTCTTCTTTAGCCATTTCCATAGAAGCGGTAACAGCAGCAAAGTAAATCGTTTCAAAAATCTCCTGGTTTAAAGCTTTAGCCGCGTCACTTGTAAATGGCAAACGCATAAGGATAAAAGCATCGGCAAGACCCTGAACACCTAATCCTACAGGACGGTGACGCATGTTAGAGTTTTCTGCCTCAATAACAGGATAATAATTCCTGTCTATAACTTTGTTAAGGTTGCGTGTTATACGCTTAGTAACCTGGTGTAAAAATTCATGGTTAAATGTACCGTTCTCAACAAACATTGGCAACGATATAGACGCAAGGTTACACACAGCGATCTCATCCGGAGACGTATACTCCATGATCTCTGTACAAAGATTTGATGAACGGATAGTACCCAGGTTTTTCTGGTTCGACTTTCTGTTTGCCGCATCTTTGTAAAGCATGTATGGTAAACCTGTCTCAATCTGAGATTCAAGTATTTTTTCCCATAATTCACGAGCTTTAACTGTTTTTCTTCCTTTGTTTGCAGCCTCATAACTTAAGTAAAGTGCATCAAACTCTTCACTGTGCACATCATAAAGGTTAGGGCACTCGTTAGGACACATAAGCGTCCATGTACTGTCTTCCTGAACACGTTTCATAAACAAGTCGGGAATCCACATTGCAAGGAAAAGGTCACGCGTTCTCATTTCTTCTTTACCGTGATTTTTTCTCAGGTCAAGGAAATCAAAAATATCAGCATGCCAAGGCTCAATGTAAACAGCAAAGCTTCCTTTACGTTTACCTCCACCCTGATCTACATAACGTGCCGTATCGTTAAATACGCGAAGCATTGGTACAATACCGTTTGATGTACCGTTTGTACCACGAATATAAGAACCGGTAGCCCTTACATTGTGTATAGATAACCCTATACCACCAGCCGACTGCGATATTTTAGCAGTACTTCTAAGCGTATCATAAATACCGTCAATACTATCATCTTTCATTGAAAGAAGGAAACATGACGACATTTGTGGCTTAGGGGTACCTGCATTAAACAGTGTAGGCGTAGCATGGGTAAAGAATTTCTTAGACATCAGCTCATACGTCTCTATGGCTGCAGGAATATCGTTAAGGTGAATACCAACAGACACACGCATTAGCATATGCTGTGGCCTTTCAACGATCTGTCCGTTTATTTTTAGCAGGTAAGAACGCTCAAGCGTTTTAAACCCGAAGTAATCGTAATTAAAATCCCTGTTGTAAATGATTGTAGAATCAAGCACTTCGGCATTTGCCATAATTGCCTCATAAACCTCATCAGACAAAAGAGGAGACTCCTGGTTTGTTCTTGGGTTTACATAGTGGTACATCTCACTCATCGTTTCAGAGAACGATTTTTTAGTATTCTTGTGCAGGTTAGACACCGCAATACGCGCAGCAAGCTGGGCATAATCAGGGTGAGTAATCGTCATAGATGCTGCAGTTTCTGCCGCAAGGTTATCCAGTTCAGATGTGGTTACACCATCATACAAACCTTCAATAACACGCATTGCCACCTTAACAGGATCAACCAGTTCGTTTAGTTCATAGCACAGTTTTCTTACGCGGTCAGTAATTTTATCAAACATTACCGGCTCTCTTTTTCCGTCTCTTTTCGCTACATACATATGACAATAATTTTAAAAAAGTTAATAATCGGCATGCCTAAGCACACCTAATTTAATATAGATGGGTTGTTTGTTTCTTCTAATTAAAAATCGGCATCAAAGGTAATTGCCTGAGAATCGCCTTCGTTTTTAATAACTCCCGCTTTCTGGTACTCTGAAACCCTTTTTTCAAAGAAGTTCGTTTTACCCTGAAGCGAGATCATATCCATAAAATCAAACGGGTTACCCACGTTGTACTGCCTTTCGCAGCCAAGTTCTACAAGAAGCCTGTCGGTTACAAATTCAAGGTACTGCGTCATTAATACCGCATTCATACCAATTAAACTTGCCGGAAGCGACTCAGTAATAAATTCCCTTTCAATATCAAGCGCATCAATAAGAATTTCTTTAATCCTGTCTTTAGGCACTTTATTTACAAGGTGATGATTGTGCAGGTGAACTGCAAAATCACAATGAACACCTTCATCACGCGAAATTAATTCGTTAGAAAAGGTAAGCCCCGGCATAAGCCCACGCTTTTTAAGCCAGTATATAGAGCAGAATGCACCCGAGAAAAATATACCTTCTACCGCTGCAAACGCAATAAGTCTTTCTGCAAAAGAATCAGACTCTATCCATTTAAGTGCCCAGTCTGCTTTTTTCTTAATAGCAGGAAACACATCAAGCGCACGGAAAAGCTGGTCTTTTTCAGTTTCATCCTTTACATAAGTATCTATAAGCAGCGAGTAGGTTTCGCTATGGATGTTTTCCATCATGATCTGGAAACCATAGAAAAACTTAGCCTCAGCATACTGCACTTCGTTTACAAAGTTCTCTGCAAGATTTTCATTTACAATACCGTCAGATGCTGCAAAAAATGCCAGAATATGTTTAATGAAATATTTTTCATCTTCACTAAGCTTAGTATTCCAGTCATTAAGATCCTGGTGAAGATCTATCTCTTCAGCTGTCCAGAAACTCGCCTCCATTTTTTTATACCAGTCCCATATATCGTGGTGTTTTATTGGGAAAATCACAAAACGATTTTTATTTTCCTGTAATATCGGTTCGATTGCAGACATATTGATTTGACTTTTATAGTATTAAAGAATAGATAACTTAATCTTGAGGGGGAATACAAAGATTGGCATTTGAATCAATAAATGAAAGCCAAACTTATTCACAATTCCCCTGAGTTTTTAACAACAGAAAAAATTCTTACAAACTCACAGGTATTTTACAACATATTGAAAATGAATATATTGCGAAATATAAATTTACAAAAAAATTGCTAAAAAAACACAGCGAAAACGTATGTTTTAGGGACTTAGCGGCGTCTTTGCACCGGATTTTCCTTTAATTCGGCAGCTACCTTTTCAAGCTCTGCATACCAGTCGGCGCCAAATCTTCTTACAAGCGCTTCTTTCACGAATTTGTATACCGGCACTTCAAGTTCTTTACCAAGTGAACATGCATCGTCGCAAATATCCCACTTGTCATAATTTACCGCGGCAAACTCTGTAAAGTCTTTTATGCGTATTGGATATAAATGGCATGATACCGGCTTTTTCCAATCTACTATACCCTGATTGTAAGCCTGCTCTATACCGCAGAGTGCGGTTTTGCCATCAAAGATTACGTAAGCGCAATCTTTATTATCAATAAGTGGCGTTTCAAGATCGCCATCGGTTCCTGTTACCCATGTTCCCTGTGCTTCTATCGCTGCAATACCCTCTTTTCTCAAAAAAGGTTTTACCTTAGGATAGATAGCCTTCAGTATTTTGGTCTCCTCTTCATTTAGTGGTGCTCCGGCATCGCCGTCTACACAACACGCACCCTTGCATGCAGAAAGATTGCATACAAATTCCTTTTCCAGTATGTCCTCAGACACAATTGTTTTTCCCAGTTGAAACATGCCGCAAAGATACGCAAACTTTAAGCCACACAAACCCTTTTGCGATTCTCTCAATAATTTTAACTAATTCCAAATTACAGCATAAACCACACTTATTGTTTTTAATACGAAAAGCGGTATAAAACACTAGTAAAGCCAATTTTTAAACATCATTGCGTTATATTTATTTAAAATCCGGCTAAACAGATAAGAGACAGCTTGTTTTCAGCAACAAACTTCCCTGTTTTGTAACAATAACTTATAGTATTTATTAATACCTTTGCATTCATAAAAAACAAGCCAATGGGTTTTGACTGGAGAGAAATATTTACGGTAAGCATGGTTCTTTTTGCGGTAATAGATATAGTAGGAAGCATTCCTATTATTGTAGACCTGCGCAACAAACTGGGACATATACAATCTGAAAAAGCATCCATCGTTGCGATGATTATCATGATCGTATTCCTTTTTGTTGGAGAAGAAATCCTTAAGCTTATAGGTATAGATGCCAGCTCATTTGCCGTAGCAGGTTCGTTTGTATTGTTTTTCCTTGCTTTAGAAATGATCTTAGGTATTCGCCTTTATAAGGAAGACAACCCAAGCACTGCCTCTATAGTACCCATAGCATTTCCGCTTATTGCCGGTGCCGGAACAATGACTACCCTGCTTTCGTTAAGAGCAGAATACGAGAAGATAAATATTATAGTAGCCATTGTAATTAACGTTATTGTGGTTTTCATAGTATTAAAATCTTCTGCACGTATTGAGAGAGCATTAGGCAACAACGGGCTTGGGGTTATCCGCAAAGTTTTTGGGGTTATCCTGCTTGCTATCGCTGTTAAATTATTTGCAGCAAATGTTAAACAACTGTTTGCGTAATAATATTTCATAATTTTACATTTCTGAAATACAAGCAACTACACACACTACATCATTAAGAATTATATAATGAAGATTTTTATTTACACACTATTAACTATTGCAGCTGCGCTAATAGTTTTCAACATCACTCTCCTTGATTTCGACAATCTTTTTGAAGGAAACAGCCTTGTAGCACTAATAGGCATCATTGCATCGTTATGTGCTGTTTGTATACTGATTATCTTCAAGATGTCTAAAAGTATTGAAGAAAAAACAAGAAGATAAATTATGTTTGACGTTCTAATTATTGGAGGAGGCGTATCTGGCGTTTCCTGTGCACTTATAGTAGGTTCTGCACTAAAAAGGCCATATGCCGAAGGCAAAAAAGCCGGAATTTTAACCCACCAAAAAGCTACCTCTTTAGAGAATGCTGTTTTTAATAATGCGTATGGCATTCCTGCCGGAACATTAGGTTCTGACCTGATGCATACTACGCTTGAACAGCTTGCGACTTTGTACCCGGAAATGGAACAAATTCCTAACGAAAAAGTTATGGCTGTTGAAGGTGAAGCAGGTAACTTTACGGTTACCACTAACAAATGCACCTATCAGGCGAAAGCTGTTGTACTTGCCATTGGCTCTGCCAATACTTTTGCAATTGAAGGCCTTTTGGAATATGTAATTCCGAACAAAAAAGCGATGCCGGAGAAAAACCGCATTCAGCTGAAAAACGAAGACCACTTGGTTACCGAAGGTATTTATGCTGCAGGAACTCTTGCAGGTCACAGAAGCCAGCTTGCTATTGCTGCAGGAAGCGGCGCAGCAATTGGCACCGACATTCTTACTTTATGGAATGATGGCAAACCAACGCAGTACCACGACAGTATAAAAAAGTAGTTTACAGCTGCCCGTATAAATTAAAAAAGACCAAACAAATAATTGTTTGGTCTTTTTTAATTTATTGGAGTGAAGCTTTACTGCCCTCTGCTATTGATCAATCACTGTAAACTATTTCTTGGTTAGAATGGTTTTCACCATACTATCTTCTTTTATAATCATTTCGTAATACGCCCTTTCGCTAAGCAGTTGTCGTTCAAACTCAGCAGCCAGATAGTGCTTTACCCTGTCCTTACTTTTTTCAAGCTTAAAGGTCAGTCCGCTTTTAGCAAGGTAAGCCGCAAAGGCATTAAAATATTTATCGGTTGTTATTACTTTCTCCTCTATGGCCGCAGCTTTGAGTCCTTTAAATCCGCTCCTGACTTTATCCAGTTGTTCAAATACAAAATAACTCACAATACCACTCTGCATTATCAGCGCAATAGCCTCATCGCCATGTTTGCCTTCCATCGGAACAAAAACATCCGGAATAATACCACCACCACCATATACAATACGCCCCTTAGCTGTTTTAAACTTAAGCGTATCGGCTACTTTTATGCTATCGGCAGCATACAGCTCGCCACTTTCAAAACGTTTTTCAAAATCATTAAAATATTCGTCTCCACCATGATCATAGCTTCTTTGTATCGATCTGCCGGATGGCGTATAATAACGCGCAACGGTGAGGCGAACTGCACTACCATCACCCAACGGCATTTCGCGCTGCACAAGCCCTTTACCAAAAGAGCGCCTGCCCACTATAATCCCCCTGTCATTATCCTGAATTGCACCTGCAAGTATTTCGCTTGCTGAAGCACTATTTTCATTTATAAGTATATAAAGTTTACCCGTTTCGAAATCACCCTTTTTAGTGGCAAAGGTTTCATCTACACGGTTCTTTTTATTTTTTGTTTTAACTATAAGGTCGCCATCCTTTAAAAATTCATCGGCAATCTGTACAGCTTTCTCAAGATACCCCCCACCATTATCGCGAAGGTCTACCACAAGTTGTGTGGCACCCTGCGCTTTTAGATTGATAAGTGCACGGTGAAATTCATCTCCTGTAGTTTCTGCAAAACGGTTTATTTTTATGTAACCTGTATTGCGCGAAGCCATAACAGCAGCATCTACACTTTTTATAGGTACAATATCACGCTGAACATCTACATTGAATTTTTTGTTTTCGCTTTTCCTGAAAATAGTAAGCCTTACTTTAGACCCCTCTGCACCTTTAAGCTTGGCGAAAAGTGTATCATTAGGCAGTTTTTTTCCGTACAACTTACTATTATCTGCAAAAAGTATGCGGTCTCCGGCTTTAATACCGGCCCTGTCTGAGGGGCCACCCGGAATCGGCTTTATAACCGCAACAGAGTCTTTATACATATAGAAATTTACACCGATACCTACAAAGTCACCCTTCATGCTCTGGGCAACCTCTTCCATTTCGTTTTTGGCGATGTAAACGGAATGTGGATCGAGTTTTTCTAATATGCTGTTTACAGTGATATCTACAATAGAATCGGTATTCACATTGTCTACATATTCGCTGTCTATAAAATCGATAAGTTTATTGAGTTTGCTCTTGTTCGAGCTGGATATAATACCGCGCTGTGTAGCAGGAAAATTAAGGAAACTGCCCATAAGCAACCCTATGGCAAGCGCCAGTGATAGAACAATAGGTAAATAAATCCTCTTAATTTTCATTTATATCAGCTTCCAGATCGGCAATATGCACCACGTCTACCCCAGCCTTCAGCAAAAAGTCTATACCCGAATTATCTTTATAACCCTCCAGGTATACAACCCTTTTTATTCCCGCCTGATGAATTAGCTTACTGCAATCTTTACAGGGCGACATGGTTATGTAGAGCGTTGCGCCTTCGCACGACTGTGTTGAACGGGCAACTTTTAATATTGCATTTGCTTCGGCGTGCAGTACATACCATGAGGTAAGACCCTGTTCATCCTCGCAGCAATTTTCAAATCCCGATGGTGTCCCGTTATAACCATCAGATATTATCATTCTGTCTTTAACAATAATTGCGCCAACTTTTTTGCGTTTGCAGTACGATAACTGTCCCCACTCCCTGGCTATTCTTAAATATGCCCTGTCGTATTTGTTCTGTTTTTTTTCTTTCATCATCCGTGCAAATCCCGACGCTTAAAAATAAAGCAATCGGCATTTCTATACTGTTAAAAAATTACCAAATTTCACTACCTATAATCATCGGCACAACAACCCCTGCTACAAAAGCCGAAGTTATAAGCACCCAGTCTCTTTTTGACATGCGGAAGAACTCCTGCAATATATATCCTAATATAAGTACAACCAATACAATCATTATTTGCGCAGCTTCTATTCCTAAAGCAAATTCCAGTAACGGAAGTACTTTGTCATCGGCATGTTTGCCTAACAAAAGCTTGAAATAGTTTGAGAAGCCCAAACCGTGAATGATACCAAAAAACAGGGTTGTAATTGCAATAAAGTTAATGCTGTTGTTTTTTGATGTCTTTTTACCCAGTTTTATAATATTATAAACTGCAGCTACTAGAATGGTTATAGGTATTAAAAACTCCACCATAGTGGCATTTACGGTAACTATACCAAATACAGAGAGTATAAGGGATAGTGTATGCCCAATAGTAAACAGGGTTACAAGAAGTATAACATTCTTCCAGTCCTTAAAAGTATAAGGCACAGCAAGCATTGCAATAAATAAGATATGGTCGTAGCCGTTAATATCCAGTACGTGGCGCAGGCCCGTTTCAAAATATAGCCAAAATTCTGACATGATGCGACTGATAAATTATTAAAACCGTAAACTTACGGTATTTTTACAAACTATCCTTTCCCAAAACTGTTATAAAAGAACGCAGGTTTAGCTAAAATCTTTTAAAAAATTATATCCACCTAAAATATAGAAGTATATTTGCGTTTTAATTTTAACAGAAAAAACATGTCCATTTCAGATTTATTCGATAGTGGCTTTAAGAACAGGAACAAAGGACATTTCTCTGCAATCGTAAGGGTTGCCATGGAAAATGGACACCTTTCTGAAGAAGAGCGCCACTTTCTTGACAAGCTGGCTAAAGAGCTTGAAATTTCACCCGAAGAGTACAGTGAGATCCTCGAAAACCCTTTAAGATACCCTATTAACCCGCCGTACCTTCACGTACACAGACTTGAGCGTTTGTATGACCTTTCAAGAATGGTATATGCAGATCACATACTTGGGCCAAGACAAAAAGAAATACTTACACGTTTTGCACTCGCTTTAGGTTTTACACCGGGCAACGTACATTACATTGTAGATAAAGCATTATCATTGCTTGTACTTAATGTAGACCTGGATACTTTCCTTTACGAAATGCAGCACATGAATAAATAAAAGTTGCTTAGGTGCTGAGACACTTAGTTTCTTAGCTCCATGCAAGCATAACAAGAAATCCCGCTATTGCGGGATTTCTTTATTTCTATGTTTTTCTTTGTCTTCTACCTTTTGACTTTGTGACTTTCGACCTTAAGAATTTATGACTTACCTCCCGTATTTTCCCATAAACTCCTCAGCCTTTGTAACCATGTTTTCGCTTCCGCAGAAAAACGGCACACGCTGGTGCAGTTCAGTAGGTTGAATTTCCATGATCCTTCCAAATCCATCAGACGCTTTACCGCCTGCCTGTTCGGCAATAAATGCCATAGGATTGCACTCATAAAGCAGCCTTAACTTACCGTTCGGTGCTTTAGAACTTGTTGGATAAATATATATCCCACCTTTTATCATATTACGGTGAATGTCTGAAACCAGGCTTCCGATGTATCGTGACGTATAGGGCCTGTCGCCTTCTTCAAGCTGGCAGTATTTAATATAATCTTTAACCCCTTGCGGAAAATGCACGTAGTTACCTTCATTGATAGAATAGATTATGCCATCTTTCGGGAAACTCAGTTTTGGATGCGAAAGGTAAAACGTACCAATCGCGGGGTTAAGCGTAAAGCCGTTCACTCCATTACCGGTAGTATAAACTAACATTGTTGATGTTCCGTAAATAACGTAACCAGCCGCTACCTGGTTTATCCCCGGCTGAAGGAAATCTTCAAGTGTTACCGGTGTACCAACAGGTGTCACCCTGCGGTATACAGAGAAAATAGTACCCACCGAAACATTTACATCGATGTTAGATGAACCGTCAAGCGGATCTATAAGCACCACATATTTATTATTGTGTGCCCCGTCATTACCCTGAATTGTGATAAAGTCGTCATTTTCTTCTGAAGCTATACCACATACAATTTCACGGTTTATAAGCGTCTGGATAAAAATTTCGTTAGCGTAAACATCCAGTTTTTGTTGGTCTTCACCCTGAATATTCTGTTCTCCAAACTTACCGATGATGTCTACCAGCCCGGCCTTATTTACCTTGTAGTTAACCACTTTGGCTGCCAGCCTTATGGAGTTGATTAGTTTTGATAGTTCTCCCGAAGAATATTTAAAGTCTTCTTGTTTTTCAATGATGAACTCGCCTAATGTTTTGTTGCGTTCTTCCATTACTATAACGTTGTAGTTGTGTTGAGGGCACAAATATCGATATTTTTGTGATATGAAAATAAATTATTATTTATAAGGTATTTTGCGTGTATTTTTGCGCAAATTTGGCACATGTTAGTACGAAAAGGACGCAGAGAAGACATGCCCGCAGTTTTAGAGCTTATTAACGAGCTTGCGGTTTTTGAAAATGAACCCGACGCTGTAGTGGTAACGGTAGAAGAGCTTGAACGCGATGGTTTTGGAAACAATCCATTATTCCATACTTTTTTAGCCGAACAGGATGGAGAAATTATAGGTATGGCATTGTTTTATTATCGTTATTCTACATGGAAGGGAAAGACCATTCATTTAGAAGACCTGATTGTGAAACAGGAAAAACGCGGTACCGGTGCAGGCAGCGCACTTTACAAAGAAGTAATGAAGTTTGCAAAGCAGGAAGGTGTTCGCCGTGCCGAATGGGCGGTGCTTAACTGGAATACGCATGCCATACAGTTTTACGAACGCTCGGGAGCAACAATATTTCAGGACTGGCTTACAGTCCAGATGAACGAAGAAGGAATTACAAAGTTTACATTAGATCTATAAACACTTTTCAGGATGAAAGTATTCAAATTTGGAGGCGCATCAGTTAAAGATGCCGATGGTATTAAAAATGTGTATGATGTTTTAGAAAAAGTTGGCCACGAAAACGTGCTGCTGGTAATCTCTGCTATGGGAAAAACCACGAACGCTTTCGAGGCGGTTATAAAGAACTACTTTGATAAATCACCGGAGCTGCAGGCTTCTATACAGGAAGTAAAGAAGTACCATAACCAGATTTTAATAGACCTGTTTGACGACGAGAACGATGCTGCTTTTGCCGCTATCAACGCTATTTTTGCCGATCTTGAAAGTTTCCTTCAGCACAACAAATCGCCTAACTATAACTTTGTGTACGATCAGGTTGTTAGTCTTGGTGAGGTACTTTCTACAACAGTAGTGAGTCACTACTTTAATTCACGAGGACTTAAAAACCAATGGATCGATGTACGTGAGTACATTAAAACAGATACAACTTACCGCGATGCGATTGTTGATTGGGACCTGACACAGAAAAATATAAAAGCGCTTAAGAAAAAGACGCTTAACATTACACAGGGCTTCTTGGGATCTGACGAAAACGGATTCACAACCACTCTTGGTAGAGAAGGATCTGACTATACTGCTGCCATATTCGCGTATTGCCTAAATGCAGACAGCGTTACAATATGGAAAGATGTACCGGGTGTTCTTAACGCCGATCCGCGTTACTTTGAAAATGCTGTATTGCTTAACCAGATATCGTACCGTGAAGCTATCGAGCTTGCGTTTTACGGGGCTACGGTTATTCACCCAAAAACATTACAGCCATTACAGAAAAAAGAGATTCCCCTTTACGTAAAATCATTTGTTAATCCGTTATTGGCAGGAACAAGTGTTAGCAAAGGCGCAGATCTTGAGCCGCATACATCTTGTTTTATCGTTAAGAAGAACCAGCTGCTTATCTCATTATCATCGCTTGACTTCTCTTTTATTATGGAAGAGAACATAAGCGAGATATTCCTGCTTCTTCATAAATATAACATAAAGGTTACACTTATTCAGAATACAGCTATTAGCTTCTCTGTATGTGTTGAAGACAAATTTGGCAACTTCCCGGAACTGAAAAGCATACTTTCTAAGAAATTCCAGGTTACTTACAACGAGAATGTATCGCTATATACCATTCGCCATTTTACCGAAACTTCTGCCGATGCAGTAGCACAGGGCAAAGAGGTATTGGTAAAACAGATAAGTCGTGAAACGTTACAGTTAGTAACTAAAGACGCTTAAGCAATAAACAGTTTCCAGTGGGTTCTCTGTTCTTTTAGGAGAATACAGCGTAGCCGAAACCTCAATAAAAATTATTAAACTCCGAAGGAGGGTACATATACCACTCTTTCGGAGTTTTTATGTATTCAATCAGCTTTCTATAAATATGTCGCCGCGCTGCGGCTATTAACCTACTTGTAATTACAACATTCCCTCTCTTAAATCTTCCCTTTAAATACACTACTTTTGCCTTTTTTGAGTTTATAGTGTACTATGCTGAAAAACGGGCTTTTAATGGTGTTTTTATGTTGTGTTTCTGCACTTTATGGGCAGGAGATAAATACGCCGTATAAAAACCGGAAAATTACGGCAACACAGGACACTATAAAAATTGACAGTGTTAGCATTAACAAAGCGTTTTTTAAGCTTCAGGACAGGCAGGGCAACGATGTTGACACCACCTATTATAAAGTCGATTTTCGTAATAGTACTTTAGTTTTCCGTAACGGATATACTTCTCAGGATACACTTACTGTTCGTTATCTCTCCTACCCCGAATACCTTACTAAAAAATACAGCATTTACGATGAAAGCCGCGTTGTACAGAATAGCGCCGGCACCACCGGGCTCTACACTGTAGCGCGTAGCCCGCTCAACACTTTTAAACCGTTTGACGGCCTTACCACATCGGGTAGTATTACCAGAGGAATTACTGTTGGTAACAACCAGAATGCTGTTGTAAATTCTAACCTTGATTTACAGATAACCGGGAAAATATCTGAAACCGTAACCCTTCGCGCCTCTATACAAGACACTAACATTCCATTACAGGAAGGTGGCTATTCGCAGAAGCTGGATGAATTCGACCAGATATTCATTGAAATGTTTACCGATAAATGGAGCATACGCGCGGGCGACCTTTTCCTTGAAAACCGCCAATCGCGTTTCCTGAATTTCAATAAAAAAGTACAGGGACTTTCAACCGCTTTTACTTTTGGCGATGAAGGTAATAAAACATCTATATTCGCTGCGGCGGCATTGGTGCGTGGGCAATATGCAAAAAGTACATTTACCGGCCAGGAAGGTAACCAGGGTCCCTATAAACTAAGAGGACCAAACCAGGAATTATATGTACTGGTAATATCAGGATCTGAAAGGGTATTTGTAAATGGTATTTTGCTGGAACGCGGTGAAAATAATGACTACATCATCGACTATAACGCCGGCGAGATCATCTTTACTTCGCTCTTCCCGATCACGTCAGAGATGCGTATCAATGTAGAATATCAATATTCCGAACGCAGCTATACCCGTTTTGTAACCTATGGCGGTATTACACACGAAGCCGACACCTGGAGTATTGGCGGATACTTATATTCTGAAAACGACGTTAAAAATCAGCCGTTGCAGCAAAACCTTTCGCCCGAACAGGCTGCAATATTGCGTGAGGCAGGAGATGACGTTACCAAAATGACGGCGCCTTCCGCATTTGTTGATTCCTATTCCGAAAATAAAACATTGTATAAAAAAGTAAACATCAGCGGGGTTGAAGTATTCGAATATTCTAACAATCCGGCAGATGAATTATACAATGTGCGCTTTAGCCTTGTAGGCAATAACCTTGGTAATTACATCTTGGCGAATGCCGCCGCCGTGGGTCGTATTTATCAATATGTAGCCCCTGTAAACGGTATACCGCAGGGTAATTATGAACCTATTGTGCGCCTTACGGCTCCTACCAAAATTCAGATTGCAACCCTAATGGGTAAATACAACCCTGGTGAAAAAACCATAATTGATTTTGAGGCCGGTATAAGCAATAACGACCTCAACCTTTTCTCTCCTATAGATGATGGCGATAACAATGGCATAGCTGGAAAGCTAAACGCCAAACAACGGTTATTTACTACAAACAAATGGGAACTGGACGCTTTTGCCAACTATCAGTTTATACAAAAAGATTTCAGGACTATTGAGCGATTATTCAACATTGAATTTAACCGTGACTGGAACCTCACCAATATTATTACAACCGATGGTGACCAGAGTTATCTGGTAGCAGGCACAACATTCCGCCTGCCGCAAAAGGGGCAGTTAAACTATCAGGTAGAAAAGCTTGATTTCTCTAATGCCTTTAGCGGAACCCGTCACGTTGTTGACGGCCTCTTTAACTTTAAGCAGCTTTTAGTACAAAACCGCGGTAGCTGGCTGCAAAGCGACAGCGATTATTCTACTTCAACTTTTGTAAGAAATGAGGCGTTGGCAAAATACCATTTCAGCAAGAACTGGGTTGGAGGTACCGTACGCCTTGAAGATAACCGCGAGAAGATAAAAGCAACACAACAATTTACTACGTTAAGCCAGCGCTTTAGCGAATTTGGTGCTTTTGTTGGCCGTGGCGACAGCACAAAGGTTTATGTTGAATTGGGCTACCTACAGCGTGCTAACGACAGCCTTGTAAACGGACTGATACAAAAAGTAAATACATCCCGTTCTTATTATCTAAAATCGAGGCTATTGCAAACAGAAAAAAGTGACCTTTCTGTTTTTGTAAACTACCGTAATCTTAAATTTGATGACGCAACGCTTAAAAGCGAACCTTCGCTTAACTCAAGGGTTTTGTATAACGACCGTTATTGGGATCAGTTGGTGCAGGTAAATACGGCGTACGAAACCACATCGGGAACCATCGCCCAACAGGAGTTTACCTATTTACAGGTAGAACCCGGTCAGGGAGTATACACCTGGAATGATTATAACGGCAACGGCATTCAGGAATTACAGGAATTTGAGGTTGCTCCTTTTCCCGATCAGGCTACTTTTGTAAGGGTATTTGTGCCCAATCAGGTATTTGTGCGCACCCACCAGAACAAATTTTCGCAGTCGGTTACGCTTAACCCCAACCAATGGCAAAATGAAGGCGGATTTAAAAAACTACTTTCTTATTTCTACAATCAAACCTCTTTCCTTGTTGATAGAAAAATTGAACGTGATAGTGATAATTTCGACCTTAACCCGTTTTCATCAAGTGAAGAAAACCTATTGGGTTTATCATCAAGCATACGCAACAGTTTATTTTACAACCGTGGAAAACAAGACCATTCGGTAACATATACATATCTTAAGAACCGGGCAAAGACCCTACTTACGGTGGGTTCTCAGGAAAACAGCAATAACAGCCATCAGCTACAGTATGCACATCTGGTTAAAAAAATATGGTTGTTTAGCTTTTCAGGACAAACCAATGAGTCGGCATCTGCATCAGAAAACTACGGAAGCAAGAACTTTAAAGTTGAAGGCTACGGACTTATGCCCAAGATATCGTATATTTTTTCGCGTAACGCAAGTTGGGATATTTTCTACGAATACAAGAAGAAAGAAAACCAGATAGGCGATCTTGAATTACTTAATCAGCAACGCATAGGTACATCGTTTAGTTATGCTTCAGAAAAACAGTTTACTGCTAATGGTGAATTTTCGCTGTATAAAAATGATTTTACAGGAAACGAACTTTCTCCTGCCGCATATCAAATGCTTGAAGGATTACAGGCCGGACAAAACCTTACATGGCGCTTATTACTGCAAAAGAACCTGACTCAGTTTCTGGATGTAAACGTAAGCTACCAGGGGCGCAAAAGCGAAACCAGCAAAGCAATACATACCGGAAGCGTTCAGCTAAGGGCTTATTTTTAGTCTAATTTAAACACTGCTTTTTCTTTAGCCGAAAAAGCATCGCACTGAAGTATGTATTTTTGTGTAAAAATCTTGAGGTCTTCGGGCTGTTTGGTAAAATATTTCATCAGGAAAGCTTTGTCTTCTTTGATGTTAGATGTATAGCCTGTTATCCACGGCACATTATCCTGAATGTTTAAACGTATAAGGCGCGCCTCATAATTATCGGGGGCTTTTTTAATTGTTGCTTCCAGTAATTTTTTACCCTGATTAAAAAAACGCATCTTGGCAAAAACACCATCTTCATATTTTGCCAGCAGTACTTTAGATGCTGCCTTGTAAGCCACCAAAGTAGAATTGGTATGGTCTTCACTAACATTTGCAAAGCTTTCGTGAAAGGTATCGGCACTTTCCTGAGATACCGCAGCACTAACATACTTTTGGCGCACAACAGGCAGTTCATAATTATTTGAATTCACAAAAAGTAAAACAAGTAGCAGCGAAAATATCTTCATATGGCTTTAAGGTGTAGCATTTTAATCGAACAACAAATTAAACATTTCAAAACCAAATTCGTGCCATAAATCCTTTAAAAAATAGCTATCCCTATTTTATTCATTAAAAAAGGCCTTCCGTAATACGGAAGACCTTTAAAACCAAGCTCAAAAAGAAACACGTTACTTCAATATTTTGCTAGAAGCCGTACCGTATGCAGTAGACACTTTAAGGATGTAACTACCGTTTTGCAACTGAGAAGTATTAACCTCAACATTGTTGCTATTTGTTTTTTGTGAAATAACCACCTGTCCTAACATATTTATTAGTTGTACTTCAGTTATTGCTTCACTATTAGAAAGCGTAAGTACATCAATCACAGGATTAGGATATACCTGAAGATTTTGAAGTGTGAAGCCCGGAGTATCCAACACATCTGCAAAAGCAACGTTCAGGCTGTAGCCACGGCTGCTGCCATGAGTTAATAAGTTATTTGTAGCAGTGCTGGCTCTTGCCCATGCATAATCAATATTTGCATCTGTATATGCGATAGCATAATCATCTGCACTACCGGTATTAAAAGCTCTTGTTGCTACAACAGTTCGTGTACTGCCAGAAGTAGTATTTGAC
Source organism: Flavobacterium psychrophilum (assembly GCA_001708385.1). Lineage (NCBI taxonomy): Bacteria > Pseudomonadati > Bacteroidota > Flavobacteriia > Flavobacteriales > Flavobacteriaceae > Flavobacterium > Flavobacterium psychrophilum. The sequence continues at coordinate 2,696,788 of CP012388.1, read as the reverse complement.
GTAACAGTCCAATCGTTAGTATCAGGAGTAGGAGCTCCTCCAATTCCTGACTGTACAGCATCTACTAACGTTGTTCCGTTCCAGTACACTACATCTGTACCTTCCTGCATACCCGCGCCGTTTGAAAAGTTTCCTATCTGCAGTGCAAACCATCTGTCAGACGGACCCGTAAGTGTAAGTGTTGCGGTGGTTGTAGCGTTATTTAATTCCATTTTAGCCGTCATACCTCCATTACCCAACGTAACTACAGCTGTTGCTTTAGTCTGCGCATGCAAACCTGCAACGCCTAAAAGTAAGGCTGATATTAGTAATTTTCTTTTCATGTTCATTAGTTTTAGATTGTTTTATTTTGATTTGAGCAGGTTTATAATTTCCTGGTTTTTATTGTGTACTGCATAGTCCATAGCCGACTTACCTTCGCTGTTTGCAACTGTTGCATTAGCCTTGTATTTTAGCAGTAAAAGAAGCAACTCCTTATTGTCAAATTGCGATGCAAACATCAATGGAGTCATTCCATTAGCATCCGCAAGATCCGGGTTAGCTTTATTCTCCAGTAAGATCTTTACCGTTGCAACATCACCTTTTATTGCTGCAGCGGCAAGTGCAGTACCACTACTACTGTTGTAGTTTATATTATCTACTTTTGAAGCCAAATATTCTGCCACAGGCTTATTACCACGATAGCACGCCAGTATAAGAGTAGAATAGCCATGGGCATTTACCGAATTTACTGTGTCCTTTTTTATTTGCACTAATGCTTTCATTTCTTCAACGGTGCCCGAGCGGGCAACATCAAATACATCTTTAGCTTTTTGCTGTGCACTGCAAAGTGCAGAACACAATAGCAGCAGGGAGAATAGTTTTTTCATACGAATATTATTTAGCTAACGAAAAGTTATAACTCACTTCTATTTTATCTGATACTTTCTTACTCACCAAAGAAGGTATGACAATATCAAAATCGGCAGGTTTTACAGTAAAGGAACCGACAACAGTAATAGTGTTACCCGACTTGCTTATCTTGGCAGTATCAGTTATTTTTTTTGTTTTACCATGCAGGGTAAGGTCGCCCGAAATGGTAAAGCTTTTAGCTTCCGCCGAAAGTTTAGCAGCATCAAATCCTTCTACTTTTCCTTTAAAGGTAGCTTTCGGAAATTTGTCTGATTCTACATAATTCTCGTTAAAATGTTCTTCCATAAGGGCAACTTTAAAACGGAATCCCTTCATTAAAGCCAGTACGGCAAAATCACCCTTAGACGCTTCCAGCACAGCAGAGGCAGATTTGTTTTCTCCAACTATTTCTTCAAACGAAGGCACAGAAGCTTCGAACTTAATATTTCCGGTTCTTGTACTGTACTTTTGCCCGTAAATTACTGCCGATAGCAACAGGCACGCAATGCAAATTGTAAATTCTATGTGTCTTTTCATAATATATTTTCTATTAATTTTCCAGTAATCCCTGTGTATTCCATTGTAGTATCAGGTCAATTCGTCCCTGCGGCATACGTCCACTCTGAGGCATCACACCTGGTTCTCCATTTTCAAGCTGAATACGCTGCAAAAGTCCTGCATTTTCTACAGCATCTTTTACCTCTGCGTAATTTGTAAGTGGCCTGAACGATGCTGTTCTTCCTGCTGCATGACAGCTGGTACACTGAGCATCTATAATAGATTTTATGTTGGCATTATAAGTTACCCTCTCTACTACTACAGGCACATCTTCAATTTCTTCATACGTATGCGAATCGCAACTATATAAACCAGCAATGAGTAGTGATATCCCTAAAAATATTTTCGCTTTCATATTAAAAAACCCTGTATAAATTAAACCCAAAGAAAAAATCGCCCTTACCCCAGTCGCCCGCAGCATTTGTTACATAACCACCTTCCGTCATTGCCTGCGAGTTGGTGAACAACAGTTGGAATACGTGTCCGCCGGTATCTATATCCAGTCCAACCGACAGCGGATTGGTATAGAAAGAAGGCTTATCAAAATTTTGCATATACTCCATATTAAGCGAAAGCCTTTTAGTAAGTTTCATCCTGCCTCCTGCTCCTAATGAAAACTGACTATCATTTTCTATAGCAGGGTTGTACAGGTTTTTATGTATATATGAGGGAATCAGTTCGAATGAAAGCTTATCAGAGAATTTTCTTGATATCAATATCTGCGAGATGTAAGTAAGCCTGTCGGCAAATTCAATCTTCGGATAGTTTTCTTTTTCAAGAAAAGTATTTACGTCTACAGTATTATACCCTACAATATCTACCGGAAAATCGGCACTCTGCCTTGCCACCCTGTATTTAAGTCCGGCTTCATATACCTTAAGCAAAGTATGGCGTGAGGCACTAACCGAAAGCCAATCGGTAATACCATAAACCCCTCCTATTTTTGTAGTGGCGTGGTCAAGTCCAAAAAACTCAGAAATACCGTCTTTTACCGTACCAAAGCGGTGGGATACTACAAAGTAAAATTCTTTTTTTGCAGGCATTTTAGTGGTTTGCAACGTAACTATCTGCAAGCCCTTAAAGGCGGCTGTGGCATAAGTATCGGATACCTGAGTAGAATCCAGTTCATTTAGCAGGTCGTCCTGGCTGTAGGCTGTTGCCAAACCGAACAAACATGCTGTTAGTAAAAAAAATCGCTTCATGTGTATTAATTAGTTAATGTTTAATAGTGCACTGATCGAGTTTTACTTCGCCAAAAAGTTCATCAAACCCAATACATCTCCCTTTTATGGTTACATTTTTATTTACAGCGGCATCGGCAGGAAGGGCATCAAATCCACAAACCACATTAGCGTCCAGTATTACCAAAGAATCACGTATTTCTGTAACTTTTCCATTTATTTCTATAGCCTGGTTAAGGTATTTGGCATCTGCAGTTTTAACATTAGCAGCATACTCTCCCGCAAGACCATGTGCAGGCACTGTAAATGCAGATGTTTCGCTGCTTATATCTCTGGCAGACTTATACAAAAAACCGTAGTAGCCATACAAAAGGCTTCCTATAATAATAAGTGCTACTACGGCAGAAATTTTCAGGGTTTTCTTCTTCATTATTTAACTCAATCAATTAATCACTTTTAAAGCAACAGATTAACACTCTTAAACTTTCCATTGTGTTTTAATAAATACACCGCTTTTTACTAGCCAATATTTATTGAAGTGTCGAAATTAATTAATAAACCAGGCTAAAAAACGGCTATTTAGAATTCGCCGTGTATCACCTAGAATTGGAGTGGTACTGTCGAGAAACGGCTTTTGGCAGATGCCGAAATAAAAAAATCCCCTTTCCACGAATGGAAAGAGGATTTTTAACTAAACTAAACCTACTAACTATCTTTATTTCTTTTTTTGCAAATCTATACGGGCTTGTATATCATCCAATGTGTAGTAATGAAACGTCATACCGTTACTCATGGCTACAAACATTCCGTTGTGAAATTTACCGCCAAGATTTACATTGGTAACATCGGCACCATCACACTCTATGGTAGATGTAGGAACTTCTGCCAGTAGCGGGTACTCGTTAGGGTTACCGTTTGCGCCTTCACGCGGATATACCATAAATGTATTTGCCTGTTGGTTAGACACAAGTATGTAACCTGTTTTAGCATCTTTTTTGTAAATGGCTATACCTTCGTTATCTGCTTTAAAACCTGTAGTGCCAAAAAAGGCGATCTCAGTATCGTTTTTAAGGGCCGGGTCTGCCATGTATTTACGAATACCGGACTGTTCATCACAGTAATAAATGTACCCCAGCTCGTTGTCTACAGCTATGGCTTCTATCTCTTTTTTACCGCTGAACTTTCCAAATTTCCTTACCACATTAGCAGTAACTTTTCCTGTAGATCCGGAAAGTTCATACTGCCATAAATATGTTCCCGAAGGACCTGTTTTTCTTCCTACAATTGCAAAAATAGCATTGTCTGAAGGGCGTGTATAAAGCGATACACCCATAGGGTCGCGCTCTGCTTCGCCTGTAAAAACTTCAATACCGCCATTGTCTATCGGCTCAAGATTGGGCAGGCTAAAAATTCGTATCTTATTGCTAAGCCTTTCGGTAGTAACAGCGATATCTGTTTTTTTACCGTTGATTATAAGTCCGTACGCAATATCAACATTGTTAGGTCTTAATAACGGGATAGATTTTTTAACGATTTTGCCATTAAGGTCGTACATATACAATCCGCCATCGGTATCTTTATCTGTACCAATAACAAGGCTTTTTGTAGCATCCTGTGGATTTATCCAAATTGCGGGATCGTCTGTATCGTGTAGTGTTTGCTGTGTTACGACAGCGGGTTTAAGAGCATCTGCCCTTACCGATGCAAGTTTTGTGCTGCATGAAAAGTACAGTCCTACAAACAGTAAAGCGGCTATAATTTTTCTAATTCTCATAATCTATTAAAGGTCAAATTTAACGCCCAGGTTAAAACGTGCCTGGTAATATTCTAACTGCATTACTCGTGAAGATATTCCCTGATAATAACGTAACGGCTGATTGGTAAGGTTTTTTGCTTCCGCAAAAATGCTCAGGTTTTTCGTAACCTTAAATGATGCATTTATGTCAAGGAAAAACTGCTTGTCGTAGTAGCTGTCATTAAAATCGTCCGATCCAAGTTCGTCAAGGTAATCTGATGCAAAGTTAGCAGATGCCCTTGCAGAGAAACGGCTGTTCTCCCATGATAACGATCCGTTAAACATGTGTGGTGCAGTACCCGGAAGGCCAACATTTTTTCTTTCTTCACCATCTTCATTCGTAATACCTTTTGCTTTACTATCGGTATACGTATAGTTAGCATATACTCCGAAATATTTCAGGAATCCTGGAAGGAAATCAAGCTGACGCTGAAAAGCCACCTCAAAACCATATACATCTACATTATTTCCGTTTCTTGACTGAACAAATGTCCACTCTTCTCCAACCGGAACCGGGTTTGCCTGTCCTGGGAAATCAGCAGCAAAATCTGCTGTAGAGTACTGGTTATTACTGTAAGTATAAATAAAGTCTTTTAAGTTTTTATAAAACACACCACCTGATACAAGACCAATTGACTCAAAATAATTCTCTGCCATTAAATCGAAATTGTATGAGTAAGTCGCATCAAGATTTGGGTTACCCGCCTGTATCTCAGAATCAGCAGCAATATTATTAATGTACGGTGCAAGCGCATAGTAATTGGGCCTTGCCAACGCTGTGGTAGCCGCAGCCCTAAGTACAAAATCTTTATTTACATCGTACTTAAATGAAATACTTGGCAATACATTAGTATACGAGTTGGTATTGTTAACAGTACCTTCAAGCTCTTCTTCGTCAAGTACCCTGTTACCTGTATAATCTATGTGGGTATTTTCTATACGAACACCAAGAATCATAGATAGTTTGTCGTTAAAATCCTGGTCCCAACGCACATAACCTGCGTAGATGTTTTCTTTTGCTTTGTAGTTTACCGCCAGGAATTCAGACGGATCTGATTCCCTGTTGTATAGCGTTGGGTTATTAAGGTCTAACCCACCAAGGTATTTTGCCGTAGCAAAGTTACCACCTACATACTGGCTGCCAGGGTTAAAACCGTTACCTCCAAGATATACAGTAGGTACATCTGCAAGGCTAACATCACCTGAAAGTGGCTCATACGAGTAGAAACTATTGTTTCTGTCCTTATCTTTTAAGCGTACGCGAAGACCTGTTCTTAATCTTCCTTTCTGACCTTCAAATACAGAAAATGGAATACGGATATTAACCTTCGCACCAAATTCTTTTTCACTGGTATCATCTGTACTTTGCGTAAGTTCAGAAAGACCGAATGACGATAAGTCTTCACCTGTAGTTGTTACAAAAGGTTTTCTAGGGTTGCTAAGGTTCTGGCTCATTTCAAGCTCTTCCTGTTCAAACTCAATATAACGCTCGTTTGGTTTTTTCTCGCTTGCCTCTGCATAGTTCATAGACCAGTCTAAATCTAATTTAGAGTTAAGAAGATGTTCACCACGAAGTGCATAGTTCTGTACTTTCTGTACTTCAAGCCTGCGGCTTTTGCCACGGTTACTATCTATACCACCCTTATTTTCACGCTTTACATTTCCTGTAAAACCTGTAATTGTTTCGCCATTGTATATTGGCTCCATATCATCATACGTTAATGCAAAACGATTTTCGCGGTCGTCTCTCCAGTTATAGATAGCATTAGCATAAATAGTATTGTTGTTGTCAAATTTAAAGTCGGTTGCCAAAGCAACACTTCTTCTTACACGCTGTACATCGTAGTTACGAATAGCCTGCTCCTGCACATAGGTGTTATTAAATTCGTCTTTAGCCCAAACTGCCTCAATATTGTCAGACCCAAAGTTGTTGTTATTGTACGATCCGCTGGCAACAACACCTAACCTGTTATTAACAAATCGGTTACCATATACAAAACCTGCAGTATATATACCCTGATCTCTTATAGGACCGTATCCGCCGGCAAGCGTTGCAGATATTCTTTCTCCGTTTGGTGTTGCACGCGTAATGAGGTTAACGGATCCACCAATTGCATCAGCATCCATATCGGGAGTAAGTGTTTTGTTCACTTCGATAGTTGAAATCATATCCGATGGAATAAGGTCCATCTGTACATTTCTGTTATCTCCTTCAGCAGAAGGAATCCTGTCGCCGTTAAGTGTCACCGAGTTTAATGATGGTGCAAGTCCTCGGATGATAATATTACGTGCTTCGCCCTGGTCATTTTGCATTGTAATACCAGGCACACGCTTTAACGCATCTCCTATATTAGAGTCGGGAAAACGCCCTACCTGGTCAGATGATATTACATTGGTAATATTCTTATTGTTTTTCTGCTGGTTTAATGCCCTTGCCTGTCCTCTAAGTGCATCTCCTACCAAAACAACTTCATTAAGTGTCTCAGAACCGCTGGAAAGTATAAAGTTTACAACAGCATGTTTACCTTCTTCTACCGTTACATCCTGCGATTGTGTCTGGTAACCTAAATAAAGCACCTCTACTTTATAAGAACCTGCCGGAATGGTAAGGAATTCGAAATCTCCGGTTTGGTTTGATACTGTGTAGCGATTAGAGTCTGCTAATCTTACGGTAGCTCCAGGAAGCGAAAAGTTTCCTTCGGCATCTACTATTTTTCCTGATATGACACCTGCCTTTTGTGCATATGCAGAAAAACCTGTTATTATTAGTAACAGCATAAGTAATTTTTTCATCAATAAAATTGTGTTTGTATTAGTTGGCGCGAAAGTAGTGTGCCAACATAAAGCAAACGTTAACCTGGCATTACCCTTAGATATCTATAATAACAAGAAAAGGTTACCTGATTTACTATCTATGCCGATAACAACGGATTACCGGTTCCGGAATTTATGGAAGGATCTATTATATCCTGGTAGTCTAAAGTTACAAGCTGAAAATTATCGTTACAGTCAATAACGGATTCGTAATTTCCCACCTTTAGCAGGTCGTTTGCCTTATCAAAAATCAACTCGTGATTTTTAATTTCACTTTTATTAGACATAAGGTAAAATAAAAAATAGGTTTCAAAACAATTGCAGTTTATGTGGCTTCTTAGCTCTTCAGACACACCGGTATCTGTACGTGCAGATACAATTTTAGCTTCTCCGTTTTTAATAATTTGTGCAACATGTGCCCAAAAATTCTCGGGGCTGCTACCATCTGTAAATTTTAGTTCTATACTGCCTGGCAGCTTTAAAACCACAAAATAAACCTCCATAACATTCTATTTTACTTAAAGTTAAGTCAAATTTTAACTATACTAAATATTAATTATAACAAGATTAACAGTGAAAATTTGGCGAATGAAGTTAAAATATGAATACCGTAAAAGATGTAAACTTATTTTTATAAATTTGTAATTCTAATGGCAATGATGTCTGCCCCGAACCGCCCAACGGTATCTACCGTAAGCTGATGACGTCTATACAATGGCTTATGCCACAATAGATGTATTTAATCAGGCAAACAAATGAAAACACTACACTTTAAGAGACACATTGCAGAAGTATCGCAAATTTTCACATTACAATACCTTGTAAAATGGCTGTTACTGGCTGTTGTTATTGGGGCACTTACTGGTACTGCCTCTGCGTTTTTTCTCACGTCATTAAATTGGGTAACTAACTGGCGTGAAAGCCATGTTTGGATTATAGCGCTACTACCACTTGGCGGATTGGCTATAGGGTTGATGTACCACTACTATGGGGAATCGGTCGTAAAGGGCAATAATCTGTTATTGGAAGAAGTTCATACGCCTAAGCAAATAATACCTTTCAGAATGGCACCATTAGTATTATTTGGCACACTGGCAACACACTTGTTTGGCGGATCTGCAGGACGCGAAGGAACAGCAGTACAAATGGGCGGTGCGATTGCCGACCAGTTTACCCATCTCTTTAAACTGTCTGATAACGACAGGCAAATAATCCTTATCATGGGAATAAGTGCAGGGTTTGCATCGGTATTTGGCACTCCGCTTGCCGGCGCCATTTTTGCCCTGGAGGTTATGGTTATACGCGGCCTTAAATATAAAGCACTATTACCGTCACTAGTTGTTGCCTTTATTGCACATTATACCTGCCATGCCTGGAATGTTTTGCATACGCAGTACTTTATACCGCAAATTCCTCAAATAACAGCTTTTAACCTTATACTCACTATTGGGTGTGGTGTTGCGTTCGGATTAACCGCCATGCTATTTTCTAAGTTGGTACATTTTTACGGAAGTTTATTTAAGTTCCTTATATCATATGCGCCGTTACGCCCTTTTATCGGTGGATTTTTTATAGCGGCTACAGTTTGGTATTTAGGTACAACACAATATGTAGGCTTAGGCATACCGACCATAACAGCTGCATTTACAGATAATTTGCCTGCTTATGCTTTTCTTTTAAAACTATTGCTTACCACTTTTACTCTTGGGGCAGGTTTTAAGGGCGGAGAAGTTACACCGCTTTTCTTTGTAGGCGCCACACTGGGTAATGCCTTATTTTTGGTTGTTCCGCTGCCACTGGCATTACTGGTAGGAATGGGATTTGTCGCTGTATTTTCAGGTGCTACAAATACTCCAATTGCCTGTACTATAATGGGCATGGAAATCTTCGGCCCATCTTGCGGCATTTACATAGGCCTTGCCTGCTTTACTGCCTATTTTTTTTCCGGCTCAACCGGCATATACAGCTCCCAGATTATTGGCGGACTCAAAAGCTTAACATATACTAAACTTAGAGCCCGGAAGCAAATCTAAACCATAAGCCTGTAATACTCTATATGACAGCAATTAATGCAGTTTTCCGTATTTATTTACGCTTTAAAGTATTTATTGTGAATTATTTGGTTTTCAGTAGGTATTGCCATATTTTTATTGCTTGGGGGGAATCCTGTTAATACACGACTATGTCAAGATTACTAAAGACCGAGTTTCAGGATTTATTAAAACAAAATGACCAGTTATTTAACTGGATAACAGCAGATGTTTTACATGGCTTGTGGTTTTGCAACAGTGCAAAGCCCGATGCGTTATACCTAAGCGATGCATTCTTGCAGACGCTTGGTTACAATCCGGAGAACTACGACATCGCACGAAGCGAAAACAATGATGTTTTTTTGGAGATCATAACTGGTCTTCTCGAAAAGCATTCTACTGATTTTAACGAAATCATTGCTTTTCAAAATGCCAATAATAAGATTATTGCACTTCATGCTTTTGGAAAATTCATTCCTACCGCCGATGGGAATAGACTTATTCTTAAGTTTAAGAAGGAAGACGGCATTTATAAAGAGAACCTTTTAAATAAAGTTGAAGAACGAAAGAAACTCAATAAAATATATGAGTCTACCAACCAAATAGCCCGAATAGGCGGATGGGAAGTAGACATGGTAAACCGCAAACTTACCTGGACAGATGTTGTTAAAGATATTCATGAAGTATGCCATGATTTTAACCCTACTATAGAAGAAGGCATCAGCTTTTTTAAAGAAGGGGTTCACCGAGATAACATCGTTACTATTTTTAATGAAGCTTTAGAAACAGGCGAGCCTTTTGACACCGAACTTAAAATTGTTACTGCAAAGGGCAACGAAATATGGATACGCTTTTTCGGGAAACCGGAAATCGAAAATGGCATTTGTGTAAGGGTTTATGGCGCGCTTCAGGATATAAACACAAAAAAACTCGAAGAGCTGGATTACCTGCTTACAAAAGAACGTTTTGAGACTATATACACCAATTCTGCAATAGGTATTGTACTGGTAAACACCAACAGCCAGGTACTAATGGCTAATCCTGCCAGCCTTGAGATATTTGGTTTTACAGAGGATGACAGGATCCATCTCAACACAATGTCCTATCGCGACACGGTGCACCCCGACGATCTTGAAATGGCAACTGAATACAGGGAGCGCCTTGTTGCAGGAGAAATACCAAGCTATACCATAGAATGCAGGTTTTTTACGAGAAACGGCGCAACTATTTGGTGCAGGGTAAATACATCTATGGTTAAGGGGAAAGATGGCAATGACGATCTTATGATTACCCAGGTAGAAGATATAACGATTAGCAAACGACTGGAAGAGCTATCTACCGAAAACTCAAACCGCTTTATAAGTGCTTTTGAATATTCGCCAAACGGAATGGCCTTAGTAGGGCTGGACGGGAAATGGCAGATGGTAAACGAAACCTTATCGCAAATGCTTGGCTACACCCGCGATGAATTTTTGAGCCTTACGTTTCAGGATATGACATTCGATGCCGATCTTGATGCCGATCTTCTTTTGCTTAATGAAACGCTTCAAAACAAAAGAACTACATATAGTATTGAAAAACGCTATATACATAAAACCGGAAAACTGGTTTACGGACTGCTTAATGTATCGTTAATACGCGATGCAGAGGGTAATCCGCTATACTTTATATCACAGATAAATGATATTTCTAAAAGGGTACATGCCGAACAAAATCAGCAAAAAAGCCTTAACGAGCTTGAAGGGCTTTTAAATGCTACTACACAGGTAGCTATAATTCAGTCTGATACCAATGGAAATATCATTAAATATAATAAAGGTGCAGAAAACCTTTTGGGCTATAGTGCATACGAACTTATAGGCAGGCAGAAAGTCCAGATATTTCATATACAGGAGGAGATTAATAAACGTGCAAGAGAGCTCGAACTAAAGTATGGAAGGCCTTTCTCGGGCTTTGACATTTTTACCTACAAACCAAGGCTTGGTAAATTTGATGCCCGCGAATGGACATTTGTACGTAAAGACGGCAGCACCTTCCCTGTACACCTGGTAATAACCTCTGTACTAAACCATAAAGGAGAAATTACAGGTTACCTCGGTATTGCTACCGATATATCGCGCCTTAAAGACATGGAATCTTCCTTAACTACCGCTAAAGACAAAGCCGAAGCAGCGAGCAGGTCGAAATCGGAATTCCTGGCAAATATGAGCCACGAGATAAGGACACCGCTTAATGGTGTTATTGGGTTTAGCGACCTGTTAATGAAGACTGAACTGAATGACAGCCAAAAGAAATACATGCAAATGGTTAATACTTCGGCACATTCACTATTAGATATTATTAACGATATTCTTGACTTCTCAAAAATAGAAGCCGGCAAGCTTGAACTGGATCAGGAGAAAACAGACCTATTGCAGCTTTGCAGCCAAACTATAGATATTGTTAAGCATCAGGCGCATGCCAAATCGCTAGAAATATTATTGAATATAGAGCCAAACATTAAACGTTTCATACATGCCGACCCTATTCGCCTTAGGCAAATACTTGTAAACCTTTTGGGCAATGCCGTTAAGTTTACCGTTAAGGGAGAAATTGAACTTAAGGTAACGTCTATGCCTTGTTTTGATTCTAAAGATGAAATGATATTTTCATTCTCTATCCGTGATACAGGCATAGGTATAGCACCGCAAAACATAGAAAAAATATTTAATGCTTTTGATCAGGAAGATGCTTCTACCACTAGAAAATATGGAGGTACAGGCCTTGGAATAACTATAAGCAATAAGCTGTTAGCCATAATGGGCAGCAGCCTTTATGTAGAAAGTGAAGTAAATAAAGGCAGCACTTTCTCCTTCCGAATTAGACTAAAGACAGAAGCAGATACAACAGACATTAAAAAGACTAAGGTTGATGTAAAAAATGTACTTGTTGTTGATGATAACGCCAACAATCTTTCCATACTTAAAGATATGCTTGCTGTTCGTAACATAGATACTACGCTTGCATCTAACGGTATTGAAGCTATTGAATTGCTGGAAAAAGACAGCAATTACGACCTGGCAATTATTGATTATAACATGCCATACCTTAATGGTGTGGAGCTTGTTAAGCAAATAAGGGAAACCCTAAACCTGGGTGCCGATAAATTACCGGTTATGCTACTGCACAGTTCTATTGATGATGAAAAATTAATTCAGGCATGTATAGACCTAAATATACGCTTTAATGTAACCAAACCTATAGTGAGCAACCAGCTGTTTGAATTACTGAATAACATTCATCGTGCTGATTCTGTGGAAGAAGATATCGAAGTTATCAATCTTAACACAGGCTTTGAAGCTCCGTTTAAGGTACTTATTGCAGAAGACAACCCTGTAAACCAAATGCTGGCTAAAACCATCATCCAGAAAATAATTCCGAATGCCAACATTCAGTTAGCAGAAAACGGACTTGAGGCCGTAAAAGCATACGAAGCTCAGGAACTGGATGTCATTTTTATGGACATACAAATGCCGGAAATGAGTGGTTTTGAAGCTACGGAAAAGATACGTTCTATTGAAAGGCCGGGCACCCACATACCTATTGTAGCCATCACTGCAAGGGCGCTTTTAGGCGAAAGAGAAGAGTGTTTACGACTGGGCATGGATGATTATATTACTAAGCCTATTAACTATGATGCATTGCAGGATGTTATACGAAAATATATGGTAGAACCCTTTGTAAAAAAGAACCTGCCGTCTTAATTAGAATTATACGATTACGATAATGAATAAGAATACAACAATACTACTGGTAGAAAGTGATGCTGCCGAGAGAGAAGAATTTATCCGTTTAGCGGAAAATAAAAACTGGATTGTGCAAGGTTTTACCAGCAGCTACGAAGCCATTCAATGGATAAAAAAAAATGATGAAGGCGCAATTTTGGTTATTGCAGAAGGTGCTACGCCTCTTAATGCCTACCAGACTTTTGACTATATAAGAAAGGAATTAAAAAACGAACTGCCTGTTGCAATAACTAAAACAGGAACTTCCGGAAACGGAAACACCCCTGAAGGCTATTCGTTTCTTGAAAAACCCTTTACAGCCAATAGCATCAATGCACTAAAACAACTTGCAGATCCAGAATCGTTACCATCGGACGACAAAGTTTATTCACTGGAATACCTTGAAACCATCTCGGGAGGAAATCAGGAGTTTCTTATCGACTGTTTAAAAACGTTTATCTCGTCCGTAAGTGGCAAGATGGACGAACTTAAAACGGCCGTAGCCGATAACGACCTTAAAGGCATCGGTGCTATTGCACATAATATTAAGCCTTCTTTTGAAATGCTTGAAAATGCCACTGCAAAAGACATATGTAATAAACTTACTTATGAAATTGACACTGTTGATATACCGCAACTTGCAGCTATCTTAAACTCAGAGTTCACTATTATGGAAGATGCCTTAAAGCAGGACTTTCCGGAATTGAGATAACAATATAATCGATATAAATACAAAAAGACCCATTTTACAATTGTAAAGTGGATCTTTTTGTATTTCCCCTATCCAAATAACAAGCTAAATATCGGTCAATATTTTTTTGTAATTTTCACTTTTTAATAGTCTACTAAAACCATAGACTTTATATTTTATTAATATATTTACGGCTTCAAAAAAACAAGCTGCCTAAAACAGCTATCAACCATAAAATCAAACCATGAAGCATTTTTTACTCACACAAATTTTAGTATTGCTCGTTGCCCAATTATCATTCTCACAGGATAATATTACAGGAACAATAAAAGATATGGATGGAATATCTATACCCGGGGCATCGGTTTTAAACACATCAACGGGTGTTTTTTACAATGCAGATGCCAACGGTACTTTTATACTTCCTGCCGAAATCCAGTTTCCATTATCATTAAAAATAACGGCAACAGGATTTAAAACAATGGAGATCGTTGTAAATGAAATTCCATTATCTGCTATTGAAATAACACTTACAGCCGACTTTGACAAACAGCTGGACGAAGTTCTTATAACATCCCGTCGACGTAAAGAAAATGCGCAACAGGTACCTATTCCAATATCTGTTATAAGCGGTAAGCTTGCCGAAGATGCGGGGGCTTTTAACGTAAACCGCTTAAAAGAACTTGTACCATCGGTTCAGCTGTACTCATCCAACCCAAGAAATACAGGCTTAAGCATTAGAGGAATGGGAACTACTTTTGGTTTAACCAACGACGGCATAGACTCAGGCGTGGGCTTTTATGTAGATGGTGTGTATTATGCACGCCCTGCCGCTACAACATTAGATTTTATAGATACCGAGCAAATTGAAGTGTTGCGCGGACCGCAGGGTACACTATTTGGTAAAAACACTACTGCCGGAGCTTTTAATATTACTACCCATAAGCCCAGTTTTGATTATGGTGCAACGGTAGAAAGCAGCTATGGTAATTATGGTTTTGTGCAGGCCAAAGCATCTGTCACCGGAACGTTAGCCAAAAATATAGCGGCACGCTTTTCATTTTCGGGCACCCAGCGCGACGGTTTATTGTATAACGTTGCCACCCAAAAAAGGGTAAATGACCTGAACAACCTTGGGGCACGAGCCCAGTTTTTATATAAACCATCCAACGACTTTGACGTATTACTGGCTTTTGACTATACACGCCAGCGACCTGACGGATATGCACAGGTTATTGCAGGTGTAGCGCCAACGCAACGTGCACAGTACAGTCAGTTTAACCAGATTATTGCAGATCTTAATTATACACTACCGAGCAAAAATGCTTTTGACAGGGTAATAGACCATGATACCCCGTGGCGTTCATACCAGGATTTGGGAGGTGCATCGGCTACATTTAATTTAAAAGTAGGATCGGGTACTTTAACCTCTACCACTGCATGGCGTTTCTGGGATTGGGATCCATCGAACGACAGGGACTTTACCGGATTGCAGGGACTTGCTTTGTCTGAAGCACCTTCTAAACATAGGCAATGGTCGCAGGAAGTGCGATGGGCAGGTTCGTTATCGTCGAATCTTAGTGGCGTATTTGGTGTTTTTCTTTTTGGTCAGGATTTAAAACCGGATGGTGCGCATACCGAAGAGGCAGGCAGGGATCAGTGGCGTTTCTCGCAAAACAGCACCAGCGAATTGTGGCAAACCCCGGGACTGCTCGAGGGGTATGGCATAAAATCGTATCCGAAAATGAAATCCTTTAGCGGAGCGGTGTTTGGACAGTTGGATTGGGCCGTAACCAACAAGTTTAGCATATTACCCGGCATACGTGTAAATTACGATAAAAAGAAAGTAGACTTTAAAAGGAAAACCTATGGCGGTCTGCAAACAGATGACCCGGCACTGATAGCATTAAAAAATTCCGTTTATAACAATCAGGCATTTAAAAAAGAAATAGATGACACTAACTTTTCCGGTCAGCTAACTGCTGCGTATAAAGCAACCGAAAGGGTGAATACTTTTGCTACCTTCTCTACTGCTTTTAAACCTGTAGGATTAAACCTTGGCGGTTTACCAAACGCTAATGGGCAACCCATGACGGAACTTGCTGTTATAAAACCGGAAAGGGTATCGCACTTTGAAGTCGGTGTAAAAACAAGGCCAACTTTAAAATCTACCCTAAACCTTGTCGTATATAATACAACCATTAAAGACTACCAGACGCAGGTACAGGCAGCCGATCTTTCTGTAAACAGGGGATATCTGTCTAATGCGGAAAAAGTTAGGGTGCAGGGTGCAGAAGTAGATGCTAACATCAACATAAGTGAGTTTCTTGGATTTTACGGTGCCGTAGCGTACACCGACGGTATCTATAAATCTTTTAAGAATGCTCCTGTTCCATTAGAAGAAACCGGAAGTGCAAACTTTAAAGACATATCGGGAAGCCAGCTTCCGGGAATATCGAAATGGGCAGGATCTTTAGGTGGTGAAGTTTCTTTTAATGGTAAATTTTTAGGCAGGACAGGAAAATTCTTTTTTGCTGCAGATAGTTACCACAGGTCTAAATTCTCCTCTAGTCCCTCACCGTCTGCCTATCTTGTAGTACAGGGGTATTCATTGGTAAATGCAAGGCTCGGTTTCCGAGTTGGCGATAAATTCAGCGCATTCTTTTGGGGGCGTAACATCTTTGATAAAGATTATTATGAACAGCTATTACCCGGTGCAGGAAATGCAGGCCATTATGCAGGTGTACTGGGCGACCAAAGAACCTATGGCATAACACTTCGTTACTCAATATAATTAAGTTAAAAAATAAATCCAACCTGCTTAAATAATTAAGCAGGTTCTTTTATTGACGGTAAACGACTATCGGGCAAAGTTATAAGAACAATCTTTATAAAAAGTTAATTTATATGATGTAAGAATTTTATATCTGCGGAAGGTAGTATATTTAAACAAACAACCAATCTATCTATTATGCAAAACCTTCAACTATATAAAGCAGCCGCAATTATTGTGCTTCTATTTTCATGCTCACCTGCAGTGGATAAAATACCGGATCTCGATAAAGTAGGGTCTGATTTTAACGCAGGCAAATTCTTTAAAGACAAAATAGAACAAACCAATAAAACAATTGCCACCCCTCCCACCAGTATGACAAGGGAAGAAGCGATGAAAAAGCTAGATGAGAACTTTTTTGGAAAAGATACGCTTTGCTATTATACCTCGGACGCATTTGACGGACAACACATACATAGTAAGTCTGATTACGGACACCGAAACAAAAAACATGATGGAATATATGGCTATACTTACAGCACTATTTCATGGAGTAAAACAGATAGCCTTGCCGTTTTAAATGGAATTTATTTTCAGACGTTAAATATGTTTGAAACAAAAGATGGCAAGCTTGTTTCAGTGAAAGCTACAAACGAATCCTACTCAAATGCTAACTATTCTAAACTGGTCAATCACCTCAGTAAGAAATATGGAACTGCAAAACAGCTTTCTAAAGATAATGAAGCTAAGGTATTGGAATGGGAAACAGAAGATGCTAAAATTCAATTAAAAACTAGCAAAGAAAATGTCGAAGATGTACTTTCAATTGCTGCCGACGGTAAAAAAGAAGTAAAGCAGGAAACAGAATACACCATTGAGTACTACAGGGTTACCAAAAAATACTGGAAGGACCTGCAAACCGTAAAAATTGGTCGTTGGTATCTGGAAAGTAAAGATTAATGTTATTTAGTTTTCCATCGGGTGTCTCTCCATACTTTTTGTTCTTCTTTAGAAAGAAACGACCATGCCACAATGCGTGTCGATTTATTTCCCGTTCCCATAGGTATAGTTTTAACCTGAGTGGCAGCAAGCGTATCAAGGGTTTTATAAATTCCTTTTAGGTTTGATTGTTTGGACACCAAGGTTGAGAACCAATAGCAGTTTTTCGCAAATTTAACGCTCTCTGTTAGCATATTCCTGATAAACTGAGACTCACCTCCATCGTATATAAGTTCATTGTTTACCCCTGCGAAATTCAACTCAGGCGTTTTCTCTCTCTTCCCCGACAGATTCTTTATTTTCCTTTGTGTTCCTTTGTTTGCATCCTCTGCAGAAGAATGAAAAGGAGGATTACACATCGTAACATCTATCTTTTCTTCCGTATTAATTATACTTCTAAAAATAGACGATGCATTTTGCTGTAGTCTGAGTTCTATCCTACCTTTAAGCGATGTATTTGCGTTTATAATTTGTTCAGCAGAAGCAATAGATTTTTCGGCAACATCAGCACCAATAAAATGCCAACCGTATTCGGTAACACCAATAATTGGATAAATGCAGCTCGCCCCAACACCTATATCCAGACAGGTAATTTTTTCACCTGAAGGTATCCTGCCAAAATTACTTTCACCAATTAAATCGGCTATATAATGAATGTAATCTGCTCTTCCGGGTATGGGCGGACACAGATTTTCATCGGGAGACTCCCAATTCTCTATTCCGTAATAATGATTGAGAAGTGCCTTATTTAAAAGTTTCACAGCAACAGGACTTGAAAAATCTACCGACTCATCGCCATACTTATTGGGCTTAACATATGCTCCCAATGCAGGCTCGGCAGCTATTAATGCTGTCAGATCATACCTATCCCTGTTTTTATTTCTGGGATGAAGGGTTGTTTTTTCCTGTGGTTTTTTTTCTGGCATGTTATCGTTGCAATAGTTAAAACTTTATGAATGTAAATTTATACCTTTTCCCTTCCTTAAATAAAAAAAGGGTATCGCTGTGAGCTAGCTTCAATACCCTGTCTCCTTTAGATGCAAATCTATCAAAATTCTTGAAGCTATTTAATTCTGACTTGTACGGATAGAATACATATTCGCTTCCATCTTCCATAGTAAATCCTACACCCTTAAATTTGAAATAAGTTTTTTCGAGTACGCCATCAATGTATGCACTATTAAACGAAGTGTAGTTTTCTGCACCTCGTTTTCGTGAATATATTTGTGCTACCACAAATAACCCTATGATTACTATTGCTACTACGAAAAGAGTTTTTATTCTTCCTGCTGCCATATTATGATTGTATTACTTCCCCCCGCTGCTTCGAATGGGAGTGCACCAGCTGATAATCCACCTCCAAAGTTAGAATATCTCCCAATTATAAAACCTTAAGGTGTATAGGTAATTGTACGCGTCACACCTACTTTAGCTTTTGCACTTATTCCGACCGATCCTCACCCCGTAGGATAATCGCCCTTATGTCTTGTGTCTGTAACAAGCATACTTCTATTTATTTTATTCAACCTCTACCAAAAAATTTGCTCCACCAACGTTAATACAAAAAAACCTGCAAAACGTTGGTTTTTGCAGGTTTTACGATACTTTTTGAAAATTTTAATTTCTTTTGAAAAGCATAAAATTAATTAAAAGTGGAGAAGATGGGAGTCGAACCCACGACCTCTTGCATGCCATGCAAGCGCTCTAGCCAGCTGAGCTACATCCCCATTAAGTTTGAGCAAATATAATGTAAATACTATCGAATTAACAAATTTCAAAATGCAAACTTTTAAAAAATGTACGCTGCTTTATAACATTTCATTAATTTTACCCTAAAATAATTTTACATGACCACCACCACCAGGCCTAATGGCTCATTATATACTAAAATGGACAACAAAATCGCTACGGTAGAATTCGGACATCCGGCGAGTAATTCTTTTCCCGGAGAGCTTTTACAGCGATTAACAGATGAATTAAACCTGCTTAGCAAAAACCCAGATATCAACCTTATCATCTTAAGGAGCGAAGGCGATGGTGCCTTCTGTGCGGGAGCATCTTTTGACGAACTACTTGCAGTATCAGACCTTAAGGAAGGTGCTGTGTTTTTCTCCGGTTTTGCCAACGTAATAAATGCTATGCGTAATTGTTCTAAGCTAATTGTAGGGCGTATACACGGAAAAGCAGTTGGTGGAGGTGTTGGCCTTGCTGCTGCGTGCGACTATGCCTTAGCAACAGAGAGTAGCGCGATAAAGCTGTCTGAATTCACTATCGGTATAGGTCCGTTTGTAATAGCGCCGGCTGTAGAAAGAAAAATGGGAGTGGCAGCGCTGGCCGAAATGACTTTGGCTGCTCACGAGTGGAAAAATGCGTACTGGGCTCAGGAAAAAGGGCTATATGCAAAGGTTTTTACAGACGTAAAAGAATTGGATAAAGAGTTCGACATCTTTACCCAAAAACTGGCTGGCTATAATCCTGAGGCATTAGCCGATATGAAAAAAGTATTATGGGAAGGCACAGAAAACTGGGATAAACTGCTTACAGAAAGAGCGAAGATCTCCGGTCGTCTTGTACTATCAGATTTTACTAAAAATGCACTGGGGCAGTTTAAAAAATAACTAGCCCCTGGTTTTTAGCCATCCAGTAATACTAAGGCGCTCCCTCTGTACAGGTTTTACCTCATGCTCTAATATCTGGCTTTCAAAAACCACCATCCTGCCTTGCACAGGATAAATATTTATTGCCTTTTCTGTTCCGTTTTCGTTTAGGTAAATAGTAAGCTCGCCCCCATATTCCGGCTTCCAGTCTTCATCGTTAAGGTAACACACCATAGATAGTTTTCTGCGGCTGTCGTTCTGAAATGTATCAAGGTGGCGTTTATAAAACGTGCCCTGCGGATACAGTGCATAATGAAACTCCCCTTCATTTATACCCATAAAGCAGGTACGATTAAGGTAATCCTTGAAGTCGTTGATTCTTGTAAAAAACTGAAGTTCGGCACCATTGGCATTTTCTTCGTTTAGCCAAAGAATAAAATCACCCCTTATAGCATCGATGATCTTTTCATTTGCCTGGTTACCAATAGCCGATTTTTTAAACCTGTCTTCGTCATATTTTTCCAGCAGGCTGCCACGCAGTGCAAGCACTTCCTCCTTCGAAAAAAAATCGTCAACAATACTAAATTGTTTCTCCATAAGGTCATCTATAACCTTCTCATATAGCGGATTCAGCTGTAATTCGTCCATCGCGTTGCGTATAAAAAGCGATCAAAGATACTTTGAAAACCAATACGTTTATAATAAATCACAACGAGGCATATTATTTAGTAAATTTGCGCCCTAATACGATTACAATGAGCAAAATCAGGATTACCAAACAGTTTACTTTCGAAACCGGACATGCCCTTTATGGCTACGACGGAAAATGCAAAAACGTACACGGTCACAGTTACAAACTTTCGGTAACCGTTATCGGTTCTCCTATCACTGATGTGTCGAATGTTAAGTACGGAATGGTGATTGATTTTGGCGACCTGAAAAAGATCGTTAAAGAAGACATCGTAGATGTTTTTGACCATGCAACTGTATTCAACCAGAACACACCACACATAGAACTGGCAAAAGAGCTTAAAGAGCGCGACCACCACGTTATATTGGTAGATTACCAACCGACAAGTGAAAACATGGTGATAGATTTTGCTGATAAAATTAAACGCCGATTACCCGCCAACATATTACTACATTCACTGCGCTTACAGGAAACGGAAACTTCCTTTGCAGAGTGGTTTCAAAGCGACAACTTATAATACACAAGCCTTCCTAACCGGAGGCTTTTTTATGCTCTTTAAGCAGTAGGCTAAGCGCTTTTCAGTCAGCGTCCGTCCTGCTTTCGCCTATATCCCTGGCTGCTAGGGCAGCTTCGGGTATACCGGCTCTATCAGGGCTAAGAGGTTTGGTTGTTGTTTGTTCATGATCTGCTTAAGCCCCAAACAAAAAAACTCCCGCCAATGGCGGGAGTTTCTATATAGGTGGATAAAGGTTGTTTATCGTATCTCGTCTTGATTATTTCTTAACGATGATAAACTCACTTCTCCTGTTTTGTGCATGCTGCTCTTCTGTACAGTCGCCACCACAGTTTACCTTAGGCTGGCTCTCACCATAACCCTGGCCTGAAATACGGCTCTTAGCAATACCTTTTGATATTACATACTGAACTGTAGATTTTGCCCTGCGGTTTGATAAGTTCATGTTGTACTTGTCTGAACCTCTGCTATCAGTGTGCGATTTAGCCATGATAACCATTGTAGGGTTAGCTTTCATTGCCTCAACTAACTTGTCAAGTTCAAATGCGCCTTCCCTCGTTACATTGCTCTTATCGAATTCAAAGTAGATATCGTTAAGTACAACGTCTGTTGGTGTTACAATGGTTTCAATTGGGTCAAGGTCTGCTGCTACGTTTACAACACCGCCGTTTGTCTTAGCGACAGGGAAGCTGCCATTAGCATAGCCTTCCATGGATGCCTGAACTGTGTAAGCCCTGTTACAGTCAATGCTGTAATCTACCTTGCCGTCTGCACCTGCTGTCCTTGTCTCAATTACGTTGTTTCTCTCATCAAGTATTGCAACTTTCGCATTGCCAAGTATTTTTCCTGTTTTCTTGTCCCTTACAAGTACAAGTGCCTCTACACCACATACCGGTGTTGCAAGGTAAAGCTTGTCTACACCTGTACGGTTACTTGAGAAGAACCCGATGTTTTTTGTCGTGTTGAAGCTAAAGGCGAAGTCGTCTTTCGGTGTGTTCACCGGTGCACCTACGTTTGTTGCTTCTGTACCTTTGTTAAGGTCGATTACAAATACATCTAACCCTCCAAAGCCTTTTGGCCTGTCTGATGAGAAGTATAGCTTGTTATCATCTGTAATGAATGGGAAGCTTTCTTTACCTTCTGTGTTTACTTTTGGACCAAGGTTTACAGGCTCACCATAGGTGTTGTCTGCTTTTACCTCTACCTTCCAGATATCCTGGCCACCCATTGTACCTGTCCTGTCAGAGGAGAAGTAAAGTGTTTTACCGTCTTTGCTGATCGATGGGTTTTGTGTTGACCATTCTTTGCTGTTAAAGGGTAGCAATTGTGCCTCGCCCCATTTGTCGCCTTCTTTTACGGCTTTGTAAAGGAACACCTGCCCTAATTTAAGGTTCATTTCCTTATCTCTCTCAAACTGCTTCTTCTCGTTAAAGCTCTCGCTGTTAAAGTACATTGTCTTGCCATCGGCGCTGATTGCCACAGGGCCATCATGCCATTTGGTATTTACCTCTGATACCGGTACCGGCTCACTGAAGGTGCCGTTTGCATTGTAAGTTGAGGTATAGATGTCAAGGAATGGCTCTTCGTTAGTTCCGTATTTCTTTCTTGCCGTGTTACGGGTTGATGAGAAATAGAAGCTGTTATCATTTGCAAGCACACCACCGAATGATCCGTATTTGTCATCATTGATGTCCAATACTTTCTCATCAAACAGTTTTGTTTGGTTCTTTAGTTTTGGAAGGTAGTTAGGGTCCTGGTTGAACAATACTGCCCTTTGGTCTGATGGTGCTAACAATGCAAATTTCTTCATCTGAACGTTGGCCTCCTCATACTTGCCTTCTGCCTTTAGCATTTGTGCGTAGCGGTAGTATGTCTCTGAGTCCTGTTGTGTCTCGGTTGCCTTAGCATACCACTGCACTGCCTCTTTTGAGTTGAATATGTTATAATAGCTGTCAGCTATCTGCTTGTAAACATATGGGCTGCCATCCAGTTTCTGGTATTCTTTGGCAGCATCCATATAATCAAGGCGTGCGTATAATTTATCGGCTCTTTCGGTTTCTTTTGTCTGCCCTGTTACAGCCATAGTGGCGAGCATAAAACCAAGTGTAATGTATAGATTCTTCATTTTCTTAAGTCGCTTTTAGGTTTAGAAATAACGTGGTGAACGTGATACTTTTTTAGGGAAGTTCAGGTCAAACAGTAATATTACCTCGTGTGATGCAGGCGTAGTTACATTAAGGTCTGACACGATGTGGTCATACGCATAACCTATCCTTAGGTTTGGTGTAATGGCAAAGTTTACCATTCCTCCAAAACTATCATCAAGCCTGTAAGTTGCCCCTATCTCAAAACGCTCAAAGAATAAGAAGTTTAAAGATCCGTCTACTGATGGTGATACATCAAATGATGATTTTAACATGAATGATGGCTTCATCTTTAGGTTATCGCCCAACTGGAATACATAACCTCCCGTTAAGAAGTAATGTGATGTCTCTGATCCGAATTGTCTTGTACCATTAACATCCCTGTAATCAAGGTGCTTGCTCTTAAGCATGTTTGGTACCGAGAACGCTAAATAATACTTCTGTGTGTAGTAAAAGAAACCTGCGCCAACGTTAAAATAAGTCCTGCTGATATCTTCGCTAAAGGCAGGGTCGCCCGGTTGCGGTACATTGTCACGGCCAATGTCTGTAAATAAACCTACTTTGTGGAAAGTAGCTCCCGCTTTTAACCCTAATGCCAAACGGTGCTCGCCACCTAAGTTTAGCGTGTAAGAGAAATCTGCGTATGCATTGGTCTCTTCTACAGGGCCAATCTTGTCATTGATAACTGATAACCCCAAACCTACGTTCTTGCCTACAGGGCTGCTCCCTGAAAAGGTCATCGTAGTGGGTGAATCTTCAATGTCAACCCACTGCTTACGGTATAATAACCCGAAAGAGAGGTTTTCCTTACTACCGGCGTATGCCGGGTTAATCACGTTCATGTTATACATGTACTGTGTGTAATGAGGATCCTGCTGTGCAGTAGCATCCGCAAGGCCGCCCAGCGCCAATAGTGCTGCAAGGTAAAGTTTCTTCATGTAATGTGTGTTGGTTAATTTGCAAAATACAGACCAGATCTTCAACCTGATCCCCTTAAAAAATCATTTACTAAAGTATTAGACTTAATAAATTTCAAAAGGTTTAATCAGAAATAAAAAAAATCTGCATTATTTTAATAAAACATTCTTAACCGTAAATATATACTTAAATCATAATAAATGTTAATGATAATTTAAAAACAATGTGGAAAAAACAAATTATCATCTATTTGTTATGAAATTACAAACAAAAACTACATTTATAATTGCAACCTATTTGTAATAGCTGACAAAAGAAATAGTCTTTATATCTTTGGCCCATCTTTTATACACTATGAATACACCTCAGCGCATATATTTTGCTTCAGACCAGCACTTTGGAGCACCAACTCCTGAACTAAGTTTTCCAAGGGAACAAAAGTTTGTAGCATGGCTCGATGAGATTAAACACGACGCCGACATACTTTTTTTGCTTGGCGACCTGTTTGATTTTTGGTTTGAATACAAAACTGTTGTACCCCGCGGCTTTATAAGGGTGTTGGGAAAACTTGCAGAATTGCGCGATAGTGGCATTACCATATATTTTTTTACCGGTAACCACGATTTATGGATGAGCGATTACTTTGAAAAAGAACTGAATATTCCCGTATATCATAAACCCCAGGAATTCACCTTTAATAATAAAACCTTCCTTATTGGTCACGGCGACGGATTAGGCCCCGGCGACAAGGGCTACAAGCGTATGAAAAAGGTGTTTATAAATCCTTTTTCTAAATGGCTGTTCCGATGGCTGCATCCGGATATTGGTGTTAAACTTGCACAATATCTTTCGGTAAAGAATAAATTAATATCAGGCGATGCCAATGTTAAGTTTCTAGGCGAAGAGAATGAATGGCTGGTATTGTATTCTAAAAGAAAGCTGGAAACAAAACACTACGATTATTTTGTTTTTGGCCATCGCCACCTGCCTATGGCTATTAAAGTAGGCGAAAATTCATCGTACATCAATCTTGGCGACTGGATAGGTTATTTTACGTATGGCATTTTTAATGGCGAAAACTTTGAGCTTAAGGAATATAAAAAATAATGCAGGAATTAATTCCTGCATACTGTAGTTATATAGTCATATAAGTCCATATTAAACAAAGTTCCCTGTACAAGGTCTTTTATTTGCAGTAATTCGCTGCGCGATACTGCAAGATCAACCTGTTGTAGTGGTGTTTTAAGCAAAAACTTGTGGCAGCGGCTTCTATGACAGCAACCTCCACAGTTCATTTCTTCGCAGGTATTGTCAATTATCTGTGCAAAAGCTTTTATTTCCTCATACGAAAGATAAAAGCCGGTTTCCTTAAAAACCACCTGAACTTTTTCGGTAAGTACATGATCACCTTTTTTCCAATGAAAGGCGACACCAAATTCATTATAATATATTTGTTCTACTTCTCTCATGCTACGATTGATTTCAAACAAAAATACTAATTATTTAAAATCATTCTAAATAAAAGTAGATTATTTTGAAAAGATTTTCAACTTAAAGATTTAGAATTATTCTTCACAGCGGATATCCCTTAACCTCAACTGCAAACTTACCTGACCGTTCCACTCGTTTTCATCTATAGAGTAAGCAGCATCGAAATATTCTCCATCACAGGCAAGATCTTTTTTCTTAGCCAATCCAAAACCAATGGCTGCATAACCACCGGTTTCTCCCTGCCTGACAAACAATCGTAAGTGCGTTTCATCAGACCCTATTGCTTTGCCATAACCGGTATCTTTAATGTTACGTGTCATGAACACGGGCGACATATTTCCCGGACCAAAAGGTTCGAACTGTTTTAACAGGCGATGAAATTTCGGTGTGATGTCATCAAAATCAATTTCTGCATCAATTGAAATTTCGGGTGTCAGCAAATCAGGGTGTATGGTTTGCTGTACTACCTCTTCAAATTTTTGTCTGAATAAAGGATACTGTTCTTCTTTAAGCGTCAATCCGGCAGCATACATGTGCCCCCCGAATTGTTCGATATGCTCAGCACACGCCTCAAGTGCATTATACACATCAAAATCTTTCACTGACCGCGCCGATGCCGCCAATTTATCGCCACTTTTAGTAAACACCAATGTTGGCCTGTAGTAGGTTTCTATGAGCCGCGATGCCACAATACCAATTACACCCTTGTGCCAGTCCTCCTGATAGACAACAGTCGTAAAACGATCCTGATCGCTATTATGCTCTATTTGTTGTAAAGCTTCGATAGTAATTTGTTTGTCCAGGTCTTTACGGTCAGCATTAAGCCCTTCAATCTGCGAAGCAAAACCTTCGGCTTCTTCTAGGCTGAATTCCGTAAGCAACTCTACCGCATGGTTACCGTGTTTAATACGTCCGGCGGCATTAATGCGTGGTGCTACAATAAACACTACATCGCTTATGGTAAGGGTTTGCTTCTTTACATTCTGAATAAGCGCTTTTATACCCGGCCTTGGAAATGTATTGATAACATCCAGTCCGAATTTGGCTAGTACTCTATTTTCTCCTGTAATGGGGACAATATCTGCCGCAATTGCTGTTGCCACCAGATCAAGATACGGAACAAAATGATTTATAGTCTCACCCTTGTTTACTCCGAGTGCCTGAATCAGTTTAAAGCCAACACCGCATCCGCAGAGTTCATCATATGGATAGGAACAATCAGCACGTTTTGGGTCGAGTACTGCAACGGCATCAGGCAATACATCTCCCGGGCGGTGGTGATCGCAAATAATAAAATCGATGCCTTTTTCTTTGGCATATTCAACTTTATCAATTGATTTAATACCACAATCTAATGCAATGATGAGGGTAAACCCATTATCGTCTGCAAAATCAATTCCGGCATTCGACACGCCATAGCCCTCTTTATACCTGTCAGGAATATAAGTGGCTACATTAGGGTAATACGATCGCAAATATGAAGACACCAAAGAAACAGCTGTTGTACCATCCACATCATAGTCACCAAACACCAATATGTTTTCTACGGCTGCAATAGCGGCTTCAATGCGCGCCACCGCCTTGTCCATATCTTTCATCAGATAGGGATCATGCAGGTCTTCCAGTTTTGGGCGGAAAAATGTTCGAGCCTCCTCGTACGTCTCAATACCGCGCTGCACTAATAATGTTGCTACAACAGCATCTACATTAAGGGCTTCGGAAAGATGTTTTACTTTAAGAGGGTCGGGTTTTGGTGTAAGGGTCCAGCGCATAGTGGAGATTAAACGAATTATATACTATTTAGCAGAAACAAATAATATTTAAATTAAATGCAACTATTAAACGATTTATCAAAGAAAAATTCAAAAACAAGCTGTCCTATTTTATTTTTCAATTGAAAAGTAAGTTTGCACTTATAAAGCAAACCTAGTCATTTTTCATATCAAAATTTTTCCGGAACAGTGAAAATAGATTTGCTAAAATCGATAATGTAATGGTTGAAATAATTTCATATATGGCAGCAGTTTTAACAATGGGTAAATACGTTTTTAAATTTTTAAATATGCTTTTAATATTCACCCTTCAAATATTAAGGCTAAGCATATTATCGATTGCAGGAAAAGAAATATTAGCAACAAGAGAGATTAATAAAATGATACGAACTTTAATCCTATTAAAGGATTAGAATTAAGATCTCACCTATTTATTCTAAATTATATCGTTTTGAAATTAGAAATGTAAAGTTTTAATCCTTGGGTTATTTAAAAATCATAACACTTTAATTAAGTTTAAACTACCGATTACTTTGACTGCTCCTCTTCGCTATTATTATACTTCTTCTTAGCAGCTTTCCCTTCCGTTACAAATCCACCAACAATAACTACAATCTCGCCTTTAGGCTCTTTCTTTTCGAAATGCGCTAAAACTTCAGTCGCAGTACCACGAACGGTTTCCTCATGCAGCTTAGACAGCTCACGGGATACCGATACAGGACGGCTTTCACCAAAATACTGTATAAATTCAGCTAATGTCTTTACCAGTTTATGTGGTGACACATAGAATATCATGGTCCGGGTTTCTTCTGCAAGCGCTAAAAAGCGCGTCTGCCTTCCTTTTTTATCGGGAAGGAAACCTTCAAAAACAAACTTATCGTTTGGCAGGCCGCTGTTTACCAGTGCAGGCACAAAAGCCGTAGCACCGGGCAGGCACTCTACCGGAATATTATTTTCTACACAGGCGCGGGTTAACAAAAAACCGGGGTCTGATATTGCAGGCGTTCCTGCGTCTGATATCAGCGCAATAGTTTCACCCGCATTAAGACGACCTATGATACCTTCCACCGTTTTATGCTCGTTGTGCATATGATGGCTGTGCATGTGGGTACCAATATCAAAATGCTTAAGCAACTTGGCGCTGGTACGGGTATCTTCGGCAAGGATAAGGTCTACTTCTTTAAGCACCTTAATGGCGCGAAAAGTCATATCCTCTAAATTACCAATAGGTGTAGGAACTATATATAGTTTAGACATCAATCGTTAGTTAAATTTGTTCTCAACGATAGCCATAAAGCGCTCTTCATATTCCTCTTTACCTTTCCAGTTATTGTAGTCGGGTTTTACAAGGTCGGTAATAAACTCTTTTGCTTCGTCGAATGTATTTATGGTGTTAAGCTGAGACAAAACACGGTTAAGATCGTCGGCACTTCCGCTAAACAGGTTTTTCTCAAACGCTATACGGTCGTTAAGACCAAGCGTTATGCTTTTACCGAAAGAATCATTTAACGATTTTGGCCTGTCGAAATCGGTACGTGAAGCGATATTTCCTTTCACAATGCTTTCTTCCTGTTTCGGCGCCCCTTGTCTTAGCGTTTCTGCTTTAGGTTCCTCTTTCTTCGGTTCTTCTTTTACAGGCTGCGCATCTTCAGCAGGTTCAGATTTAGAAGGCTCCCAATCTCTCCAGTCTCTATATTCCTGTTTAGACTGTCCGGTTTCATTCGGAGCGTCTTCCGTTTTAGGTTTATCTGCCTCATCCTTCTTAACAAATTCGGGTTCTTTATAATCGTGATAATCCTCGAATGTAATTTCTTTCTGTTTTACCGGCTCTTCAGGAGCAGCAGGCCTTTCAAACGCGAAATCAAAACTAAGTCCCGAGTCCTCAACTTTCGCTTTCGCATCCGGTTCTATCGTTTTAATTTCTGCATCAGCAGCTTTCTCTTCTTCTTCAATCGTACTCTGGTCTTCCTTTTCAAAAACAGCAGCCGCACCTTCCTCCATTGCCTTAAGTTCTTCAGCCGGTTTTTCAACCTCAACTTTTACTTCAGGCTCTTCTATTTTCTCTTCCTCTTTTTCAGCTTCCTCAACTTCAGGTTTTTCTTCTTCTTCAGGCTTATCATCTTTTTCTGAAGATTCATCTTCCTCTTCTTCAGCTACAGCTTCTTGAACCGCAGGCTCTTCTTTTGCATCCTCCGGCTTTGGCTCAGCTTCCTCTTCTATCTCTTCACTTTCCTCTTCTGACTCTTCAGCAACTACCTCTTCATCAAAATGCTCTTCTGTTTCTTCCTTCTCAGCTTCAGACACCGGTGCTTTTTCCGCATCGGCAGTTACACCTTCGCCTGTTTCTTCCGCTTCCTCTTCAGCCTTTTCACTTTTGGCTTCTTCCTTATTTTCTTCTTTCGGCTCTTCGGTTTTAGCTTCTGCCTTTTTAGCTTCTTTTGCCTCTGTCCTGGCTTCCTCTTCTTTAGCTTCTACCTCATTAGCCTTAACTTCAGGCTGCTCTTCAATACCATATATTTCTTCTAAAGTCTCTTCTGCCGATGCATACCCTATAGTAGGCTTAACTTCACTAAAATTATCTTCTACAAAGCGCAGCACAGATATCTTTTCATACAGCTTCAGTGTTTCCTGCTGTAACTGGTCAAGTTCGGCCCTGTTCTTTAATTTTAGTATCCTGTGAGCAATGCTAATCAGTTCGGCTTCTAATCTTTTCTTCATAACTTTTAGAATTATAGGGAGTGGCGCAATAGTTTTTTAATAAATTTGTTTTATACAAAGTAAAACAAAACATTTAAGTTTTACACCCTGAAAAATACAAAATGTTTCTTGAAAATACAGTAAATCATAAAGAACAATTCGGGTGGATAGAGGTTATCTGCGGGTCGATGTTTTCGGGAAAGACCGAAGAACTGATACGCAGGCTGAACAGGGCAAAATTTGCCCGTCAGAAAGTAGAAATATTTAAACCTGCCATAGAAACCCGCTACCACGAAGAAATGGTGGTATCTCACGATGCCAACCAGATACGTTCTACACCTGTTACTTCATCGGCCATGATGAAGCTTTTGGCACAGGGTTGCGATGTAGTAGGGATAGACGAAGCCCAGTTTTTTGATGATGAGATTGTAACGGTTTGTAACGACCTTGCCAACAGCGGCATACGTGTTATTGTTGCCGGACTGGATATGGACTTTAAAGGAAATCCTTTCGGCCCCATGCCTGCGCTTATGGCTACTGCCGAATATGTTACCAAAGTACACGCCGTTTGTACCCGCACCGGCAACCTTGCCAACTATAGCTTCCGTAAAGCCAATAATGACAATCTCGTATTGCTGGGCGAAACCGAAGAATACGAACCTTTAAGCAGGGCGGCTTATTATGCGGCGATGAGAAACTCAACAGCCTCTAAAGGAAATGAGGATAAGGCTGAATCTTTGTGATTCTTAGAACATCATTACTTATATTTGATAAAACTTAGCCCATGAAATCGGAAAAACTTAAAATAAGTGTAGCGCAACGCATTTTAAATCTTTCGAACGATAAACTTCTAAAGAAAATAGCACATTTGCTGGATGAGGAAAATATCATTGGCTATGATGCGGAAGGTAATCCGGTGACAGATGAATCTTATATCCAGGATATAAATGCTGCATTGCTGGAACTCAAAGAAGATAATCTTGAAACCTATACAAGTGACGAAGTAAAACGAAGAATTTTAGGCTCATGAAAATTCTTTGGCAAAAAAAGGCTTCAGATGACCTAAATGGAATTTACAATTACATAAAAGAAGATAGTCCTCAGAATGCTATTATGGTATTCAATAAAATATACGAATTGGTGAATTCTCTCGTAGTATTCCCTGAGAAATACCCTGTAGAACCTACACTTAATAATCCTAATGTCCGTTTTGTAGTAATTTGGAGTTTTAAGATCATTTACACGATTAAAGAAAACACTATTTACATTCTTAGAGTATTCAACACAAAGCGAAATCCTAAAAAAATTAACCCTTGAGCGTAAAAATCCAGGATATAATCCCCGCGCTGCATTCCCGGTTTGATGGGATACGGCCCGACGGTCTGATTGATAATGTTTCAATCGACAGCCGTTCGCTGCAAAACAACAGCGGCACTTTGTTTTTTGCCCTTAGCGGACAAAACCGCGACGGTCATCAATATATAAATGAACTTATAAATAAGGGTGTACTCAATTTTGTGGTGACACACATACCTGTGGATACTAGAGGCAAAGCCAACTTTTATGTTGTTGAGAATACGCTCGATGCCCTTCAGGATTTTGCGATATACTACAGGCAATTGTTCAGCTTTCCTGTTATTGCCGTTACCGGAAGCAACGGGAAGACGATTGTAAAAGAATGGCTGAACTATTTGCTAAGTCCGGATTACACTATCATCAGGAGTCCGCGCAGCTATAACTCTCAGGTAGGCGTTGCGCTTTCTGTCATTGGCATTAACCAAAAACATAACCTGGGTATTTTTGAAGCCGGTATTTCCTTACCCGGCGAAATGGAAAAACTGGAACCGATCATCCGTCCAGATATTGGAGTGTTGACGAACATTGGTACCGCACACGACGAAGGCTTCAGCAGCCGTGAAGAGAAGATCAAAGAAAAATTAAAGTTGTTCAGCAGAATAAAAACGCTCATCTATCGAAAAGACGATGCAGTTTCTACATTGCTAAACCCAAACATAAAAACTTTTACCTGGGATTATTCTGAAGGTGCAGATGTGACCATCGGCAAAAGCCAGAGTTTAGGAAAGACAACACTCACTGTTAATCACAATGCTACCAGCTTTGAAGCTGAGATTCCGTTTACAGATGATGCTTCGGTAGAAAATGCCGTTAATAGCATGATGGTATTACTAAACCTTGACTACAGCCATGAAGTAATCAAAGAACGCCTTGCCGGTCTATACCCTGTAGAGCTTCGCCTTCAGGTAAAGAATGGGATCAACGGCTGCACTCTTATAGATGACAGTTTCAGTGCCGACTATCAGTCCCTTAAAATTGCGCTCGACTTTTTAGAGCAGCATAAAACGCACAAAAAAAAGACGGTTATACTATCTGATGTTTTTCAAAGCGGATTTGAAACCGAAGAGCTTTACGCCAAAGTTGCCAAACTGCTTTCGGGACACAATATTAGCCAGGTTATAGGTATTGGAGAAACCATAAGCCGTGAACTCGCCGACTTTCCCAATTTCTTTCCATATAACACAACACAGGAGTTTCTTACGCATTATAAAGCGGGTTCGTTTGAAAATGAAACGGTACTGATAAAAGGCGCACGAAGTTTCCGTTTTGATGAGATAGTAGTGTTTCTTGAAGAAAAGACACACGAGACGGTTTTAGAGATAAACCTGAACGCGATTGTACATAACCTGAACTTTTATAAAAGCCGCCTGAAACCCGAAACCAAGATTATGGTAATGGTTAAGGCATTTGGATACGGCAGTGGCAGCTATGAAATTGCAAAAGCCCTTTCGCACCAAAAGGTAGATTATTTGGGTGTGGCATTCGCCGATGAAGGCATTGCCCTTCGTAATGCAGGCATAACTACTCCGATTATTGTAATGAATCCGGAACGTAGTGCGTTTGCCGCAATGGCTGCGTATAATTTAGAACCCGAGATCTATTCGGCAAAAGAATTACGGACGTTTATTGCAGTGGCACAACAAAAGAATCTTTCTAACTACCCTATCCATATTAAACTCGACACGGGTATGCACCGGTTAGGGTTTATGGAAAATCAACTGGATGAACTGATCGACCTGCTGCGTAACAATAACCTGGTATCGGTAAAGAGTATTTTTTCGCACTTATCGTCCAGCGATGTTCCCGAGTATCGTGATTTTACTTTAGGACAGATCAATAACTTCGAACGCTGGTCGGCGAAACTGATAAGCGAACTGGAAATTGACCCTATCCGTCATATATTAAATACGTCGGGCATTTACAATTTCCCCGAAGCACAATACAATATGGTACGCCTGGGTATAGGGTTGTACGGCGTAGGCAATGACAAAACCGAAAGCAAACAACTGGAAACAGTAGGCACGCTTAAAACCGTTATCCTTCAGATAAAAGACATTGAACCCGGAGAAAGCATCGGCTATAGCCGCAGATTTATCGCTACCGAAAATATTCGCATTGCTACGCTGCCTATTGGTTATGCCGATGGTATTCCAAGGGCGTGGGGTAACCAGAAAGGCTATGTAAGCATTAACGGTAAAAAGGCACAAATTACCGGAACCATATCTATGGATATGATGATGGTAAACGTTACCGGCATAGATTGTAAGGAAGGCGACAGGGCAGTGATATTTGGCAAAAGCCCTTCTGTTGTTGAGATAGCGGAGGTGCTGGGCACAATTCCGTACGAGATTTTAACGAGCATTTCACAACGGGTTAAGAGAGTTTTCTACAAAGAATAGATTGTTTTTTGTAAATTAGCTTTAAACCCAATTATTACTAATCTAAAATTAAAGCTTATGGGATTAATGAAAGAATTTAAAGAGTTTGCCCTTAAAGGCAATGTACTGGACCTTGCAGTCGGTGTTGTTATTGGTGCTGCTTTTAGCGCTATTGTAAAATCGTTAGTGGAAGACATAATTACACCACTTATATTAACGCCGCTTTTAGAAAGAGCAGGCCTTGAAGATATAAAAGAACTTACATGGGGAGCCGGGGTTAAATACGGCAACTTTATCTCTAACATAATCTCTTTCTTAATCGTAGCATTTGCATTATTCCTTATTATAAAACTGGTAAATTCTGCCCGTAAAAAAGAGGTTGCAGCACCTGCTGCGCCACCGGCACCATCTAACGAAGAGAAACTGCTTATGGAAATTCGCGATGCACTTAAAGCCAACAACGGCCCACGTGTGTAACTCGCTGTTATAAAAGACGTATCCGCTACGCTATATATTCTATTGTTTAACAAAACCACCCGAAATGGGTGGTTTTTCTTTGTTATATTTTTGTGTTTTGAAACAGTTTTATAACTAATTTTGCCTCAAACAATAAATTAATAACATTAATATTATGAGAGTTGCTGTTGTAGGCGCTACCGGAATGGTAGGCGAAGTAATGCTAAAAGTACTGGCAGAAAGAAATTTTCCGATAACTGAATTAATACCTGTGGCTTCTGAGAAGTCGGTTGGTAAGGAAATTGAGTATAAGGGAAAGAAGTATAAGGTGGTAAGCCTTGCTACTGCAGTGAGCATGAAGCCGCAAATAGCGCTTTTCTCTGCAGGCGGCGACACTTCTAAACAGTGGGCTCCTAAATTTGCCGAAGCCGGCACAACTGTTATTGATAACTCTTCTGCATGGAGAATGGACCCTACCAAAAAACTGGTAGTTCCTGAAATTAACGCAGGTGAGCTTACCAAAGAAGACAAGATCATAGCTAATCCTAACTGCTCTACCATACAAATGGTATTGGCACTGGCACCGCTACACAAAAAATATAATATTGAACGTGTAGTTGTTTCTACCTACCAATCGGTTACAGGAACAGGTGTTAAGGCTGTAAAACAGTTAGAGAACGAATATGCAGGCATTGAAGGCGAAATGGCATACAAATACCCTATTCACCGTAATGCTATCCCTCAGATAGACGTTTTTGAAGACAACGGCTACACCAAAGAGGAAATGAAAATGACGCGCGAAACTAAAAAAATCCTTAGCGACGATTCTATAAAAGTAACAGCTACTACTGTACGTATACCAACTGTAGGCGGACACAGTGAAGCAGTTAACGTAGAATTCTCTAACGATTTTGATATAAAAGAAGTACGTTCTATCCTTGAGAACACACCGGGCATCACAATTCAGGACGACCTTGAGGCCTTCTCTTACCCTATGCCACTTTATGCTGAAGGTAAAGACGATGTTTTTGTTGGACGTATCCGTCGTGATGAAAGCCAGGACAACACCCTTAACATGTGGATTGTTGCCGATAACCTTCGTAAAGGTGCTGCTACAAACGCGGTACAAATTGCTGAGTATTTGGTGGCGAATGGATTAGTATAACATTAGAAAATTATAAGATTATATAAAAGCCTACAAGACTTTATCTTGTAGGCTTTTTTGTATATTTGGTTTTAAATTTTGCGATATGGAATATAAATATGATGTGACCCTTTCTTTTGCTGGTGAAGACAGAGAATATGTTGACGAGGTAGCAAAAGTTCTCAAACAAAATAATATAAAAGTATTTTATGATAAATTTGAAGAAGTAGATTTATGGGGAAAAGACCTCGGTGTCCACTTTGATTATGTGTACCGCAAAGGTGCTAAATATTGCGTACCATTTATTTCTGAAAATTATAAGAAAAAGATATGGACCAACCATGAAATCAAAACAGCCATCGCTCGAGCGATTGAAACAAATGTAGAATACATATTACCTGCAAAGTTTGATGATACCGAAATTGATGGAATCAGACCAACTCTAGGTTTTATCGATCTAAGAAAAGTAACGCCTGAAGAATTTGCTCATTTAATCATAAAAAAGTTGGAAAAAGAGCCATCGGTTCCAATAACAGAAAACCAGCAAAAAGAAGAAGAAACCGTATATCTAGGTATAAAGATTATTGCGAGAGATTACAATATAAATGGAGTTGGGCTAGGGATCACTTTTACCAATCGACAAAAAGAGCATCGATATGTGAATGAGCCTTATTTTGAACTTAGTAATAATTTTGAAGATTCCGGAACTAATACTTTTTATTTAATCGACAAACTTTTACCTCTTGAATTTCCACATAAATTAGAATATGGACAATCTTTTTCTGTAACATATAACCTAAAAGCGGAATCAATTGATATTTGGAAAAAGATGTCTTTAGAAACTACCGTTAGAGCTTTAATTACTAATTCCTTAGGCGAAAAATTCAAATCCAACATCATCTCAATTAATGAAATTATTAAAATTTTTAATGAAATTGGAATTAATTAAAATTCTCTAAATGCAACTTTATTGCAATTAATAAAATTCTTTTCTTACCTTTGCAGCATGAAAAGAAAGTTCGCCATATTTAACCTGGCCCTGATGGCATTAGTGCAGCTCACTATCGCCTACCAGTCTTTTCATGCTTTTAGCCATACCCATGAAGTTTTTGAACATCATGACCACGAGGCAAAAAAATCGCCAAAACAATTTAGTGCCGATACCCATGAGCACGAAGAAGACTGTTCTGTCTGCGATTTCCATTTTGACTACTTTATCCAGCCGCAGGAATTCTGCCTTAGGCTAGATTTTCCTTTTACAGAAATACCCTATCGCTTTAACAGCGTAGAAGGTGCTTCGGCATTCGCCGGAAGCCTGTTTTCCCACAGGGGTCCGCCATCTTTGGCGTAAGTCCTCACCCCGACCCCCTCTCCAAAGAAGAGGAACACTCAGCACGCTTACTCTGAAACAGATAGCATTGTCAATGGTACATTGACAAATGGTATACATTATTTAGATATTATAATTCCGCTCTGGCTCCCCTCTCCTTCGGAGATGGGCCGGGGGTGAGGATTAATTGAGCGTCTACAATCGGGACAACTGAATTACTACATTCATTACTGAATAAACATTTCTATGCGATTTTACTATTTACTCCTGTCGGTTTTTATGGCAGGCAGCCTGTGTGCGTATTCCCAAAATACCATTAGCGGTAACGTAACCACAGCACAAAACACACCTCTTGAGGGTGCTCACATCCATTTGGAGCAATTGCATGCCATTAGCAATCCTGATGGCACATATATCTTGCACAATGCCCCTTCGGGACAGCAGCATGTTGTGGTGTCCTACATTGGCTATAGAAATTTGGATACGCTGGTTTACATTACCAGCAATGTACGTCTTGATATAAAATTAAAACCTCAGGCAGAGCAGCTTGAAGAAGTAGTATTGACCGAAAACAACACTTTCCCCAAAAATGCTATAAATGAAGATAAACTTAAGACCGAAACCATTGAAAAATACAGCAATGCTTCGCTCGGTGATGCCTTAAAAGAAATTGCAGGGGTGTACAGCCTAAAAACAGGCAACACTATTGTTAAGCCGGTAATCAATGGGCTTCATAGTAGTAGAGTTCCGGTTATATCAAACAATGTCCGGTTAGAAGACCAGCAATGGGGAACGGAACACGCACCCAATCTTGATATTAATTCAGCCGGGAAAATATCGGTTATTAAAGGTGCATCAGCACTACAATATGGGGGCGACGCTATTGGCGGACTGGTGTTGGTAGAACCTGTAAGTGTTTTAAAAGACACCCTTTTTGGGAAAACAATAATGAACATGGCAAGCAACGGCCGTGGCGGAAGTATTTCATCGAGCCTGCATCAGGGAGCAGAAAAAGGCTGGGCATGGAACGCTGCAGGTACGTTTAAATATTTTGGCGACAGGCAGTCGCCTGATTATATTCTTTCTAACACCGGTAACCGTGAAAGCAACTTTGCAGGTGATGTTAAGTACATTGGCAACAACTATGACATTATAGCTTCGTATAGTTTATATGACGCGACTATTGGCATAGCCAAAGCAACACATATTGGCAATACTGCCGATTTGGTTCGTGCCATAAATAGTAGGCAGCCATCGGTTATTGAACCTTTTACGTATAAAATTGATGCCCCAAGACAGGAAGTTACCCATCACCTTGCTAAGATAAACTTTAACCAGAGGTTAGATGACAATTCATCATTATCTATACAGTATGCATTTCAGCACAACTGCCGTCAGGAATTTGATATTCGTCGTGGCGATTTCAAAAACAAACCGGCATTAGACCTTACCCTTATAACCCATTCGGCGCAGGCCGATTGGAAAAAAGAGATGGATAACCTTACCCTGAAAGCGGGGACAAGTGGCTCAATGCAAAAAAACACTGCCGATCCGTTAACCGATATCCGTCCGCTTATTCCTAATTATAAAAGGTTTGATGCAGGAGCGTATGGTATTGCGAGTTATATTTTATCTAACTCCCTGACTACCGAAGCAGGAGTACGTTACGACTTTTCTAAAATGGACGCATCTAAATATTACCAGATCTCGCGTTGGAAAGATTTAGGTTACGAAGGAGTATACGATAAATTTATACAGCAAAACACAGGGTCGCAATACCTTACTAATCCCGAATTCACATTCCATAACATATCGGCAAGTTTGGGTATCCGCAAACAATTAGGCTACGACTACCAATTATTGGCCAATGCAGGGCTGGCAATGCGTAACCCTAATCCGTCGGAACTTTTCAGCGATGGCCTCCACCATTCTAACGGCACTATAGAACTTGGTAATCTGGGTATTCAAAAAGAAAAAGCCTATAAGCTTTCAGCAACACTTTTAAAAACACATGGCGATTTCACATTTGAAGCCACTCCCTACCTTAACATGGTTGACAATTTTATATACCTATTGCCCACAAACATTGAATATACGATAAGAGGTGCGTTTCCGGTATACCGCTACCGCCAGGCCGATGCTCTAATGGCAGGACTGGACCTGCATACCAACTGGAAAATTAACGACCATTGGCAGCACAGTTTTTCAGGAGCTTACATTTACGGACAGGACAACACAAATAACCTCCCACTAATAGACATGCCCCCCTTAAACATTCTAAATACAATACGTTATACAAAACAGAATTGGCATGAATTATACTTAGAAGTGCGTAGCGAAGGTATATTTAAACAAACCCGCTACCCCGACAATAATTTTACGGCAGATGTACTTGTAAACGGCCAGCTGACTCCTACCCTTGTAGACATTAGCACTCCGCCGAAAGGCTATCACATGCTTCATTTTGGGTCGGGCGCAACATTCAAAACATCAACCAATACAGCACTATCGGTAGGCTTCTCTATCCTTAATATTTTCGACACTACATACCGTGATTATCTTAATCGCCAACGCTTATATACCGACGATATAGGCCGCAATTTTCAATTACAACTAAAGTTCAATTACTAATTTTTTAAATATCTATCAAAATGAAAAACCTAAGAATTTCAGCATTAGCAGTGCTAACAGCATTAACTTTTACTTCTTGTAGCGACGACGACAACACTGCTGCTATTGTAAACGAAGAAGAGGTGATTACTACAATAACGGCTACCCTTACCCCAACTGATGGTGGTACACCTATTGTACTAAAATCTCAGGATTTAGACGGCGACGGTCCAAATACCCCTGTAGTTACCGTATCGGGTAATTTTGCAGCAGGTAAAGTTTATAA
This sequence comes from Flavobacterium psychrophilum, assembly GCA_001708385.1. Classification (NCBI taxonomy): domain Bacteria; kingdom Pseudomonadati; phylum Bacteroidota; class Flavobacteriia; order Flavobacteriales; family Flavobacteriaceae; genus Flavobacterium; species Flavobacterium psychrophilum. The sequence goes on along the minus strand of CP012388.1, from coordinate 2,656,908 downwards.
CGGTGCTGTTACTTTTTTAAACGAGCTTGAAAGCCCTGCAGACAATATTACTGCCGAAGTTGAAGAGGAAGGCCATGAGCACCAGATATTCTTCCAGTCGTCAACAAACCTTGGTTCTTTTGTTTATGCAGACCAGGACGTCAACGGAAAGCCAATCGGACTTAGGTTTACCTACACAGCATCTGCAACTCCTGTAACAGGCAACCTTACTTTAACGCTTAGACACGAGCCTAACAAAGATGGCCAAGGCGTTTCTGGCGGAAACATTGCTAATGCAGGCGGCGGTACAGATGCAGAAGTTACTTTCAGCGTAAGCGTACAATAATTATTTTTAGCCACGAAACAAGATTGTCTGCTAAAACAACTCCTGAAGGCAGATAACCCATTGTTTCGTGGCTAACTTTTTACAATTGAAATATTTATATCGTTTTTACTAAAACGTAATAGTTATTTTCATTAACTTTAAGCTAATGTTCTTTAATTCACAAACTTAAACACATTAGCCTATGGATTCTAAATTTACTCAAATTGTACGGATAGCCCTCGGCCTTATCCTGATCGTATTCGGTGCTAACAAAATCTATCCTTTTATTCCATTACCACAACCACCGGCCGAAGCCGCTTCTTTTTTAACTTCTCTCGCAAATACCGGTTATATACTTACACTGGTAGCACTAGCGGAAATCATCATCGGATTGCTTTTATTATTCAGGGTCTGGACACCATTTGCACTACTGCTTCTTATACCTATTTCACTTAATATATTACTGTTTCACCTGTTCCTGGATATCCCTGCAATAGGCACAGCATTGCTTGTAGTTATATTAAACGGAATTTTATTATACAAGAACAGGCAGAAATACAGGCCGCTATTTATATCATAAGTCAAAGGTTTTGCTATTTTTGTGTATCAAACCCAGCTAAAAAATGAAAACAGCGCTAACCTTGATGGCTGCAGCCTGCAGCCTTACCATTAATGCACAAATGCACAACAATAGCAAAACTTCACTTAAATACCCTGTTACCCGCAAGGCAGACAATGTTGATACTTATTTTGGAACCAATGTACCCGACCCATACCGATGGCTGGAAGACGACCGAAGCGACGAAACAGCCGCATGGGTAAAAGCAGAGAACGAGGTTACCTATAGCTACTTATCTAAAATTCCGTTTCGCGCTGCTATAAGGGCACGCCTTGAAAAACTATGGAACTACGAAAAGATAGGTGCTCCTTTTAAAGAAGGCGATTACACCTATTACTTTAAAAACAACGGACTGCAAAACCAATCGGTTTTATACCGAAAAGATAAAGCGGGTAAAGAAGAAGTTTTTCTTGACCCCAACACGCTTTCTAAAGACGGAACAACTTCTTTAGGCGGAACCAACTTTACGAAAAAAGGCGACCTGATGGCTTACTCTATTTCTGAAGGAGGAAGCGACTGGCGCAAGGTGTTTATTATGGACACCAAAACAAAAAAACTTATCGGCGACCCTATTGTTGATGTAAAATTCAGTGGTGTTTCGTGGTATGGCAATGAAGGTTTCTATTATTCCAGCTATGACAAGCCGGTAGGCAGCGAGCTTTCTGCAAAGACAGACCAACACAAACTGTACTACCACAAACTGGGCACCCCACAAAAAGACGATAAAGTAATTTTTGGGCTTGACCAGAAAAGACGCTACGTTGGCGGAGGTGTAACCGAAGATTTACGTTACCTGATCGTATCGGCTGCAAATTCAACTTCAGGTGGTGAGCTTTACATTAAAGACCTTACCAAACCGGACAGCAAATTTGTTGCGATTGTAGATAATTTTGATTCTAACAGCAACATCATAGACAATGATGGCAGCACACTGTATATTGCTACCGACTATAACGCGCCAAACATGAAGGTGGTTACCGTTGATGCAGCCAATCCTCAGCAAAAAAACTGGAAAGACCTTATCCCTGAAACAGAGAATGTACTTTCTGCCTCTACAGGATCGGGCTTTATCTTTGCAGAATACATGCAGGATGCGGTATCTGTTGTAAAACAATACGATTATAAAGGCAAACTGGTACGCACAGTGACATTACCGGGACTAGGTACTGCCGGAGGTTTTGGAGGTAAAAAAGAAGAGAAGGTACTTTATTATTCTTTCACAAATTATACGACGCCGGGAACCATTTATTCATTCGATGCTAAATCGGGTAAATCAGAACTATACCAAAGACCAAAAGTAGATTTCAATAGTGATGATTACGAATCGAAACAGGTATTCTACACGTCAAAAGACGGAACGAAGATCCCGATGATCATAACTCATAAAAAAGGCATTAAGCTGGATGGCAAAAACCCAACTATACTTTACGGTTATGGCGGTTTCAACATCAGCCTTACGCCAAGCTTTAGCATTTCTAATGCGGTATGGATGGAAAATGGCGGTATTTATGCCGTTGCAAACCTTCGTGGTGGTGGTGAGTACGGCAAAAAATGGCATGATGCAGGAACAAAACAGCAAAAACAAAATGTGTTTGACGACTTTATTGCTGCCGGTGAATACCTGATCGCAAATAAGTTTACGTCATCAGATTACCTTGCTATAAGCGGAGGATCTAATGGTGGATTGCTTGTTGGTGCAACGATGACACAACGTCCTGACCTTATGAAAGTGGCCTTACCTGCGGTGGGTGTACTTGACATGTTACGTTACCATACATTTACGGCAGGCGCCGGATGGGCATACGACTACGGTACTGCAGAAGACAATGCAGAAATGTTTAATTACCTTAAAGGATACTCTCCTGTACACAATGTAAAAAAAGGCACTAAATATCCTGCTACAATGGTATTAACGGGCGACCATGACGACCGTGTTGTACCTGCACACAGCTTTAAATTTGCTGCCGAACTTCAGGACAAGCATCAGGGCGATAACCCTGTACTTATACGTATTGGCGTTAAAGCAGGACACGGCGCAGGAAAATCTATTGCTCAAATGATCGACGAATACAGCGACGTACAGGCATTTACACTATACAACATGGGGGTTACTCCGAATGTGAAGAAATAAGAGTTCAGTACGCAGAGGCAACTTGAACCTGAATAGCTTATTATAAAACAAAAATCTATTATTGCACTTTAAAGGTGCAGTAGTAGATTTTTTTTATTCCCTTTTGAATGCCGTTACATAGGGATGCTCGAAGCTATTCTGCTGTAATAAGAAAAGAACCCTGAGTGCTTAAAAACTTTATGCTCTAATACACAACGGGCTTTTGACATAAACTATAACAGATAAGACACCTGTATAGATCCGTAATAAAAACCGGTTATAACATTATTAGAAAGCTCTTTACCACGGTAGTTAAAAGAGTACGAATAATTCCAATTGTTATAGCGGTATTTTACGCCGACTTCTGCATTAAAACGGAAAGGTATCAGCGGGAAAGTAACCGGGCTCGTATCGTTAAAATGACTGCCTTCTATAGTGGCATCATACTGCATGTACTGAACGTTTGGATTCAGGTACAGGAAAAGTTCGCGATGCTGTTTGTATGATTCTTTATCTTTATTCAGCACGGCGTTGTGAAGGCTGGAATTATACATCGCCTGAAGCGGTCTTTTAAGGCTTATACGCATCATTCCGCCAATACTTGCACTATTCCATATCGTTCCGGCATTTAACTCGCCCAGGACGTGAAAATCGACTTTTTCTTTAAAACGTCCGCCTAATATTTTATGCGAATAGTAAACACCTAGTTGGGCAGCTACGGCAGTTGTTATCTGGTACTGCCATCCACGAACAGTTGGGTATCCTATAAGTTTATGCAGTCCTTTTTGTACGGCTTCGGCTCCTGCTTCAGGACCAACAACGCCACCCTGAACATTTAGCTTAAGAACACTTTCATTAGTATAAAAGTAATTGATACCGAATTCACCAAACAGATATCCGGCGAAAGGCCTGTCGTTTACATTGATATCTTCCGCACGAACCGACTGCGGATTATAAATATACTGACCTACCCTGAAATCGTATATTTTTTTAGCTACCTTTTCGCTTTGATGATCGCTAAGGTATCGGTAAAAAAATTCCATCCCGGCAGTATAGTACTGGTCGTTTATTGGCGAAGTATATAAATCGTTATCGGTTATGAGGCCAATCTCAGCAGGTTTCTGTCCGTAAGAGTGTACAAAAAACAGTAATGCGGTTATGGCATAGATTTTTTTCACTGTTCGTAATCCAGCTTAACGTAACGCATTAATTTTATAATTCTGCCCTTACGCCTTTCGGTATAACCGGAAGACTTAACGGCTTTGAATCTTCTTGGATTTGGAAGGATAGCTGCAATACCTGCAGCCTGGTATTTGGTAAGGTCTTTAGCGTCTTTACTATACCAGTATTGAGCAGCAGCCTGTGCACCGTACACACCATCGCCCATTTCTATGCTGTTAAGATACACCTCCATAATACGCTCTTTACTCCAAAGCATTTCTATCAACACGGTAAAATAAGCTTCCAGTCCTTTACGAAGGTAGCTTCTCCCCTGCCATAAGAAAACGTTTTTAGCCGTTTGCTGCGATATCGTACTTCCGCCCTTAAGCTTTTTACCTTTGTTATTGTTTTTGAATGCCTTGTACATGGCATCAAAGTTAAAGCCATTGTGCGTCAGGAAAAGATCGTCCTCACTGGCAATAACCGCTTTTTGAAGGTTTGGCGAGATTTCCTCTATCGGCACCCAGTCATGGCTGGCTGTCATTTCGCGGCCTGACTCTTTATGCTCAAAAGCTCTGGAAATCATAAGTGGAGTAAACGGAACCGGAACAAAACGGAACACAATTACAGAGAATACCGAAAGGGCTATAAACCACAAAAGCGCCTTAAAAAGAAAACGGGCTATTTTTTTAAACATACAACAGTTGGTTAACAGTTGGCGAAATTACGAATTAGTTGGATATGTTTTTGCCTTGCTTCTTACACTCTTATAAAAAAACAGCAATAATACAATAGCTCCTATTAAGGCATTATATATTCCATTTAAATAGTTGGCTGGACAAAATATGCTTTACGAAGATAAAGAGAAGTATATTTTTGAGATTAGGTTTTAGCATATTAATTCATTAAACCAATTCCGCTAATTCTGCGCCAATTATGCTACCGATAGCGACACCCATTCCACCCAGGCGAACGCCACAATAGGTATGCGCTGACAATTGCTCAACAATTGGTTTCTTGTGATTGCCCATACCCATTATTCCACTCCAGCGGTGGGCAATGGTAAAGTCGGTATTGGGAAGGATGACTTCACGCAGCATTTTTTCCAGCTGGTTCTGAATGAGTTCAGTCGTCTTGAATTCAGTCGTTGTTTCGCCTTCAAAATCAAGATTACGTGCTCCGCCAAACAGAATACGGTCGTTTATATTGCGGAAGTAGTAATACCCGCGATCAATATGAAAAGTCCCTTTTATATCAAGGTTAGGGATTGGCTCGGTAATAAGTACCTGCGCTCTTGCGGGCTTAACAGCACCCTTGGTAATTGCAGAAGCAAAGCCATTGGTAGTAAACAAAAGCTTTTTAGTGAAGAAGCTAAAGTCGCCCAACGCTACATCTACCCCGCCGATTTTTTCGTGAATGGCAGTAACCGTCTGGCTGTTGAGGATAAGAATATCATTAGACACTGCTTCTTTCAACAATGCCTGCATCATGTTCCCGGTATCAATCTGCCCTTCAAACGGATTGAAAATTAAATATTCATGGATACCCATAAAATCGAAACGATCTACCTCTTTTGCAAACACATCGGTTTTAAAAAGCGGTTTCAACACTTCGTTTACAAAAGGCATCCGCCGAAGGCACTCTTCGTAACCCGCAACATCATCTTTCAGAAAAAGTTCATAGCCACCATAAGGCTTAAAGTCGATAACCGTATCGCCAAGGCGTTTGCGCAAAAGCTGCAAACCTGCCCAGCGTTTTTGTATCAGCGATAAAACTTCTTCTTCAGTATGGGTTTTTAAATCATCATTGATTTCAGACAGGCTTCCAAAACAGGCAAACCCGGCATTCTTGGTGCTTGCTCCCTGCGGAAGCGGCCCCTTTTCTATAACAAGTATCTTGCTTTTCGGAAAACGTTCGCGAAGGCGCAGTGCGGCATGAAGACCCACTATGCCACTACCAACAATTGTATAGTCTACATTAGTAAACCAGTTCTTTATTTCCCAATAGCTGAACATTACACCGGAGGCATGATGTTAGAATCGTCTCCGTCGTTCGCTTCATTCTTTGCTTCTTCTTCGGTAATCTTTTTACCTTTAAGCGCATTGATAACTAAAGGAACTGTTGTAATAAGTACAATACCTATGATGATGATCTCAATGTGAGATTTAAGGTCAATTTCAAATTTATCAAGGAAAAGCTTGTATAAATAACGCCCTGCAAATATCAGCGTACATGACCATAGGAAAGAACTGATAACGTTAAACAGCATGAACTTTTTCTTATCCATTTTTACGATACCCGCAATAATTGGGGCAAACGTACGGATAACAGGCAGGAAACGTGCAAAGATAATTGCGCGTCCACCGTGTTTTTCAAAAAACTCATGCGACTGCACAAGGTATTTTTTCTTGAACCAGAAAGAGTCTTCTTTTGTGTAAAGGTAGCTTCCGCTCCTGGCACCAAACCAGTAACCAAAAGTATTACCCACAATACCTGCAAGCGCTACCAGAACCGATAGCAGCAGTACGTTTAAAAATTCGCCTTCTATAGTAAACAGTGTAGCCATAAGCTCTGTACTGTATATACCTGCAAGAAATAAAAGGCTGTCGCCCGGCAGGAAGAACCCTGCAAAAAGGCCTGTTTCGGCAAAAACTATAAATAAAACTACGTAGATACCTACCGGTACCCCGCCTATCTGGAGATTAATATAAAATTCCGGATTGATTAACTGCGTCCAGTGAAAACTGTCCATAATGATTTGTGTCTTTGATTGATCGTGTGTGAATTAATTCTTTTTTGTTTCCCATTTGTCTACAGCACTTGTAGCTAATGCATTGCCCAACACGTTTGTCATACTACGTGCCATGTCACAAAAATGGTCTATTGGCAAAATCAGCGCTATACCTTCGGGCGGAATGCCAAACATAGCACAGGTTGCCACAACCACAATAAGAGATGCCCTGGGAACACCGGCAATCCCTTTGCTGGTCAACATAAGTACCAGCAGCATTAAAATTTGTTTTTCAAGCGGCATATCTATTCCATACACCTGGGCGATAAACAAACTCGCAAAGGTCATGTACATCATGCTGCCATCAAGGTTGAACGAATACCCTAACGGTAAAGTGAACGAAACTATTTTAGGATCGCACCCAAATCTTTCTAATTCTTCTGTAAGTTTAGGGAAAACCGCCTCACTACTGGTTGTAGAAAACGCAATAAGCAGCGGACTGGCAAGCCTTTTAAGAAGCGTCCACAGCCTGTTGCCTAAAATAAGGTAACCCACACCCAGCAATACTATCCAAAGGCAAAGTATACCAAAGGCAAATGCGGCAAGGTAGTTAGCGTACAGCTTCCATATATCAAAGCCATAAATAGCAACAGCACCAGCTACTGCCCCAAAAACACCTATTGGTGCTACCCACATTATGTAACCAACCATTTTTAAAATGGCGTGCGCCAATGTATCCAGCACTTTTATAATAGGTTCTGCAATTTTACCAATTGATGATAATGCTATACCAAACAGTATTGAGAAGATAACAATTTGAAGAATTTCGTTTGTTGCCAGTGCCTCGAAAATGCTTTTGGGTACAACATGCGTTACAAACTGTTCCAACGAAAAGGCATGCGTATTGCTTACTAAGTCATCGGCCGGCTTAACATCGGCCATAGAGATACTTGTATTTTTACCCGGTTCTATCCAGTTTACAAGCACCATACCCAATAATAAAGACATTAATGATGCGGTAATAAACCATATCATTGCCTTACCACCTACACGGCCCACCATTTTCATGTCGCCCATTTTTGCAATTCCTACCACAAGGGTAGAAAAAACAAGTGGCGCAATGATCATTTGTACCATTCGGATGAATATGGTACCCAGCAGCTTGATGTTTTTAGCAAAACCCTCTACGCTTTCTGTGTATTGATAATGCACAAGGCCGCCCAGGGCTACACCCAGGATAAGGCCCGCCACTATAGCAATAAAAAGTTTATTGTTGCTCTTCACTAATGTTAGGTTTTAAGTGCGTGAAAATACTCATATTTTTTGAAATGAGGGTTTCCATATGGTTTTTACAATATTATTTTGCACCATTCACAAACATTTAACACAAAATGCATTTTTATTTTACAGCTTAAGCAGTAAACGCATCAACATTCGTTAAATCGGGTCAAATCAAAGAAAATCATTACTTTTAGCCCCGTTAAAACTGTTACCAATGAAAAAATTTCTACTACTAACTGTAAGCATCATGGGATTATCCGCTTCGGCACAACAAGTCATGACACCCGAACAGCTCTGGAAACTGGGTCGCGTAAGCGCGCTGGGCATTACTAAAGATGGCAAAAACATTGTCTATAAAGTATCTGTACCAAATATTGAGGAAAATAAATCGGCCTCAAAATTTTATACTATTCCGGTAAACGGAGGCACAGCCACCGAAGTTACCGAATATAAAAACCTGCTTACCGACAAGTATGTATCTGCCGATGGCAAATGGGCACTTACATCTAATGAAGTAAAAGTAGACAAAGTACATGGTAAAGATTTTTATCCTGAGCTTGACAAAAGCAATGTTCAGGTATATGATGGATTGGATTATCGCCACTGGGACACATGGAACGATGGCACCCACAACCACGTTGGCTACACTACCGTAGGCGACACCGACAAAAAGAGCTTTGTAGACATTATGCCTAACGAACCATACGATTCTCCACAGAAGCCTTTTGGCGGCGAAGAAGATTACACATGGTCTCCCGATGGTAAAAGCATCGTTTACGTAAGTAAGAAAAAGGCAGGTACTGCGTATGCTACAAGCACCAATACCGACCTTTACGAATATAACCTGGACACTAAAAAAACGGTAAACCTTACCCCAAACAACCCGGGTTACGACACCCAGCCTGCGTATTCGCCACAAGGCGACCTTACATGGCTGCAAATGAAACGCGATGGTTATGAGGCCGATAAAAATGATATTATTGTACGCTTTAAAGGCACAGACATTAACCTTACCGCTGCATGGGACGGCACTGTAGACAGCTTTACATGGAGCCCGGACGGAAAGAAAGTTTATTTTCTTGCCCCTACCGATGGAACAAAACAGTTGTTTGAAGTAAACTTCCCTGGGTTGACTAAAATTGCAGTTACCGTAAGACAGCTTACCGACGGCTTTTTTGACATCAACGGTATTACCGGATTTAGCGGTGATAAAGTTATTGTAGAGCGTACCGACATGAACCACGCTTCTGAAATTTACAGCTACGACCTTAAGAAGAAAAAATGGGCTCAGCTATCTAAAGTGAATAATGCGGCATACGCCGGAATTGCAATGAGCAAAACCGAAAAGCGTTACGTTACCACTACCGATGGTAAAAAGATGCTGGTTTGGGTGGTACTTCCTCCAAACTTTGATGCTAAAAAGAAATACCCTGCGCTACTTTACTGCCAGGGCGGACCACAAAGTGCGCTTACACAGTTCTATTCTTTCAGATGGAACTTTCAGGTTATGGCGGCACAGGGCTATATTGTTGTAGCACCCAACCGCCGCGGTATGCCGGGTCATGGTGTAGAGTGGAATGAAGCTATCAGTAAAGACTGGGGCGGCCAGGTTATGGACGACTATCTTGCTGCTATAGATGACGTAGCAAAGGAATCGTATGTTGACAAAGCAAGGCTTGGTGCTGTTGGTGCCAGCTACGGAGGATATTCTGTATTCTATCTTGCGGGAATTCACAACAACCGTTTTAAAACATTAATTTCTCATTGTGGTGTATTTAACCTGCAAAGCATGTATGGCACAACCGAAGAAGTTTTCTTTACCAACTGGGATAGTGGCGGTGCTTACTGGGAAAAAAATAATGCTGCGGCACAAAAAACATACACTCAGTTTAACCCAATTAACAATGTAGACAAGTGGAACACACCTATCTTCGTTATCCAGGGTGGTATAGATTACCGTGTACCGATCGGGCAGGGACAGGAAGCGTTTCAGGCGGCGCAGTTAAGAGGTATTAAGAGCCGCTTTATGCTTTTCCCGGAAGAAAACCACTGGGTGCTTAAGCCACAAAACGCATTGGTTTGGCAACGTGAGTTTTTCAAATGGTTAACCGAAACTTTATAGAAATTTCAAAAAAAGAGGCTATTTTATAAATTTTCTGTATTTTAGCCTTCACAAAAATTTAATAAAAACTATTGTTAAAGATGTATAATTTTTCAGTTAAACCGTTCATAGCTACTGCTATGCTATTTGCGGGAATGCAGGGAGGCTTTGCACAGGACTATCTTGTAAATTCATTAAAAAACAATCAGAGCGCTAACAGTGCTGCTGCATTTAAATTTACCGATGTTGTAAACATCGAGAACACTCCGGTTAAAAACCAGGGATCATCAGGAACTTGCTGGAGCTATTCTGCAAACTCTTTCGTTGAATCAGAAATGATACGTATGGGCAAGCAGCCGGTAGAAATATCTCAGATATATACTGCACGTAATGCTTACATAGAAAAAGGTAAAAACTATGTACGTATGCACGGTGCTATTACTTTAGGTGATGGTGGTGCGTTACACGATGTTATTAACATGTACCGCCAATATGGTGCATTACCGCAAAGTGTGTATACAGGCCTTAATTACGGTACTGCCAACAATAAATTTGGCGAAATGCAGGCTATGGGCCAAGGTGTTCTTGAAGCTGTTGTAAAAAACCCTAACGGCGAGCTTTCTCCTAACTGGATTAAAGCATATACATCTGTAATAGACTCATATCTTGGAGAAGTTCCTAAATCATTTGATTACAAAGGAAAGAAATATACTCCGCAAACATTTGCTAAAGAAGTTGTAGGTATCAACCCAGACGATTACGTAGAGATATCATCTTTCTCAGATCACCCTTATTATTCTAAGTTTGTACTTATGGTTCCGGACAACTGGTCGCTTGACTTAGTATATAACGTTAAACTTAATGAGCTTACAGACATTATAGATAATGCGCTTAAAAAAGGTTACTCTGTAGGATGGGCCGGTGATGTTAGCGAAAAAGGTTTCAGCTGGAAAAACGGTGTGGCTTACATACCAGCTAAAAACGTAGCTGATATGACTGCTGAAGAAAAAGAAGGCCTTTTCGCAGGTCCTAAAGAAGAACTTGAAATTACAGAAGAACTTCGTCAGAAAGCATTTGACAACTACAACACACAGGATGACCACGGTATGCACATTGTAGGCCTTACTAAAGACCAAAACGGTAAAGAATACTATATCATTAAAAACTCATGGGGTGCAACTAACGATTACAAAGGATATATGTATATGACTAAAAACTTTGTAAAATATAAGTCTACCGCTATCCTTCTTAACAAAGGCGGTATACCATCGGCTATTGCAAAAAAACTTGACATAAAGCAGTAAACTGCTTTTCATCTTACTTTTACTTACTAATCCCGGAGTTAACGCTTCGGGATTTTTTTAACCAACCATCATGATCAAAAAACACTACATTCTTTTAGCATCTCTTCTATGCTTTGGTGCTGCTAAGGCGCAGGAAGATCCTGCCGCTTCTGCGTCGGTAGAAAAATCATTATTTAACGTACAGGCAGGCGCAATTGGCATTTATGCCAGCAATGAATCGCGCCTGAGCGACCGTTGGGCACTACGTACCGAAGTAGGCCTTGACCTTTGGTTTTACGAAACGTTTAACTGGAACAGTTGGGAAGAAAGCGACAAAGGATCTTTTTTGGCACCAAGCATAAGTATTGAGCCAAGATGGTATTACAACCTTAAAAAACGTGCCAATAAAGGAAAACACATCGAGAACAACAGTGCAAACTTTGTAACGCTTGCTGTTAAATATTATCCTGACTTATTCAAAATTGGCGGACCCGATCAGCTTTACATCCCTAACCAAATGAGCTTTATCCCTAAATGGGGCATTCGCCGTGCTATCGCCAAAAGTAACTTCAATTATGAAGCCGGCATAGGGGTTGGCTATTTATGGTATATATCAGACAATAATATTTACAGAGACCAGTCTGATGTTGCATTAGATATTCACTTAAGATTAGGCTATACATTCTAATCAGACAACTTCATAATAACCAATCCCGGAGTTAACGCTTCGGGATTTTTAGTATCTTATTTAGACCGTTTCAAGCAATAGAGGTTACAAATACTTACTATATTTGTTAGGAAAGGCCTGCCCTTTTTACGAATAAACAAAAACTAACCGCTTTTACTCTCAGAAAGCATAATACTTAAACAGTTATGAGAAAAATTTTTCTTCTCTTTACTATTACATCGCTATCCATCATTGCGCTGCTTACCTACATCAACTGGAAGTCTATCCTGTTGCTGCTTATTTTCCTTCCGTTAATTGCAATGGGATTCTATGATATGTACCAGTCTAAAAAATCGATACGCAGAAATTTCCCGCTATTGGGCAGGATGCGTTATCTACTGGAATCTATCGGACCCGAAATACGCCAGTATTTTATAGAGAAAGACCTTGATGGAAAACCTTTTAACCGCCTAGAAAGAAGCCTTGTTTACCAACGAAGCAAAAAAGAAACCGACACTACCCCCTTTGGTACCCAGTTAGATTTATACGAACTGGGCTATCAATGGATAAACCATAGCATAAGAGCGTTGCCTCTTGAAACCATCGATCATAATCCAAGAGTTAGGATTGGATCAGAACAATGTACACAGCCTTACCAGGCCAGTCTATTTAACATTAGCGCTATGAGTTATGGCTCATTAAGTAAAAATGCCATACAGGCGTTAAATGCAGGCGCAAAGCAAGGTGATTTTTACCACAACACGGGAGAAGGCGGTTTATCGCCTTATCACCTTGAAGGCGGTGATGTAGTATGGAATATTGGTACAGGATATTTTAGCTGCCGCGATAGTGAAGGCCGGTTCTCTTATGAAGAATATTCTAAAAGGGCTACGCTGGACAAAGTAAAAATGATCGAGATAAAATTCTCGCAGGGGGCAAAACCGGGCCACGGGGGTATACTTCCGAAAGAAAAGGTAACCGATGAAATTGCCAATATACGTATTGTAGGCAAAGGGCATGATATTATATCACCACCATACCACTCGGCATTTACTACTCCATTGGAATTAATGGAATTTATTAAAGTTTTGAGACAGGGATCTGAAGGCAAACCAATAGGCATGAAGATTTGTATTGGAAACAAATCGGAATTTATGTCAATCTGCAAGGCGATGGTAGAAACCAAAACCTATTTTGACTTTATTACTGTAGATGGTGCCGAAGGCGGTACAGGTGCCGCGCCACAGGAATATTCAGACCACGTAGGTATGCCTTTACGCGATGCGCTTGCCTTTGTACATGACTCACTTGTTGGCTTTGGCATAAGGCATCAAATAAAAATTATTTGTAGCGGAAAAATCGTAACAGGATTTGATATAATTAAAACTTTGGCAACCGGAGCAGATTTATGTAACTCGGCACGTGGTATGATGTTCGCCCTGGGCTGCATACAGGCCCTTGAATGCCACACTAACACATGCCCTACCGGAGTTGCCACTCAAGACCCAAAACTCGTTAAGGGGCTTGTTCCTGCAGAAAAAAGCGTACGCGTTTTCCGTTTTCAGCACGAAACTGTAAAAAGCGCAATGGAACTTATGGCATCTGCCGGAATAAAACATCCTGACGAAGTGGACAGGAGTGTGGTAAGCATGAGGGTAGACAGGACAAAAATTGAAACGTTTCTTGAAACGTACCCGGAGCTTGAAAAGGGCTGTCTTGTACATGAAGGCACAGTTCCCGCAAAGTGGTTATACTTTTGGAAAAAAGCATCTGCAGAAAAGTTTTAAACTAAAAATGCCCGGAAAATATCCGGGCATTTTTAGTATCAGCATATTTTACTTAAGCTGCCATCTTCTTTTTCTTAGCGATGTCAACAAATTTCTTAGCGTCTTTTTTATTATCCTTGGCAACGTTAATCCTTGTTCTCGAACCATCGTTAAGCTGTAGCATAATATGGTGGTTTTTTTCAACCATTATAAGCGACAAAATAGTAAAGCCCAATGCTACAGCACCAATAAGCGCATAAAGCCATCCGTCAAGATTTCTTTCAAGATAAAGTATCAAAAAGAAAGATGAAGATATAAGAACCCAAAGCAACGATTTAAAACTTACACGTGTTTTAAATTCCAGTTTTTCAATAGAATCAAATTTCACATGGCTTTCTCTGTTAGGAGAAGCTAAAATTACCTTATCATTAAATATTTTTCCACAGCTATTATTAAACAGTGGCGACATATCCGTATCCATACTCAGAACAATTTAAAAACAGTTATTATTTCTTTTTCACACACAAAGAAACAGTTTAATGCAAAAAAACCCTACAATTTAATTGTGATATTTTTAACTTTATCTAAGTTTAAACTTACAGTAACGCATAATGCGCTGAGATTGTTTTAATTAGATAAAAAAGTTTAACGTATTGACTGTAAGACAAATGGATTTTATTTGCAATTCATCGATTAAATCAGCTGTTAGCCTGTTGAAATTGTCCTGACAAAGTATTAACAATGTCTATTATATCAAGATAATTCGGCGATTTACTAGATCTGAGTAGTAATATTATTTAATAATTAAATAAAAAAGGTCCCACTTACGTGAGACCTTACATTTTAAATACTGGCAGCTTCTTTGAGTTTTTTGATATTCTCTGCCCTACCAGCACCATATTTTTTATATTGAACTTCCGTAAGTACAGATTTTAATTTTCCGTCTCTTTCCTCATTAAGTACCTGCATTTTTTTTGCTTTTGCAGGAGCAGTATCACCTGATGCTTTACAGTCTTTAACCTTTTTTAAATAAGCCTTGTTAACTTCTACAACCTGCGTGTATTGGTTATCGTTGAGTGTAAGTTGCATTTTCATTTGAGAAGCTACCGTTTTACTGGCATCCGCAATTTTGTCTGTTTCCTGTCCGTAGACTGTCGTAGTCACAGCAAGTAATAATGCAGCTGCACCTAGCATTCTTTTCGCAATTGAAGTAAATTTTTTGATCATCATTATTTTAGAGGTTTTATGTTTTACAATACTATATAACCGCAAAAATATACGATAAATTGTATCGCCCATCATATTGCAAAAAAATATCTGTTTAAACAGTAATTTAGTTTAGGGTATATCACGTTAAACACAAAAAAGCCCCCCGATTGGGAGGCTTCTAATTATGATTTCTTTATTTCCTGCTTACGAAGCTCTGTGCCTTGTTTAACCGCACGTCTCTCTTTAATAGTATTTAACCTTGCAGCTTTTTTAGCATTATATGCCTTAAATTGTTCCTCAGTAAGAACAGCTTTTAATTGTGTATCTCTGTCTTCACTAAGTGCTTTTACACTGTTTTCTCTTTCAACTTGATTCGTAAGCGCACGGTTCTCCTGAGTTTTTGCGATAAAATCTTTATTGATTTTTTCAACTTTAGGGTATTGTGCATCTGTTAGAGAAAGTTCGGCTTTCATTTTATCAGTTGCTCTTTTAGCACCTTCAGCGGTGCGATCCTGTGCAGATACCGTTGTTGTAAATGCAAGCAGCATAACAGTAACACCTACCATAGTTTTAGCTGCAGAAATAATCATTTTTAACATTGCTTATTATTTTTGGTTTATAGATTATGGCAAAAACAAGTATCATACCATTTTTTGCAGATACTAATATAAAACAAAAAACCCACGCTAGTATACGTGGGTTAATTTTTTTTTATTATGCGGGATCTTTCATTTTAAAAGACTCCATAAATTTAGTGGTGTAATTACCGGCTACATAATCCGGCTCATCCATTAACTGCCTGTGGAAAGGTATCGTAGTTTTGATCCCTTCAATCACAAACTCATCAAGTGCACGCTTCATTTTGTTAATAGCCTCTTCCCTGGTCTGGGCAGTAGTTATCAGCTTAGCGATCATTGAATCATAGTTCGGCGGAATAGTATACCCAGAGTAAACATGAGTATCTAAACGCACTCCGTGTCCGCCCGGCATATGCAGGGTAGTAATTTTACCCGGAGACGGCCTAAAGTCGTTATATGGATCTTCAGCATTAATACGGCACTCTATAGAGTGAAGCTGCGGAAGGTAGTTTTTACCTGAAATAGGCACACCTGCAGCAACAAGTATCTGCTCACGGATAAGGTCATAATCAATTACCTGCTCGGTAATTGGGTGCTCTACCTGTATACGTGTATTCATTTCCATGAAATAGAAATTCCTGTGTTTGTCTACAAGAAACTCAACCGTACCGGCACCTTCATATTTAATATATTCAGCAGCTTTAACAGCAGCTTCACCCATTTTGGTACGAAGCTCATCCGTCATAAACGGAGATGGTGTTTCTTCAGTAAGCTTTTGGTGGCGTCTTTGTACAGAACAGTCCCTCTCAGAAAGGTGACATGCTTTACCAAATGAATCACCAACGATCTGGATTTCTATGTGGCGAGGCTCTTCAATAAGCTTCTCCATATACATACCGTCGTTACCAAAAGATGCAGCAGCTTCCTGCCTTGCGCTTTCCCACGCTTTAAGAAGCTCTTCATGTTTCCATACAGCCCTCATACCTTTACCACCACCACCGGCAGTAGCTTTAAGCATTACAGGGTAGCCAAATTCTTTTGCAAGTTGTTCGGCATGCTCGTAAGAATCAAGAAGTCCGTCAGATCCCGGTACACAAGGTACACCGGCAGCCTTCATGGTAGCTTTAGCCGTAGCTTTGTCTCCCATTTTGTCAATCATATCCGGCGAAGCACCAATAAATTTAATACCGTGTTCTGCACATATCTTAGAAAACTTAGCGTTTTCAGATAAGAAACCATAACCCGGGTGTATAGCATCTGCATTAGTAATTTCTGCAGCAGCAATAATGTTCGATATCTTAAGATAAGAAAGGTTACTTGGCGGTGGGCCAATGCAAACTGCCTCATCTGCAAACTTAACGTGAAGGCTTTCGGCATCTGCAGTAGAATAAACAGCTACTGTTTTAATACCCATCTCCCTGCAGGTCCTTATTACACGTAGTGCAATCTCTCCCCTGTTTGCAATTAGTACTTTTTTAAACATGTCTTTAGTATTTTAAATTTCGAATTATAACTTTTAGATTGATCTGAATACTAAATCAGCATTCAAAATTCATCATTTAAAATTATTAAGACGGGTCTACTAAGAATAGTGGTTGGTCAAACTCTACCGGAGAAGCGTCGTCAACTAAAACCTTAACGATTTTACCAGAAACTTCAGACTCGATTTCGTTGAACAATTTCATAGCCTCGATAACACAAACTACATCTCCTTTAGAGATAGTACTTCCAACTTCTACAAACACTGGTTTGTCCGGAGATGGTTTCCTGTATAGTGTACCAATAATAGGCGATTTGATAGTAATGTATTTTGCATTCTCGTCTACTGCTGGTGCAGCAGGAGCAGCCGGTGCCTGTGGAGCAGCCTGAGCAACAGGAGCAAAATTCTGTTGTTGCTGCGGAACATGCTGAATGTAAGTTGTAGGCTCAGAAGCGCCTGCTTCTGTAGTTTTTATGGTGATCTTAATATCATCCATCTCCAACTTAACTTCTGTAGCTCCGGATTTTGCTACAAACTTGATTAGGTTTTGAATTTCTCTAATATCCATAATTTCCGTTTTTGTATAGTTTGTTTTGTTATTTTTTGTCGTACGCCCATTTAAGGTAAATGGAACCCCATGTAAACCCTCCGCCAAAAGAGGCAAAGATAAGATTATCTCCCTTTTTGAAAAGGTGTTCAAAGTCATTTAACAACAAAGGCAGTGTTGCAGATGTTGTATTACCATATTTTTCTATGTTTACAAGCACTTTAGCTTCATCAAGATTCATACGTGATGCTGTAGCATCTATAATCCTCTTGTTAGCCTGGTGCGCTATAAGCCAGTTAACATCGTCGTTAGTAAGGTTATTGTTATTCATAATCTTCTCACTAACGTCTGCCATATTAGATACAGCATATTTAAATACTGTTTTACCGTCCTGGTGAACAAAATGCTGTCTGTTGTCTATAGTTTCCTGAGACGGGGGAAGTAAAGATCCTCCCGCTTCGATCTTAAGGAATTCACGGCCAATACCGTCGCTCCTTAAAATTTCATCCTGAAGTCCAAGACCTTCGGTATTAGGTTCAAACAATGCTGCTCCGGCACCATCTCCAAAGATAATGCAGGTAGCCCTGTCGGTATAATCAATAATAGAAGACATTTTATCTGCTCCAATAACAAGAACTTTTTTATAACGACCAGACTCAATGTAGGCCGCTGCGGTACTCATACCGTATAAAAAACTGGAACATGCTGCCTGCAGGTCGTAGGCAAAGGCGTTTACTGCGCCTATGTGTGATGCAACATAAACTGCTGTTGCTGCAACCGGCATATCAGGAGTAGTGGTTGCTAAAAGCACCATATCAATCTCTGCCGGGTTTGTGCCAGACTTAGCAAGTAAGTCTTCGGCTGCTTTTATAGCTAAAAAGGATGTACCCTTATCTTTATCTTTAAGAATGCGCCTTTCTTTAATACCAGTACGGGAAGTAATCCACTCATCGTTAGTGTCTACCATTGTTTCCAGAACTTTATTAGATAAAACAAAGTCAGGAACATATCCCCCCACTGCTGTAATGGCGGCTGTTATTTTACTCATAGGATAAATTTTTCAATCTCAGTTGAGGAATTTGAAAAGTGGTGGAAATTACAAAAAAATCATAGATAGAATTGCAATAAGCCCCGTTAATTTAAAAAAATGGGTATTTAACAAAAAAACTCTCACGGTGTGAGAGTTTTACCCTATTTTTTATCGCAATTATGCTACAGCTTCTGCTTTGTCTATTACAACCTGGCCTCTGTAGTACATTTTGCCTTCATGCCAGTAAGCTCTGTGATATAAATGCGCTTCTCCTGTTACAGGACATGTAGCGATTTGAGGAACAGACGCTTTATAGTGTGTTCTTCTCTTGTCTCTTCTGGTTTTCGAGGTCTTTCTCTTAGGATGTGCCATTTTACTATATTATTTATCCGTTAATAGTTTTTTTAATTCGTCCCAACGGGGATCTGTATTCTCTTTTTTATCTTCTTCTACCTGCTTTTCTTCTTTCGGAGAAAGCTCGTTCAGTTTGTCTAATATATCAACGGCAATTGTACCGTCTTTAACTCCCGGATGTATCCTTCTTGAAGGCACCGACAATACAATCATTTCATAGATATATTGCGATACGTCTACCTGAAACTCACCATGCGGCAGGATAAGTATTTCGTCGTGGTCGTCGTTATACTCATCTCCAAATTTCACTATAAGATCCAGCTTACCTTTAACAGGCAGGTCAAAATCCTCATTTGTAGTATCACACGGCACGTTTACCGTACCTTTATGCTTAAAGCCAAGCTCCAGCATCATGATCTTTTTTTCAAGAACAAGATTTACTTTGATGTTGACATCGTTATAGTCATCAAAACCAAAGTCATCAAAGAACGCTTTATTAATCTCAAACTCAAACTGGTGCTTTCCTTGTTTCAATCCCGCAAACGGAATTAAAAATTCTTTGTTCACTTTCATTTCCAGTCGGTTTTTTTAATTGTTAAACTCAATATTTACGGCCTAATTTACCGCAACTCATTTCGTTACAACAGTTTTGAGCGTGCAAAGATATAAAATTATTGCAATTCCAAAACGGTTATGAACATTTTTTTGTTTATAACTGTTTTTCCCTGATTTTCAAAGGGTTTTCAGTCAGTTCTGCATATTGCGCCCTCGAATGATATATATCAATTGCCATATATACAGCTTCTTTAAACGAATTATAGTCTGCTAGTCCCTTACCTGCTATATCATAAGCCGTACCATGATCGGGCGATGTTCTTATCGCCTCAAGCCCTGCCGTGTAGTTAACACCTCCGCCAAAAGCAAGGGTTTTAAACGGTATAAGTCCCTGGTCATGGTAAGCTGCAATTACAGCATCGTATTTTTCATACTGCCCGCTTCCAAAGAAACTATCTGCCGAAAACGGCCCAAAAACAAGCACGCCTTCCTCAAACAGTTTTTTTAATGCCGGTTTCACCACAGCATCGTCTTCCTTACCAATAACACCATTATCGCCACTGTGCGGATTTACACCCAGCACGGCAATTTTAGGTTTGTTGATTCCGAAATCCTGTACAAGGGAATGGTTTACGGTAAGTAACTTTTTACGGATAAGTGCTTCGGTTAAATGTGCCGAAACCTCATTTACCGGAATATGGTCGGTTAACAGGCCAACACGAAGGTTATCCTGAACCATAAGCATAAGCGCATCGCCCTCAAGCTCTTTATCAAGATAATCAGTATGCCCCGGAAACTTAAACTCTTCCGATTGTATATTGTATTTATTAATAGGCGCCGTTACCAGCAGGTCTATCTTTTTTTCTTTTAATGCAGCAACGGCTTCGGTAAACGACTTAATAGCGTACTGCCCTACAACCTCATCATTCTTACCAAACTCTACATTTACGCTTTCACGCCAAATGTTAAGCACGTTTATCTTGCCAACAACCAGTTGGTCAAGGCTGTCTATACCGTGCAGGTTACAGGTAAGTTCGAATGTTTTCTTGATGAAAGACATCACTTTTACGTTACCAAATATAACCGGTGTACAAAATTCCAGCATTCGGGCATCTTCAAAGGTTTTTAAAATTACCTCAGGCCCTACGCCGTTAAGGTCACCTATAGATATACCCAAAATCACATTTTCTGCCTTTTTTGTCATGATGCTGTTTTATTGTACTTTTGAAGCTACAAATTTAGTAAAATAAATCAGCATGTTTACAGGAATTATAGAAACACAGGGAACTATAAAAGAAATAATTAAGGATAACGACAATATACACTTTACCATAACTTCTGCTATTACCCACGAACTTAAGATAGACCAGAGCGTAAGCCACGATGGTGTATGCCTTACCGTAGTAGCTGTTAACGCCGATGACTATACGGTTACCGCAATAAGGGAGACACTGGATAAAACCAATCTTGGCGACTGGAAAGTGGGCGGAATTGTAAATTTAGAGCGTGCCATGAAACTTGGCGACAGGCTCGACGGGCACATTGTTCAGGGGCATGTAGACCAGACAGGAGTATGTAAATTGGTTGAAAATGCTAACGGAAGCTGGTATTACACTTTTGAGTATGATGCCGCAGCCAACAACATTACTATAGAAAAAGGATCTATCACTGTTAATGGTGTTAGTCTTACTGTGGTAAATTCTAAAGCAAACGAATTTAGCGTGGCAATTATTCCATACACTTACGAACACACTAACTTTAATGCTATTGCAGCAGGAACTGTTATAAACCTTGAATTTGATGTGGTTGGCAAATATGTAGCAAGGCTTAATGCTTTAAGAAACTAGTTAATGGTTGTCGGAATATAACCATGATAATATAGAGGCGCGGAATAATTTCCGCGCTTTTTTTGTTCTCACCCCACCCCCTCTCAGAAGAAGAGGGGACTGAAACCGTTGAGAGAACTTTGCTACTTTGAAACTCTGCTACTTAAAATACTGAAGTCTCCACCATTTTTAACGCATTACCCTCTCCTAACTTTGTAATATAAATAATCACCAATCTCCTATCTCTCCTTTGGAGAGGGCCGGGGTGAGGATAAAATAAATACTATGTCTACTAAAATAGCACTTGTTACCGGCGGTAGCCGCGGACTGGGAAGAAATATGGCTGTTGCCATTGCAAAAAAAGGCCTCGACGTTATACTTACTTACAACAGCAAAAAAGAAGAAGCTGATGAAGTTGTTGCCGAAATTGAGGCACTGGGCCAGAAAGCAGCTGCACTTCAGCTTAATGTTAGCGATACAGCTAATTTCGATCCGTTTTTTGCAGCGGTAGCTAAAACGCTTTCTTCTGTTTTCGACGCAGATAAGTTCGATTACCTTGTAAATAATGCAGGTATTGGTATCCATGCCTCATTTGCAGATACAACTATAGAGCAGTTTGACACATTGGTAAACATCCACTTTAAAGCACCTTTCTTTATTACACAGAAAGCATTGCCTATACTTGCAGATGGCGGAGGTATTGTAAACATCTCTAGCGGTCTTGCACGTTTCAGCACCCCTGGCTATGCAGCGTATGCATCTATGAAAGGCGGTATGGAAGTATTAACCAAATACCAGGCGAAAGAACTTGGCGCAAGGGGAATACGTAGCAATATCGTAGCTCCGGGCGCTATAGAAACCGATTTTGGAGGAGGAATGGTACGTGACAATAATGATGTTAATAAATTCCTAGCATCCCAAACCGCTCTTGGACGTGTAGGTTTACCCGACGATATTGGCAGCGTAGTTGCCTTTCTTTGTACCGAAGATGCCAAATGGGTAAATGCGCAACGAATAGAAGCTTCCGGAGGGATGTTTTTATAATTAGCCGGGCAATAATTGTGGTTGATAGTTGTCGGTTGATAGATTCATAAAAAGGCGTAAAGATTTAATTTTTTACGCCTTTTTATAGTAATATACAGCTATTGTCCTGCGCCAATAGTTTCGTTCAATTTCATTCAGAAAGCTTCCGAAAACCAACAACCGACAACCAACTATCACCAACAACAGCTAAAGAGAATGCTCTAAAATAACATTCCATTGTTTACCGTTGTGCTGAAGCAGGCAAAACTTATCTGCCCTAAAAAAGGCACTGTACTTTTTATGCTGGTATATATCTATAGCGCGGGCATACTGATCGGGTGTTAAATCGCGGTACGCAATGGTCATGTGCGGATGAAAAGTACGCTCTGTATACGGTATCGTTATCTGCGGGTAAGCGTGTTCAAAAGAATTAAGTATTGCTTTCTGCAATCGCTCCAGGTTTGGCGTCATTACCGGCTTTACATATATAACGGGATTATCTTTATTGGGAAAACTCCCAAAATCTTCCAGTTCCACCATAAACGACTCCACCATCGGGCGAATGCCTTTAAACCATTCCTGCAACTGCTTATGTTCTCTCTTAGCAAGCTTAAAGGGTGCCTTCAACGTAATGTGGGGCATACTCCTTAATGCCTTGCTGCTGCTATAATTTTCGGCAAAATCGTTTTTAAATCCGGTTACGGCATCAGCCACATCATCATGCGGAATAAGCGCTATAAAGTAGAGGTTTTCGTCAGGCATTTGCATTTGTGGCATTGTTTATCACAAATATAAGCCTTATCCTCTTTCACTTCGTCACCTAAAGTGGTTGTTTTTTCATCCTCATGCTGTAAAGATGCATGGGCAAAATAGGCTGCGGCAGTTCCCTGTGCAGAAAAACGATTGGTTAATTGTGTTCTCATTATAGTGTAGTTTTTATTTTTTTAATCGATAACTAAGTCCTGTACTATGTCGTAAGCACATTGTCCTGTTGAAGAGATTGTGCAGCTACCTCATCATGATGATTGCGAAGTGCATTGGAAAACTTTGCAAGATGGTCGGTCTCCACATGATCCATCACCACGATCTTGTACCAGTGATTGTTGCCCTATGTGATTAGGATTAGCAACAAAAGTTTGCAGCACCGGCGCATCTTTAAGAAAGGGCGCATCATCGTAAAATACTTTACCGTTCAGCTTGGAGGCAGGATACCCAAGAGAGGCATCGGTAGAAAAGTTCACATTTTCGGAAAGGGCAGCTTGTATTCTTTCGGTGCGGGGCTGTTTCGTTAGTTTTATCCAGTACTGCATAACTTAAGTTTTATACGCAAAGTAACATCTATGCCACTCGCTATTTTATGACAAAAGTCATGTAGCCGAGTATTTTTTGCTTTCCGGTAACATTTATTACGATTCTTCGTTTACTAGTTAAACCACTACCAATGAAACACTTTATAACTACACTTATTTTTCTTTCGGCAGTAGCCGCCGCAAGTGCCCAAACACTTAAAGGAACACTTAAAGATGCCCAAACGGGAGAACCCCTGCCATATGTAAATGTGGGAGTGGTAAAAAAGAATATAGGAACCGTATCTGACGAAAACGGAAAATTTACCCTGCCTGTACCCGAAGGCCATTCGGCAGATACCGTTAGGATTTCTATGATAGGTTATGCAACGAGGGATTTTATTGTAGCTGACCTCGCCAGCCGACTGTCGTCAAATCGAGACATTCAGCTTAAAGAGCAAGCAACGCAGCTTAAAGAGATAGTGGTAACCAACAGAAAACAAAAAGAAAAACTGCTGGGCAATAAAACCGAATCGCAAAGTGTTACCGCTTCTTTCACCTCTAATAAACTGGGTAATGAAGTCGGTATGGTTATGCGGATAAAAGGATCGCCCACCTTGCTTAAAACCTTTTCAGCCTCTATAGCTTCTGATAAAAATCCGGAAGTAAAAATGCGCCTCAACTTTTACAGCGTTAAGAAAGGTATGCCCGATGCGCTTATTACCAAAGAAAATATAATTGTTACCGCGCCCAGAAGTTCGGGCAAGCTCACGGTAGACCTTATACCATACAACATTATGGTAGAAGACGATTTTTTTGTGAGCCTGGAGTGGATTGAAGATGCTCCCGGAAGAATATACTTTTCGGCGGCACTGCTGGCAACACCTATAATATCGCGCGACACAAGCCAGGGAGAATGGAAAAAACTAAGCATTGCAGGTATTGGCTTTACTGTTGATACCACATATTGGAAATAAACCAATTCAGAATTTTATAAAATGCGGCCAACAAAGCCGCATTTTTTGTTTCATTAAACAGCTATTCAAAAATTAACAAAAAATATAAACAATTATGCAGTAAATTTAATGTTTGGCTGGAAGCAGCCCTATTACTTCAATCCCCTAAACTATGATCGCCAAAGCAAGAAAGTATTTATCAGAACTACACCTACCCCGATGGGCGCGGCTACTCTGCGGTACTATACTAACACTGTTTATACTTACCATTGCCCTTTATATAGGCCTTGCATGGTATATAAACACTCATAAAAAAGAAGTTCAGGCTTCACTATTAAAAGAACTTAACGGCGGGCTAACCGGCAAACTTACCGTTGGCAATATGGAACCAACCTTTTTAAAAGGATTTCCGCGTGTGTCGCTTCGGCTTGAAAATGTTACTATTCAGGACAGTCTTTTTAAACAGCATAATCATACGCTATTAAAAGCAGGCGAACTGGAAGTTGCCGTAAATATTGTTGCGCTGTTACGAGGAACTATAGAAATAAAAAAGATAAGCATTCGCAATGCTGCAATAGATATGTACACCGATGAAAAAGGGTACAGCAATACTGCCATTGCAAAGAAAAAGAAAACAAAAGGCGAAGAAGGTGGCGGCGGCATGTTTCCACAATTGCGAAAGCTAGACCTTGAAAATGTAACCCTTGCGATAGACAACCGCCAAAGGCATAAGCTGTATAAATTTACGGTGGATGATCTTTCTGCGAATGTAGATTATTCCCTTTTTGGCTGGGAAGCAGATGCAACCCTTAAAGGCATGGCGCATAGTATGGCGTTTAATACCGAACGGGGAAGTTTCATTAAAGACAAAACTCTTGACGGCACGTTTGAGATTGTATATGAAGATGACTATATTGTTTTTGCCCCTAACCGTTTAGAAATAGGCGGCGAAGATTTTACCATTGGTGCTAAATTCCAGATCGCAGATGATTCGTCAGACTTTGCCATAAACATTAGCAATGAAAGTATACTTTGGCGCGACGCATCGCATTTGCTATCACCCAACATCAGCGAAAAGCTTGATATGTTTACCCTGAAAGAACCTATAGCTGTAAAATGCGACCTTATAGGCGATTTTAACGACGAGGGTGACCCGCTTATCCGTGTTAATGCCTTCATAAAAAACAACGAACTGGACACCCCCGGCGGTGTAGTTTCTGATTGCAGCTTCACGGGTATCTTTACCAACAACCATATAAAAGATAAGGGCATGACCGATGCCAATTCGGCTATAAAACTTTATAATTTTCGGGGTAATTATGCCGGGCTTCCCGTAAACATGAAGAAAACTTTTATCCTTAACCTTGATACTCCTGTTGCTGTTGGCGATTTTAGTTCGCACTTTGAAATGTCGCAACTTAAAAATGTTATCGATGAAGACCTGCTCACCTTTACTAAAGGTACTGCCGATATGAAAGTAAACTTTAAAGCAGATATTGTAAACTTCAAAATATCTAAACCTTACTTTACCGGATTAGTAAATATTAAAGATGCCAATGTTACCTATGTACCCCGTAAGCTGGAATTTAAAGATGTATCTGTGGGACTTGATTTTACTCAGGATGACCTCAACATAAGCCAGATCATCATGAAAAGCGGAAAGAGCACGGTTAACATGGAAGGTTCGGTTAAAAACTTCCTGAACCTGTATTATACCGATCCTCAAAAAATGGTGCTTACGTGGAACATTTATAGCCCACAATTGCACTTGGGCGAGTTCATGAGCTTTTTAGGCAGCAGGCAGAATGCGCAGGCCGCCATTCGCCAGAATAAAAAAGGCAACTTTACCAAAGAGATGAACGAGATCTTTGAGAAAAGCAATGTAGATATGAAGCTTGTAGTAGATAAATTGTACTACAATAAATTCCTTGCTACCGGTGTAAAAGCGAATGTATTGCTTACTGATACGGGAGTTATCCTGAAAAATGCCGGATTAAAACATGCAAACGGCTCATTGGTAATGAATGGCAGCATGGTGCAAAAGGGTAAGAACAACCAATTTAAACTGAATGCCGCTGTAAGTAATGTGGATATAAGGAAATTCTTTTATGCGTTTAATAACTTCGGAATGACAACGCTGGACCATAAGAACCTGGAAGGTTTGTTTTCTTCCGATATTAATATGGCAGGAACGATAACCGACAAAGGTACTATGGTGCCAAAATCAATGTATGGTAAAGTATTCTTCGGACTAAAAAAAGGAAAACTGATAAACTTTGATCCGGTTCGTAAGGTGGGCAAGTTTGCATTCCCATTCCGTGATATGAACAATATTGAATTTTACAACCTGAAAGGCGATCTTGATATCGCCGGAGAGAAAGTTACCATTCACCCGATGCAAATCAATTCGAGTGTCTTGAATATGGATATTGAAGGTATCTATTCGTTTGGCAAAGGCACGCAAATTTATGTAGATGTACCACTACGTAACCCTAAAAAAGATAAAGACATCACTGACAAGGATGAACTCGCAAAACGCCGTAACCGCGGTATCGTGGTACACCTTACAGCCGAAGACGACAAAGACGGCAATGTGGGCGTTAAACTTGGCGGAAAGAAAGAAGATAAGTAGTCTTAGTTCTTCCCTTCTTTTTCATTCAAATACTTCCAGTAGCGTTTTGGAACGTGCTGAATGTGGAGCTTCATGTTTTTACGGGCAGGAATATTAGTACTATTAAAATAATCTTTCCAAAGTATTGATGCCAGCTCTTCTTTGGTGTCAAGCAATTCTGTTGGGAGTACTATCTTCTTAGTGTCTATTTCCGAAACAAATTCATATGTAATTTCCTGGACGGTGTGCAGGTCGTAGAAGAGTCCGTATTTACGTTTAACGTCATAAATAATCCATTGCTGATCGGCATAACGGTTTTTAAAGAACGAAACGATAAGTGGCAGTACATTAAAGTCGGGTTCAATCGGACAGTAGTAAATACCATCGGCGGTCTGCTGAAAACGTATAAACGCTTTCATGCGGTGCCTTTCTCGGTTGACCTTTTTATCCATTTTAGAAACCGCCATAACATACGGATTACCAAAGTTTGCTTCGGCACCTGCCGGACTGTCAAAAATATAGCGGGCAAAATCGAACAAATCCTGAAAAGTCTGCGGGTCTTCACTTAAATACGACTTATAAAAACGGGTACGCCAGTCGGGTGACAGTTTCTTTTTTAGTCCGTCCCAAACACGTTTCGCTTTTGCTTCATCGTTTATTACTTCCAGGGCTTCATCCAGCATTGAGGGTTGGTAATACCTATCCCAAATTAACTGCACAGCCTTTTCCTTCCTATCGTAAAACTCGAAAATGGAAGTAAGAAGCCCTTCAAAGGAACCATCAAAGACGTAGGTTGTCATAAATCTCTTTTTTATCTTTTTCTTTTGCCTTAACGCAAAAGAAACAAAAAGTCAAGCCTTACTATTTGTAATAGGGCGATTAGCTTACTTACTAAAACAAGCTCAATTGATTCTGCGGTACTTTCAGGTATTTGCTGTTGCTATCGGCAAGGATGATGTTCTTAAGGTGCGGTGCATCGGGTTCGTTAAGCAAAATTGGGCTATCAGCACAGCGGATGAAGTGCTTTGCACGATTGTAGGCAATTCCTATTTTCTGTAACTGGTCGCTACGGAGTTTACAAAACTTACGTGCCTGCACAATTTTATTGGCCGACTGCACTCCTATCCCCGGAACACGAAGTATCATACGATAATCGGCGGTATTAATATCAATCGGAAACTGGTCAAGGTTACGCAATGCCCAGCTTAGTTTCGGGTCGATATCGGTATCTAAATGCGGATTCTTAGTATTCAGCAGTTCTTTTACGTTGAAGCCGTAGAAACGCATTAGCCAGTCGGTTTGATACAAACGGTTTTCACGCAATAATGGTGGTTGACTGCCAATGACAGGCATGCGGGTATCATAACTAATTGGGATATACCCCGAGTAATACACCCTTTTTAGTGAGAAGTTTTTATAGTATTCATCGGCACTGTACATGATCTCCATGTCAGATTCCGGTGTGGCACCAATTACCATTTGAGTACTCTGACCCGCAGGCACAAACTTCGGAACGCTTTTTATAAGTCCGGTTTTCTTTTCGTCTTTAAATTTGGTAATACCCTCCTGAATAAAAGCCAGCGGTTTCTTTACATCTTCGTGCGATTTGTCCGGTGCCAGAAGCTTCAGACCTATTTCGGTCGGCATTTCAAGGTTAATACTCATACGGTCGGCATACAATCCGGCTTCGGTAAGCAATTCCTGACTCGCCCCGGGAATAGTTTTTAGGTGGATATATCCGTTAAAGCGCTCTTCAAGGCGAAGGCGTTTCACGATGCGCACCAGGCGTTCCATTGTGAAATCGGCATTCTTAAAAATACCCGAACTAAGGAACAATCCCTCGATATAATTACGGCGGTAAAAACTCATGGTAAGTTCTACAACCTCATCAACGGTAAAAGCAGCGCGTTGAACGTCGTTGCTTTTACGCGACACACAAAAAGCGCAGTCGTAAATGCAATGATTGGTCAGCAAAATCTTTAAAAGGGAAACGCAACGACCGTCTTCGGTATACGTATGGCAGATGCCACTGGCAGAGCTATCGCCTATACCTTTGTTGTCGTTTTTACGGTTTCCGCCACTGGAAGAACACGACACATCGTACTTTGCCGCGTCTGCAAGAATGCTCAATTTCTCTCTTATCCTATCGTACATTTGCTTCCTTGTTTTTTACAAAAATACGCAATAAGAGGATTGATGGAAATTGAACAATTGTTAAAATTTCCTCACCCCCAGCCCCTCTACTAAGGAGAGAGGATCGAAGAACGGTAGTAGCCCTTCGCTGGACGTTCTGTCATTTCGACTGAAGCGTAGCTTAATGAAAATTAAGGATTTAGACAGACTAACGAAGCAAATATCTATCTATAAGAGATCCTTCGACTCCACTGCGTTTCGCTCAGAATGACAAAACACACAACACAATCAACCCGAAACTCTAAACCCGAAACTGTTTACGGTACTGCAACGGTGTAAGTCCCGTCATGCCTTTAAAAAATTTGGTGAAGTTTGTTGCTTCGCTATAGGCAAAACGGAGTCCGATCTCGGCGATGGAAAGGTCGGTTTCGGTAAGTAGCTTTTGGGCTTCTTCGGTAAAACGGTTTTCCATATAGTCGCATACCGACGAATCCATTGTCAGTTTAAGCGTCGTGGTAAGGTGGCGCGGATTAATAAACAGCCGCTTCCCAAAGTCGGAAGCACTTAAACGCTTTGTATCGGCACCTGTCATAAGTCTGGAGATATGGTTTTCGGCAAGGGCTATGAAATCGGCAGTGATCTCGTCTTTTCGGGAAAGTATTTTAGTAGGGAGAAGTTGTTTAACTGTTTCCATGTTTCTGGGTTGGATGTTTTGGATGTACTAAGTTACAAAAAAGTCCTCACCCCCAGCCCTCCGCCAAGGCGAGAAAGGCTCTCCAAAGGAAAAGGGAGCTAGAACGCTCTGTCATTTCGACTGAACTGCAGCGGAATGGAGAAATCTCTCATAAACCTCACAATGAAGCAAGAAACGTTACTATCGTAGATCCGCGTTATCCGCATCCCATTAATCACTATTATAAACCACCCCGCCTTTCAGGCACCCCTCCAAAGGAGGGGAAGACTCAAACCTCTAAAATCCGTTAACCGTTAAGTAAATCACAAGAATGGCAAAACTTTAAACATTTAAACCTTAAACTTTAAACTTATTTCTATTTTTGCACCACAAGTAAAAACAATGGCCAAAAAGAACAACGCGCAATTAACCCTTTTCAACGAGAATGTGTACGAGTACTTCGTGCTGCTCTCGCCTTCCGACGCTATAAAAGAAGCGGTAGACGGGCTAAAGGAGCAATTGCATACGCTTATTGGACTGGAAGATTACAATCGTAAGTCGGTTGCGCATGTATCGTTGTTTAAGATGAGGGCTACAGCCGATAACCAGGTACTGAAACTGGTTAAAAAGGTGGCTTCAAGCCAGGAGCCTTTTACCATTAAGCTGGACGGACACGAGGTGCTGAAACACGGCGGTGTTTCGCGTACGCTGTGCCTGAAAATTGAAAACCCGGATCCGGTAAACAACCTTGTTGAACTGCTTGACCCGAAACCCATCGCAAAAAAAAGCTACCGTCAAACAAGTATTCTGGATAAGGCACCACGCGCAAAAAAGGTAATACACCCACACGTTACCATTGCCCGCACTATTGCTACGGCCGACTTTGAGCGTATTGAAGATCTTACCGCTTTTGACTACCACGACGAATGGCTGTGCGACCGCATTACCATATTAAAACGACTGGAAAGCAGCACTGGACATTTCAGCCCGGTTAAGGATGTGATGTTGGGGTAGGAAAATTGTTAATAATATCCAACTAAAAATCTTACATTTGATAATAATATCGATATGGAATGAGATTAGTGCATCTATCTGACATACATTTATCAGCGAGCAATTATACAGAATTTAAAAATTCTTGTCATAATGCTTTGATTAATGATTTAACACACTTTAATAAATCCGAGAAACCAATAGATTTAATATTAATCACAGGTGATTTGATAGATAAAGGAGGGCATTCTCTTAAACAGCTTGATGACTACAAACAGTCAACTGATCCTTATGATTTTTTTGAAAAAGTTTATATAGAACCCATTTGCAAAAAATTGAAAATCTCAAAAGATAAGTTCTTATTTGTCCCTGGAAATCATGACATTGATGAAAATGAAATACTTTGGGTAAATGAGAAAGCACTTATAAAAGAACTGAATGATGATAATATAGAAAAGATCCTAAAAGAAAATAAATTTGATTTCAATAAAAACAATGAGCGAATTAAATCTTTTAAACAGTTTGAAAATAGATATCATCAAGATAATATAAACTATATTTTCAGCAATAATGAATCTGTTTACATACACACCTATAAAGATGAAAAAATAGGATTTTTAATGATTAATGATTCGTGGAGATGTTCAACATGTAGGATTAGAGATTTCGATGAAACTCACTATATAGGAACTCAGCAATTTTACGATGGCAAAAATGCACTAGAAAGAGAAAATACAGTACTAAATATTGTGCTCCTTCATCATAACCTTGCAGATCTTCGTGAACAGCAAAAAATAAAACAAATTTTAACGAATCATGAATTTGAGCTGATGCTATATGGACATAGCCATAAACATGAACAAATCATGGAAGTAAGTTCTATAAGTGCTTGCGTAGGATTACGCGGCCGTGCAGCTTTAAATTATCCTGGTGAAACTAATGAACCTTATCAAACCGGATATCAAATAATTGACATTGATATTGAAAAATA
Source organism: Flavobacterium psychrophilum (assembly GCA_001708385.1). Lineage (NCBI taxonomy): Bacteria > Pseudomonadati > Bacteroidota > Flavobacteriia > Flavobacteriales > Flavobacteriaceae > Flavobacterium > Flavobacterium psychrophilum. The sequence goes on along the minus strand of CP012388.1, from coordinate 2,624,640 downwards.
TGCAATCGAATCTATATTTCCTAGAAAATACATTTCGTCTAAAGAAATTTATGCTGCTGATGTGGAAACTGCGCCACCAGATGGTACTTACATATTAAAAGGGCATAATATTTATCGAAAGGATAGACCTACACAAAAGATGATTTTAAAACGAGATGATTTTATAGTGAATTGATATGAAAATTTCAGATTTTTACGAAAATAGATTTTTAAGCAGATTTGAAAATATTTCATTATCTGATTTTTTCAATGATGATGTTGAAGAAAAAACATTAATAGAATATGTAAATGACTATGATAAAATTGTTTTGTTAGGCGAACCAGGTATTGGGAAAACTACAGAACTAAAAAACTTATTCGGTAAATTATGGGAATCAAAAGACAAAACATTATTACTTCCATTTTTTATAAATTTAAAAAATTATAGAAGTAACTACAAAATAGAAGACCTCATACCATATCAAAATTGGAGAGATTTACATAGTATCATATTTATTTTCGACGGATTAGACGAAATTTCTGAAATACATAGCTTTATTTCTGATTTGGAGATTTTTATAACTAAATATAAAAGCTTACGCCTTAAATTTGTAATCAGCTGCAGAACAAATATTTACGATAAATATATCATCAAGAGTATTAAATTTGAACCTTTATTTTTACGAAAATTAACTTTAGATCAAGCACTGAATATTTTGCAAAATCAATTTGATTTAAAACTAACTTTTTCACGTTTTGACAACAACTATACCTATCTTGAAAATCCATTCTTCTTAGGTATTTTTGCAAAGTTTTATAAATTGAATGGCAAATTACCAGAATCAAATGCTGAAATGTGGGATTTATACATAAATTCTACTCTAGAAGAACATAAAGTAAAACAAATAAAAAAATACACATTAAATATTCCTGAAACCAAAAAAGATCTAAAAAAAGTTGCTTTTGTTAATGAGTTAATGCAGCAGAATTATTTGACTGAAGAAGAACTAAACAAAATATTAGGTGAAAAACATTTAGATTTTTTAGAAAATCCGTTAATTACTCCTTTACAAAACTCTAAGAATTGGACTTTTAAACATCGTCAAATTCAAGAATATTTTGTTGCCTCCGCACTTACTAACAAATCCTTTGATGAAATACTTTCAATTATAAAAATTGAAAATACTAACTCAATACATCCTTCGCTTTTTAATTCTATATCATTTTTAATCAATTTGTTTAAAAATGACGACCCGGAATTTGAAAAACTAATTAGTTGGTTAATAACAAACCAAATCGAAGTGCTTTTTAAAATGGATAAAGACAGGTTAACTAACTATTTACGTATTCAGGTTTTTCAAAAATATTTTCAAACACAATGTATCGAAAACACCTTTTGGATAACCCAGAATAAAAATATTTTTGCTGAGGAAGTAGCAAAATTCGGCAATTGTTCAGAAAATTTTCAGTATTTAACAGCGGTAGTTTCTAATAAAACATCTCATTTTAGAGCAATTATATCTGCTTATGAATTAATGTCACACATGGACATTCCAAAAACTTTGTGCCAAGAATTGAAAGAAAATTTGATTATACAATTAAATGATGATAACTTGGAGATTAACATTTTATCACAAATATTAACTTTCATTAAACTTCAAAATTTGCACTTAGACAGCAATTATCTACATTTAATTTTTAAAACACTTTCAAACAATGACGACGCTTCAATTGCAAACAATCTAGAAAGTCTTCTTTTAGACTACGAAAATATAGATGAGATGTTTGAGTTCATAAAAAGTGAATTCCTAAAACTCAATAATATAACTAATCGTGAAAAGATTAATCATATATATTCTTCTCAAAAATTATCGGAAGAACTTATTTTGAAGTTAAAAAATCCTGACCACTTTCTTGAAATAATAAGGTATTATTTCGATTATCAATATTCCTCCAAATTCGATTTTGAATTTAGCGAAAAAATATACCTTAAATGCATCAAATTTATAGATGACAATCAAGATTTCATTATAAAATTAATTGATTTAGTCAAGAACGGATTTAAATATTCATTAAACGAAACGCCGTTAGCAAAGATAATAAACGGTTCGAGTACTAATTTCATTGTGGCAAAACATATTTTTAGAGAATTGGATTTTAATGATATTATGTTTTTTTTAGCCTCAATTGCAAATGATGAAATTATTGAATTTCTAGTCGAGAATATAGACCTTAAAACTGTAGAAAGTAAAGATGTAGAAATCTTCAGAAATTATATAGGAAACATTAATAATCGAACTTTAGCAGCAAAATTTGATTCTTTGATGCAATTAAAAGGCTTCAAATTTAATGAAGTTGTCTCTACTGAATCTGATATTATCTTATTAAGAGAAAATTTTCAGAAGAAGATTCAGGAAAATTTTGACATATTATTTAAGAAGGATGAATTGGTGCAAGAAATAAATAAAATATTTACTTTATATAAAACAAAAGTAATTAATAGAAATATAGTCTATCAGATTGACTCAGAATGGTATGAAAAAAATGGACATTGGAACACTGCTATTGACTCCTCTATAAAACTATTACATACCTTTATTAGAAAAAGCAACATTGTTAATTTAAAAGATCTTGAAGATCTTTTAAAAGATGATTACGTAATGGTTTCTGAACTAGCAAATCAATTAGATAATCACGCTAAAAACAGTTCTGAATTAAAAATATCTTCTGAGCAAAAAAAATATATTGAAGAGTGGACAAAATTCACATCAAACAATTTTGATTTCGAAAAAGTACAATACCAAAATCAAAGCTATAAAAAATTAAAAACAATCTATTTATTTACTAAAAAGTTTGATATTGAGCTGTCAAATGATTTTTTAGTGAAAAGCGTCAAGTTTTCCGATATCGAAATCGATGGGGAAAATATTTTTGAATTAATAAAATCTAAACTAGACATCTCTGATTTGAAACATATAATTGTAAAAAATATGCACGAATCGAACCTATCCTTTTCTTCTACCATCAATCATTTTAATTATTCAGTTGACAACAAAATCGAAGAAACGTATGATATAATAAAAAAATATTTTTTAGAAGATGAATGGACTTTTAATGATGAAACAACATTGTCCAAATTCATTGATTCATCAAAAGATACAGACTTTTTAAAAGATTGTTGCCAAGATATTAATATGAGTATTTGTTGGTCTGCAATTAAAATCATGATAAGAAAGGAAATTGAAAGTGATTTTATAATTGATAAAGCTTTGGAATATCTCAACGGCAGGCATGAATACTATATTACAAATTCATTAGATGTTTTGAGTAAGTTTAATCATGCGGAATTAATTAAATATATTATGAAATTTCTTCATGATGATCGACTTTATTTAAATGAAGAATATTTTTCAAGCTATAATAATATCGAAGGTATCAATTACCTCAAAAAACTGTATCTCATAATTTTTAGTCGACATGATGATGTTTTTGCATATCACAAAATTCGAAATTTTTATCATTCATATATATATAATCTTTCCGCTTTAAACCCAAAAATATTTAGTGACGTTCAAAATATACTTTATCAAATAAAATCTTTGTTATTAAAAAAAGAAGAAGACTTATTTTACATTAATAACTTGATGGAAAAATCAAAAGAGAGTTTTATAAATTCACTTTCAAAACCTTTAAACTTTAAAAGTGCTTTAAAAAGAACATTACAACTTGATCTATAAATATGTTATTACTACTTCCCAAACTCGCTCGGCTTAATATTCTTCCGTTTTTTAAAATAGTTGGAAAGGTGGCTTTCGTCGGTAAAGCCAAACTCGTGTGCAATCTGCTTAATGGGCATGTTGCGGTCGGCAATACGCTTTTCGATAAGCTGGGTACGCAGGTTATTGATGTAGTCGCGATAGGTCATGCCAAAGTTGCGCTTAAAGTAGGCGCTGAAGTAGCTTTGGGCAATATTAAAATGCGTGGCAATAGCCTTAACCTGCACCTGCGCCGGACTGTAAATATTCTGGTGTATGTAGGCAATGATCTGCTTGTTGTTAAAGTCACAACCCTGCGCCGGAAGTTCCATACCCTTCATGGCTTCTTTTATCAGTCCGAATATCGAGAGGATCTGGTAAAACACTATGGGCGAAACTGAAACGTCCTTACGGCATTTGTAGGCTGTGATATTACCTACCGTGTTTTTTAAGATGGTACGGCAGGGCTCGTCTAGTTTCAGCACGCTTTCCTTAAGTAGTTTTTCGCGCATAAACTGGTACGGCGTGTTGATAAGCAGGTCGTCGGTAGCCAGATTTTTCTTAGAAGTAAAGTAACTATCTGTAAACTTTATATACACAAAGCGCGTGAGTTTCTGTATATCGAAGTAATGTTCATCATCGGGAGAAATCGCAAACAGGTCGCCCGCAGTATATGCTATCAGGTTGTTGTTCAGCTGGTGTATACCCTCGCCACTCACAATGTAGATCAGCTCATAGTAGGTATGGCTGTGCGATGGCAGGTGAAATTTCTCTTCTTCAAACTCATCAATAACCAGGGTCTCAAACTGACTTAGTTTTTTCATATCACATAGTTACAATCATGTATCGCAAATTTACAACTTTTTTAAACAGGTTGTATCGTACATTTGCACTTCCAAAAATCTAAAACATCTGTACACATGAAATTAAGTCTGTTACCGCTTGCCCTGGGCGGGCTTACCATAGGCATAACCGAATTCGTAATGATGGGCCTGCTGCCCGACATTGCCACCGATCTGGATATCAGCATACCAAAGGCAGGCTACCTTATTTCGGCCTATGCGCTGGGTGTAGTAATTGGTGCCCCCCTATTGGTTATCGCAGGGCGTAACTTCCCTCCTAAAAAAATGCTTTTAGCAATGGCACTAATGCTAACAATATTCAATGCACTCTCTATCGTAGCACCGGGTTTTAACCTGTTGTTTGCATCGAGATTCTTCTCAGGGCTTCCGCATGGTGCGTTCTTCGGCGTGGGTGCTGTTGTAGCCAGCCGTCTTGCCGACAAAGGAAAAGAAGCGCAGTCCATAGCCATTATGTTCTCGGGACTTACTATTGCTAATGTAGTGGGCGTACCTGTAGGCACTTACATCGGCCATAATTTCGACTGGCGTTATACGTTCGTGCTCATAACAGCCATAGGCTTAATCACATTTATCTCCCTGCTAATGTGGATGCCAAACGTTGCTTCCGAAAAAGCAGGCAATATTAAATCCCAACTGCAATTCTTCACCAAGCTTGACGCATGGCTTATCATAGCTATCGTTGCCATAGGGACAGGTGGATTGTTCTGCTGGATAAGCTATATCTCGCCGCTGTTGACGGAGGTATCACATTTTGAAGCCGAAGATGTACCCTACATCCTTATCCTGGCCGGATTGGGAATGGTAGTGGGCAACTTTATCGGAGGCCATCTTGCCGACCGCTTTTCCCCTGCTACCACAGTACTTACCATTTTGGTAATCATGGCGATAAACCTTTTAGGTGTCTACTTTTTATCGGGCAACCAGATTGTATCGCTCATATTGGTTTTCGTCACCGGAAGCCTGTCATTTGCCGTTGTTGCACCGGTACAAATGCTTATGATACAAGCAGCGAAAGGTGCAGAGATGATAGCTTCAGCTTCGCTACAAGCCGGGTTTAACATGGGTAACGCGCTTGGAGCCTTCCTTGGCGGATTACCACTAGTTATGGGTTACAACTATGCCTCGCCAAACCTTGTTGGTGTAGCAATGGCATTAACGGGTGTAGTGATCGTTATGGTCGTTATCTCCCGAAACCGAAAACTGGCTGTTGTAAAAACAGCATAAATTTTTGCTCAGCCTTTACTTTTTGAATAATTACCCTGAAAGAAATTTTGGGGTATTTTTTTGATTTTCAACTCCGGATTCACACCTCAAAAATCCGGCTTTTATTGAAAAACCAAAAGTGTAACATTGTTTTTCAAAACCTTGATTGTTAAAGACGTAGGCAAAGACAATTTTACGCTAAAAAACAGCGTTTTGAATACAGAAAGTGCAACATTAACAACTCCTGACCGAACTACTTTTGCCTTTATAATATTGTGCACGATTTGTTATGATATGTTTCTTTTAACTATTTATTTGCGATAAACAAAATATCTTAGCGTTGCTAAGTTCACCAATTAGCGGGCTTTACTTACTATATGGAATACAATAAGGAAATGAATTTTACTGCTATAATGCGGCGCACTACTTCTTTGAAAGAAGCGGTAAGTCAGTATGTATCAGGCAATGAAACAAACATTATACTTTCTGATTACCAGATTCCTTACAGTTCATTTTTCAGCGAAGAGCAAACGGAAGCATACGCTGAAATCCTTCAAAACCTTGAAAAATCAGGTGCGGCTATGATCGATGCCGCCGCAAGAATCATCGGACTTTACGATGACGGCAATACCGATGAAGCACGTAGCAGCCTTGAAATTTTCGAACTTAAAGCTGATAATCACCTATTACAATTACAATTAGCCGACCTTAAACTGAATGAGCTCCCCGCAAAAATGGATACTTCTGCGTGGACACATCAGAATGACCTTACTCGTGGTATTGAGAGTATAAATGCTCGCTATCAGGCAGGTAATGGCAATTCAAAAGAAAAACTACACCCCTACTTAAAGCAGGCTCCTGTTGGTATCTGCGTACTCAAAGGACCTGATATGGTAGTAGAAGCTGCAAACGCGCTATACCTGCAACTGGTTGATAAAGAAGAAGCTGATTTTTTAAACAAATCCTTGTTTGAAACCCTGCCGGAACTTACCGAACAGGTTATTAAAGAGATGCTGACCGAAGTATACAACACTGGTATACCTTATGTTGGTGATGAAGTTGGCGTTTACCTTCTGCGCAACGGCAAGCTGGAATCATGCCATTTCAATTTTGTCTACCAACCTATTTTAGAGGAAGATAAATCTGTTTCGGGCATCATCGTAGTATGTACCGAAGTTACCGGAATTGTAAAAGCCAAGACCGATCTCACTATTAAAAAGAAGGAATTCCGTAATATCGTAATGCAGTCGCCTATTGCAATTACCATTCTTAAAGGCCACGATTTTATTATAGACATTGCCAACGAAGTAATGCTTAACGAACTGTGGCGTAAAGACTTTAAAGAAGTTGTAGGCCGAAGCCTACTGGAGGTTTTCCCCGAATTATACGAACAGGATTATCCCGCCCTGCTAAAACAGGTAATGGAAACCGGCGTTCCGCACCGCGCATCAGAGTCGCCTGCCTATGTCGATTCCCACGACGGACGTAACCTCTATTACCTTGATTACGAGTATGCCCCTATATACGATCTGGACGGATCGGTTAACGGCATTATGTGTACGGTGAACAATGTCACCCATCGCGTAGCTGCCCGTGAAGCAGAAAAAGCTGCACAAAAAAAACAGGCAAATCTTATACAAACACTTCCTGTAGCAATGTATACCATTGATGCAGAAGGCTATATAGACCTATACAACGAAGCTGCCGAAGTACTTTGGGGCCGCAAACCCGAAGTTGGCAAGGAACGCTGGTGCGGATCATATAAGCTCTCAACTTTAGACGGCATACCGATAGCGCATGAGAATTCACCTATGGCAATGGCTTTTAAAGAAGGCCGTTCTATAGAAGAAGAAATTTATATGCACCGCGAAAATGGCGAACGCCGCCATGTTATTGTACACCCTCAGCCGTTATACAATGATAATGGCGAGATCATAGGCGCAACTAAAGTAATGATTGACATTACCGACCGTAAAGCAACCGATGATGCTCTACGTTCCAGCGAGGAGCGTTTTCGTTTGCTTGCCGGCTCCATCCCTCAGTTTATCTGGACATTGAATAGCGACGGAAAACTGGAATACTTTAACGATTCGCTTGTAAAATATTCGGGCCATACGCCCCAAGAGCTTCTTGCAGGGGCTTTCCCTGAAATGGTTCACGAAGACGACAGAGAACACAATAAGGAACGATGGCAGCACTCTTTCGCTACAGGCGAAGAGTTTGTTATAGAACACCGCATGCGCCGCCATGATGGCGAATACCGTTGGCATCTTTGCAGGGCTATTGCCCAGAAAAATGATAAAGGCGAAATAATGCAATGGGTTGGTACTAGTAACGATATCCATGATCAGAAAACGTTCCAAAAAAGGCTGGAAACCCTTGTTGAAGAGCGTACTAACGAGCTTAAAAAAGCCAACCATGAACTGGAAAATATGAACAAAGAATTATCTTCGTTTGCTTATATATCAAGTCATGACCTACAGGAGCCATTACGTAAGATACATACGTTTGGCAGTATCATTATGTCTAACGAGTATGATAATCTTTCCGAAGGCGGTAAGCGAAATTTCTCACGTATGCAGTTGGCGGCCACACGTATGAGCAAGCTGATACAGGATTTGCTTACCTACTCCAAGTCGAACGCTGCCGAAAAAACCTTTGAGCAAACAGACCTTAATAAACTGCTTGAGGAAGTACGAGCTGATTTTTCGGACAGTATATCTGACAAAAACGGCACTCTTATTATTGGCGAAATGCCAACTATAAATGCTATACCGTTCCAGATACGACAACTGTTCAACAATCTCCTGTCTAATGCGCTTAAATTCAGCAAAGAAGATACCGATCCGGTTATTACCATAACCTCATCATATAGCAAAGGTGCAGACATAGACAACCCTAATGCAAATTCGGAAAAAGACTACCTCCACATCGCTGTTACCGATAACGGTATTGGCTTTAGCCCTGAATATGCTTCGCGTATTTTTGAGGTCTTCCAAAGGCTACACGGTAAAGCAGAGTATGAAGGAACAGGCATTGGCTTGGCTATTTGTATGAAGATAGCCGAAAATCATCAGGCAATACTAAATGCATCATCCCATCCGGGTGAAGGCGCAACTTTTAATATCTACTTCCCATTAAATTAATTTTAGAGGCTAATACACAATATCGGCATATCTCATATATTTGCTGTACTATTAACCTCACTATTACTTAAAATGAAAATTAAGCAATTATTCCTATTGCTGTTACTTGCAGGAAATGCAGCATTAGCGCAACAAATAGCCGTAAATACAACCGATGCCGCTACAGGCACGAGAATTATAATGACTAAGAATCATGCTGGAACTACAATTGTTCCCGATGATACCGTCGTAAAAACAGGCCTTGCCTTTTTTTCAGTCGGCTACCAGAAAACCAACGTGCAGAATAAAGAAGTTGAAACGTATTTTATAGACCTGGATATGTTTCACGACAACAATAAACTGGGATGTATTAAACAAGGTGAAAGCAATGCATTAATAACACTGGAAGACGGAACCGAAATACAATGTTTCCAGATATCTGATACAGAATGCAGCCCTCAGGCATTTAAAGCTGCCTTTGCACTTGCTCCTAAAGGATCGTCTGCTACCCAAATGAAAGAGAACTTTTTAAAGATGCAAAAAGTAGCTATTACAAAAATAAAGATCAAAACAACCGAGGGGTATATCAATTATAAGATCAGGTCAGGATCGTCTGAATATATCAAAAGACACTTTAGCCTGATAGAAAAAACACTTAACGGCAACACCAAATAACAAAAAGGCTTCCTCTAACAAGGAAGCCTTTTTATGTCTTTATGTAAATCGCTATTCTTTAAAAGTAGCCTTTAGCTCTCTTATGTTTATAAGCACTACCGACAATATAATTACCACTATTCCAATCCACTGCACCGCTACAACCTGTTCCTGCAACAGAAAATAGGCCATACTTACCGATACAGGAATTTCTATAGAAATAATGATAGACCCCAACCCCATTCCGGTTTTAGGCATACCTGCATTAAAAAACAACGGCGGCAGTATCGTACCAAACAACGCTACAAGCAATCCCCATTTATAGAATATAGAGAAATGATATTCTGCCGGCATATTAAAATACCCAACAGTAAGAACAGCCATATTAGCTCCAAGCAAAATCCAGAAACTCTTTTTCTGCGGATGCATATTACGCGCTACCCCACTGGACACCATCAACATTATAGTATACGTTAACGCAGCAAGTAAACCCCATAATACGCCCGTGATATTTAGTGTATCTAGACTGCTAATTGCATTCGTAGCTAGCAATGTACCAAACAATACCATTATAACGGCAATGAATTTATAAAAATCGGGGAATTTACGTGTAAGCAGTGCTTCAGCAACAATTCCCATCCATATAGCCTGCATTAACAGTACTACGGCAACTGAAACCGGAATATATTTAACCGACAGATAATAAAAGAAACCTGTTAACCCAAAGGTCGTACCACCGGCCATAAGTTTTAAGACTGTATATTTATCTTCAGGAGAAGTTTCCGGCTGTCGTGTATTTTTGTTAAATAAAGCAAGAAGGCCTATGACAAACAGACCGATTAGATATTGAGAAGTAACAACTTCGGTTGTACTGTACCCTTCTTTATAAGCAAGGCCAACAAGCGTTGCCAGAATGCCATAACTGGCAGCACCGATGCTAACCAATATAACACCTTTTGTAAGTGACGAATTATTCATATTGTATTTTATTATGCTAAAAGCGGTGCAAAAGTAATGTGAATATATCCGCCGTCATTAGTTTAAGAAGCAAATAACACAAAAGCTACATAAAGCATTTGGTTTATCGCACCCTGTTGTACTTAATTCATTACAGATGCCAAAACGCTATTAAATACAAAAAGCCCCCACATATATGTGAAGGCTTTCATTAATCTTAGCAGTATAGGAACGCGAAAATATATTTTCGGCTAATTATCCTACTACTGTAACGTTAACAGCGGTAAGGCCTTTTTTGCCATTTTCCACTTCGTACTCTACTGAATCATTTTCCCTGATACGATCAACTACACCTGAAATGTGTACAAACACATCTGCAGTTCCGTCATTCGGTACAATAAATCCAAATCCTTTTTCTTCGTTGAAGAACTTTACAACTCCTGATTTCATAAAAATAAATTAAAGCGCAAATGTGTAATAATTAAATGATTAAACCGAACTTTTTTTGACTTTTCTTTTCAAAAAATGCAAAATAGGCTTAATTTCAGTAAAATGACCCCTAAAAACGGCATAATCAGGATATGTTTATTTTATAAACGCTTTCGCATTTTAACTAAAAAATACTATTTCAGGGATAAATTTAAAGGAAAATGAAATATTAAAATGGTCTAGTTTCGCAAAAGTGAATGTTTTCGAAATACATTTCCATCTTTTTTGAAAATGATAGAAAACAAAAAACCCTCCACATTGCTGTAAAGGGTTTGTAAAACCTGTGGTCCCACCTGGGCTCGAACCAGGGACCACCTGATTATGAGTCAGGTGCTCTAACCAGCTGAGCTATAGGACCGGTTTCGAGGTTGCAATATTACAGCATTTTTTAATTCAATGCAAATTATTTTAAAGTAATCTCACAACAATTTCAGTGCAAACAATAATACTGATTGATTATTAATATTTTGCATTTGTATTTTTCAGTAAAAAAAATAATTCGGCCACGAACAAAAGTTAAAAGTTAGCAATATTTTTCTGAATTTATCCAGACTTCTTGTAATGTTCACCTATCAACAACCAATATTTAACTGATCACCTTACTAAACGCCCAACCTAACAGTCGAGCGTTTTCTTTTTATATAAATCCGGTTACATTTTAATTTTTTACTTTTACCATACAAACCTAACTGTAGCATGAGAAAAATAGAACACATAGGCATAGCCGTAAAAGACCTTGATACTTCTAACCTTTTGTTTGAAAAGCTTTTTGGCGCACCTGCCTATAAAATGGAAGAAGTAGCCAGCGAAGGGGTTAAAACTTCATTCTTCATGAATGGCCCAAACAAAATAGAACTGTTAGAAGCCACCAACGCTGATAGCCCTATCGCTAAATTTCTCGAAAAGAAAGGCGAGGGCATACATCATATCGCTTTTGACGTAGAAGACATTGTTTCTGAAATTGAGCGCCTTAAAGCTGAAGGGTTTACCGTGCTTAACGAAACCCCAAAGCGTGGCGCAGATAATAAACTTGTAGCCTTTTTGCACCCTAAGGGCACTAACGGAGTACTTATAGAGCTTTGCCAGGAAATACCTGTCTAATTTTAAGCTCATCATACCGAAAGGCTAACTCTAAAATTTAAACTTTGAGGCGTAGCAACCTGACACTTTACAATTTTGAAGCCTTATAGCGCTACAACTTTCGCCCCTCGCTAAAACTTTAAACCTTAAACCTTAAACTTGAAACCATAAATTAAGTACTTTTGCATCATGGAAACAAACAGGCAAAAAAAGATAGGCGCCTTACTACAAAATGACCTTGTAGACATATTGCAGGGCGAAATAAGGAAAAACGGTATAAGTAACCTTATCATCTCTATATCTAAAGTTAATGTAACTTCAGATCTTTCAATAGCGAAAGTACACCTTAGCGTATTCCCATCTGAAAGAGGTGGCGAAATACTTGCGGCAGTGCGCTCTAATGCACCGCTTATTAAACATGACCTTTCACAGCGTGTAAAACTTCAGCTTCGTAAAGTGCCTAACCTGGTATTTTATATTGACGATTCACTGGATCAGATTGAAAAGCTGGATCAGGAACTTAAGGGAGAAAACAACCCTATTACCAATCCTGAACTACTTATAAGACGTAAAAAGTCGTAATCTGCTAACCTCATCTTAATTTGAGTCTCGCTTTATACATAGCCCGCAGGTACACCATAACACGTACCAAAAGCACTGCCATTAATATTATTACAGGCATTGCAGCAATGGGTATTGTAGTAAGTACAGCAGCACTATTTGTTATACTTTCTGTATTTAGCGGACTAAAGGATTACAGCCTCTCCTTTACAAACACAACTGACCCTGACCTGATGCTTACACCATCGGCAGGAAAATCGTTTTTTGTATCAGCACAGCAGGAACAGCAGCTTAAAGCCATTAAAGGCATTGCAGCTTTTAGTAAGGTAGCCGAAGAACGTGTGCTTTTTTACTTTGACGGAAAAGAACAGGTGGCCTACATGAAAGGTGTAGACAGTGTTTTCTCTACTGTTATACCCATAAAAAACCATATAACTGGTCAATGGCTTGAACCCAGAACAATACAGGCAGTAGCAGGAGCTACCATTATGCAAAAGCTGTCTATGGCGTTGTTTGATTTTAACCGCGACTTCGAGGTATTTGTACCCAAAGCGGGAAAGGGAGCGATACAAAATCCGGATGATGCTTTTACAAAAACGGTACTGGTGCCTATGGGGTATTATGTTATAAACGACGACCTGGACAGTAAATATGTTTTTGTAGACCTTTCTTTAGCACAGGAGTTACTTCAGTTTAAACCGAACCAGTTTAGCTCTTTAGAGTTCAAGGCAACTCCCGGAGCTAACGAAGCAGACATCCGCCAAAAAATAGAAACTATTTTTAAAGGTAAAGTGGTACTAAAGAACAGGGAGCAGCTTAACGACTCTTTGTATAAGATGCTTAACGCAGAGAACCTTGTAGTGTACCTGTTTTGTTCGCTGGTAATCGTGCTTACATTATTCTGCCTTGCGGGAGCATTGATCATGCTTATATTGGACAAAAAAGAAAATATAAAAACCCTTTACAGCCTAGGCGCCGAGATTAAAAGCCTGCGTAGCATATTTTTCTATCAGGGATTTTTTATAACTACCATAGGCGCAACGTTTGGCATTGCACTGGGCACCGCAATTATACTTATACAAAAGCACTATTCGGTTGTTATGATTACCGGATCTATGGCCTACCCCGTAGACTTTAATACTGCTAATGTTCTTGTAGTACTGGCTACTATTTTCACATTGGGGATACTTGCATCAAGAATTGCTGCCGCCAGGGTAAACAAAAAACTGATGGATCACTCTTCTTAAAAGTCACTTTCAGCCAATAACCTTATTTTACTGAAATTCAACTTGGTCGAACTGACAATATGTTATTTTTTTGCCAGTCGATTTTTGCAATCCGCAAAAAAATACTTTTCTTTGCTATATATTCTTTACGAACCATGAAAATTTTCGCTATCTCTATCCGTTAGGGATTAACCACCTCAGCACATAAATTTTAGGCAATCAGATAGTTGCCTGGTTCACCTTTTTCATCAATCACACCCCAATCAAACGCATTTAAAATGACACAGGAAATAAAACCTACCGGTGCAGTATCCCGATTTTTCGCACTGCTCAAGCAATCCCTTAAAGGAGAAAATATAGACTTTACGCAAGGCAGCATTCGCCGTGCTGTACTTTTGCTAGCCATACCCATGATGCTCGAAATGATGATGGAATCAGTCTTTGCACTGGTCGATCTTTATTTTGTAGGGCACCTTGAAAACAGCAGCTTTGCTGTTCAGACCGTAGGCTTAACCGAATCGGTATTATCCATAATCTATTCTATCGCTATAGGTATGAGCATGGCTGCAACAGCAGTTGTTGCCCGCCGTGTAGGCGAGAAAGATCCGGTAGCAGCCTCTAAAGCAGGCATGCAGGCTATTGTTATAGCTATTGGCGTAAATGTGATCATAGCATTCTTCGGATTCATATACGCCACCGATATACTGGTATTAATGGGATCATCCCGCCATGCAGCAGAATTTGGCACACCATTTATGCAGATCATGATGGGCGGTAGCTTTGTAATTATGCTGTTGTTTCTTTTCAACGGAATCTTCCGCGGGGCGGGTAATGCCGCTATCGCGATGCGTAGCCTTTGGATAGCCAACTTTTTCAACATTATACTTTGCGCAATTTTAGTTCCGGGATGGGGACCATTCCCAGCTATGGGACTTACAGGTGCAGCTATTGCTACAACCATAGGCCGTACCATTGGTGTACTGTATCAGTTATACAACCTGTTTAACGGCAAAGGCATGCTTAAGGTTGCAGCATCGTACTTTATTCCGGATATGGAACAAATAAAAGCATTGGTAAAAATTGCTGCACCCGGTGTATTGCAATTTGTTATAGCATCCGGCAGCTGGATATTTCTGGCGGAAGTAGTTGCAACCACCGGCGGCGATGAAGGGTCGGCGGGATACCAGAGCGCGCTGCGTATAATGATGTTCTTTATGCTTCCTGCATGGGGACTAAGCGGTGCTGCCGCAACACTGGTAGGTCAGAACCTTGGCGCCAAGCTAACCGACAGAGCCGAGCGATCGGTTTTTGTGACTGCAAAATTCAACGTTATTTATATGGGAGTCATTATGGTGGTGTGCCTTTTGGCCGCCGACCCCATGATGTGGTTCTTTACCAATAATGCCGATGTACATGATATTGCGGTAGAAGCAATACAAATACTTAGTGCCGGATACATATTTTACGGTATAGGCATGGTACTGCTTAACGCCTTTAACGGTGCCGGCGATACCAAAACACCTACATGGGTCAACTTTTTTGGCTTTTGGCTATTCCAGATACCAATGGCATTTTTCCTGGCGAAACATTTACAATGGGGACCGACCGGCGTATTCTGGGCAATACCCGTTGCAGAGACCGCAATGACTATTGCCACCATCATTTTATTTAAAAGAGGACGCTGGAAACGTATTCAGGTATAAATTTTGGTTGCGCACCAAACTATAGCCTGAAAAAAATAAAATATTTTACTCTTCAAAGAGCCTGTGTTTACAGGCTCTTTTTTAGTTTCAGGAAAATTTCTAAACTTTTTTTTGTAACGAATTAAAAGTTGCCTTACATACTGTTTATAATCACAATCAAAAAACGAAACATCATGAAAAAAGCAACCTTTTTAATCGCAACCCTTTTAACAGCATTCTTTAGCAACGCACAACAAACTACAGAATCTAACTCTCTGCTTTGGAAAATTGAAGGCAACGGACTTGCAACACCATCGTACATGTATGGCACAATACATTTTATGTGTGCAACTGATTTTGAGATCAAACAAAAAGTAATTACTGCTTTTGACAGCACATCTAACCTGGTACTGGAAATAAACATGACCGATCCTAACGAAGCACAGGCAATGCAAAAAATGATGCACAGCGATGTTACCCTTTCCAGTCGCCTAACCGAAGCAGAAAGAGTAGAAGCCAACAGCATTCTTACTTCTCAAATTGGTATTACGCTTCAGCAGGCCGATCATATTTCTCCTTCTAATTTGTTAAGCTCATCTATTTTCAGCGTTCTTCCATGTAAACCGACAGAAATGAAATTCTACGAATATGAATTTGTTGCAAAAGCACAGGCACAGCACAAAACCATTGGCGGACTGGAAACACTGGAAAGCCAGCTGGTAGCATTGGATAAATCGTATTCTATTCAGGAAGTATTACAACAGATAAAGATCAGAGAGCAATATGCCGAGGTATTTGCAGACATGACAAAATTCTACACTGAAGAAAACCTGCCCGAACTACATAACACCGTTAGAGACAGGCGTTTTATGGATGAAAAAGCAGAAGCTCTTATACTTACCGACAGAAATAAAGCATGGGCTGTTAAAATACCAACTATAATAAAAGACAAAAGTACTTTCTTTGCAGTAGGTGCAGGTCACCTTTACGGCGAAACAGGTCTGATTGAACTGCTTAAACAACAAGGATATAAAGTGACCCCGGTAAAATAACAAATCAATACCAACCTAAACCGCAATAGATTTGAAAACCACCGAACAGGAGTTTCTATCGATTATTGAAAAGCATAAGGGATTATTGCATAAGGTTTCCAGGATGTACATGGACGAACCGGAAGACAGGGAAGACCTGTTTCAGGAAATCGTACTGCAACTCTGGAAATCGTATGGATCCTTTAGGGGTGAAAGCCAGGTTTCTACCTGGATGTACCGGGTAGCCGTAAATACCGCGCTTACCTTTTTTAAGAGAGAGAAGAAGAAACCGGACAACGCAAGGATGCATCCCGAAATGGATGTTAAAGACGACATTGAGGAATCGCACAGGGAAACACAGCTTGACTATTTTTATAAAGCCGTGCAACAACTAAACCAGGTAGAAAAGGCACTGATATTTCTTTTCCTTGAAGGGCAGTCGCACAAAGAAATAGGCAGCAACCTGGGTATAACAGAGGTAAATGCCCGCGTAAAGCTAAACCGCACCAAAGACAAATTACAGGAAATTATTAAAAAGCAGGGTTATGAATTTTAACGAATTGCAAAATCAATGGAACAACGAACCTACAGACAAGATTCGTATTCCCAACAATATAGACACATTAAGAGAAGCGCAGACGCCTATTGACAAAGTGCGTAAAAAAATGAAAAATGAATTTTTCATACAGGTTCTTATGATGATATTTATAGCATTTACACCAATGCTACTTAACTTTACAGATAAGCTTACCGCATTATTTATACCATTTTATGGTATTATGCTGGGCTTTACATCTTACTACTATTACAAATTTTATGTGTTCTATAAAAAGTCGTATGATATGACTTTTGACAGCCGAAAGAACCTGCTTTGGTTTTTCTACGAGTTAAAGCTGAGCATAGAATTATACAAAGCCCTCACTTACATCATGTTTTTTTTGGGATTCTCGTTTGGTGTACTGGCAGGATCTGTTACAGATAACAATAATACAATAACTAACTTTCTGGATAAAAACGAATCCGGACTAGCCATTGCTATTGCCATAATAATAGGACTTATTATATTTTCTTTCGCCGTGGCAGAAATAATACCACGACTATTTTATGGTAAACACCTTAATCAGGTTAAAGCGGTGCTGGACCAGCTGGACGAGGAGTAATATTTGGTTGACGGTTTATAGTTGTCGGTTGTCGGATTTTGGCAACCGTACAACACATCAACCTTTAATGAAATTGATATTTAAAAAAGAAGGGGCGTGATAGTTAGCTATCACACCCCTTGATATTATAATCAGCTATCAGACAACCATTAACTGGCTACTATACTACCGATCCAAAGACATTCAGCACCTCATCAAGAACGGCATAAACATCTGCGGCAGCATCCTGGGTTACCATTCTTTGGCGGTATTCTTTAAAATTAGGGATACCTTTAAAGTAGTTGGTGTAATGGCGGCGGGTTTCAAAAACCCCTACCCTTTCACCTTTCCATTCTATAGCCCACGTTAAGTGGTTACGGGCAGCTTCAACACGGTCTTCAAGGGTTGGTGCAGCCAGGTGTTCTCCGGTTTCAAAGAAATGTTTTATTTCATTGAATATCCACGGATAGCCAATTGCCGCACGGCCTATCATGATACCGTCTATACCATATTCGTTTTTATATTTAAGCGCCTTTTCGGGACTATCGATATCGCCATTGCCAAAAATAGGAATGTTAATACGCGGATTATTTTTAACACGCGCAATATGAGACCAGTCGGCTTCACCTTTATACATCTGGGCACGGGTACGCCCGTGAATGGTTAATGCCTTAATACCAACATCCTGCAACCTTTCGGCAACCTCATCGATATTAATAGAATCGTCATCCCAGCCAAGTCGCGTTTTAACGGTAACAGGCAAATGCGTACTGTTTACAACAGCTTTGGTAAGGCGCACCATAAGGTCGATATCTTTAAGGACACCGGCACCGGCACCTTTGCAAACTACCTTTTTAACGGGACAGCCAAAATTTATATCTACAATATCGGGGTTTACGGCTTCGACAATTTTTGCAGAAAGCGCCATAGCTTCCTCGTCGCCACCAAATATTTGTATGCCCACAGGTCGTTCGTAGTCAAAAATATCCAGCTTCATACGGCTTTTCATTGCATCGCGAATTAACCCTTCTGAGGATATAAACTCACTATACATTAAATCTGCGCCATGGGTCTTGCATAACCTGCGGAAAGGAGGATCGCTCACGTCTTCCATTGGAGCCAGCAATAGCGGGAATTCAGGCAGTTCTATGTTGCCAATCTTTACCATCTTCTTCATTTTGTGCAAAATTACAATATTTTAATGATATCTACTGAAACCAAAAGCAGAGTTACTACGTACATAGAGTACTAGGCATTAGAGAATTAACAACGACATATTGAAAAAGAAGAAGAAAGCAGTACTTTCCTAAACGCCGCTAAGCATAAAATAATACGCAAAGCTGTATGTTACCTGATCCCCATTGGCATACGAAAAAACGGATTAAACCACGACTTACTGCTTATTAGGCGCATGCTTGCTACGTGCGCCTTTTTAAAAAATTGCATAGATAAAATATATGCACGCATAGAAAATAGAGATATTAGATACTATAATGATAAAGATATGCGTTGTATATTTGTACTAGTTAAGATATAATTATAACAGTTTTACTGTACTGACAGTAAAATGAAAATGATATTTAAAATTTAGATTGGTTGATTGGTTATGAAATGTGTATGAGGGTCTTCTTCATGCACATTTCTGTTTTTAAGCACATTATGCAAATTTTAAATAGGTTTTGGAAGCCTCTCTTCACTCTGGGAAAAACCGATTTAAACTAAAATTTTAACGCCGTTAATCGGAGATACTTAGCACTTTGTCGACGATGGATATAGAATTTTTCCTATTTATCCCTGTCAATAAACCATTGCACCATCCACAACTACAGTGCTTTATGTCGGAATTTTCGAATACTAAAACGTGATATTTGTAGGATTAATTCGGTTTTGGTAAAATTTAATGCAAAAACATATCTCCATTAGAAATTTTGTATTTCCTTTGCACCGTAATTTTTAAAAAATATTTAACCTTTAGTTAAAAAACAGCCCCCTGTTTAATTAGAGATAAAACATTTTGAAATTAGAAATTACGCTATTTTCAGGCTTAAAAAACAGCACGCGATGCCCCCCAACGAGTGCTGTTTTTTTATTTAGCCACATCCGTTTGCAACTCGCTAAGTTTAAACTATATTTGCCGATTAAATTTGCTACCTTTACGTGTAATATGCGTGAGGGATAGGAGCATGGCACCGTGTGCCGCGGATAGCCCGACCTGAAGCGAAGCGGAATGGGCACGCCCAAAAAAACATGATAACAGACGAAGATGAAGCATATTAGGAATTTTTGCATTATTGCCCACATTGACCACGGTAAGAGTACCCTGGCCGACCGCCTGCTTGATGCTACCCAAACGGTAACAAAACGTGAATCTCAGGCACAGCTGCTTGACAACATGGACCTTGAACGCGAAAGAGGTATTACCATTAAGAGTCACGCCATACAAATGGAGTACACTTACAAAGGAGAGGAATACATCCTTAACCTGATTGACACTCCCGGACACGTAGATTTCTCGTATGAGGTATCACGTTCTATTGCTGCCTGCGAAGGTGCACTACTTATTGTAGATGCTGCACAGAGCATACAGGCGCAAACCATAAGCAACCTTTACCTTGCCTTAGAAAACGACCTGGAAATTATTCCGGTACTTAATAAAATTGACCTTCCGAGTGCAAACCCTGAAGAGGTAAGCGACGATATCGTTGACCTTTTAGGCTGTAAGCTGGAAGACATTATTCCTGCATCGGGTAAAACCGGCCTTGGGGTAGAAGAAATTCTTGCTGCTATTATTGAGCGTATCCCGGCACCGAAAGGTAATCCCGATGAGCCATTACAGGCACTTATATTTGACTCTGTTTACAACCCGTTCCGTGGAATTGAGGTTATATTCAGGGTTATTAACGGATCTATCACCAAAGGCCAGAAAATTAAATTCATGGCTACAGGCAATGAATATTTTGCCGACGAGATTGGTACGCTAAAACTAAACCAGGTTCCGAAACAGGTTGTTAGCGCAGGAGATGTTGGTTACCTTATATCGGGTATTAAAGAAGCTAAAGAGGTTAAAGTAGGTGATACACTTACCGATGCTAAAAACCCAACACAAAATATGGTTAGCGGCTTTGAAGACGTTAAACCAATGGTATTTGCCGGTATTTACCCGGTAGACACCGAAGATTACGAAGAGCTTCGTAACTCTATGGAGAAACTTCAGCTTAACGATGCTTCGCTCGTATTTGCGGCGGAGAGTTCGGCAGCACTTGGTTTTGGTTTCCGATGCGGATTCTTAGGAATGCTTCACATGGAAATTATCCAGGAGCGTTTAGAGCGTGAGTTTGACATGACCGTTATTACTACGGTTCCCAACGTATCGTACCATGCGTACACTAAAAAAGAACCGGAAAAAGCTCTTATAGTAAATAACCCGAGCGACCTGCCTGAGCCATCTAAGCTAAGCCATGTAGAGGAGCCTTACATTAAAGCAACCATTATTACCAAAGCCGACTTTGTGGGTAACGTAATGAGCCTTTGTATTGAAAAACGAGGATTGATTACTAATCAGACGTATCTGACTACAGAGCGTGTTGAGCTTAACTTTGATATGCCACTTGCCGAGATCGTATTCGATTTCTACGACAGGCTAAAAACGGTATCTAAAGGTTATGCTTCGTTTGACTACTCTCCTATCGGGATGCGTACATCTAAACTTGTGCGTCTTGACGTACTGTTAAATGCACAGCCAGTAGATGCACTGTCTGCACTTATTCACGAAGATAACGCGTACAACATTGGTAAAAAAATGTGCGAAAAGCTAAAAGAGCTTATACCACGCCAGCAGTTTGATATTCCGATTCAGGCGGCTATTGGAGTGAAAGTAATTTCGCGTGAAACCGTTAAGGCACTTCGTAAAGACGTTACCGCAAAATGTTACGGTGGAGATATTTCCCGTAAACGTAAACTTCTTGAAAAACAGAAGAAAGGTAAAAAACGTATGCGCCAGGTGGGTAACGTAGAAATTCCGCAGGAAGCGTTTATGGCTGTACTTAAATTAAATGATTAATCTCTTACCGAGATTTTAGAATATAGAACCCGGAGCTTTTGTGCCGGGTTTTTTGTTTAATTTTAAACCCATATACCAATTTACCCATGAAGAAGCTAACTGTAATTATAATTGTAAGTATGCTTTGCTTTTCTTGTTTAAAGGTGAAGACTAACAATGAAAGTACTGAAAAAGATACAGATAAGTTTGCTGTTTCTACTGAAATTGCAGACGAACCTATCAACAAAACTGAGTACGAACCCTACGACTTTGACACAATATTGAAAGGAGGTTACCATCTCTCCTATAGAATATACAATGACAGCGTAACAAATCAGCCATTGCAAAATCTCACACTGGTGAAAGGAAATGAAGACATCACGATTCTCAATGAAACAAATCGCCCTACGCTTCATAAGAACCTGGGATATATCGCTGCCGACTTTACAAACTCCTTCCTTTTCGTACAATCGTTCGGATCTGGCAACCCACATGAATTTCAGCTGATTGAAAAGAAAACCGGAAAAGAAATTAAATCGGGAGTTTATGTTGACAGCAATGAAGACAATGAGATCTTAGTTTATATAAGTAATCTTCATAAGACCGATGAGCAACTAAAAATTTACGACATACTGAACAAAAAAGAGGTAAATGTAAACGATTTCAAAAATTCAAAATGTTATAAAGAATACCCTGAAGGATTAAGAAGCTGTGTTACAATTGATACTGTTACAAAAAGTAAAATTACTTTGACAATTGAAGATGAAAAAATCGTAAAAACATATAGCCGTTGACAGGTAATCGGCATCTACGAAATGATACAGGCCTTCCGTAAATTTAAGGTATGACAATAACTTCACCCTAATTTCCAATTCCCTAAAACCAATAATTAAAGCACTTCCTATATGGACTCTCACTACGCGGGCAAATGCTTTAAGAATTTCTTAACTTTTTAATTAATAGAAACATTCTTATATTTATCGCCTTAAACCAGATTACATATGAAGAAGGACGGACAGATAATTATAATTGAAGATGATCAGGACGATGGGGAGATCCTAAAGGAAGTGATCGACGACTTAGGATATGATAACGAAGTAATAATTCTGCCGGACAGTACGCTAGTAATGGAGTTCTTAAAAAAGGCGGAAGTTGCTCCTTTCCTTATTTTCTCTGACATAAACATGCCAAAAATGAGTGGCTACGAACTGCGCGACCTTGTGCTTGCCGATCCGGATTTGCACGACAAAACAGTTCCATATATCTTTTTCAGTACCGCCAGCGACCCTGAAACTATTAAAACAGCCTATAAAAAGGCGGCTCAGGGTTTCTTTACCAAGATTACGGATTATGACGAATATAAAAGCGTCGTAAAAAAGATTATCGAGTATTGGAAAGCTGCAAAAGTGCCTGATAAAGATTAATACAAAAGACTACTAAATCCCTCCTAACAGAGGGATTTTTTGTTATAGAAAGGCTAATGTGTTATGGGTTGGCCGCAATAGGCAATACCTTTGCAGCCGAAACACCCTCTACTATGAAAAAAGACGGACCCATAATTATTATCGATGATGATGAGGATGACAGGCTTATTTTTGAAGAAATATTAAAGAGCCTTAACCTGCCTAACGAAATTATACTTTTAAGCGACAGTACAGAAGTTGTTGCTTTCCTGCAACAGGAACATATTAAGCCATTCATGGTAATATCAGACATCAACATGCCAAAAATAAATGGCTTTGAGATGCGCGATGAAATTTTAAAAGACCCCGAACTTACCGCTAAAACGGTTCCGTTTATCTTCTTTACCACTGTTGGCAACGGCTATACGGTTGAAGAAGCTTTTAAACGTAACATTCAGGGTTACTTTCACAAAACCAGCGACATGCGCCAGTTAAAAGAAACCCTTCAGGAAATTGCCGATTACTGGCGTGATGCCGTAATCCCCGAGATAGAGTAACCGCTTCTCGCACCTTTTCCTTTGGGAAAGGGCTGGGGATAGGATAATTATATTTTTCGACCCGCATGGTTTTTAGAAAACCATGCAGGTCTTTTTTATTTAAATCTACAGGATTTCAAAAACACTTAAGGTTGTGCCACTCCTACCCCATAACTTTGTAACTTTGCAAACTTATAACTCTGCAACTCACAAAAATGATAGAAGATAAAAACCAGCAGCGCACCAGCCTGGGCGCGCTAGGCGAATTTGGCCTTATTGGACACCTTACCCAAAATATAGAAACAAGCCAGCCTTCAACCCTTAAGGGTATTGGAGACGATGGTGCCGTACTTGACTTTAAAGATAAAAAAGTGGTTGTTTCTACCGACCTTTTGGTAGAAGGTGTACACTTTGACCTTGCTTATATGCCACTAAAACACCTTGGCTACAAAGCTGTAGTGGTAAACGTAAGCGACATTTGCGCTATGAATGCTGTACCTACGCACATTACGGTTTCCATCGCGGTATCTAACCGTTTTCCGGTTGAAGCCCTTGATGAATTGTATGACGGTATTAAGCATGCTGCTAAAATATACGGTGTAGACATTATTGGTGGCGATACAACCTCGTCCCAAAAAGGCATGATCTTAAGTATTACTGCTTTTGGTGAGGCAGAAGCCGAAGAGATCACCTACCGTAACGGTTCTGCAAGTACCGATCTTCTTGTGGTTACCGGCGATGTTGGTGCTGCATACATGGGATTACAGGTATTAGAGCGTGAAAAGCAGGTATTCCAGGTTAACCCGAACAACCAACCCGATTTAGACGCGTACAGCTACCTTATAGAACGCCAGTTGAAGCCCGAAGCACGTAAAGACGTAAAAGAGCTTTTAAAAGCCCTTGAAATACACCCTACAGCTATGATTGACATCTCTGACGGTTTATCATCTGAGATTATTCACTTATGTAAGAACTCGGCATTGGGATGTAACCTTTACGAAGAAAAAATCCCGGTAGATCCGCAGCTTATCAATGTATGCGAGGAGTTCAATATAGATATTACTACGGTTGCCCTTAACGGTGGCGAAGATTATGAATTGCTTTTCACTATTAAGATGGAAGACTTCGACAAGATAAAAGGTAATCCCAACTTTACAATTATAGGTCACATGACACAGGAAAGCGAAGGTATTCACCTTATTACCCGTGCCAATACTAAAATTCCGCTTAAAGCAAGAGGATGGAACGCACTTTCTACCGACGAAGACGCAGAGCAGTAGGGGTGTTTAGTTGCCGTTTGCAGTATAAAACACGCATAATCATTCCATGCAGTTTGTCATTCCGAATGCAGTGCAGCGTAATTGAGGA
Source organism: Flavobacterium psychrophilum (assembly GCA_001708385.1). Taxonomy (NCBI): domain Bacteria; kingdom Pseudomonadati; phylum Bacteroidota; class Flavobacteriia; order Flavobacteriales; family Flavobacteriaceae; genus Flavobacterium; species Flavobacterium psychrophilum. The sequence goes on along the minus strand of CP012388.1, from coordinate 2,599,550 downwards.
ATCCCTAATCTTATCCTGAGATTTTTCGACTACGCTGCGCTACGCTCAAAATGACATACAATGCACATGATATATAAAGGAAATGCAATTGCATTTCCTTTTTTACGTTTAGTAGACAGAAACCCGCTATTGGTATAAAAACAATAGGCGTTTGGTTTAGATTTATTAATTTAGGCGTTCGGCCAAATTTCCTGCAATACCACGTTCATGACAGCTAAAAAAGTACTTAAACGATCGCTTATATTCCTTGCTTCAATAATTACCCTTCTTCTTATTGTTGTAACCGTTCTGCTGAATTTTATTTTTACGCCCGAAAGAATAACTCCCGAAGCACTAAAAATAATCAATGAGAATGTAGACGCGAAAGTAGACTGCGAGAGCATAGAGCTTACTTTCTTTTCTTCCTTTCCGCATTTTGGTGTGAAGCTTAAAAACGGCAGCGTTGTTACGCGTCCGGCAACCGGCAAAAAGAATGATACGCTTGCACAATTTGCGTATTGCAGTGCTTCTTTTAATGCACAAAGGCTATGGCAGAAACATGACCTTATCATCAATAAGCTCACCCTTACCGAACCCAAAATAAGAGCTATTATCAACGAAAGCGGTAAAGCCAATTGGAACATCGTTAAACAAACTGCTGTAGACACTACAACAGTAAAGGATAGTACTTCGTTCGAGATTAACAATATCCATATTAAACGCCTGAATATTGAGAATGCAAAAATAAATTACCGCGATTTTGCTACTAAAACCCGTGGACGTATCGACAGTCTAAACATAACCCTTAAAGCGACCAACACAGATGATAAACTGGTATTCTCTACCGATGCATCGGGAAAAAACATTAGTTTCTCAATGGACGGCTACCGATTTATGAGAAAGCTAAAGGCGGACTTTAAAACCGATATCTACTACGACAAGAAGAACCATAAAGTTGATTTTTCGAACAGCGAAATGAAGCTTAACGATATAGACTTTATTACGGAAGGGCATTTCAGGAGAGATACTATCACCAATGAGATACATACCAATGTAGCACTTGAGATGAAAGTTCCTTCGCTTAAAACATTATGGGCTGCCGTACCCGAACACATCGTTAAAAAGGCAGAGATTGACGTAGAAGGCAATGTGATGCTGAAGGCTACTGCAAAGGGTGTATACAGCAAGAAAAGGTTACCTGTTTTTGATGTACTATTTAAAATTGACAACGGTGTTTTAAAATATAAAAAGTTCCCGGGGGAGATACGCCATCTTGAAGCCGACCTGCATTCTATTGTAGATTATGACAACCCGGCGAGGTCTAACCTTATCATAAAAGAACTATACCTTGAAGGTACGGGTGTAGACCTTAAAGGTGATGCCATAGTAGAGAACCTGCTTAAAGATCCGCATATTACATCAAACATTAAAGGCGATCTTGACCTTACCACGCTTAAAAAGAAATTCCCCATTGCAGAAGACATCGTTGCTAAAGGGTTGGCGCATATCGACATCAATGCCGATTTTAAAGCCAACGATCTTATGGAAAACAACTTTAACAACCTGAAGCTAAAAGGGAATTCGGTATTTACCAATCTGCTTATCAGCGATCCTAAGGATACCATTTTCCTTCAGACACAAAGAGCAGAACTGGCTTTTGGACGTAAAGCAGAAACCGATTCAAAAAAGGCATTCGGAAAGATTAATGTAACCGACCTGAAACTGAATTATAAAGGCCAGCACAACATTACCCTGGCAGGACTGGATGTAAAATTGAAAGCTAAAAAACTAAAAGATTCGGTTTCTGCAATGAGTGCCGATATACGTTTATCGAACCTTAAATACAATGGTGCCAATAAGCTAAGGGCGGTAATACGAAAAGCCAATGCTATGGCCGACCTTAACCCGAAAAGCACAAAGACGGACCCGGTTATTAATACAACTTTCAGTGTAGACAGTGCCGGAGTATGGCAGGATAAAAAGTTTGTGGGCATTAAAAATGGCAATTATAAATTCGTCGTTAAAAAGAACAGGGACGACAAATGGATGCCGCGTGGTTATGTAGAGTTCAACAACCTGTATGCCTACACGCCCGAATTTGCCATGCCACTGCGTATGGAGCATTCTAAAATATCTATAAATAACAGAGCCATTACATTGCGTAATGCGCATTTATTCTTTGGTAATTCTGATGTTACCCTTACCGGGCAGATAAACAACCTGCTGGCAAAGAAAACACCGGATAAGCAGGTCACCGCAACGCTTACGCTTACTTCAAACTTTATTGATGCTAACGAGATCATGAAGATTCTTAATATAGAAGATCCGAAAGAACAGCCTGATTTCAAAGAAGTAGCAGAAAACAAAGTTCAGCAACCTAAGAAGGTGAGCGATAGTAAAACGGTTTTCAAGATCCCTGAAAATATCAACCTGACTTTTAACAGCGACATCAAGAAGCTGCATTACGGTGCGCTGGACATGAAAGATATTAAAGGGCTGCTTAAAATTGAAGACGGACACTTAAAACTGAATCATTTTGAGCTGACAACCCTCGCTGCAAAATTAACGACCAGCCTTAATTACTCTACCCTTGCCAATGGCAAGAGGGCTAAAGTGGATTTCGACATCAGCCTAAAGGACATTGAAATGGCAAACATTGCCAAAGTTATGCCCGCTATGGACAGCCTTTTCCCAATGACAAAATCATTTACAGGAAGGGCAAACTTAAGAATGCAAGGCAGCACCAAACTGAACAGAAAAATGGATGTTATTGTATCCTCGGTACAAAGTATTGCCGCTCTTCAAGCACACGACATTATGGTACTGGATAGCGAAACCTTTAAGGAAATGGCTAAAACGTTTATGTTTAAAGACAGGGAAAAGAACAATACTATCCAGACCCTGAATATGGAAATGATAGTTGAAAAAAGCCACATGGAGATACTTCCTGCGCTTGTGGAAATAGACCGTTATCAGTTGGCCGTAGGTGGCATACAAAACCTGGACATGACGTATAATTATCATGTGTCGGTATTAAAATCACCCATACCATTTAAGACAGGTGTAGATATTAAAGGCGATATGGAAGATTTTAAAATAAGCCTTACCAAAGCCAAATACAAATATTACTTTACCGATAAAGAACGCCTGAAAGAGAAAGCAGACGAGACAATCATTAACAAAAAAAAGGATATTTTAGCAAGGCTGGAATTGAAGTAGGATGATGTGATGGACACAAGGATGATGGGTTTACAGCAACAATTTGTCATTCTAAATAAGTAAGAATCCCAACACTTTCCAATAGAGATTCCACTAATATCTAGATACTATATGATATTCCTAATCGTCTTTATTGTTCTCTTTTTTACGTTTGTATAAGTGAAATAATACTTTACAACCGGAAAAACTCCAAGAAAGAGAAAAGGTAAAAATCCCGGATATTGTGTTTCGCTTTTCGTTTGAGTAGTAGTGTAAAAATATAGCATCAATGCAATACCGCCACAAAACATTAACCCGCCAAGTATGAAAATAGCAGGTAGAACCCTAAGACTAATCTGTATTATCGTTTTATCATTTTCTTCAAATATATGTCCCATAAATGTTAAGCCTGCATCTTCTTGACGATATACGGTTTCATCCAACGCCATCTTAAAAGAAAAATTACCCTCATCATCTATCGTACCTTCTAAAGGAAGTTTCGATCCGTCCCGGTGCCATGATTCTGAATTGGCTTTTAAAAGATAAATAACCTCAGTTTTAGTTTTGTCGGATTTAAGAATAACTGTCTCCATTTTTTTAGACATATATTAGATTCCAAAATTTTTCTTTGATCTATATACTAACCCTCTTTTTTCACTGTCATAATCAAAATATACAATCCATCCGCCTCCATTAGTGAAATGTGTTGCTCCTTTTTTATAAATTACACTAAATGGAATGACGGATACGTAAAAATCGCCCTTCCTTAGATCAAGTGAATTTATACCTACAACTCTGATATTGCCTCCATTACTTTTAATCGCATTTCTATATTCTTTTCCAGTAGAAAGATATACTATCTCTAAACCTTCGATTTCTTTAGGCCAGCTTTCACCTACAGGATATTCTTTTTTAACATAGACATTTTTTGTTACGTCCCTGTTTAAGGTTTTACAATATTCTTTTAATGCATATAAAAATACATTATCTACATTATTAAGTCCATCCGTATCCAAAACAGTTTGCGAACTCATAGTAAACCCACTAAAAACTAATAATAAAATAGAAATGATTGCCTTCATATTTAAGTAAAATAAAAAAGCTGCCTTTTCAGACAGCTTTGATTTTTATTACATTTTCATCAGCCAGTTTCTTACTGAAACCGCATCGTTTATTATTCCTCTCAATTCAGAGATTGCAACCCTGTCCTGCTGCATTGTATCGCGGTGACGGATGGTTACCGTTTGGTCTTCCAGTGTCTGGTGGTCTACTGTGATACAAAATGGGGTACCAAGGGCATCCTGTCTTCTGTAACGGCGTCCAACAGCATCTTTCTCGTCGTAAGCCACATTGAAATCCCACTTAAGGTCTTCAATGATCTGCCTTGCAACTTCCGGAAGTCCGTCTCTCTTAATCAACGGAAGCACAGCAGCCTTAGTAGGCGCCAATACCGATGGAAGTGCAAGCACAGTACGTGTAGAACCGTCTTCCAGGGTTTCTTCTTTTAGCGAGTTAGAGAAAACCGCCAGGAACATCCTGTCAAGTCCAACAGAAGTTTCTACTACGTATGGCGTGTAGTTCCTGTTTTCCTCTGTATCAAAATACTGAAGTTTTTTACCTGAAAATTGCTCGTGCGCTTTAAGGTCAAAATCAGTTCTTGAGTGAATTCCTTCAAGCTCTTTAAAGCCGAACGGGAAATTAAACTCAATATCGGCAGCAGCGTTAGCATAGTGCGCCAGTTTTTCGTGGTCGTGGAAACGGTAGTTTTCCCTGCCAAGTCCTAATGACAGGTGCCATTTAAGCCTTGTTTCTTTCCAGTACTCATAATATTTCATTTCTTCGCCCGGACGAACAAAGAACTGCATTTCCATTTGTTCAAACTCACGCATACGGAAAATAAACTGCCTTGCAACGATCTCATTACGGAAAGCCTTACCCGTTTGCGCAATACCAAAAGGTATTTTCATACGGCCGGTTTTCTGTACGTTTAAAAAGTTAACAAAAATACCCTGTGCCGTTTCCGGACGAAGGTATAAGTCCATTGCAGTAGCGGCTTCGGCACCAAGCTTGGTACCAAACATAAGGTTAAACTGACGTACCTCTGTCCAGTTTTTAGAACCAGTTTCAGGGTCGGCAATTTCAAGCTCTTCAATAAGTGCTTTTACATCGGCAAGGTTCTCTGTCTCCAGTGAACGCGCCATACGCTCAAGAATCTGCTTCTTTTTAGCAAGGTATTCAACAACACGTGCATTTGTCGTAATGAATTCTTCTTCGTTAAATGCATCGCCAAAGCGAACTCTTGCTTTTTCTATTTCTTTCTGGGCTTTCTGGTTTATCTTTTCGGCATAATCCTCGATAAGCACGTCTGCCCTGTATCTTTTTTTAGAATCTTTGTTGTCTATCAAAGGGTCGTTAAAGGCATCTACGTGCCCCGATGCTTTCCATGTTGTAGGGTGCATAAAAATTGCGGCATCAATACCCACAATATTTTCATGCATCTGCACCATAGATTTCCACCAGTATTCCCTGATATTCTTTTTTAATTCGGCACCGTTCTGAGCATAGTCATACACAGCGCTTAATCCATCATAAATTTCGCTCGACGGAAAAATAAATCCGTACTCTTTTGCATGCGAAATCACATTCTTAAATAAATCTTCTTGTTTTGCCATAGTGTTGCAAAAATATAAAAAGGGTTACTATAAATTTATACTAACTGTTTAAAAAATAAATAAATCAAAACTCTTTAGCAAATACACGCTAACTACATCGTTATTCTAAAAAATTACTGCAATAATTTTTAATGTTTGGTTAAATTAAAAGAAAAAAGCTACATATTTACATACATTTATCACAAAAACCCCATGTTTAAATCTTTACTTAATCTGTTGTTTCCACAAAATTGCCCGGGCTGTAGCAATCCGCTGCTGGAAACCGAGCAATTGTTATGCACTCACTGCAGGCATGATATGCCTTTTACACAGCACCATTTGTATGAAGATAACGAAACCGCAAAAAGATTTGCAGGCCGGCTACCGCTGGAGCATGCCTCTTCTGCACTATACTTTCATAAAGAAGGTATTGTACAGGGTGTCATCCACAACTTAAAATATAAAGGTATTGAAGATCTTGGGAGATTAATTGGCGAATGGTATGCACAGGATATCCAGGAAGTAGAGAGCCTAAAAACAGTTACCGATGTTATCCCTGTTCCATTACACAAAAAAAGATTAGCAGAAAGAGGATACAACCAGATTGCCGGATTTGGCATGGCACTAGCTAAAGGGCTCGGCACCAATTACAACGATACTTTACTGGTTAGAAAAACCTATGCCCGTACCCAGACCAATAAAAATCTTGAAGCAAGGGCAGAAATTATAAGCGATGCTTTTGATATTGAATCTGCCGGCAATCATGAGGGCAAACATTTTTTATTGGTTGACGATGTTATTACCACCGGAGCTACACTTGAAGCCTGTGGAAGAGCACTTTTAAAGATACCGGGAGCAAGGGTGAGCATTATTACAATTGCCTTCGCACATTAGATGCGCGCCGGGCATGCAACATTTTCTAAAAACATTTCGTTTACAGTGAATATAATTGTTATTTTGTGCAGTCAAAGAATACAATATGCTGAAAAATAGAATTCTCCTGTATATATTGTTTATCGCAGCTTTTGCTATAGGTTGCGCAAAAAGAGGTGGTATTACCGGAGGCGCAAAAGATACTATTGCTCCATATATTACCGGAAGCTCACCGGCTAATATGAGTACCAACTTTAAAGGCAATGAGATACATATAGATTTTAATGAATATATTAAAATCAAAGACATCAATAAACAGCTGATCATCTCTCCGCCAATGAATACCGCACCTAATATTGTGCCTACGGGTAGTGCGAGCAGGTTCATTAATATAAAGATTAAAGATACACTTCAGGAAAATACCACTTATAGTTTTAATTTCGGCCAGAGTATTACCGATAATAACGAAGGTAACCCGTACTCACAGTTTAAATTCGTGTTTTCTACCGGAAGCTATATCGACTCGCTTGCGCTTAACGGACGCATAAGGGATGCATACAACAAAGAGACGGATAACTTTGTAACCGTAATGCTGTATGAAGACAACGAGAAATTTACCGATTCTACCATTTATAAAGAACGTCCACGCTATGTTACCAATACGCTGGACAGTATGGTACAATTTAAACTGGAAAATCTTAAGGAAGGCAAGTACAAGATAATAGCGCTTAAAGACGCCAATAACAATTATAAATACGAACCAAAAAGCGATAAGATCGGTTTTTTAAACCAGTCCATCACCGTACCTAATGATACCGTTTACCACCTTGAACTATTTAAAGCTAAGCCAAAGTTTAAAGCTTTAAAACCGGTACAGGAAAACTCTAACAGGCTTTTTGCACCCTATGAAGGCGATTACAGGGGAATGAAGGTGTCGGTTAAAAATGGTGCTGGTACGGAAGATATCCCTTCTGTTATAACAAAAGTAAAGGACAAGGATTCACTTAATGTATGGCTACCCAGAAAGCTTACCGATTCGCTTAAGGTAACCGTTACGCACAGGGATTCTATTAAGAATTTTACCGTAAAATTCAAGGAAGTTAAACCATCCGATTCACTAACCGTTGAGGCGGTACAAAAGGGTGGATTACATTTTAGGGAGAAATTTACGCTGATACCAACGACACCGCTTACACGAATTGACAGTACCAAGATAAGCCTGATCAATAAAGATTCAGTTGCGGTAAAATACAGCCTCGCTTACGACGATTTTAAGCAGGAGCTTGTATTTGATTTTCCTAAAGCCGAAAACGAAAAGTATACAGTTACCCTTATGCCGGGCGCACTAAAAGATTTTTACGAAAAAGAAAACGACACCCTAAGCTATAAACTCGCCACCAAAGAATATACCGACTACGGAAACCTGCGCATAAACCTGACTAACGCGAAGCGGTTCCCGCTGATGCTGGAGGTTTTAGACTCTAAAAGCCAGATATTGGAATCGTATTATTCTGAAGGAGAAACCCAGATAAACTTTGATGCTGTATTGCCCAATAAATACACGCTACGTGTGTATTATGATGACAATAAGAACAAAGAATGGGATACGGGCGACTATATGCTAAAACGCCAGCCCGAAGAAGTTATCTACCGTCCGGGAGAAATTGACGTGCGCGCCAACTGGGACCCCGAAGAGACCTTTAACCTTGGAGGCTAAAGCTATCCCTGTCGTTTAAAAAGCCCAGCTTTTTACGTGTAGCCAGCATATTTTCTTTATCCAGTTCAACAACTAACACACCTTCGTTCGCAGATGGTGGTTCTGCGTATGCACCCAGGCAGTCTATAACCTGCGACTGGCCGGGATAATCGTGCCCATTATTGTCCTGCCCTGTACGGTTTACGCCTGCAACATAGCACATGTTCTCTATAGCCCGGGCTTTAAGCAAAGCATTCCATGCGGCAACACGAACGGTAGGCCAATTGGCCACATACAGCAAAAGGTCAATATCTTCCGTATTACGCGAAAAAACAGGAAAGCGAAGGTCGTAACACACCAATGGGCAAATAGTCCAGTCACGATAGCTTATAACGAGTCTGTCGGCGCCTGCTGTATATTCTTTATCTTCACCTGCCAGCGAAAACAGATGCCTTTTATCATAAGTATGTATTTCGCCATCCGGCAGCACAAAAAATAAGCGGTTATAATAATTGCCCTGCTCCTTAATTGCCAAACTTCCGGTAATAGCACAGCCTTTATCTCTTGCTGTTTTCTGCATCCATTTTACCGTATCACCTTCCGTAGTCTCCGCAACACGTTCAGGTTTCATAGTGAATCCGGTTGCAAACATTTCGGGAAGTACTATAAGATCGGGGACTTGCGCAATTCCATTAATAAGTTTGGTAAAGTTTGCACGGTTATCTTCGGGACTTTCCCAAGAAAGGGAGGTTTGAATAAGGGCTATTTTCATTGGTGGGTGATTTCTGTAAAAATAACAAAAAGAAATTTGTCGGAAACTACAGAAATAAGCAGGAAAAACGAAACTCAATTTACATCGCGTTTCACGCTTCTAAAGAAGTCGAGTCAGGCTCCTCTATTGCCATTGAAGTTCAAGGCATCAAAATTTGTAGCGTATTGAAAGTGATAATTTACACCTATAAAGTTGAGTCTTGAATTTTTTTAGCCGCCAGTTTCAAGACAAATATCAGCATAAAAAAAGCCGGGCACAACCCCGGCTTAACTAACCTAAAACTCTAAACAATTTTTATATTGAAAAAAACTTATTCAATCAATGTAAAAGCGCCCTTTAGCTTTTCAATCATTACTTCAAAATCTCCTGCTTCCAGGATGGTTTTTCCGTCACGCCCAACATAGCTAAGGTCGGCCGGGTTAAGCTCAAACGTTACGATTTTACTTTCTCCGGGCTTAAGTTCAATCTTTTCAAAACGGCGCAGGCGTTTTACATCGGGTGTTACGCTGCTCGCATACAGGTCAGACGTAAATAAATGGACTACCTCTTTACCTGTTATTTTACCTGTGTTGGTAACGGTTACGCTCACTGTAAGGTTATCACCTTTTTTAAGTTCCTTTTTATCTATAGTAAGGTTGCTGTAACCAAATGTGGTATAGCTTAATCCTTCACCAAAAAGGAATTGCGGATTATAATCGGCTTCATAGTTATAAGCACCTTCAGCTTTTTTCTGCTCTTCCGACGGTTTGTGTATGTACGATATCGTAGCATTCGGAAAACGTGGGTACGTATACGGCAGTTTACCTGAAGGGTTTACATCGCCAAACAAAACATCTGCCAGTGCATCTCCCCCAAAATTTCCCGGCAAGTAAGCCTGAACGATGCCCTTCATATCCTGTTCAAAACGACTTATAATTCTTGGCCTGCCCTCGTTCAACACCAAAACAACCGGTTTGCCTGTAGCTGCCAGTTTTTTAGCAAGTTCTGTCTGCAGGTCAGATAAGTATAGATCATTAAGGTCACCCGGTTTCTCTACGTAGCTGTTCTCGCCAAGGCAAAGTATAATTACATCGCTGTTTTTAGCAGCTGCGATAGCTTCGCCCATCTTGTCGGCAAGCTCTTCAAAATAATGCCCGCCTGCCTTATAACTAACACCCGGTACATAAGCAACATTGGCTTTACCAATTTCGTTTTGTACTGCTTCTAAAATTGTATTGTACTGCGAACCAAATTCATCCGCTCTGTCTCCTTGCCATGAGTACGTCCATGCACCGTTAAGGGTACGCATACTATTAGCGTTAGGCCCCGTAACCAATACCTTTATGTTCTTTTTCAACGGAAGGATATTCCCCTCATTCTTAAGTAAAGTAATTGCTTCGGCAGCCATATTATAAGATGCCTTTTCAAACTCTTTACTTCCAAATTTAGGATAGTCCTTCGGGTTGGTATTCGGTCTATCAAAAAGGTTCAGTGCATACTTTACTCTAAGTATCCTTCTTACGGCATCATCTATCCTTTCCTGTTTTACCTTACCTTCTTTTACAAGTTCAATTAAATTATCACAAAAAACCTCATACTTGTACGGCACCATAGACATGTCTATACCGGCGTTGATAGAAAGCATAATAGCCTCCTTATCGCTGGTTGCAATCCTGTCGCGCCTGTATAGGTTTTCTATATCTGCCCAGTCGGTAACAACAAGCCCCTTAAAGCCTAACTCTTCTTTAAGAAGCGTAGTAAGGATAGTATAATCGGCATGCACCGGAACCCCGTTGATAATGCCTGAGTTTATCATTATTGTATGTGCGCCTGCATCAATTGCTGCCTTAAATGCCGGCAGGTGATATTCGCGAAGTGCATCCTGTGAAATGTATGATGGCGTACGGTCTTTACCCGATACTGTTGTATGGTACGCCAAAAAATGCTTAAGGCTGGTAGCAATCTTTTCCGGATGCCCCACATTACCATCTTTCCCTTCAAAACCACGAACCATAGCCACTCCCATTACAGATCCCAGATACGGATCTTCACCAAAGGTTTCCCACATACGCGAGAAACGCGGGTCCATACCCAAATCAAGCACTGGGCCAAACGTCCACGGAATGTTACCCGCACGGGTTTCATAAGCCGTTATGGCTGCGCCTTGTTCTATAAGTGCCAGGTTACGGCTTGCTGCCTGCGCTATCTGCTGCGGAAACATCGTGGCACCCGCAGTATAGGTTGCGCCGTGTACTTCGTCTACGCCATAAATAACCGGGACTTTGTGATTATTAAGCTTAATAGATGTTTTTTGGATTTCGCTTATAATAGCATACCACTCGTTGGTGGTAAGTGCCCGGTTACTGGCTGTATTTAATACCGAACCGATATGATAGTCGCCAAGGGCTTTTTTCATTTCAGCCGGATCCGGTGCAAACGGAACAAAGCTTGAGTAACGGTCGTTACCTTTGCCAATTACATCAAGCGCAATCTGGGTCATCTGCCCTATTTTTTCCTCAAGCGTCATTTTGCTTAACAGCGCTTCTACTTTTCTATCGGTATCTGCTGTTTTGTTCTGAGCATTCGCCGAAACAAAAGTTACTGCCGCTACTATACTTAAAGTAATATGTTTAAATTGTATATGCATTATAATACCAGGGTAGCTACAGCACCCGCTTTAAGCGTTATCGTCGTGTTTTTAGCACCTGCGTTAACATCTATAGTTTTATCTTCTTTTGATGTATTCTGAATGATAGCTACTGTACCACCGTTTGGTGTTTTATAGGCTACGTTAGGAAGACCCTCTATAACATTAGACTGTACCCTTAACGATCCCGGGCGCACAAACTTAGATGCATGCGCAATAATGTAGTACGCAGGCTCACGTGTTACTTTGTCTGCCGTAATGGTTACAGCACCAAGGCAACGGTCGCACCCGCCCCTATCTGTATGTGGGTTTTGGTTTTCATCGGCGGCAAGGTTCCACTCTAAAACGGTTTTACACCAGTTATTCGGCGCACCGATAATAAGGTTTTCTATATGCCAGTTAAGCTCTTTTGCAAAATCGCCCGGAGCTCCAACCCATTGCTCTGTAAAATACAGGTTCTTGTTTGGGTGTGCCTCGTGTACAGATGTTATCGCATCAATGCTTCCTCCGTATAGGTGAAAAGCAGATCCGTCAATGTATTTCGCAGCCTCCTTATCATTTAAGATAGTTATAGGATAATCTGGCCTGTCTGCATTATGATCGTATATTATAATCTTAGTTTTGATGCCGTTCTTTTCGAACTGCGGACCCAAATGATCGCGTACAAAAATCTTCTGATCTTCTGCAACCATTAAAAGGCTTGGGTTATTACCCGGGTGAAGCGGTTCATTCTGCACCGTAAGTGCATCAATGATAATACCGTTCTTTTTCATTTCCTGAATGTACTTTACAAGGTACTTAGCATACGCTGTCTGATATTCAGGCTTAAGGCTTCCGCCTCTTGTATCTCCGTTGGTTTTCATCCAAACCGGTGGCGACCACGGCGAACCTAATATTTTTATCGATGGATTGATTTTAAGTATTTCCTGTAATACAGGTATAAGGTATAATTTGTCGTACCCAAGGTCAAACTTCTCAATGTTTACATCGGTTTGCCCTGCGGGAAGGTCGTTATATGAAAATACTTTTTCGTCAAGGTCGGATGCTCCTACGCTTATCCTTATATAGCTAGATCCAAGGTCGTTAACACCTGTACCGTAAATTTCCTGTAAAAACTTGGCTCTTGCCGGCGCACTCATTTTAGCAATGTGCATCGCGCTGCCTCCGCTAAGGGTGTATCCAAAGCCATCCATTTCCTGGTAAGTAGTACCGGTATTGATGTTTAGCTGAATATTGTTATTATTTTTTGATTGATTTGATGACACATTTACCGGCTGTTGTTGCAGCACAGCAGATTTATCGGGCATTGTTATCCATAATCCTGCGGCATTTTTGCCGCCTTTAGTAGATGCACAACCTGTCACCATAGCTGCTACAGCCAATGACAATGCCAGTCCCGATAGTAAATTTTTCTTTTTTTTAAGCATGGTAATCTCATGGTACGGTGTAAAACCGTTCCCAAATTTTAATTATAGTTTCAATTTTTTAGCTGGACTATTTCCAGATAATAGTTGCTGCAGCGTTAGGCTCAATAGAATAAGAAATCTTATTATCGCCAATTTTTACTGCGAACTTTCTTGTTACTGATGACTGGTTAAGCACAACAAGTACTTTAGAACCATCTGTATTTACAAAAGCTACATTCTGCATGTTTACAGAATTCTCAAACGTTGTTGAGTTAACTCTTTTAGCACCCGGCTTTACAAATTTTGAGAAATGTGCCAGTGAATAGTATTCAATATTTTTTGTTACTACGCCGGACGAATTTATGGTAACCACACCGCGGCAGTCTTTACATCCGCCATTGGTAGGTCCAAAATTAGTGTTTAGCGCAAGATTCCATAACAATACGTTTTTCGACCAGTTACGTGTGGTACCAATTAAAATAGTGCCCACATTGTAATTAAGGTTGCTGGTAAAATCGGTACTCCATTCTCCACCCGAAATTTCTGTAAAATACAGGTTCTTGTTAGGAAAAGCAGCATGTACCTGCGTCATTGCCGATGGGTTACCTGCATATGCATGAAAAGCCGAACCGTCAACATACTGCGCTGCATCGGTGTCGTTTAACACTTCTATTGGGTATGAAGGCATATCGAAGTTATGGTCGTATGCAATAATTTTGGTATTTATTCCCGCTGATTTCAGTTTAGGACCAAGGCTGCTTTTAATAAAGCTGGCCTGTTCTATAGCCGTCATCTTCATCGTAGGATAGGTAGTAACTTCATGAAGTGGCTCGTTTTGAGGTGTAACCGCATCAATGTTAATACCGTGTGCCTTATAGGCATTAATATATTTTACAAAGTAGTCGCCATAGCTGTTGAACCACTCCGGTTTTAGGCTTCCGCCGTTCATGCTCTGGCTGGTTTTCATCCATGCCGGTGCACTCCAGGGGCTACCCATAATTTTAATATTTGGCGCGTAGGTCTGAACACCCTTTAGCACCGGAATTACATCTGTTTCATCTTTCGCGATAGAAAAATTCACTAAGTCTTCATCGGTTTGTCCTGCGGCAACGTCGTTGTAGCTAAAGTTGTTAACCGAAAAATCAGATGCTCCCATTGTAAGGCGCAGGTAGCTAAGTCCAATCCCTTCAGTCGGGCTGAAAAGATCCTTAAGCAGTGCATCTTTTTGGGAAGGTGTCATAGCATTGATAACAATTGCCGATGAACCTGTTAATGCGGCACCAAAGCCTTCAATTTCCTGATACTGCTGAGAGAAATCAATAGAAATTGAAGGATCTTCGGTCGCATTATTATCATAAATAGAAGCACCTGTAGCCTGTTTGCTTAAAAGTTTTGTCTGGCTTCCATTTGTAATCCAAACATCAGCAATGCCAATAACATTTCCTATTTCGGAAACGGGTGCGGGAGGTGCTGTGTTACCGGCGCCATCTTCACCGCCCGAGCAGGAAAACAGTATTGTAGCAAGACTTATATAAACAAACGATTTCTTCATGGTGAACTATTTTTGTATATTATTATTGAGGGTAACCGTCGTTCTGGCCCAGGTTAGGGTTTCTGTTGCGTTCCCTTTGTGGTATAGGAAGCAGTACATCTGTTTCCTGCATACCGTAATTAACAGGGTTACCGCTTCTAAGGTCAATGTCCTGAACAGCATTCATAGTCTGTACAGCAACATTGTTTCTTACAAGGTCATCCCAACGGTGAGCTTCCTGAGCAAGTTCAAGCCTTCTTTCTTTAAGGATTGCTATTTTCATAGCCGATTGTGAACCTACAACATTAGCAGGCAGTTCGTCAAGATTTACCCTGAACCTAATTTTGTTTACTAATTCTGCAGCAGGACCGGGCTGGTTCGTTTCATTAAGTGCTTCAGCTCTTAAAAGAATGATATCAGCAAGACGTAATAAGTAAATATGGTCTGAACTCTGCCAAGACATTGCCTGTTTCCATTTGTAAGCAAAAGGAATATTACTTCCTACGGCATTACCCCAAAACTCATCTGCCCAAGGTGCATTTTCGAAAAGTACTGTTGCATTTTTACGAATTTCATCACCTTCAGAATCATAAGCGTTTATAAGATCATGAGAAGGAGTAACAAATTTTCTCCAAGAATCGCCACTCACAGATTCCGGTAAATGCATTTGCGGACCCCATGAACCTTCTACTCCACCTAAAAACTGTATCTCAAGTATTGACTCCATATTGTTATAGTGCGCACCATCAAATAACTGATCGTAGCTACCCAATATGTCGTAACCGGCAGGGCTTGTTATAACAAGGTTAGTATAATTAAGCACTTCTGCCCAGTTTGGAACAGGCTGTTGTGCATAAGCTTTAGCTAATACTGCATACGCTGCACCTTTAGTTGCACGTGCTTTGTTTACAGATGCATCACCACCATAGCTATTAGGTAGTTTATCTGCTGCAAACTTAAGATCGGCAACAATTTGATTATACGTTTCTTCCTCAGTAGCTCTTGGTACTCTTACCACCGAAGGATCACCGGACTTAACACTCTCTAAAACCAATGGAACACCTCCAAAAAGTTTAGCAAGTGTGTAATAATGGTAAGCTCTTAAAAAATAAGCTTCACCAATAATTTGCTCTCTTCTTTCGTTTGTGATAAGCCTTTGCACATTTGGAGCCTGTTCTATAACTACGTTAGCTTTAGCAATAGCGTTATAAATAGCAGACCATGCATTGTAAACTCTATCATTATTAACATCTACATTAATGTTGTCTAATTGAAAGATCATCGGGTTATCTCCACCTGCATAATGGTTGTCTGAACGTACGTCTGAAAACAATACGTGATCCCATACATAATAGTCATTACCCTGAAAAGACTCATATACACCCGTAAGTGCTGCCTCAAGCTGGTCACCTGTTTCGTACGAGTTTTGCGCAACCCCTTCAGAAAGTGGCACTGTATCCAGATTGTCATCGCAAGAAGCAAGCATCATCGATGCAAGCATAAATGCAGCAATTGTTTTTATATTTAAAATTTTCATTTTCAGTTTTTTTATAATGAAGCTCTAATACCAAATATTATATTCCTTGTCTGAGGGTATGTACCATAGTCAATACCACCTACACGGTTATTGTTTCCATAAGAGTTAACCTCTGGGTCAAAACCGGAATAATCAGTAATTGTAAATAAATTTTCTCCCGTAGCATATAACTTTAGTGCGCTTAATCCAATTCTGTCAAGTGCAGTTTTAGAGAAATCATAACCTAATGTTATAGCCTTAAGTCTTAAATAAGAACCATTTTCTATATAATGAGATGATATCCTTGAGTTATTAGTACTACCATCAGTGGTTACCTTCGGTACATCTGTAACATCACCTGGATTTTGCCATCTTCTAAGTACTGCAGTAGTCTGGTTTCTTGAATCGATCATGCTTTCAGTATCAAAACGTGTAGCATTTAAGATATCATTACCTTGAGACCCCTGGAAGAATAAATTTAAGCTAACATTTTTGTAGCTAAAGTTATTTGTAATGCCATATATGAAATCCGGGTTAGAGTTACCTATTATCTTTTTATCAGCTTCCGTAGGATCAAATGTCGACGTTCCATCAGCAGCAATATAATATACATTTCCTGTACCAGGATCTACACCACCCCACTGGTAACCGAAGAACTGACCTAATGGCTGACCTTCCTGAAGAAGAACAGCATCACCTCTACCGGCAATTCCACCGTCGTTAATTTTTTGTCCAACAAGATTTATAACCTTATTTCTGTTGAATGAAATATTAAGATCTGTATTCCATTTAAAATCGGCACCGTCAAAGTTAACAGTGCTTAATTGGAACTCCAAACCTTTGTTTTCGATTTCACCGGCATTCATCGTGATGTTATCAAATCCTGAAGTTCTTGGAAGTGGTACATTTAATAGAAGGTCTTTACTTCTTTTTCTATAAGCATCTGCACTAAAACGCACCCTGTTTTTGAAAAGAGCGATATCTATACCAATATTAGTCTGCTCAGAAGCTTCCCATTTCAAATCACTATTCTGGATTGATGCTGGATAGTTACCCGGCTGAATTGTACCACCAATTGGATAGTTAGATCCCGGCGTTATCCTTTGGTACCATGTGTAGTTACCAATGTTATCGTTACCAACAAGACCCCATCCTACTCTTACTTTAAGCTCATTGATCGATTCAACATTTTTAAGGAATTCCTCGTTTGAAATTCTCCAACCTCCGGAAACCGATGGGAAATAACCCCATTTATTGTTTGGACCAAACACACTTGAACCATCAGCCCTAAAGTTTGCAGTTAAAAGGTATTTATCATTAAAAGAGTAGTTAATCCTTGAAATGAACGAAGAGTTGTATTTTTCAGCTTTTGTAGCTGTAGCACTTGCAATAGTAGATCCTGCATTAGGGGTTTGCACACCATCTCCCGCAAAGTTTCTTGTTTCCAGGCTTGAGTCCTCCCACAACGATTTTTGGTATACAGTACCTGCTACTGCTTCAATTGAATGTTTAGCAATATTAAGTTTGTAGTTAAATGTATTTTCATACATATAATAGTTATAACGGTTTGTGTTATAACGGCTTATACCTTTCATTGCCCTACCATAACTTGTTCTGTACGGATCAAGAAAATAATCTGTAGCTGCGTCATTATGATCTATATTAAGAGCAGTTCTGAAAGTAAGTCCTTTAAGTAATTTAAATTCACCATAAACATTACCAAAAATACGTTGGTTTCTGTAAGCCCTTTCAGATCCGTCTGTATTAGATAATGGATTCTCCCAGTTTTGGAAAGGGTTACTTGTAAATGTACCATCTGCATTATAACGTGCAATGTTCTGAGGTGTGTTTAAAACTCCGAGAATTACACCACCGTTACCAACACCTGAGTTATCAGTAACATCGACATCATTATAATCAACGTAATTTAGATTAGTTCCGATTTTTAACCAATCTGTTACTTCCTGAGAAAGGTTGACTTTAAATGTTTTTCTCCCCATGTCAGAGCTTCTTACAGCGCCTTCTTGGTTAACAACACCACCACTTAAATAATATGATGTTTTATTGCTTTTTCCAGATAATGAAACCTGGTGGCTGTTAGAAAAACCTGTCCTAAAAATTTCATCCTGCCAGTTTATGTCATTATTGTACTGATCCCAAAAACCAGGAGTAGTACCAAGACCTCTTTCCATTTGAAGATCTTTATACTGTTCAGCATTCAATACACTTTGTTTTTTCCAGAACGACTGGAATCCTACATATGTTTCGTAAGTAAGTACCGGTTTTTCGCTTTTACCTTGTTTAGTTGTGATAATTACAACACCATTACTACCCTGAGAACCGTAGATAGCCGCTGATGAAGCATCTTTAAGAATAGACATTGTTTCTATATCGGCAGGGTTAAGAGAACGGGTATCCGAAGTAATAACACCGTCAATTACGTAGATAGGGTCGCTACCCGCACTAATTGAACTTGTACCACGTACACGTACACTAAAACCACCACCCGGCTTACCACCATTAGCAGTTACCTGTACTCCGGCAGTTTGACCTTGCAAAAGGCTACTTACCTGATTGTTTACACGGTTTTCAAATTTCTTGCCATCTACAACTGCAACAGCACCTGTAATATCCTGTTTCTTTTGAGCACCATATCCTACTACAACAACTTCCTGTAGCAGTTGGGCATCTTCGGCAAGTGTTACGTTTACTGTACCTGACGTTGCAGTTACTTCTTTCGAAGCATATCCAATATAGGAGAATACTAAAACATCGCCCTGTTTTGCATCAATGGTAAAGTTACCATCAATGTCGGTAGACGCATTAGCCTGACCTCCTTTTACCAGTACATTAACGCCTGGCAGGGTCATACCTGTTCCTGAATCTGTAACAGTACCTTTTACCTGGGCAAAAGTTGCTGCTGAGAAACACAGAAACATTAAAATTAAGTAGTTCTTAAATCGCATAAGATTTGTTGGGTTAGGGTTAATTTTAAACTTGTGAAAACCACCTTTTTATGCATTATTACCAATTCTTAAAGGGCAAATTGCGAATTAGTCAATTTCAACATAATTTCAATCGTTTTCGATTCAAATTTTAGATAAGCCAAATTATCACTACATACTTTAACAATAGGAAAAGACAATACACTTTGGTTACACCATTTACAAAAAGTGTACTCTCAATTAGTTACTTTTTTTTTACAACTATTTGTATAACAAAAATTTATATTAAAAATATTTTGAGTAGTTTTGTACACTTCAGGTTATGATTTTTAGTATTTACAGCATCAATTTACAACGTTTGCGGTAAATTTGCCATTAACACCGCCTTAATGAAGATTTAACAAACAGCATGAAAAAATACTTTATCCTTATTTTCTCACTATTTTTTTTTCAATTCTGCTTAGTTGCTCAAAACGCAACTGCAGAACAATTAAAATTATCGGGAAAGATAAAACAGTACTCCAGATCCGATTTTAGTGCCGATCCACAATTTTGGTCGATGTGCGAAGACAGGCACGGCAATGTGTTTTTCGGAAATAATGATGGGGTTTTAATTTATGACGGAGAGCACTGGCAAAAGCTGAATCTTCCAAATAATTCATCTGTACGAAGTCTGGAAATAGATGCTACCGGAACTATATATGCAGGCGGGTATAACGAAGTCGGAACCCTTCTAAAAAGCAAAAGCGGAAAATACCGTTACCATTCGCTTATGGAGGAATTGCAGCTGGAAGGGAAGAATGTAGAAAACATTTGGGACATTCACGCTGTTGGCGACAAGGTTCTTTGCCGTTCTTTCAACGAGCTTATTATTATTCAGAATAAGATAGCAACACATATCCCAGCTAATACATCTTTTATTTACTCCAATCTTATTGGTAAAGAATATTATATTCAGGACTCCAATTATGCAATATTAAAAGTAAGTCCGGGTAGCAATGAACCCGTTGTAGCATTTCCGCGTGAGCAATATAACAACGAAGAGATAGTATCTATACTTCCCGGTAATTCGCAAGGCATTGTGATGATTATCACCAAAATGGGAAACATCTATCAGGGAAGCGCAACTACAGGTACATTGCAGCTATTAAGTAATGTGTTTAGCCAGGGGCAGCATGACTATGTATCGTCAGCAATAAAATATCCTAACGGCGATTTGTTTATTGGTACGTTAAGTTCAAAAATAATAATGGCGAACAGCAACGGGCAGATCTTACTAAGCCCTGCTATCTTTCAAAACCTTCAGGATGCTGTAATTCACAAGTTAGAAACAGCTTCAGATGGTAATATCTGGATCCTTCAAAATAATGGCCTGGCATATATCGACTTTATGTCGCCATATACATACCTGTTTAATAAAGCTTCGGTGTATGACGCTTTAACTTATAATAACACCATTTATCTGGCAACCAATCAGGGCGTATATTACTCCTATTTTAACGGCAAGAATCCATCCGCCACCCATGACTTTAAAAAGATAGAAAACCTGCACGGCCAGGCATGGTCCATACAACAACTGCATGGCGATATAATTGTTAGCCACGATAATGGCCTTTTTAAAATAGAAAACAACCTGGCAGAACGCATTGGCACCGTTAGCGGCTTTTGGAAGATTACACCCATTAAAAGCAAGCCTAATTTCTATTTGGCTTCGCACTACAACGGACTATATCTATTGGAAAAAAATAGCGACCAATGGTTACTTCATGAAAAACTTACCGGTTTTGATGAGTCCGCAAGGGATATACTCCCTGCCGACGAGCCCTATACCTATTGGGTATGTCACGGCTATAAAGGTGTTTTCAGGATACGTATTAATCCATCCTATACGCGGATAAGTTCTGTAGACCACTACACCAATAAAAACGGACTTTTATCCTCCTTCAACGTAAATGTTACACGTTGGAATAATGAGATTGTTTTTACCACTAATACAGGTATTTACAAGTTTGATATTAAGCAGAATAAATTTATTCCCCATAAAACACTAAATAGCATTCTTGATCCCGAAAAGAATACCCGTAAGCTGATGCAGTCCGGCAATAAGACATGGTTTGTTCAGGATGATGAAGCTGGTTATTTTTATACGGCAGAGAAAAAACCGGAACTTCACAAAGACCTGTTCTTAAATATGAAAGGCAGCTTTAACCGCGGAATGGAAAGCATTGTAAACCTTGCAGGAAACAATGTACTATTTGGCACCACAAACGGACTGTTTTTATATTCCGTAGCCAATCCGGGAGCAAGCAGTACTATAAACACCGTGCTTACACAAATATCCTATTCCCAGGATCAGGAATTTAACCTGCTCCCTTTAACGTCAAAAACGGATGATGCAGAAGTATTACCCAACCAGACCGACATTTTACGTTTTGAGTTCGCAGCACCGAAAATGACACGCGGCACAGAAGTTCAGTACAGTTATATGCTTGAAAATGTAGACAACAACTGGTCGACGTGGCAGAATATTCCATATAAGGAATACACTCACCTAAGGCCCGGCAATTATACTTTTAAAGTACGCAGCCGCAATACCGCCGGACTAATAGGAAAAGAAACGGTTTATAACTTCTCTATTCTTCCTAAATGGTATCAGACCAACCTTGCTTTCGCGTTGTATGCTATTATAACCGTATTGCTTATTATAGCCATTGTGCGCTATATTAAGAAGAGAATAGAACGTGAGCACCTAAAAACCAAAATAGAGGCGCAAAAGGCAAAAAAACTACTGGAACTGGAACTTGAGCAGCTACGCCTGCAAAGAGATAAGGAGCAAATTAACAAAGACAAGATACATTTGCAGGAAGAAGTACTTAACAATAGTAAGGAACTGGCAAATTACACGATGGTGCTTATTAAGAAAAAGGATATTTTCAACGAGATAACCAACGACCTTAAAGAATTAAAGGACTATGTTAAAAATGATGATTCCCGCAAAAAACTATTTCAGATCTTCCAGAAGCTGAACCAACACAAGATCGGTGAGGAATACATGGAGGTGTTTGATGTCAATTTTGAAAAGATACACCATAACTTCTTCGAAGAACTCAAAAAACTGAACCCTACTCTTACCAAACGGGAACTAAGGCTATGCGCTTTCGTAAAGATGAATCTTACTAATAAAGAGATATCGCCGTTGCTTAATATTTCATTACGTGGTGTAGAAAACGCCCGCTACCGCATCCGGAAAAAGCTGGAAGTAGCCCATGAAGATAACTTTGTAGCCTATCTTGAAGGTATTGCTACCGCAGCGGAAGAAACAGTTTAATATCTTTCTCGTTTAACAGACCGACCCTCCGATAAGGGATAGCAAACCAGAATTATATATCTGTCATTTGCCTTATAGCTATAGCAAATAAATTAGTGGCAATTCGTAAAATTTGTGACAAAAACTTCATAAAAAAACGCCTCCGGTAACGGAGGCGTTTTCAGTATAATTAACCTTGATCGTATTATTTTACGCTTGCAAAAAGGTATTCCCTGTTCATACGTGCAATGTTCTCAAGTGAAATACCTTTAGGGCATTCAACCTCACAAGCACCTGTATTTGTACAGTTACCAAATCCTTCTTCATCCATCTGCCTAACCATGTTAAGTACCCTTTGAGAAGCCTCAACTTTACCTTGCGGAAGCAATGCATACTGAGAAACTTTAGCACCAACAAATAGCATAGCAGAACCGTTTTTACAGCTTGCAACACAAGCACCACAACCAATACACGCGGCAGCTTCAAACGCCCTGTCAGCATCGTGTTTAGGTACCGGAGTAGCGTTAGCATCAATAGTTCGCCCAGAAGTATTTACAGAAACGAAACCACCTGCCTGCTGAATCCTGTCAAACGAACTTCTATCTACCACAAGGTCCTTAATTACAGGAAAAGCTTTACTTCTCCATGGTTCAACATAGATAGTATCACCATCTTTAAACGACCTCATGTGCAGCTGACATGTTGTAACTTTACTAGCCGGACCATGAGCCTGACCGTTAATGTAAAGCGAACACATACCACAAATACCTTCACGGCAGTCATGGTCAAAAGCTACAGGCTCCTGTCTGTTGTTAACCAGTTGTTCGTTCAATTGGTCAAGCATTTCAAGGAATGAACTGTCGGTAGAAACGTTATCAAGCTTGTACGTTTCTATTTTACCTTTGGTTTTGGCATCTTTCTGACGCCATATTTTAAGGTGTATATTTATATTTTTATTAGAAGCCATCTCTCTTGTATTTTATTTGTAGTTCCTTGCGGCAATTTTAATGTACTCGTAGTTAAGCACTTCTTTATGAAGTGTTTCAGTATTAATATCGCTGCCACCATATTCCCAGGCACCTACGAAATTAAAGTTCACGTCATCACGAAGGGTTTCACCTTCAGAATCCTGATATTCTTCCCTAAAGTGACCGCCGGCAGATTCTTTACGTTGTAAAGCATCCATTGCCATAAGCTGGCCAAGTTCCATAAAGTCGGCAACACGAATTGCTTTCTCAAGTTCTGGGTTAAGTTCGTTAGCAGATCCCGGTACATAAACTTCTTTGTAGAACTCAGCCCTTAAAGCATCAATTTCTACAACAGCTTCTTTTAGTCCCTGCTCATTACGGCCCATACCAACTTTGTTCCACATAATGTGTCCAAGTTTTTTATGGAAGTAATCAACAGATTTAGTACCGTTATTATTAAGGAAAGAGTCAATTTGTGACTTAACTGCATTTTCTGCCTCCACAAATTCGGGAAGGTCTGTAGATATCTTACCTGTACGGATGTCGTTAGCAAGATAATCAGATACAGTATAAGGCAGCACGAAGTAACCATCTGCAAGACCCTGCATTAGTGCAGATGCACCAAGACGGTTAGCACCGTGGTCTGAGAAGTTAGCTTCACCGGCTACGAAACAGCCCGGAATAGTACTCTGTAAGTTATAATCAACCCAAACACCACCCATAGTATAGTGAACCGCAGGGTAAATCTTCATTGGTAATTCGTAAGGATTCTCAGCTGTAATCTGCTGGTACATCTGGAAAAGGTTACCATATTTCTCTTCTAACCATGCCTTACCAAGTTTAATAACCTCTTCATCCGAAGGATGGTGATTACCTGCTGCATAAGCAGTTTGTTTACCTTTACTAATGATCTCTGAAGAGAAGTCAAGGTATACACCTTCGTTTGTAGCATTTGCTTCGATACCAAAACCGGCATCACAACGCTCTTTAGCAGCTCTCGATGCTACGTCACGTGGCACAAGGTTACCAAAAGCAGGGTATCTTCTTTCAAGGAAATAATCCCTGTCAGCTTCAGCAATTTCCGTCGGCTTCATTTTACCTGCACGAATAGCCTCAGCATCTTCTTTTTTCTTAGGAACCCAGATACGCCCTGAGTTACGAAGTGACTCAGACATAAGGGTAAGCTTAGACTGGTTCTCACCGTGTACAGGAATACATGTAGGGTGAATCTGTACGAAGCAAGGGTTAGCAAAATAAGCTCCTTTTTTATGTATTTTCCAAGCAGCCGTTACGTTACTTCCCATTGCATTTGTAGAAAGGAAGTATACGTTACCATAACCACCTGAAGCGATGATTACCGCGTGCGCTGAATGTCTTTCAATTTCACCTGTAATAAGGTTACGTGCTATAATTCCGCGCGCTTTGCCATCTACCTTAACGATATCAAGCATCTCGTGACGGTTAAACATCTGTACGTTACCAACACCAATTTGTCTTGATAAAGCAGAATAAGCACCTAACAAAAGCTGCTGACCTGTTTGTCCTGCAGCATAAAATGTACGTTGTACCTGTGTACCACCAAACGAACGGTTGTCTAGCATCCCGCCGTAATCGCGTGCAAAAGGAACCCCCTGAGCAACACACTGGTCAATAATATTTCCTGAAACTTCTGCAAGACGGTGAACGTTAGCTTCACGTGCCCTGTAATCGCCTCCTTTTATTGTATCATAAAACAGCCTGTAAATACTGTCACCATCATTTTGGTAATTTTTCGCAGCATTAATACCACCCTGTGCAGCAATAGAGTGCGCACGACGTGGTGAATCCTGAAAGCAGAACGCCTTAACGTTATACCCCATTTCGCCAAGTGAAGCAGCAGCCGAAGCACCCGCAAGGCCGGTACCTACTACAATTACATCAATTTTAGGTCTGTTATTTGGGGCAACAAGTTTTAAATGGTCTTTGTATTTAGTCCATTTTTCGGATATGTGCCCTTCTGGTATCTTAGAATCTAACATAATTACTGATGTTGATTATTTTATAAAAAAGTGAATATAAATAGGAATGATAGCGAATAATAGAGGAACTATGATTGCAAAGCTCTTTCCGAAATTTTTGATAAGTCCGTTGTATTTTGGATTGTTGGCACCCATAGACTGGAATGCGCTGCCAAAACCGTGGTAAAGGTGAAACCCAAGAACTATCATTGATATTGTATATAGTATAGTAGCTATAAGTCCGAATTTAGGATCCTTAAAGAATTCAACCGTAATCTTGTGAAGATCTTTGTAACCTTCGTTAACCTTTACACCGGCACCTGCATCAAAAAACTCAGTCCTATTTTCAATTTTAACCAGTCCCTGCTCAACCTGTGCTTTAGGTACGTAAGATCCGTTGGTAGTTAAATAAAATTCCTGAGGCGCACCTCCCGCATTTATCGTTACCGTTTGAAGCGGCATTGCTTTATCAAAATGCATTCTTCCCCAAAAGCTAACCATGTGAGTAACAATGAAAATTAATATTACCGTACCTAAAACAGCCATATTTCTGGAAGCCCAGATGGTGTTTTTGCCCGGCTTGTTCATTACGTACTTAACCGGTCTTGCTTTTTGGTTTTGCACCGCAAGGTAAATACCATCTATCGCGTGAAAAATGATAGAAATGTACGTTAGATACGAAAGCGCCTTAATTGCAGGATTTGTTGTCATGAACAACGCATACTGGTTAAAATGCAGTGCATCCGAATAAATTAATTGAAGGTTCCCGATTAAGTGCCCGACAAGGAACAGGCAGAGAAATAAACCTGTCAGAGCCATCCAGTATTTTTTAGCAATGGACGACTTCAATAGTGCAGATTTTGCCATAGTATTTGATTAAAAGATAAGGTTTTTAAAAAATCAAACAAAAATAAGGCTAAAAAGGTATTCACTACAACCTTTGAGGGTAATTTATAATGAGTATAAAGTGGCGTTTTTATGAAGTATTTTTAATTTAAAAATACATTTGAGATCATTTTACACCTAAAACACCTAAAAATCTGCAACATATGTCAATTTTTACCATCCAATAATCAATACTTTATTAGTAGGTTTTGGTTACATCCTCATCTACAACCAGTATAAAATCGGCAAGATTAAGGTGCTCTTTTTCAAGTTTGGAAACATCTTTTTGAGATACTGCCGCAATAGTAACAATTTTTACTCCCGGTTTTGCCTTTTTAAGGTACCAGTTTATACCCTCAAAATTATCACTATGGTAGGTTCCGTTATAATGAACGAAAACTGTATTTGGTTTTAGATTTTTTGCGATAAAATAACCCATAGTAGCATCTTTAACCGCCTGTGCTTTAGGCAGGTTACCACCACCATGACCACCACTCATTTCGAGCATTTTTACATAGCCCGGTAAAGTAGCATCATAAGCAATTGGTAATGGGGCAATCCATGTTTTTTCTTCGGCAGATAAACCGTCAAGCGATTCGAAACCGCCTTTATAAACTTTGCTCGCATAACGCCTGGGCACGTTGGTAGCTATAAACGGAAAGTGTTTTTCTTTTGCAAAGTCAACCAATGGCTTATAATCGGTTTTATGGTTATTCCATAAACGCGCTGTAGAGTCGAATACTTTTTGATTGATTTCTCCTTTAAGGTATTGATCCAGTTGTTTTTGATTGTCGGCTTCTATCATTTCCGCGCCAAGCACAAGGCTTTTTGTTTCGGCAAGGTCCTTAGTAAGTTCCAGCTCCAGCCAATGAATAACCGAATTATCGTGGTGTTCGCCAAAAAATACAACTTCTGCATCTCCGGCAGTTTTTACTAACTTTTTATAGGTAGTGGCTTTTCCTTTTTTATCGAATAATTGATACGCCTGTTTGTCCTGCGCACTGGCAAAAGATGTAAACACTATAACCGCTATAAGAGAATATAATTTCATAATAGATTTGATTGTAATAATTGCAATGCAAAAATAGGCATTATCAACGGTTGATAATTTGCATAATTGCGAAAAATAAAGTTTAAATTTTCAGGAATTGCCAAAAATAAAACATTAACCTTTTTTAACACCTTCTATGTAATTCCTGATAATTAATTTTGCCCCTTAAACCTACACGAATGACCACCGGAATAGACGCTATTGCTTTTGACATTGCCAAACTTCACTTACCTATAAAAACATTGGCAAAAGCCAGAAAAATAGATCCTGATAAACTTGAAAAAGGACTGGGATTATTAAAAATGACGCTACCCGACACGCATCAGGACGCTGTGGTTTTTGGCGCAAATGCACTTACTAAGCTTATCACCCAAAATAATATCAATCCGGCTGAGATTGCGCGGATTTATGTGGGTACCGAAAGCGGAATAGACAGCTCTAAGCCTATTGGATCTTTCTTAACGGCACTGATGGAGCAAAAATTTGGCGAAGGCACGTTTAGTAATTGCGATACGGTAGATTTTACCTTCGCCTGCATTGGCGGTGTAGACGCCCTTCAAAACTGCCTGGACTTTATTAAACTAAACCCAACCAAAAAAGCTATCGTTGTTACTACAGACATCGCAAAGTATGATCTGGAATCAACGGGAGAATATACACAGGGCGCAGGAGCATTGGCTATGCTGGTTACGGCTAACCCAGGAATTATTAGCATAAGCGACGAATGGGCTGTAAGCACTAAAGGTGTTTTTGATTTCTTTAAGCCATACAGAACTATCAGCAAAAAAGAAATTAGTGGAAACAACACTAATGAGCCTTGGTTTGACAATCTTGAAGCCGAAATAGAAATTCATAAAGACCAACCGGTGTTTGACGGGCAATATTCTAACCAATGTTATACCGACCGTACCCGCGAAGCCTACTACCGTTTTAAAGAAGCTACAAACACTAAAGGCTCTTTATATAATACATGGGAAAGCATCATTATGCACCTTCCCTACGCGTATCAGGGACGAAGGATGTTCTCTGAGATCTTCGCGCTCGACGCGGACACTCCACTGCTTACAGGTAATGAAGATGCAGTAAATTATCAAACAAAAGTAAAAGAAATAGCAAAATCTGACGATTATAGAAACTTCGTTAATCAGAAACTACAGCCCGCCGAACCTGCGTCATCCCTTATAGGTAACCTGTATACAGGTTCTGTATTTATGGGGTTACTGTCAGCTTTAAGCCACTTTGCAACTGAAGGGACAGATGTTACAGGAAAAAAGATCGGCTTCCTTGCTTACGGCAGCGGATCGAAATCAAAAGTATTTGAAGGAACTTTACAGGAAGGATGGAAAATTGCCGCGCAAAACGCACAATTATTTGAAACCCTGGCCGGAAGCAACGAGATTGATTTTGAAACATACCTGAAACTCCACAAAAAGGAACAGAAAGAAAGCCTGCTTGCGCCATCAGGCGAATGGGTACTAGACAGTATAGAAAAAGAAATTCCGAATTTAATAGGCGCAAGGTATTACAAATGGGTGGAGTAGTTATTTTACAAGTTCATAATTAGTACTTCTTCCACCGCTTTCAGCCTTGCGCAAAATATCTTTTGCAATAAGATCGTTTATATCACGTAAGGCAGTGTCAGGAGAAGACTTGGTATTTTTTGCCCATTTAGCAGTAGTAAGGCTACCTTCAAAACCATCTAACATTTTTTCAAGCATCAATTGCTGACGTTTATTATCAATCTGTGTACGGTTTGTATCCCAGAATCTATGCTTAAACATTATACTATTTAGGGTGATTTCTGACGCTTCTATAGCATCATATAACCGTAAAAGAAACCATTCAAGCCATTCTGTTATATCAAGATCACCTTTTTGGGTACGCTCAAGAATTTCATAATATATTTTTCTATCCTTTTGTATTTGCGACGACATACTGTAAAAACGTTGCGGTATGCCATCGGCTCTCGCCATTTGCATATCTGCTATCGCCCGTGCAATCCTTCCATTACCGTCATCAAAAGGATGCAATGTCACAAACCACAAATGAGCGATACCCGCTTTAATAACAGCATCGAGCTCAATGTTGTCATTAAACCAGTTTATAAATAGCTTTATTTCTTTAGAAATAGATATTGCCGGTGGCGCTTCAAAATGCACTTTCTGCTTTGAAAATGACCCTGAAATAACCTGCATAGGGCCGTTGGCATCGTCTCGCCAGTTTCCCGAAACTATTTTATACAAACCACTCCTTCCCGATGGAAACATTGCATGATGCCAACCGAAAAGCCTTTCTTCAGTTAATTCTTCAGAAAAATGCTGCGTAGCATCAAGCATCATATCAACTATCCCATCTATATTTCTATCAGATGCAATAATTCCCGGTATTTCAACACCGAGCCGCACTGCAATGGATGAGCGTACTTGTGCAGGATCAAGCAATTCTCCTTCAATTGCAGAAGACTTGAGTACATCCTGAGTAATTATTTCAACCGAAGCTTCATTTTTAAGATCGAAACCTAAGCCGTCCATCTTACCAATAAGTCTACCCTGCAAACTTCTCACTTTTCCTAAAAGCGGAAGTAGTGATTCGCTGTTCCATTTAAACACTGGCCAGTCTTTGTTTTGATAGATATACTTACTCATAAATAAAGCTTTGCGGTAAATATACGATTAATCTCCGCAAATTATGCGGAGATTAATATCCTTTTTCTCCGCATAATAAATTTTAAGAGTCTACTTCACGATAATCTTAGTACTTTTGGTATCCGGATTAAAACTTTATATCATGAAATACCATCAGATAGACCGTAACCTGTTCATCAAGAACCGTAAAAAATTTATGGCAGAGATGAAACCTAAAAGCGTTGCGGTATTCAATTCTAACGACATTTACCCTATAAGCGCCGACAGCACAATGCCTTTCCAACAGCACCGTGATATATTTTATCTAAGTGGCGCCGACCAGGAAGAAAGTATATTGCTGCTTTGCCCGGATGCTCCCTACGAGCACCTGCGTGAAATACTTTTTGTTCGCGAAACCAACGAGCACATTGCCATTTGGGAAGGCGAAAAGCTAACTAAAGAGCGTGCTACCGAAGTTTCAGGCATTAAAAACATCCAATGGCTTCAGGATTTTGAAAAAGTGCTTTTCGAAATTATGACGTACTGCGATATTATCTACATCAATACCAACGAGCATTACCGTTCGTCGGTTCAGACACAGACGCGAGAAGACCGTTTCATCAAGTGGTGGAAAGAGAAATATCCTGCGCACCAGGTTGCCAAAAGTAACCCTATCCTGCAAAGGCTTCGTTCTATAAAAGAAACCGAAGAAATTGACCTGATACAAGAAGCGTGTACTATTACCGAAAAAGGTTTCCGCCGTATTCTTGGTTTTGTAAAACCGGGTGTTATGGAATACGAAATTGAGGCAGAATTGCTTCATGAGTTCGTGCGTAACCGTTCTAAAGGATTTGCTTATGGGCCTATTATTGCTTCTGGCAACAATGCCAACGTATTACATTATGTAGAAAACAACCAGCAATGTAAAGACGGTGACCTTATCCTTTTTGATGTTGCTGCCGAATACGCCAACTACTCAAGCGATCTTAGCCGTACTATTCCGGTTAACGGCCGTTTTACAGAAAGACAAAAAGAAGTTTACAACGCAGTGCTTCGCGTGAAGAATGAAGCGACAAAAATGCTTGTTCCGGGTACACTTTGGAAACAATACCACCTTGAAGTAGGTAAAATAATGACATCTGAACTTCTTGGCCTTGGACTTCTGGACAAAGCTGACGTTCAGAATGAAAACCCGGACTGGCCGGCATATAAAAAGTACTTTATGCACGGTACATCGCACCACATGGGACTTGACACGCATGATTACGGGCTTTTAGTACAACCAATGGAAGCTAACATGGTATTTACCGTTGAACCGGGAATCTATATTCCGGCAGAAGGCTTTGGTATACGTCTTGAAGATGACGTGGTTATCCAACCAAGCGGCGAACCTTTCAACCTAATGCGTAATATACCTATTGAAGCAGAAGAAATTGAAAGTTTGATGAACGCTTAATTAGTTTGCAATATTTAGTCGCAGTTTGCTTTTACTCATTCTTTACGAAGCTGATGTCATTGCGACCGCAACGAAGCTGAGTATGGCAATCTAAATCTTTTAAATAATTTTAATTCCATACTGTAGAGACGTTGCAATGCAACGTCCCTACTAGACAGTAAACGGCTTACTATTGTGAGCCGTTTTTTGTTTTTGTTAGTATTCTAATTCATATGAATGAAGTATTTTTGCAAACAGTATTATCCACACAGTATGTCATTGCGAACGCAGCGCAGCGGAGTGCGGCAATCTAAAAAGATTGCTTCGTCGTTCCTCCTTGCAATGACGAACTGGATGAAACCATAAACTCAACAACATTGAAACTCTTAAACTACAAAAATATCAACCTCGCTTATTCCGATACCGGAAAAGGTACTGCTATTGTTATGCTGCATGGCTTTTTGGAAAACAGTACCATGTGGGATTTTTTTGTAGATCAGTATACTAAAAAATATAGGGTTATCACCATAGACCTTCTTGGACATGGCGAAACAGAATGCCTGGGCTATGTTCACACAATGGAAGACATGGCCGATGCAGTACATGCGGTTCTACACGAGCTGCGTATACGCAAAGCCATATTCATGGGACACTCTATGGGGGGGTATGTAGCATTGGCATTCGCCGAATTATATGCCGATATGATTAAAGGCATGGTATTGCAGAATTCTACCGCACGTGCCGATAGTGATGATCGTAAAGCTAATCGTGACCGCGCTATTAAAGCTGTAAAACAGAATTACACTGCTTTTGTACGCATGAGCATTGCAAACCTCTTTAGCGAAGAGAACAGAGAACGATTTGCTGCCGATATAGAAGCACTACGTGAGCAGGCTGTAAAAACCCCGCTTCAGGGTATTGTTGCCGCCTTAGAAGGCATGAAAATACGCAAAGACCGCGAAGTAATACTGCACTTTGCACCCTACCCTATTCTTTTAGTTCTTGGCAAACACGACCAAAGTCTTGTTTATGACGAACACGTCGACCAGATTGAAGGCACCGAGGTTAAACTCATTACCCATCCATACGGACACATGAGCCATATTGAATGCAGGGAGGATTTGCTAAAACAAACCCTTGAGTTTTTTAAGGGGTGTTAATATTATTTATCCCCCAACTCTTCATTCTGAGCATAACGCGGCGGAGTCGAAGAATCTAAAAGAGATTTCTCCTCGTTGAAATGAAAGAATGACGCCGAATTCGCGTCATCCGCGTCCCAATGGGAATACTGAAAACTGAACACTCGCTACTGTATCTTCTCCTCGAAAGGAATATCTGCATTCAAAATCTCATTTATCAGTATTACCAATTGGGTTTTAAATTCTTCAAGCATAGCTGAATCAATAAAATCCTGAACTGGTGCCGACCTGTCGAAACCATCCTTAAAACAAAAATGCATGAATCCGTTTTTCATGTTTTTAAAAGAGATGATACCAACTTCGGTTTCCATCCCTTTACCTAACGGCTCATGCATAAAAGCGTATGTAAGCAACTGGATTATCTTTTCATTTTTCAGATCTGCCGGTAGGCCATCCCAAGTTTTAAGCACCAGATTGCCCTTCTCCACTTTTCCGGTCTTATAGTCGGTAATACGAACACGACCGTTTCGTTCTTCAATACGGTCAATATTACCCGATATCATTACGGGATATGGCAAGCGGCTATCTTCTAACAAACGGTCATATTTATGTTCTAACGCCAATATTTTAATAGCATCGCCGCCGGCAATACTGTTTTTTTCCTGTTTCAGGAAATTGTGTACGTTACGTTTGGCAACTTCAAAGGCCAAAAGGTTACGCCCTTTTTTAATTTCACCTTCCTTATACACATCCTTAAACTGCACCATAACCTCATCATCGGCAAGGGTAGCCATGTTGTCAATATCGTGTACCGCAAGAAATTTATCAATATATGGCGTGTACAGCTTCTCTAAGGCACCGTGAATAATTGTTCCCAACGTATTTAGAGCTATGCTTTCCTCTACCTCTTCTGCCTCACGGATACGCAACACTCTCTGGTAATAAAACTGCATAGGATTACGAATATAACCCGTTAATGCCGATGGTGAAAATCCTTTTACTGTCGCAATTTCCTTAAGGCGTTCCATAACCTTTTCGGTTTTTGGCACCACCATAGGTTCATACGCTTTTGGCGGAAGCACTGCATTGTAAATTTCGGTAGTCAGGTTATGGTTTGGTTTCTTTTCAATTTCCAGTTGGGTCAAAAAGCGGCTGCGTTCACCAGCATCAAGACCTTCACTCTCGGTATTGTAAAGCAGGTACACGTTTTTAGC
Source organism: Flavobacterium psychrophilum (assembly GCA_001708385.1). NCBI lineage: Bacteria > Pseudomonadati > Bacteroidota > Flavobacteriia > Flavobacteriales > Flavobacteriaceae > Flavobacterium > Flavobacterium psychrophilum. The sequence continues at coordinate 2,565,737 of CP012388.1, read as the reverse complement.
CCGCATAAGAAGGTGATAAAAGTGAAAACTGTAAATAGCATCTTTTTCTTTGTAGGTTGGCAATCCCAGTTCGCGTTTTACATCATAAGGAATAAAAGAATTCTGCGTTTTACCCGCCGGGAATTTTCCTTCATTCATAGATGTAATAATTACATTCTCAAAATCAAGCACACGGCTTTCTAAAACCCCCATGATCTGCAATCCCGACAACGGCTCTCCTTCAAAAGAAACCTCAGCAAGATCAATAACCTGTTTGTAAATAGAATAAAGCACCGTAAGATTGCTCATCTCCGGATGCGCTTCGTGATAATTAATAAGCTTATTTACTACCTTAAATATAGAATACAAAAATGCCTTGGCTATTTTATCCTCTTCTTCATCACTGCTCATAAACCCCTTAAGTGCTACAAGAATATCAGACAATCGCGCCAATATATCTACTACACTTGTATCCCAACGCTCAAATAACAATCGGAAAAACGGCGATGCATCCGCATGAAGCTCAAAAAGCTTACTATGCGAAAAGAAGGTAAAGTTATTACGGTTAATAGCTTCTATAAGCTCACCCGCTCCCGAATAAGGCTCAACTAAAGGATGCGTAAGTACATCGAGTACTTCGCGGTAATATAGCGTATAGCTTTTTTCGTTTCGGTTAATAGCATTGGTATGCAGCTTAAACAGCTTTTGTATAAGAAGCTGCGCCGGATTGTTTCGGCTGCTGTAACCCATAGTAATGTTAAGTGCACCAACACTTTTTGGCAAACTATACAGTAAGGGTATAAGCATACTTTCTTCACCAAGTACCAGCGCTGTTTTATCGAGGCTGTGCCCTTCGTTTTGAAATTGCTCTACCAGCTCTCCCGCTATCTTAGCCTGACCAACAGTCTTTGGCGTACCAATAATGTGTATGTTTTTAGGCTGGCTAAATTCATCTGTAATCCATTCAAATGATTGCGATGAGTATTGTTTCCATTCTTTTTTAAAACGACGTATAAACAACCCTGCATCATGATACGGATCACTCAGGAAAGCATTATCGATATCCCAATATATTTTTGCCTGCCCAACAGACATTAAATGTTGTATGATTTTTTCTTCGGCAGCATTTAACGCATTGAATCCGGCAAATACCATTTGCCCTTTTGTAAAGGCATTAGAGAAGTGGTGGATGTTATTTACGGCTTCACGGTAAATTAATCCCTGGTAACCTGCACCTTTTTCTAACAAATGCGCATAAAGTGAATTATAGTATGACGGAAGCAGTTTCCAGAACTCCAGATAATTCTCTATCATGGTAGTGCGTTTATCTACATCTACCGCCCAGTGTTCTATTTCCTGTATGTTTTCAAGATAGGTAAGCACGTGCGCCGGATTTAAAAGATAACGGTCTATCTCGTTAAAATCCTGAAGCAGTGTTTTACCCCAGTTGGCAAAGGTTTCAAAAGGCTGTTGCTTTTCTTTTGGCGTAAGGCCAATGTAAAGCGAGTAAAATTCAAATAACAATTCTATAGCATCTATAGAGCGGATACTCGATACATTCTGCACAAAATCTTCAATACTGATGATTTCAGGAGCAAACACGGTAACATCCAATTGCTTTTTAAGGGCTTCAAGCAAAAATATCCTTGCCCTTTTATTAGGCAGTACTACTACTGCATCGGGAAGGTTATTACCAAAATCATGAATTAGTTGTGTACTGAGCTTATCAAGGAAAGTTACATTTGCCATGGGGTAAAAATAAAAAAACGTCCCCGAAAAATCGGGGACGCTTCCTTATTTATTTTGAATGTTTACTTATTCTTTGATAAGCTTAACTTCAACTCTTCTGTTTTGAGCTTTACCTTTTGCAGTTTTGTTAGATGCAATTGGTTTAGTTTCACCAAATCCTACAGATCTTAGTCTGTCAGCAGCGATACCATTCTCAACTAACCAAGTTTTAACTGCAGCTGCTCTGTTTTCAGATAGCGTCTGGTTAAGTGCGTTGCTACCATCACTGTCAGTGTGTCCTTCAAGGATAAATCTTGAAGCTGGGTATTCTTTGAATATTTTGTTCATATTCTCAAGAACTGCGAATGTTTCGTTTTTGAAAGTCGCTTTACCACTGTTGAATAGGATAGTTCTAGCGTACTCGTTTAGTTTTTTGATAACTTCTTCAGTTACTTCAGGACAACCACGGTTAGCAGCAGTACCTTTAACATCTGGACAAAGATCATCTTTATCTAGTACACCGTCACCGTCAGTATCTGGCCAAGGGCAACCTGCGTTTTCTTTAGGACCAGCAACATCCGGACATTTGTCATCTTTATCAGCGATACCATCACCGTCTGTATCAGGACATCCTTGTAGGCTAGCAGGACCAGCTACTTCAGGACATGCGTCATCTTTATCAGGAATACCATCACCGTCTGTATCAGGACATCCTTGGAATTCTTTAGGACCAGCTACTTCAGGACATGCGTCATCTTTGTCTGGAATACCATCACCATCTGTATCAGGACATCCCTGGAATTCTTTTAGACCTGGTACTTCAGGACAAAGATCGTCTTTATCATAGATACCATCTTTATCTGTGTCTTTTCCACCAAATTTGAATGTAAGACCAGCAAAGTGCTGTAGGTGTCTTGGTACATTAGCTTCCGCCTGATCTTCGAATGAATGTTTGTAAGTTGATTGTACTGTAAGTCCAACATTTTCTGTAAACCAGAAGTTAAAACCAATACCACCATTAACTGTACCGTTACCTTGGTTATCTAACCACGTGTAACCTCCACCAACGTGGATGAATGGGTTAAACCAGCTTTTAGGAAGGATGCTGTATTTAATAACAGCGTCAGCTCCGTAATAAGTAAGATCGTCAACATTATCAAGTCTTAGACCTCCTCCACCTGTAGGAGAGATAACTTTGTCTATTTTATTAACAGACCCTGTTAAACCAATTGAGAAATTGTCACCTACGTGTCTTGACACAGTAATGTAAGATACTGAAGGAAGTACATTCCATTCTTCAGTTTTGAAGAATTTAGAGAACTTATCCTGAAATTCAGTAGCAGCTCCAAAACGAGTGTGAACCGCATTTACACCAAAGCCGATGGCCCATGGATTGTCTTCGTCCTGCGCCTGTGCATTAAAGCTCAGAGCCATAAGTGCAGCAACGAATAGTTTGTTAAGATGTTTCATACTTTATTTTAATTACAAAGGTTATATGATGACAAATTTACTTTGTTAAAATCGAACAGCAAAACGTTTTATTAAAATTTATCCTACGTATGTCTCTAAAATGTCGTTAAATTATAGTTAACGCTTTCCCAACTTCTGTAAACGAAGCAATTGCATGGTCTAAATGTTGCTGTGTATGAGCCGCTGAAAGCTGGACTCTTATCCTTGCTTTGTCCTTTGGAACTACAGGAAAAAAGAACCCTATTACGTATATTCCTTTTTTAAGTAGTTCGTCAGCCATTGTCTGAGACAATTTTGCATCGTAAAGCATTACAGGCACAATTGCAGAGTCTCCATCAATAATATCAAAGCCGGCTTTCTTCATACCTTCTTTAAAGTAATTGGTATTCCACTCCAGTTTATCCCTAAGGCTTGTATCTTTTTTAAGCAGTTCGAACACTTTTAGCGAAGCCCCAACAATAGACGGCGCAAGCGAGTTTGAGAAAAGGTACGGCCTTGAACGTTGTCTTAGTATTTCAATAATTTCCTTCTTAGCAGTTGTGTATCCACCCATCGCACCACCAAGTGCCTTACCAAAAGTACCTGTAATAATATCTACCCTGCCCATTACACCTTTAGCTTCAAGTGTACCTTTTCCGGTAGCACCAATAAAACCTGCAGCATGGCATTCATCTACCATTACCATAGCATCATATTTATCAGCAAGGTCGCAAATCTTATCAAGCGGAGCTACAAGCCCATCCATAGAGAAAACACCATCTGTAACTATAAGTTTAAAACGACGGCCTTCTTCAGTAGCTTTTATAAGTTGCTGCTCCAGCTCCTCCATATTGTTATTCGTATAACGGTAACGCGCTGCTTTACAAAGGCGAACACCATCTATAATAGAAGCATGGTTAAGACTGTCTGATATAATACAATCTTCTTCTCCTAATAAAGGTTCAAATACACCACCGTTAGCATCAAATGCTGCAGCATATAATATAGTATCTTCTGTTCCGTAAAAATCAGCAACCTCTTTTTCAAGCTGTTTGTGAATATCCTGTGTACCGCAAATAAAACGTACAGAAGACATACCGAATCCGTGTGTATCCAGTGCATCTTTTGCAGCCTCAATTACTTCCGGGTGCGAAGACAGCCCAAGATAATTGTTGGCGCAAAAGTTTAATACTTTCTGTCCTGAATCTAATGTAATCTCTGCGCCTTGTGGCGAAGCGATAATACGCTCTTTTTTATAAAGTCCGTTTTCTCTTATTGTATCCAGCTCGGCAGCCAGATGTTCTTTGATCTTTCCGTACATTTTTATTTTGGGTTTGTTGTTTTACTAAGTTTGTTGTGCGCCACGCCTGACAAAAAATCCTACGCTACGGCAAATTTACCACATTTATATCTTCACCTATATATACGAGTGTTTTTTTCACCACCTGCAATCCCATTTCTTCCAGTGCCAGTTGGTAAGACGCCAGCTGAGCGGCGTACTTTGCCTGATGTACTCCCGTTTTATAATCCAGTAGCAAGGCGGTTGTACCATTTATAGCAACCCTGTCGGGTTTTATGGTCTGCACTTCATGACGGATAATGCTTTGTTCATTATAAATGGTGTTACCTTCAGCAAAGAAAACATTCAGTTCCGGATGGAATATAACCGCTTTTAAGGTTTTCTCGACCTCATCTTTTTGGCTGCGTACTATTAATCCGTCTTCGATAGCCTTTATCAGCGCAAACGGAATATCATTCTCCGTTTTTATAAAGGATAGTATTTCGTGCATTACATTACCAAACTCTATAGCCTGTAGTCTTGCCGTACCCCACATAAGCGATTCACGCTGCGCGATTTTAACCCCACGCGGACTAAAGCGTTCTGCTACTACCTTAATGTTTTTCTGCTGTTCCTGAATTTCTGATTGATCAGATAGTTTCTTACTATCTCCAAACTCATAATCGGCCACCTGGTTATCAAAAAGCTGTTTCTGCATTAGGTATTTTATAAAGTAAGACGACATATTATTGGTCAGCTCTCCCTTACTGGTAAAGTTCCTGTTGCTTATAATATACATTTGTTCTTCAGCACGGGTAAGCGCTACGTATAGTATATTAATGTTATCCAACAACTCTTCCTGCGATTTAATAAAGTAAAGTTCTGATGCTTTCTCGCCATACTGGGCAACATCCTTATTACTGTCTACCAGGGCTTTCTGAAACTCAAACGTAGTATCATCCAGTTCCAGCCACATCTTGCTGCGTGGCGAACGGCTATAATCTTCCTCGGCAAACGGAAAGATAACCACCGGAAACTCCAGACCTTTAGATTTATGAATAGTCATAATACGCACCGCGTCGTTACCTTCCGGCGAAGGAATACTAAATCGCGATCCGTTATTATCCCAGTAATCAAGAAAATCTGCAATACCAGATTGCGTGCGCATATCCCTCTCCAACACAAGGTCAAGGAAATACTGCACATAACTCTGGTTACTTTTCTCTTTTACAAAAGCATCAACAATGGTTTCTACCGCTTCATACAGCGATCGCTTACGGCAATTTTTAAACGATATATTTATATTGTATAACGCCAGCCATTTTTCAAGGTGCTCCTCGGTAGGCTGCGCCATACCTTCGGCTATAAAATCATGTACAGCAATACTACTTTGAGTAGTTGCTGCAAAGTATAAAAAGTGTGCTTTTGCCTCTATATTTTCATTAGTCTTAAGATAGCGCAACAGGTTAACAATCAGCTTAACCTCGGTGGCATTTTCAATAAGTAGTGTTTCAGATGATAATATAGGTATGTTCTGCTCGGTAAGATAATTTGCCAAAAGAACTCCGGGCGTTCGCTTACGCGTTAGTAACACAATATCTTTATACGTAAACCCATTAGCAATAGCCTTATTAATGGCAGCCAATGTAGCTTCAAGATAAAAAGTGTCTTTATCAGTCTCTTCCTCCAGTTCCTGTTGAATTTCCGGAATGAAGGATATATTTACATAGCCCCCGGTTTTAGGATTAACTTCCTGCCCGCTGGCAGCATACATTGTTTTATAGTCATCGTTCTCAAATTCTCCCGAAAGAAAAGAAAAGAACTTATTATTAAAGTCAATCACCTCGCTGTAACTCCTAAAGTTAGACGCAAGGTTTACTATCTGTTTATCCGGATTTGAGAATGGGTTAAACTCTTCTTTACCCAACTCTATAAACTGTTCTGCCTTACCACCGCGCCAACGGTAAATAGACTGTTTAGGGTCGCCCACAATCATTAACGATCCGCGGTCGCCTAATAAATCTTCAGATGAAAGCGCATTGTCAATAAGCGGAACAAGATTATTCCATTGCATTTGCGATGTATCCTGAAATTCATCAATAAAAAAGTGGCGGTAGCGTTCACCCAGTCTCTCATATATAAAAGGAGCCGGCTGATTCTGAATTTCCCTGTGAATTATTGCGTTGAATTCTGATATCGAAAGTACATTCTGTTCTTTCTGGATACGTTCCAGTTCCTGCCCTATTGAATTAAGCAGCGATAGTGGCGTAATATTTTTAAGGAATGCCTGGTAAAAGTTACGCTTCTCGTAATTTTTATATGCTTTTAAAAGTAATGCAAGCAGTTCCGGCAGTATACTCTCTATAACATCACGGTCTTTTGCTGTTTTGTTTATCTGGACATCGTCAAACTCATGAAAACGCTTATGGCTGCTTTGCAATGTATTATCACGGATATAACCAATATGATTTGGAAATGTTCCCCGCGAAAAAGACTTATGATCTATCCCCCTGCTATCTATTAAGGCAAGCATTTCTGTAGCAACAGCAACATTATCTGCTTCAAGCGCAGCTACAGATTGTTTTAGCTTCTCCTTTATAAAAAGAAATTCTTCAATAGTTTTATCCTTAAACTGACCTAATTCATTACGGTTATTTTCGTCAATCAGTAGTTTTCCGGTTTCAAAAAGTTCGTACGTAACATCCCAGCTTTTATCGTTGTCGGTTTTATCTAATGAAAAATCAACCAAAAGCGCAGTAAGAACATCATTTTCTCCCGCCTTTGCGATGATGGCATCTACCGCTTCCTGCAAAAGGCTGTCGGTCTCCAAAGACACATCAAAAGATACCGATAAATTAAGATCGTGTGCAAAAGCTCGTATTACCTTATGCGTAAAACGGTCAATCGTAGAAATATCAAACGCCGCATAATTATGGATGATGTTTTTTATAATAGATCGCGACTTATCTTTTATTGTAGCGATAGACAATCCTGTCTCTGCAGAAAGTACTTTCATTAAGGCATCGGCACGTGTACCCGAATCTTCTTTAGAAAAATCGGAAAGATTTAGAATAATACGCCCCTTCATTTCCTGCACCGCTTTATTGGTAAACGTTATGGCAAGAATTTTTCGGTAAGCATCATCTGTTGAACTTTGTAAAAGTATGCGCAGGTACTCTTTTACCAGAGTGTAGGTTTTACCCGAACCAGCCGAAGCATTATATATGGAAAAAGCAGTTTTATGCACTTATAATGAATGTTTTAAATTTTAAAGCAGGAAATTATAACAAAAAGTTATTTATTGTAAACCTTAAAATCTGTAAATTTGGATTTAAAATTAATATTAATCTTTTAAACTACCGATATTATGGCCTTTGAATTACCAAAACTTCCATACGCATATGACGCCCTGGAACCACATATTGATGCCAAAACAATGGAGATTCACCACACAAAGCATCATAATGCGTATACAACCAACTTAAACGCTGCAATTGCAGGAACAGATCTTGAAGGTAAAACTATAGAAAATATACTTATTAACCTTGACCTTTCTAACGCTGCTGTTAGAAACAACGGTGGAGGTTTTTACAACCACAACCTTTTCTGGACTATTCTTTCGCCAAAAGGCGGAGGCGAGCCAACAGGCGAACTTGAAGAGGCTATTGATAAAGCTTTTGGTTCTTTTGAAGAATTTAAAGCAAAATTTGCTAAAGCTGCTGCAACTCAGTTTGGTTCTGGATGGGCTTGGCTTTGCGTTCATAAAGGTGGTAAACTTGAAGTTTGCGGCACACCAAACCAGGACAACCCACTAATGCCGGAAATTGGCTGCGGAGGCACTCCAATTCTTGGACTTGATGTTTGGGAACATGCTTATTACCTAAACTACCAAAACAGAAGACCTGATTATATTGAAGCTTTCTTTAGTGTAATTAACTGGGAAGAAGTTGCAAGACGTTATGCTCTTGAAAAATAAGATACATTAAAATTCTTATATCTAAACGGATGCCAAAAGGCATCCGTTTTTTTGTACTGTTAATTATATGAGTTTAGATTGAAATGCAAAATAAGCATAATCAGTTATTATTTATAACAATATAGAATATTTGAGAAGTTAGAGCATATCTGCCACTATTCTCTAAGAATTGTAAATAAAAAAGGGAAAACGTTACCATTTTCCCTTTTTTTGCCCCCAAAAATACCGTAAAAATTAATTTACTAATGCTATTTTCTTACTGTAAACATATAGTCTTATCGACAGTTACACAAAAAATTTAGACAAACTGCATGCAAAATCGTTGAAATACACAAAAAATAGATAAAATGCATTTTGTTAACATTTACGATTTATCCTACACTATTAAAATATAACCAACAGGTATATTACCAATATGTTCTAAAATAAGAAAGGGAAAACGTTTCCGTTTTCCCTTTCTCTGCCCCCAAAAATACTGTAAAAATTAATTTTACTAATGCTATTTTCTGAGGCGAATGTATATATAATTTCAAACCCCGGCAAAATTTTCCGATGAAATACCGTAAAATTCGTTAAGCCGAAATTTAGTATGCTCTTGCGTCGTTTCCTTCGTAGAAGTTTATAAATGCGCGGTTCACAACACGGTTTCCACCCGGTGTAGGATAGTCCCCTGTAAAGTACCAGTCACCAAGATTCTTAGGACACGCCTTGTGAAGGTTATCCACACTTTGGAAGATAATCTTAACCTCAGCCCTAATACCTTCAGAACTAAGCATCGCTGCAATTTTATCTGAAATTTCCTGATCTGTAAACTGTGCATAGAAATCTACTACATGGTTTACCACTTCTGTATCAGGCAGGTTTTCCTGCGCCTTACATTTTTTATAAACCTCATCTACAATATGAGAAAGCCCTCTTTCCTTAAGCAGTTCGTGTGCAGCCTGGAAAGCAATTAAGCCCTCAAGCTTTGCCATATCAATACCATAACAGTCAGGGTACCTGATCTGCGGTGCAGAAGACACGACCACTATACGCTTAGGATTAAGCCTGTCCATCATTTTAAGAATACTCTTTTTAAGGGTAGTTCCCCTAACAATAGAGTCATCTATAATAACAAGGTTATCTTCCGGCTTAATAACGCCGTAAGTAACATCGTATACGTGAGCCACAAGGTCGTCACGGCTGCTGTCCTCAGTAATAAACGTTCTAAGCTTAGCATCTTTAATTGCTATCTTCTCTGTACGTATCTTAACCTTAAGAAGCTCTTCAAGCGTTTGCTCTGTAAGCGTGTTCCTGTGTTCAAGAATATGCTTGTTCTTACGCTGGTTAAGGAAATCCTGCGCCGCTTCAACCAAACCAAAGAACGACGTCTCTGCCGTGTTAGGAATGTACGAGAAAACAGCATTATCTGTATCACTTTCAATAGCTTCAAGCACCTGAGGCAATACTAACCTTCCAAGTTCTTTACGCTCTTCATAGATTTCTGCATCACTACCTCTTGAGAAGTAGATCCTTTCAAAAGAACATGCTTTTTTAGGAAGTGCAGGTATAATTTCTTCTACCGATACCTTACCACTTTTCTTAACGATGAAAGCGTGGCCCGGATCTAATTCTTTTACATCTTCAAACGCAACATTAAATACCGTCTGGATAACAGGCCTTTCCGATGCTACAACTGCAATCTCATCATCCTGATAGTAGTATGCCGGACGTATACCTGCAGGATCACGGAAAACAAAGCTGTCACCATGACCAATCATTCCTGCCATAGCATAACCGCCATCCCATTGCTTAGAAGCGCGCTTAAGTATTTTAGCAATATTTAATCGTTCTGATATTACAGGAGAAGCTTCTTGTTTTGTATACCCTTCGGCTTTACAATCCTGGTAAAGGTCTGCAACCTCACCATCTAGAAAATGACCTATCTTTTCCATTACAGTAACGGTATCGGCAAGCTCTTTAGGATGTTGGCCAAGATCTACAAGGCTATCAAAAAGCTGCTTAACATTTGTCATGTTAAAGTTACCGGCTACAATAAGGTTGCGATGCATCCAGTTATTCTGGCGCAGGAACGGGTGAACGCTCTCTATGCTGTTTTTACCAAATGTACCGTAACGCACGTGCCCTAAGTATACCTCACCAATATAGGGCAGGTTTTCTTTTTGCGCCGCAACGCTGTCGTTATATTCAGGGTGTTCTGTAAGCTCTTCATTGATTCTCTCATTGATTTGCTTAAACACATCCTGTATAGGCTGCTGCTGGTTAGAGCGCACCCTGCTGATGTATCGCTGTCCCGGTTTAACATCTAATTTAATACTGGCAAAACCGGCACCGTCCTGTCCGCGGTTGTGCTGCTTTTCCATAAGCAGGTACATTTTCTGTATACCGTAAAAAGCAGTACCATATTTCTCTTTGTAGTATTCTAATGGCTTTAATAATCTTAACAGCGCAATACCGCATTCATGTTTTAAAGCGTCACTCATAATAGTGTGTTGTGTGTAGTTGTTGTTGTATTCTTATTAAAAAAAGCCCGCAATTGGGCTTAGTGTTTCATTATTCATTTTCCAGCGCAATATCAAACTGCGTTAAAGCCCTGAATTGCTGTAGGCGCTCCAGCACCTCCTCTTTCTGGAGTTGTATCATTCGTTCCGGCCCAAACTTCTCTACACAGAAAGAAGCCATATTAGAACCGTATATAATAGCATTTTTAAGATTGTCAAACGATATGTTTTCGCTTTGTGCAATATAACCTGCAAATCCACCTGCAAAAGTATCGCCTGCCCCTGTTGGGTCAAACACCTCTTCCAGCGGAAGTGCCGGCGCAAAGAACACCTGTTTGTCATTGAAAAGTAAAGCGCCGTGCTCTCCTTTTTTAATAACCACAAACTTAGGCCCCATTGCCTGTATTTTAGCAGCAGCCTTAACCAAAGAATATTCTCCCGTCAGCTGGCGTGCCTCTTCATCGTTTACAGTAATAACATCTACACGTTTAATAACTTCAAGAAGTTCCGGCAAAGCACAGTCCATCCAGAAGTTCATAGTATCCAGCACTACAAGCTTAGGTTTTGCAGTAAGCTGATCTAAAACACTTATCTGAACCAAAGGGTGCAGGTTACCCAGCATAACCACTTCAGAATCTTTAAAGTTTTCAGGAACTACAGGCTTAAAATCAGCCAGTACGTTAAGTTGTGTATCTAAAGTATCGCGGGAATTAAGGTCGTTATGGTAACGGCCGCTCCAAAAAAAGCTTTTACCGCCTTTTACTACCTCAAGTGCAGATATATCTATATTTCTTTCCGTAAAAAGATCCAGGTATTCCTGAGGAAAATCATCTCCTACCACTGATACGATAGCCGATTTAACTTTAAAAAATGATGCTGAAAACCCTATATACATGGCGGCGCCACCAAGAATTTTACCGGTTTTGCCAAAAGGCGTTTCTATAGCATCAAAAGCTACGGTACCTACAATCAGTAATTTATTCATAAAAGTGATGAAATTGAAGGCGCAAAGATACTCTATATCTTCAATACTTACAAAAAATTGGTTATCAAATTCTACTATGCTATCATATACAAAATCAATACCTTACCAATTATATTTTACGATAACGTTATTATAACGAGACGCAGTATTAAGAGAACATTATTAAATATTTATAAACCTATCATAAAACATAAAATATTGACAACGATTTGCAGATATCAATATAAATCTTTTTCTATATTTACAAAAACATTACCAATTACTGACATACGACCATAGGTCTGTAAAAATACTCCTTTTACATGAATTTATTACCGTCAGAACAGCTAACCCTGCAAACACCGCTTACTAAAGCACTGGTGTTTGAGCGTCTTAACAACCATGTGTTACCACAAGGTTATGGCGCTTTCCCGCAAACAGAGGAGCATGTTTTTGAAGGCCTAATGGAAAACAATTCGTTTGTATTAAAACGTAGTATTACGAACAGCAGTATGTATTTCCCGGAGATATCGGGCGAATTTCAGGAAGCCGATAATGGCACCAGTATTAAGCTTAAGCTTAAACCAAGCAACAGCGCAACAAAATTCATGATTTTATGGCTGGGAGGTTTAACGTTAGGCATAATATTAATTTCTCTTGCAGGTTTTCATAAAGGCGGATCTAAAACAGCAGTACTTATACCTACGATATTATTAGCTATTGGCATTGGACTTATAAATGCCGGCTTTAACAGCGAGAACAAAAAAGCAAGAAAAGCACTCACCAAAATTCTCGATGCTGAGATTAAATGGTAGATTGGAAAATCTGATTTTTGGATTTTTAGACGTAGAACTGCTGCACTATGCCTAGTAGAATTACAAAAACAAACCAAAACAATAATTACTCTTCACCTTCCCCATCAAACGGATTATAACCCAGGTAAAACTTTAAAAAATCGTCTTCGTCTGCTTCAGGCTCTTCAAAGTAATCTTTACTAAAAACAATAAGACCTTCTACCTTGCTGGAATAAAGTCCGCCTTCAAGCTGACGGTTAACAGTAATACCAAGTTTAGCCGAAACAAAGCCATCATTATCCTGTTCAATATCCTCATCAATCTCCCTTACCTGGCGTAACACCTCTACGTAATTACCCGAAACTTTTGCATCACCACAAAGCAGCTCCATTTTAGGCTGGAAAAACTCAAAAAATCGAATTCCAGAACCATTTACACTAAACTGAATAACCATATCTAAGGCTTCTACATATGATACCGGATAGATAATATCCATAATCTCTGTAGTATTTTCTTCGAAGTCGTATTCAAGTTTAGATTTTACTGTATCGTAAGAGTCTGTAAAGCTTAAATTGTCAATAGATGTATATGAGGTAATATTCATTATTTTGATTTTAGTTATTGAGCGTGCCTGCCTATATTTTCATAATACGCATCGATATTCAGTTGCGGCTGGGTAGATGCCATAACCGCTAATTGGTCGCAACGCTCATTTTGAGGATGGTTGTTATGCCCCTTTATCCATTTAAAGTCGACTTTATGCTGACGGTATATAATAAGGAAACGCTTCCAAAGGTCGGGATTCTTCTTGTCTTTATAGCCTTTTTTCTCCCAGCCAAAAACCCAGCCTTTAGACACAGAGTCAACCACATATTTAGAATCTGATATTACAAGAACACTGGTACCCGGTGTTTTTAGCTTTTCAAGCCCTACAATTACAGCAAGCAGCTCCATACGGTTGTTGGTCGTAAGGCGAAAACCTTCGTAAAACTCCTTACGGTAGGATTGCCCCACCAACTCCATGACCACGCCATAGCCTCCGGGACCAGGGTTTCCCTTGGCTGCGCCATCTGTATATATATGTACTGTATGCATTTTCTTGGCGGTTTGGTTATTTGTAGATTTGGTTATTTGTTACGTCGACTGATCAACTATTTCTACCATCTTCCAGCAACTTCCATCGTAATAAAATTTCATCTCTGTCATTATTCCGTTATCGTAGCCTTTCATGAAGTAGAAAACACTGTCTTTACTCTTTTTAACCTCTACATTAAACTTATCATATTCATTTTTCATCGCGTCTTTATGCCTACCGAAATCTATAAATGTATATTTTGAAAGAGGAATATCTTTCCTAATCATATCATTGTAATCATCATTGAGATGACTGTTTCTCAAAGGAAACTTTACATGGAGCTTTTGAAAAACACTATCCGAAGCGAACTTTTTAAAGAATATATCGAAATCAGCGTCACAGTTCTCCTGCTTAAAGGATATAGGCATTTTCACTGTCTTTTTGTTATCATCACAGCTAACAAACAACATCATCATAATTATGACGACCCCTAAAATTTTCAAATTTTCAAATCGTTTCATTTTCAAAATTTTACTGACTTAAAATCTCCTCAATAACCCTCGGAAAATGCTCATGCTCTAATGCTAGCACTTTAAGCGAAACTTCTTCGGGACTAAGACACTCTTCTATCGCAACGGCATGCTGGTAAATAACATTGCCTTCGTCATAATTATCATTTACATAATGAATGGTAATTCCACTTTCTTTCTCTTTATTTTCATGAACCGCACGGTGCACGTTCATTCCGTACATACCTTTTCCACCATAATTTGGAAGCAGTGCCGGATGTATATTTATTACTTTATGAGGATAGTGACCTATGATGTCTGACGGGAATTTCCACAAAAATCCGGCAAGAACTATCAGGTCCGGGGTGATTTCGTTTACCCATTGAAGCACTTTTCCTTCATTTAGAGCTTCGCGATCGAATACATATGTAGGTATATTATACTTTTTTGCTCTTTCTATAACTCCCGCATTTGGGTTGTTTGTTAGCACGGCAGACACGGCATAACCCTGTTTCTCGTCGAAATACTGCATGATCTGCTCTGCATTAGAGCCCCCACCTGAAGCAAAAAGGATGATTTTTTTCATTTTTTGGAAAGAATTTTACGGTACGCGAAAAAGTTTAATATCCTGCAAAATAACGGCGTTTTAAGAACATTCTAAAATTAATTTTCTACTTTAGTGCTACATTTTTTGACGAAGATGCGGTTTTAAAATAAAGTTTTTTATTTTTGCCATTCAATTTAAATTCTAAAATTAAAGATTATGTCAGACATTGCATCAAGAGTAAAAGCGATTATCGTAGACAAATTAGGTGTTGACGAAAACGAGGTTGTAACAGAAGCTAGCTTCACAAATGATCTAGGAGCGGATTCATTAGACACTGTTGAGCTTATTATGGAGTTTGAAAAAGAATTTGACATTCAGATTCCGGATGATCAGGCAGAAAACATTTCTACTGTTGGTCAGGCTATTTCTTACATCGAAGAAGCAAAAAAATAATAAATATTAAACATCCATGTAGTGCTTAATTACATGGATGTTATTATTTATTGGAAAATTAAGGCCAAAATCACCCGAAAAAAGATGAGAGTCTTTTAAAGATAAAGCACTTTCATAAAAAAATATCACCAATGCCCATGTTTTCTTATCTTTTAGTAGAGCACATGGGTATTGTTCTATAAATTTGAAACTATAAAATTGACCTTATGAAATTAAGAAGAGTTGTAGTAACAGGACTGGGAGCACTTACACCTATAGGAAATAACGTTGAAGAATACTGGAATGCGCTTATTAACGGAGTAAGCGGTGCTGCCCCTATTACTTATTTCGACACGACTAACTTCAAGACTAAATTTGCCTGTGAGGTAAAAAATTTCAATGTTGAAGATTTTATAGACCGTAAAGAAGCAAGAAAAATGGACCGTTACGCTCAGTATGCCATTGTTGCTACAGATGAAGCGGTTAAAGATGCAAAATTTGACTTTGACACTTTAGATAAAGACAGAGTTGGCGTAATATGGGGCTCTGGTATTGGCGGACTTGAAACTTTCCAGGAGGAAGTTATCAACTGGGCCAAAGGACCGGGAGTACCTAAATTTAACCCATTCTTTATCCCTAAAATGATTGCAGACATTGCCGGAGGCCACATCTCTATAAAATATGGCTTCAGGGGACCTAACTTTACAACGGTTTCTGCTTGTGCATCGTCTACCAATGCTATGATAGACGCATTTAACTACATTAGGTTAGGACATGCAGATGTTATTCTTACCGGTGGTAGTGAAGCAGCAGTTACAATTGCGGGCATGGGCGGTTTTAACGCTATGCACGCACTTTCTACAAGAAACGACGACCCGCAAACGGCATCCCGCCCAATGGATAAAGACCGTGAAGGTTTTGTTCTTGGCGAAGGGGCAGGTGCACTTGTACTTGAAGAGTATGAGCACGCTATTGCAAGGGGCGCAACTATATATTGCGAAGTTGGCGGCGGAGGTATGAGTGCCGATGCACACCACATTACTGCTCCACACCCGGAAGGGCTTGGCGCACGCAATGTTATGATAAACTGCTTAAGGGATGCCGGCTTAAAACCGGAAGATGTAGACGGTGTTAACATGCACGGTACATCTACACCTCTTGGCGACATAGCAGAATCTAAAGCTATTATTGAAGTTTTTGGTGAACATGCTTACAACCTTAACCTAAACTCTACAAAATCTATGACAGGCCACCTTTTAGGTGCTGCCGGAGCCATCGAGACTATAGCTTCTATCCTGTCTATAAAACACGGTATTGTACCACCAACTATCAACCACTTTACGGATGATGAGAACATAGACCCTAAGCTTAACTTTACCTTTAACAAGGCTCAGAAAAGAGACATGAAAGTGGTAATGAGTAATACCTTTGGGTTTGGCGGACACAATGCTTGTGTACTTGTGAAAAAAATAGATCTTTAATAATACCAGATTATGGGTATCATTAAAAAAATATTCTCTAAAAATACCCGTCTCTCTCCGGAAGACGGGATTTTTTTTGAGGAGATGACCAAAATACTTGGCTTTCAGCCAACCGAAATTACCCACTACCGCAGGGCATTTACCCACAGGTCGTCTAACAAGCTGGACGAAAACGGGCATCCCGTAAATTACGAGAGACTGGAGTTTTTGGGCGACGCTATGTTAGGCTCTGTAATTGCCGCACACCTGTTTAACGAAGTTCCTACAGGAGACGAAGGCTATCTTACCAAAATGCGTTCTAAAATTGTGAGCCGCGAGCATCTTAACGAGCTTGGCCGCGACCTTAACCTTATAAAATGGGTAGAGAGCAAAGTATCGGCACAGCATTTTGGCGAAAACATTCACGGCAATCTTTTTGAAGCCCTTATTGGCGCTATCTATCTTGATCGCGGCTTTGTATGGTGCGAGAAATTTATCCAGAAAAAAGTAATTGCCCCTTATGTAGATATTCCTAAACTGGAAGGCAAGGTTATAAGCTACAAAAGCCTTGTTATAGAATGGTGCCAAAAACAAAAGAAAAGCTTTCAGTACGAGGTTTACGAAGACAATGGTACTGAAGGACAGAAGCATTTTGCTGTAAAACTCAAAATAGACGGCAGGATAATTGCACGCGCCAGAGCCACTTCTAAGAAAAAGGCAGAAGAGAAAGCATCTCAACGCGCTTTTTTTGCATTTCAGGAAAAAATTAACAAAAAATAAGGCAAGTTCACATCAAACTATAACGTTTTCGTGAATAAAATAGCACAAACTTAATGAGTTAGGGTCTTTATTCTTAACATTAAGTTGTATATTTACGGTCGTTATTTTAGTATCAACTATGGCTACTTACAAATTAATGATTGACGATTTTGTTACAGTCGATTACGAATTGATTGCCATACATTCTTCCCTTGAGGATTATAGGCTTGCCTATTTTATAAACAGGGAATTATCTATACTGCTTGAGAAGAGCCCGAATGATATTTGGGTCACCATTAACGAAGGGGAAAGCTGTTTTTCAAGGTTTATCTTTGAAGACCCCGGTAACGAAAGCGCATGGAACCTGATACAAAACAAGAACAGGGTAATGTCTATGCAAAGCAACACAACAACCTCTTTATTTGAAGACACGGGCTTGTCAATACAAACAAGCGTTTTTCTGATGCCCGAACTTAAAAAGGTGGATTATGTGCTAAAGATTGAAAATGTGCCGTCGCTCTTTGAGCCCGATGAAGTAGTTGAAAAACTATTGCACATTAACCAGATTACCACAGCCTATACTATTGATCACAAGAAATTGAAATCTAAAAACAATTTAATTTTTTAAAAGAATGCCGACAAGAAAAAAAACTAAAATTGTAGCAACATTAGGACCTGCATGCAGTACAAGGGAAGTACTGAAAGATATGATCGATGCAGGTGTAAACGTATTCAGGATTAACTTCTCTCATGCTGACTATACTGACGTTAAAGAACGTATAGAAATGATTAGAGGCCTTAATGACGAGTTTGGCTACAACACTTCTATATTAGCCGATTTACAAGGCCCTAAACTTCGTGTTGGGGTAATGAAAGAGGATGTTATTGTAAACAGGGGTGATATTATCACTTTCCAGACAGCTGAAGACGTGCCTGGTACTGCAGAAAGAGTTTACATGAACTACAAAGAGTTCCCTAACGATGTTAACCCAGGAGAGAAAATACTTCTTGACGATGGTAAACTTATGTTTGAGGTTCTTGAAACAAACCGTCGTGACGAGGTTAAAACCATGGTTATACAAGGTGGCCCTCTTAAATCTAAAAAAGGTGTAAACCTTCCTAATACAAAAGTATCGCTTCCTGCGCTTACAGAAAAAGATATCAGAGATGCTATTTTTGCATGTAAAGAAAAGGTAGACTGGATCGCTCTTTCTTTTGTGCGTACGCCAAAAGACCTTGAAGAGCTTCAGGACCTTATCAGCGAGCACTCTGCACATAAAATTCCGATTATTGCTAAGATCGAGAAACCGGAAGGTGTTGAGAACATCGACAAGATCGTTGCTTTCTGTGACGGACTTATGGTTGCCCGTGGAGACCTTGGTGTTGAAATTCCTGCACAGGAGGTTCCGCTTATCCAGAAAAAACTTATCAACCGTGCTAAAACGGCACGTATACCTGTAATTGTTGCTACCCAGATGATGGAAACAATGATTACTAGCCTTACACCTACACGTGCTGAAGTAAACGACGTTGCCAACTCTGTAATGGATGGTGCTGATGCCGTAATGCTTTCAGGCGAAACATCTGTAGGTAACTACCCGGTTCAGGTTATCGAGAAAATGACACAGATTATTGAAGCTGTTGAAGATTCTCCGCTAATTACTGTACCACAAAACACACCACAGGTTCGTACAAAACGTTTTATTACTAAAACAATTTGTCACCACGCAGCACAAATGGCTAACGTAATTAAAGCTAAAGGTATCTGTACACTTACAAACAGTGGGTATACAGCATTCCAGATCTCTGCATGGAGGCCAAGCGCACCTATTTTAGTATTTACATCTAACAGAACTATCCTTACACAGCTTAACCTTCTTTGGGGTGTTAATGCATTTTTCTACGACAAATTCTCTAGTACAGATGAAACCGTAGAAGACGTTAACCAGATTGCTAAAGAAAAAGGATTTGTTGAAAAAGGTGACTTCCTTATCAACCTTGCAGCAATGCCTGTTGTAGATAAAGGTATGGTTAACACCCTAAGGGTATCTGAAATCGAGTAACAGCTTTCTTTCCAAAAAAGAATATCTATTAAAAAGCCGTCCTGAAAAGGGTGGCTTTTTTTATTTGGAAAATTTCGCCAATAGTTGCACAAATTGTTTCTTTCTACTTGCTACCACACAGGTTTTGTTATTTGAGCTTAAATGATAATGAATTCTTTCATCCTCTGGCTAAAGCCAGCGGCAAAACATAAAATAAATCCCGGTATAGAAGTCTATTTTAATGGCTTTAGCCTAATATATCTGTTAAAGTAAGATAAATTGACCTATAATGACTATTTAGCCGTGCAAGGTCTGATCCTAAAAAAGACTCAGCTGCTCCCCTTTTGTGCCATCAAAATGATGAATTGCCAAGGGCTGCACCGGGTCTTTACCTGAAAAGAATTTCTGGCGGGCAATTTTAAAAGTCGTGTGAATCATATCCGCAATGTTTCCTTCGCCGGTGCGGCGTTTAAAAACCTGCTTTTCGCCAAGCTTACCGCCGTGCATTGAGGCTATCTGGTGTAGTACTTTATCTTTACGATCGGGGTAATGCTCTTCTAGCCAGTCTATGAAAACAGGCTCAACTGTATCGTTAAGGCGAACAAGTGTATACCCAAAGCTTTGGGCGCCTTTTTCGGCAATAGTTTTTACTATCGTAAGAATTTCGGGCGTATTTAGTCCGGGTATCATCGGAGCGACCATTACATGGGTAGGAATTCCCTCTTTAGAAAGCGTTTCCAGCGCTTTTAGCTTTGTATTGACGGAAGATGTGCGCGGCTCGAGTTTACGCCTTAAATCCTCGTCTATTGTCGGAATGCTTAGCGATACGTTTACAAGGTTTTTTTCGGCTAGCTTTACAAGTATATCAATATCGCGGGTAATAAGCGCATTCTTAGTAAGCACGCTGACCGGATGCCGGTAATCAAGACACACCTGCAAAAGTGCACGGGTAATTTCAAGCTTGCGCTCTATGGGTTGGTAACAATCGGTATTACCGGACATTAAGATAGGTTCGGGCTTATAGCCACGCTTCTGGAAGAACTTTTCTAAGAGCTGTGGCGCATTTTTCTTTGCCATAATAACACGCTCAAAATCTACGCCCGCGCTATATCCCCAATATTCATGTGTTGGGCGCGCAAAACAATAGGCACAGCCATGCTCGCATCCCTGATAAGGGTTCATAGAATAGGCCATAGAAAGATCGGGGCTCTTTACAGGATTGACAATCGTTTTAGGAAAAACCTCCAGCACTTTGGTTTTGGCAATTTCCTCTTCGTAATCATCCTGATAGATAGACGTTTCGTAGCGGTTCTTAATAAAGTGATTATGAATATTTGTTACCGCTCCCTGTCCTTTTATCTTATTCTTTTCCATCTTTTTGCCTCCTTTTTACCCGAAGCAAAGTAAGAAATAGCGATGTGTTTTTGCGTTAAACTGCGCGGCAGGTTATCAACAAAAATGCATTGCCCAATAAATAAAGGGCATACAAAAGTGGCTGTTATTTTTTTAGCATGTAAACTCTTATGACTCTTACATAAGCCATAGAATTCTTAAAGGATAGCGGTGAGAAATTTAAGACGCCGAAAGTAACGTTACCTGTCTGAACTGCTTCTTTTGAAAATTAAGATCGGCCTGAAGTGCCTGAAGTGCATCTTCCTGTCCTTTTATCTTTTCAAGATAATCGGCGGTTTCACGCCTGTTCAGTCTGCGCGACCTAAGATTTTCAAACTCCAAATCTGCATATTCCATACTTGCTTTCTCATTCAGCAGGTCTATATATTCTGCGTAGGTAACATCGCTATCAGGAAAAGCGATAAGCGACCACGCACTATTAAACGCCACAAGATTTTCAAACGCAGTTCGAAGTTCTACATCCCTCTGTTTATTACTTGCAAGCCTTTCAAGTATCTGCTTTTTCGCAATCAACGTACCGGGTAGCAAATTCTTATCTATAAGAAAGAACATAAATGCCGCCATAAGACCAATAAATAGAATGTAGTTATGCATGGGGAACGGTATTAGAATTTATAACAAATTTAGAAAATTAAGTTTTTTTTAACATTGCGAAACTATTAAATTTTCCGGTTTATAAACTCTTATTCTGCACACTACCAAAAAAAACGACGAACTGCACATTTATCGAAATAACAAAGGCCGTGCAATATGCACAGCCTCTTTATTTTGTAAATGTATACTTACCTCATCATAGAAAAGTGTCCTCTATATTCTTTTCCATTTGCCCGTGTTGCCACAAACCAATAGTCTGATGCCGGAAGCTGGTAACCGTTTAGTGTTCCGTCCCAACCCGGGCTTGTGCCTTTAAATGATGCCAGTATCTTTCCATAGCGGTCGTAGATAGTAACAGCTATATCGGGCGCATAGAAAGCGTGATCTATTTGCCACTTATCATGGTAACCATCTCCGTTTGGCGTAAAGAATTTAGGATACATAAGCACAGCCACATCCTGAGATGTAACACCACATCCGTTTTTTACCATAATTTCATAATGGCCAGCATGTACATTTTGAAAAAATGATGTTTCCTGCCAGTTAACACCATCTATAGAAAACTCGTAATATCCTTCTGTGGCCATAACCACATTTACAGTGTTGTTGTTTTCGTTTAAGTCATTAACCTCAACCGTTTTTATAACCGGATCGTGCGACTCATATACTGTAATTATTTTAGCAGCATCGCAAATAATATCGCCACTTGCTCTTGTAACAGTAAGCGTATATTCTCCTGCTTTATGCACAACCTGATCGCTTGTACCACTTATGGTTTTATTTTCAAAACTCCATGTATAGGTATCAAAGCCTTTTGGAGCCTGAAGCTTAACCGAAGATCCTTCGCAAAAACTGTAGCTATCGGGCATTTCAATTTCAGGAGAAGCAATAACGGTAGCGGTAAAACTTGTGATATCAAAACAGGTTCCGCCATTACGAATTACTTTTGCATATATAGTATACTCGCCAACCGGAACTGTATAACTTAAATTCAGTGCGTTAATTCCGCTTTCGGCATCCAATCGCGACGCGTAATAACTCACTGTAAAATCATTTGCCGGTTGTTCGGCAAGTACATTAACATTCTGATCTTTCAGGTAAAATGTTCCATTACCGTTTTCATCACCACACGTAGCAACATCTTCCGGCTGAAATGCTGTAGGAGCACTATACACCGTCACATCCTTAAAGTAATAACGTACAGCCCTTCCGCTTTTTGCTCTGGCCTTTACTGTATAAGTTCCCGATTTTGCATATTCATGCGATACCTCTGTATCTATAGAAGTATTTCCATCTCCAAAATCCCACATAACGCTATCGGCATTCATTGTACCTTCTGTCGAGAATGATACAACCGTGTCGGTACAATCGCTCTTTGTTTTTATATCAAAAAGGTAATATGGCTCTACCACAAAGTTAGGCAGCCCTACGAAGGTTTCTTTATCGTTAAGATTTACGGTGTCAAGCACAAATTCACAGCCAACACCTGGAACATTGGGTTTACGTATTACCGATAAAGTATTAGAGAGATATTTGTTTACCACAAATATTTTAGAATTTGGTGTTAGCTTTATAGAGCTTGCAACATCAATGGTACCAACTGTAACCTGAGTAGAAGGAATATCCTGTGCAGTAGTATCATACTGAAGCAGCATATTTTCGCTTGTAACATATAGTAATTTACTGTTTGGCGAAAATTCTACACCATAGCTTTTTGCGGGCGACTTAATAATTCTGCCGTTGCTTACTACACCCGTGTGAGTATCATAATCAAACAACTCTACAGATAAAAGTCCGTTGGCAACGGCGAGCTTTCTACCATTTGGCGAAATGCTCATCCATCCTGCGTAATGTCCAGAATTGTCGGCACCATCTATAACCATACCGGTATTGCTTATAACAGGAGTAGCAACTACACCATCTGCAGTAACTTTGTAGCTATAAAAGGCATCATTGCCCCATTTATGCACTGTTACCCAAACGTCTTTGTTATTATCTGCATATACGGCAGTAATTTTTTCGGTAACGGGAGTTACCAGTTTCGTGTTTGCTGCAACTACATCTCCGTTACCATTATCGGCAGTTATATCAACTTCAGAATAGGTAAGCCCGTTAGGACCGCCGGCATCATCTGCCGCAAAAATGTAGAAACGTGTTTTAGAGCCTGGTTTAGGGACTATCACAGCCGACTGCGTAGTAGATTGGTCGCCCAGTAATCCTGTTCCGTGAGGCATTCTTTTATGAAGCCTGTTCCAAACATAAACGCCATTGGTGTAGAAAAGCAATTCGCCGTTCTCGTCAGAGATCGTTGCACTTCCTTCCATTGTTGTCATCGCGCTGTTACTAACAGCTACAGCTTTTCCGCTGCTAAAGTTCAATCCGGCCATTCGGCCAAAATACCAGTTGTTGTCCTGTTGTGCCAGTACGCCTGTAGTAGTAAGAAGGCATAAAAGGCACACCAGAAAATTTGTGTGTTTCATTATCAATTTGTTTGCAGTCTTGGGATAAAAGAACAGGTGCTTTAACTCTTAAAGCTTTTCCTAACCTTTCTTCTACATCTCCCGACTGCAGGATGCACTAAACATAGTTGCACAGTTGATTACACTGTACAATCTTTCTTTTGGTTTGATATAACTTCTATAATCTGTCCAGGAAACAGAAGCTATAATTGATTGATACACAAGCACACATACGGGCTGTTTACTGCCTTGGATTTGGGGACACCATGCATGCATAACATTTTTGGACATCGAAAACGTTGTAATTTATCCGATTAAATGTTAATTTTTATCGATTAACTAACTGAACATCAATCGCTAAAACTGCAAAGCAAAAATATTTAAAAAATAATTGTAAAAAAGCACTTTTTAACACTTAACATTTAATTAACAAGCATTTCATCGATATATATAGTGCTTTAATCGATCAAAATCATAAAGTTGATACGCCGTATAAAACGTTTGTACAGACAACTATTGAAGTATAATTATTTTTTAGATAAAATAGGTATTAGCTTACAAAAAAGATAAGATTACGAGTATTTGTGGGGCACACGTAGGGGAGAATAATCTTATAAAACTAAAAAGTCCACTACATCTCGTAGCAGACTTTTTTTAGAATTGAGGTACGTTTGCACAAAACTAAACATGAAAAAGCGTGACGCATTCTTACTCCTAATTATTACCAATTATAAATTTAAGATGTTAAAAAAACGGCAAACGTTGCGTTTAGATTGGTAAAAATGGCAGTTTTAAGATATCAGAATTGAGAATTTTCTCTCAATAAAATTTCAAAAAAGTCATATTTACCTTAAGTGTATAAAATTGCCGATATATTTTTATACTATATACCTTTCTTATATTTAATCGCAGATTCAAAAACAGGTATATTTAAACTGTCTTTTATGTGAATTTCCACAGCGGATAAATGTTCATGGTCTTCCGCCGGAATGGTAAGTGTTTTATATTCCGGACGTGATTTACCTTTCGTTGGTTTTTCTACATCGGCTTCTGTTATAAAATAAAACACATAGCTACTGTCTACCAGAAACCTTTTAAGGTATTCTCCTGTACTTATCCGGGTATAGCTACCGTTTGTGTCAAGATGCTCTATTTCGCCAGAAGAATGCATGTTATATATCTTTTCGGCAGTAATATGCTTTGCCTCCTTTTCACTCATAACGTAAAATTCGGTTTTAGACTTGTTATCTATAGTAACGGCCTGTTCTTTGGCACAACCTGAAGCAAGAAGAACTAAAAGTAGCAGCGTAGGTTTAAGTATGATTTTCATTGTTTGATGGATTGATTGAATCGTAAAAATAATAAAAAAACGCCCGATACCTTAAAGTACCGGGCGGTCTTATCATCAGAAAGAAAACCTTTCACACACATTACATAAACAGCTATGTTTTGTTTTACCCTACCATAAAAAAGAAACTCCCCGGTATATAGGGTTATACCGGGGAGCAAACATAAAACAAACAATTAATCTAAAATAATCTGGAAAGATATCCCAAACTATGCTTTTAGCGCCATCCGCCGCCTAGTGCCTTATACAGGTTTATTATAGCAAGGTATTGCTGATATTTATTATCTATAAGGTTTAACTGGCTATTAAGCGCGTTGTCTTTTGCTGTAAGTACCTCAAGGTAGTTTACAAGTCCGTACTCTAATAACTCATCCGAATAGTCTGCTGCTTTAGTAAGGGCGTCGGCCTGTTTTTCTCTAATGGTAATTTTCCTGGTCTCGTTATTGTAGTTGGCAAGGGCATCACTCACCTCGCGGCTTGCTGTTATCAATGCCTGTTCAAACTGTACCAGAGCCTGCTCGTTTTGCGCTTTTGCCACTTCGTAGCGTGTACGTATCTGCCTGCCGTTAAACAAAGGCTGTGTAAGTCCTGTAACGATATTAGCGAATAGTGAGTTAGTATTAATCCAGTCGTTTAGGTCAATACTCTGTAAACCGCCTGTAGCTGTAATCCTAAACTGAGGATAAAAGTTACTGCGTGCCACATTGGTAAGCTCAAAGGCGTTAATAAAACCATATTCTGCCGCAACAACATCGGGACGGTTTCTAAGCAACTGCGTAGAAACACCAACCTGAAGTGCCGGGTTAAGGTTCTGGTTCTCTAATGTGCCACGCTCCAGTTTTTTAGCCGGCTCGCCAAGCAATATGCTTAATGAGTTTTCTACAAGAATTATATTATTTTTTAAATCTTCGATAATAATCTCTGTAGCATATTTCTGTGCTTCGGTCTGCTTAACACCTACCTCATTTACGCTACCCGCATCTTTAAGCGAAATAATTGTTTCTACGCTCTGGTTACGGTTAGTTAGCGTCTTCTCTGCTACTTTTAGCTGTGCATCAAGCGAAAGCAATTGGTAGTAGTTTGCAGCAATATCGGTAATAACCTGTGTTTTTACTGCCTGGTTAGCAGCAATAGTCTGCATATAGGCAGCGCTAAATGCACGTTTGTTACTACGTATTTTACCCCATATATCGGCTTCCCATGCAAAATTGCCTAAAAGCTGGTACTGGTCTAAGTTGGTGTTACCACCGGTCTGGCTTACAATTCGGCCAATCTGGCTGTTTTTACTCTGTTCTGTATGTGTCCAGTCTACCCCAAGGCTAAGCGTAGGAAAGTATCCTGCTTTACCCTGCTTAAGGTTTGCCTGAGCAGCTGCAACATTCTGGATTGCAATCCTTATGTCGAAGTTGTTCTGCAATCCCTTTGTAATGTATCCCTGAAGGATAGGATCTGTAAACATTTTGTTCCACGAAACATCGGCCATAGAAACCGTATCCTGAGATACGATTTCCGACCTGTACAGGTTCTCTGCCTTAATGTTTTCGGGTTTCTTATATTCTTTTGCAGCAAAGCAGGATTGCAGCAGTATGCCCGCCCCTACAATTACAGCAACTCTGTATGATGTCTTTACAAGTTTCATATATACTGTTATTATGCTATGCTGTTATTGTTTCTTTATTCTCTGTGTGATTGTCGTTATCATCTGTCGGCTTGCCTGAAATTCTTTCCTGCAACGCCTGGAATATGATAAACAGGATAGGTATTACAAACACCCCAAATATGGTTCCTACCAACATACCACCTACTGCACCCATACCAATTGACTTGTTACCCACTGCACCTACTCCGCTGGCAAGTGCCAATGGTAACAGACCCAATATAAAGGCAAACGATGTCATTAAGATTGGCCTTAAACGTGCTTTAGCACCTTCAATTGCCGATTCAACAAGCCCGAGGCCATGCTTTCGTCGCTGCATGGCAAACTCCACAATAAGGATGGCATTCTTGGCGAGGAGCCCTATTAGCATTATCAGTGCTACCTGGAAGTAAATATTATTCTCAAGTCCGGCAAGCTTCACAAAGCCAATAGCTCCGGCAATACCCACAGGAAGCGATAAGATTACCGCAAGCGGAACAATATAACTTTCGTACTGTGCACTTAACAGGAAGTATACAAATATCAAACTCAATAAGAATACACCTGCTGCCTGGTTACCCGCAAGGATCTCCTCACGTGTCATACCAGAGAATTCGTAGCTGTAGGTTTTTGGCAAGTGCTGTGCAGCAACTTCCTGCACTGCTTTAATAGCGTCTCCACTACTAAAGCCAGGGTTAGATTTACCATTCACGTTAACCGCTTTTAGCATGTTGAAACGCGCTACAGCTTCAGGACCATATATTTTCTTGAAATCTACAAACTGGCTAATAGCAACCATTTGGTTATTTGCATTACGCACATAGATCTTGTCTATCGATTTTTCATCGGCTCTTTCTTCCGGCGTAGCCTGAATCATTACACGGTACTGCTTACCAAATTTATTAAAGTCGGTAGTATACAGTCCGCCGTAGTAACCCTGCATAGTGTTAAAGATGTTGCTTACAGATACGCCTGCATCTTTTGCCCTTTCCACATTAATATCCATTTGATACTGAGGGAAGCCCGGGTTAAAGTTGGTGATACCGTACTGAATTTCAGGACGCTTCATCAGCTCACCTAAAAACTCGTTGGTTACTTTACTTACAGTAGCCCAGTCGTCATCGCCTGTATCCTGAATTTTAAGCTCAAAACCGTCGGCAGTACCAAAGCCCTGTACACTTGGCGGCGTAAAGAATAACGCCTTAGCATCCTTCATACCCGCTGTACGTGCAAAAAGTTCACCCACAATAGCATCTACACTCTGATTTTTTTCTTTACGATGGCTCCAGTCTTTCAGCTTAATAATGGTAAAGGCGTATGAACCACCGTTTACCCTGTTTAATAAACTGAAACCTACAACGCTCATCCTTGCTTCAACCAATGGCATCGACTTAAGTATGGAGTCCAGCTCATTTACTGCAAGCTGTGTTTTTTCAAGGGTTGTTCCCGGAGGAAGCGTAAGGTCGGCCATGATAATACCACGGTCTTCATTCGGGATAAATCCTGACGGAGTGGTAACAAATAGCAGGTAAGTAATACCCGAGAATACCGCAAGTATAACAACAGTTATCCATTTTTTCCTTGCAAGGAATTTTAGGGAACCAACATATTTGTTGTTCATAGCGTCAAAACCGGTGTTGAATGCGGTAAAGAAACGCTCTTTTAGATTTTTCTTTTTATGCTCGTGTCCGTCATGATCTTTGTGCGGTTTAAGGAAAAGGGCACAAAGCGCCGGGCTTAATGTTAATGCATTTACTGCTGAGATAAGAATAGCCACCGCAAGTGTAATAGCAAACTGCTTATAGAACACCCCGGAAGGGCCACTTAAAAACGATACCGGTACGAATACCGCCGCCATTACAAGGGTAATAGATATAATAGCACCCTGAATTTCGCTCATGGCAGATAGGGTAGCCTTTTTAGGTGATTGTTCTCCCTCGTCGAGTTTGGCGTGCACCGCCTCGACGACGACAATGGCATCATCCACTACAATACCAATAGCAAGGATCATTGCAAACAACGTAAGCATGTTGATCGAGAAACCGGCAAGTTGAAGGAAGAAGAATGTACCCACAATAGCTACAGGAACGGCAATTGCCGGAATTAAAGTAGACCTGAAATCCTGAAGGAAAACAAATACCACTATAAATACAAGTATAAAAGCCTCAATTAGGGTAGATATTACTTTGTGTATAGAGGCATCAAGGAATATTTTAGTATCAAATGGAACTACATAGTCTATACCTTCGGGGAAATTTGCTTTACTTGTAGTTAAGATCGAATTTACCTCGTCGATAATGTCGTTAGCGTTAGATCCTGATGTCTGGAAAACACCAATAGCCACACCATTTTGACCCATCGCAAAGTTTTTCTGCCCGTAGTTAAACGCACCAAGCTCGATTTTAGCGACATCGCTTAGGTGAACAAAATTACCTCCACCTGTCGATTTAACTACGATATTCTCATAGTCTTTAACCTCAGAAAGACGCCCTTTATATTTAATTACATATTCATAAACACCTTCAGCGTTTTCACCGAATTTACCCGGAGCAGCCTCAACATTCTGTTCCTGTAATGCAGCTTGTATATCGGCTGGTGTAAGGCTAAATGATGACATTTTTTCCGGATCGATCCAGATACGCATTGAGTAATCTTTCGCACCAAATACGTTTACCTGACCTACACCTTTAACACGTTGTAGTTTAGGCACAAGGTTAATTTTAGCGTAATTCTGTACGTATGTTGCATCATACTCAGGATTCTTAGAGAATAGTGCCAGGAACATTAAGGCACTCGTCTGGCTTTTAACCGTTGTAACACCCGTTTGCACTACCGCCTGCGGCAGTTTTGCCGTGGCACGCGATACCCTGTTTTGTACGTTTACCGCAGCAATATCGGGGTTTACACCAAGTTCAAAGAATACACTTATGTTGGCAGAACCATCATTAGCAGCACTCGATGTCATGTAGGTCATCCCTTCAACACCGTTAATCTCTTCTTCCAGTGGAATAACCACACTGTTAAGTACAGTCTCGGCATTGGCACCGGTATAGGTTGCCGTTACCTGTACGGTAGGCGGCGCAATTTCCGGGTACTGTTCTATTGGCAGCGATAATAGCCCCAATACACCCAGAATGGTTATGATTATCGAAATTACGGTACTCAGTACCGGCCTTTCTATAAAAGTTTTTAGCATTTGTTCTCGTTATTTTTTGGTAGCGTTTTCTGTAGATGTAGTTTTAGCCGTAGCTGTAGAATCTTGTGCTGCAGGAGCTTCTTCTTTCGCCTTAGCCTGTTGTGGCGCTATAGCCATACCGTCTTTAAGCTTTGAAGTTCCTTCTACAACGATAACTTCTCCCTCTTCGACACCACTTTTAATGATAAAGTTTGAACCCGATGTAGTTAACACCTCAACAATTTTAGATTTTACGGTGTTGTCTTTATTTACAACATAAATCATTTGTTTTCCCTGAAGGTCAAACACGGCATTCTGAGGCACTTCAATAGCATCTTTAATTTGTATTGGCAGGCGAACCGTACCCTTACCGCCACTTCTTAATACAGCTTCCGGGTTTTTAAATTCTGCCCTGAACTGGCTTGTACCTGTAGCAGCGTTAGCTAAACCGGTAACAGCAGCAAGACGTCCTTTTTCTTCATACTCGCTTCCATCAACCAATATAAGACTCACGGGAGGAGTATTTTTAAGTTTTTCCTGAAGCGATGCCCCTTTAAACTCTCTGCTAAAGCTTATCATTTGCTTTTCGTTCATACCAAAGTAAGCACGCATTACTTTAGTGTCAGACACTGTAGTAAGCGGCATTTCGCTTGTAGCGCTTGCAAGTGCACCCTCTTTGTATGGAAGGCTGCCTATAACACCATTTACCGGAGAGGTAATAGTACCATAGTTAATGTTTGCAGCAACAGAACTGTATGATGCTTTAGCCTGAGCCAGTTTTGCTTTGGCTGTTTCTAACTGAACGTTAGATATAATTTTACGGTCTACAAGTGGTTTAAGCCTGTCTACCTCTACCTGCGCAGCAGTAACATTTGCTTTTGCAGCAGCGGCATCCTGGTTAAGTGTTTGTGTTTCCAGTTTAAACAGCAACTGGCCTTTGCGCACTACCTGGCCTTCATCAACATATATTTTTTGGATAAAACCGTTTACTTTCGGGCGAATCTCAACATTTTGCTGGCCTTCAAGGTTAGCTGTATATTCTTCATATACTGTAGCATCCTGTTTGGCTACCGTTTGTACCGGAAAAGGTGCCGGCCCCTGTTGTGCAGGTGCCTGTTCTTCTTTTTTTCCGCATGATGCTAATAGCACCAGGGCCGCGATGGCACCTATAAAAGATCTATTTTTCATTTGTGTGGACTTGGATTATTGTTCGTTTTTTGAGTGAAAGTGATTTATATTGGATCGTTTTTTTCTATTTCTTTAAAGTCATTGATACTCTTTAGTACAACCCTTTCCATTTCCAGAATGTGTTCCCTGTACACTTTTACCATACCAAGATCATTCTTAGAGCTTGGGCAGCTACTGGTTTTTTGCCTGTAGACAACCATTTTTTCAAGTATTTTTTTCTCAAGGTCAAGCATTTTAAGATAATTATCAAAACGCTCGCTAAAGGCTGTAGGCTTGTAGTATTTTTTTCGGTCGCCGGGTAACGTATAGTAGGTTATCTTTCCAATTTTAAGGAGCATATTAAGATTGGTAGATACCGAGCTTTTACTTGCACCCATACGCTCAACCAAATCTTCAAAAGATATCTTGGTATCACACGTATCCAAAATTAAGGTGGCGAAAATTCGCGACCCTAATGGCGGTAAATGATGTACAGTCTCGAAATGGACTCCAAACATCTCCACCAATTCATCCCGTTCTTTTTTAAAATCTGACATCTAATTTATAAAATTTGACGCAAAGATATAACTTAGTTCGGCTTGAACCGAACTAACCGAACTAAAGTTTTTGTTAATATTTTGTTAAGAAAAGGAATACGATCTGTCGAAATCGAAATAGTCAGTTAGTTACCTAATTTAAAAAGTGGAGTGTTTACAGGGGGTACTATTGAAAATAAAATTTTTTAGAGATGAAAAACAGCTTAGGAGCGATTTTTCAAAATTTCTGAAACAATTAACGCAGCATGCACCCTGCTGTTCTCAATAAACCACTTATGTGTCTCTAAACCACCGCAAACCACACCAGCCAGAAACAGTCCATCAACATTAGTTTCCATTGTGTCCGGATTATATTCAGGGACGCAATTCAATCCGTCGTTAATGCTGATACCGGCATTGCGCAGAAAGTCAATATCCGGTCGGTAACCCGTTAGTGCGAGAACAAAATCGGCTTCAACCAATACTTCGCCGTCAGGCGTGTTAAGAATCACCTCGTTCTCGGTTATCTCTACAATTTCCGAATAGAAATAGGCTTTAATGCTGCCTTCTGCAATACGGTTTTCAACATCGGGCTTCACCCAGTATTTTACCCTGTCGTTAATTTCACCCTTGCGGATAACCATAGTTACATCGGCACCTTTTCGGTAGCATTCCAGCGCGGCATCTACAGATGAATTATTTGCACCGACCACAACCACTTTTCTAAAAGCGTACTCGTGTGCTTCTTTGTAATAATGACGCACATGCGGAAGGTGCTCGCCCGGCACATCTATGTAAATAGGGATATCATAGAAACCTGTAGCAATAACCACATTTTTAGCGGAATATTCTGCTTTGCCTGTTTTTAAACTGAATATCCCATCCTCTTGCTTGTTAACGGATTCAACCGTTTCAAACAGGTTCATGTTAAGGTTAAAATGGCGGTGAATGTTGCGATAATATTCTAACGCTTCCTGCCTGCCCGGTTTCGGTGCAATACAGTTAAACGGAATATTGCCAATTTCCAGCCTTTCGGCAGTAGAAAAAAACGTCATATACAGCGGGTAATTAAACAGGCTGTTCACCAACGCGCCTTTTTCTATAATAAGATAATTGAGTCCTTTTTGTTGTGCTTCGATACCGCACGCAAGCCCGATAGGGCCTCCGCCGATAATGATAAGGTCGTAGGTTACTTGTTCCATGCCGAATACGGATTATTGCTCAGGTAAGCATTATAGTAGCGTTCATCTCCTGTAACCTCTTCGCCAAGCCATGATGGTTTTTCAAAGCTTTCATTTTCATCCGACAGCTCAACCTCTGCAATGGTAAGTCCGGCATTATCACCAAAAAACTCATCAACCTCAAACGTATGGCTGCCTATTTTAACCTCGTAGCGAATCTTGTCAATACTGCCTTTCTCGCAAAGCGCAAGCAGTTGTTCGGCATCTGCTACCGTAATTTCTTT
This sequence comes from Flavobacterium psychrophilum, assembly GCA_001708385.1. NCBI lineage: Bacteria > Pseudomonadati > Bacteroidota > Flavobacteriia > Flavobacteriales > Flavobacteriaceae > Flavobacterium > Flavobacterium psychrophilum. The sequence goes on along the minus strand of CP012388.1, from coordinate 2,532,450 downwards.
TTCCCATTCCATACGGCTGGTGCCGCTGTCGTTGCTTTTGCCTTTAATGGTTAAAAAACCCTGTGCGCCTTTAGTGCGTACTCTAACGGTACGCTCGGGGTTAGAATTCAGGTAGCCCTGTGCAATGCGTTTTTGGGTAACTGCCTCATTTTTATAGGCATCAGAAAGCACAAGAAATTTACGTTCAATCTCAATCATGTTTTTGTAAATAATAGCTAAGGTATGAATTTGTGGGGAGGCTATTGATAAAAATCTGCATTAATATTTCCCAATTCGGGAACTTTTTGTAACTTCGTAAAAATTATTGTATTGAGAGTTATTACGCGGAGAACACTTAGGGACTTTTGGGAAGCTCATGCTGATTGTGAACAGCAATTGAAATCATGGTTTCAAGAGGCATCGAGTGCGCAATGGAAAAACCCTTCGGATGTAAAAAAAGAATATCCTAGTGCCAGTATACTTGTAGATAATCGGGTCGTTTTTAATATTAAAGGAAATAACTATAGGTTAATTGTGAGGATAAGCTACGATTATCAGATGGTCTGGATACGGTTCATTGGTACCCACGCGGAATACGATAAAATAAATGCTAACGAAATTTAAAGGGAAATGACAATCAAAGCCATTAAAACTGAAAAAGATTATAATGAAGCTATGGAAAGGCTTGAAATAATTTTCGATGCCAAAAAAGGAACTCCTGAAGGTGATGAACTGGAAGTAATGGGTATTTTAATCGACCAATATGAAAAAGAACATTTCCCAATTGACTTACCGGATCCAGTTGAAGCCATAAAATTCAGGCTTGAACAGTTAGGTTATAACCAAACTGATTTTGCTGAAATTATTGGCCTAAAAAGTCGTGCCAGCGAAATATTAAACCGAAAAAGGAAATTGTCACTAGAAATGATTCGTCAATTGCATGACAGGTTAAACATCCCTACCGATGTGTTAATACAGGTATATTAATGACACAAAATCAAGTCGAAAAATCTATTATTACGGGAAACCTTCAACTTTCTACTAATCATAAGTTTACCCATTACGGTGTACTACTTATGTCTTTGGCATTAGTAGTAGTCCCTTTATATGTAATTTCAGAAAAACTGATTCTTAACAAACCATTGAACCTTGGAAAAGCTTTATTCTTCTTTTTCTTAGGTATACTATCTGCATTATTTTTCAAGTGGCTTCAAACGAAAAGATTAAGATTCAAAAAAATAGTCATGTCATTTCCAAAAGACGAAACATTCGCCATTGCAAATAAGGCAATAAGAAAATTAGAATGGAAAATAAGTTCTAAAGATCATAATTACATTGTTGCAAAAGTTTACAACGGTTTTTTATCAAGGGGTTGGGGAGAGCAGGTCACGATTATAATGAATAATGATACTATTTATATAAATAGTATTTGCGATCCCGACAAAAAATCGTCTCTAACTTCCTGGGGCAATAATCGCAAGAATGTTCAGAAACTGATTAATGAAATGAGAACAATTGGAAGAGAACATATAGTCTTAACCAAAACTTAAAATTCCCGTTCTTCAAGGTTATCCGGGTTTTCATTCGTATTTTTACGAATTAGCCCGCACTCCGCACATGAAGTTTAAAAAAACTAAAGCCCGCATAACCCTCGCAGAATTCTTTCAGATCAATTTTGACCAGAGGAATTTATGGGAATACAAAGCCGAAGAAACCGATCTGCTTGCAGAACTGGTTAACCTTATACGCCCAAAGAATTTAAAAACTATATTATCGGTCGACCTGAGTGATTTGTTATTGCTTCTTGAAGGCAACGAGCATTACCGCAATGGTTTGTCACTGTACATAAAGGGCATTCTTAAAAACAAAAAGTTCAGCAAGATACTGACCGATGCCGGAATACTAACCGACTCTGATTTTATATACGAAGTAAAAAAACGGCTTTTTGCAAAACTGATTCCCGAACAACCTGAAAAAGACACACTGGAATACCTGTTGAACCAGGTCTTTTTCATGAAGTCTGACCCGAAATGGCTGCGTATCATTCCGCAGGAACAGATAAGCGAATTGTTCGACCTGCTTAACTTTAATGCCATTTACGTTACCAGTAAACCCGGAAGCCCATTGGCAGAGCTGCTTTTTGCAATGGAAGTTATCATACACCGTATTGCAGGACGCGCACTGGAAACAAGTGTAATTAAAATGGTTCCCGAGTATGAAAACCTCGAGAGTCCGTTTTTGGCTTTCCAGAAAGAATTTGCCCTTATATCGGAAAAGCTTCAGGAAGAGCGACGTAACTTCATCACTTCGGAAGATCTGGGCTACAAACAGCTTATGATACTGCACCGCCAGTGTCTGGATTATGTTCGCATAGCTTTCCGCAACAGCGATAAGTATGGAATATCACTCCGTGTAAACCAGAACCTGTTGCGCATCAGGCAGCAATTACAGCGTTTAGACACACTTTTACCACTTTTGCTCATTGAGACAGCCGAAGACGGAAAACAACACACTATAGAGCTTGCAATGGATCTTATTACCTATAATTGTAATAAGACCAACGTTCGTAAGCTTATAAACGAGAGCACACAGCTATTATCATACGAGGTTACCCAGCACACTGCCAAAACCGGGGAGCATTATATTACCAAAGACCGTAAAGAATATTTCAGGATGTTTTGGCGCGCCTTTGGGGGTGGTGCCGTTGTAGGAGTACTTTGTATTATTAAAGTCTTCTTGTCTAAAATGGACACCAGTGCTTTTGGGCATGCCTTTTTTTACAGCCTTAATTATTCTATTGGGTTTATTGCCATTTATGTTCTGGGGGTTACACTGGCAACCAAACAGCCCGCCATGACTGCATCGGCATTAATTAGCGCGCTGGAAGCCGACCGTAAAAACAAAGATCTCCCGGACGATGAAAAACACCGCGTATTCGCTGAGTTCTTTGCACGTGTCTTCCGTAGCCAGTTTATTGCTTTTGTAGGTAACGTTATGACTGCATTTAGCGTTCCGTTATTACTAATCTGGTTAATAGACATCACCTTTAACTACAACCTGGCACTAACCAAATGGTTTACCCTTATAAACGACCTTAGCCCTATACACTCATTGGCCGTACTGCATGCTGCTATCGCAGGGGTATATCTTTTCCTTTCGGGTATTATAGCCGGTGCCGTTGCCAACCGCGACAAACATCAGCATATGTACTACCGTATACAGGAGCATCCGGTATTAAAAATGAGCCTTGGGCGTACCCGAACCAAGAAGCTTGCCAAAGTGTACGAGAAGAAATGGGCAGGTATTATATCCAACTTTTGGTTTGGTGTATTTATGGGTACCACAGCGTCTATAGGTATTTTTCTGGGACTGGATCTTGATGTAAGGCACATCACTTTTTCCAGCGGAAATCTTGCACTAGGATTGTATGGTGCCAACTGGAATGTAGCCACCGATGCTATTATATGGGGTGTTGTTGGTATTGTTATAATTGGTATGGTAAACTTTTTGGTAAGTTTTGGCTTATCTATGGGTTTGGCATTCCGTTCACGAAACATTCCGTTATCCGAAATACGCCTTGTAGCCGCGTCCATATGGAAACATTTCAAACAAAAACCAGGTTCGTTTTTCTTTCCTAATTTCAGGACAAAGAGCAGGGATTGATTGACACTTGATTGAACACGGATAACGCAGATCTTAGCAAAAACCACAGATTTTAAACAAGTGCGAGCTAAGGCATTAAACTTTGTGGCGTAAAGCAAATTACCTGAATCGGCGTTAAAAAGCATTCGCTGTTTGAGCGAAGCGAGTTCGAATGGTTTAGCAGATGAAGGCAATTTGTAGCCTAAGAAGTTAGAGCCTTGAATTTTTGTTTCTTTTGTTTCAAGACAAAAGAACATTATTTCCCTAACGTCCGAATCTTATCAGACGTTACAATAACAGCCCTATAACCATTATTAGCAAGTTTAATTAAAGCCCTGGCAATGGTTTCGGCCTTAATGCTTTTGTATTTTGCAGCGTTTCCAACCAACAGCGGATTAAGCAGCCACATAAAACCTTCGGCTATTTTCTCCATGACGCGGTTGTCTTTTCTATGGGCAACAATCAGCGAAGGCTGAAGGATATGGGTTTTAGCTATTCCCTCATCAAGTACAGCATCCTGCATTTCCCCTTTTATGCGATTATAGAAAATGCTGCTATCAGCATCGGCGCCTATGGCAGAGATTACCAAAAAAGTTGAAATTCCGTTTTCTTTGGCCAGTTTTGCGGCAGTCGCCGGAATTCCAAAATCTATTTTCTTGTATGTTTCCTTGTCCGGAGTCTTCGCTTTGGTAGTACCAATACAGCAATATACTTCATCGGCAGTAAAAACATCTTTGTATTTTTCAAGTTCAAACAGGTCAATTACATGATCTTCTATCTTCGCATGGTTTATATCGCTTTTGCTTCGCGAAAAAAGCTTTACCGTCTCATAGCGGTCATCGGCAAGCAAAAGCTTAAGCAGCTCGCTACCCACGCCACCACTTGCTCCTAATAATATGGCAGATTTTTTCATAGTAAGTTGTCTGTTTGTCCACATGAAGGTACGAAAAATAATTGAGGTAGTCAGTTTTCAGTTGCAGACAGAGTTTCTTCATTCCTCACCCCGACTCTCTCCTTTGAAAAGGGCTCGGGTGAGGACAACAACTTTTTTAGTAAATGTTGCTAGTAGTGACTACTTATACACTATTTGCAATAGTTAAATCTGTGATAATCCGCTTAAATCCGCGTCATCCGCATTCCAACAATAACAGCTATGTTGTAATTTTGCATTATGGAATCGCCCGAACCCCAAATACACCTGCGTAAAATAATCCATGTAGACATGGACGCTTTCTACGCATCGGTAGAACAGCTCGACAACCCCGAACTCAGGGGCAAGGCACTTGCTGTAGGCGGTGGCGAAAGCCGTGGCGTAGTGGCAGCCGCAAGCTACGAGGCGCGTAAGTTTGGTGTTCGCAGTGCTATGAGCGGTTTTTTGGCGAAGAAAAAATGCCCGCATTTAATATTCGTTCGCCCCAGGTTTGAACGCTATCGTGAAATATCCCAACGCATACGCGAGATATTTCTTGAATATACCGATCTGGTAGAACCGCTTTCGCTGGATGAAGCTTACCTCGATGTCACCCAAAATAAAAAAGGCAACCCAAGTGCATCGCTTATTGCGAAAGAGATAAGGCAGAAGATATTCGATAAGACAGGCTTAACGGCATCGGCAGGTATATCCATCAATAAATTTATTGCCAAGGTTGCCAGCGACTACAACAAGCCTAACGGACAGAAAACCGTAAACCCTGATGAAGTCCTGGAGTTCCTCGAAAACCTGCCAATTGGTAAATTTTATGGTGTAGGTAAAGTAACCGAAGAAAAAATGTACCAACTGGGCATATTTACGGGCGCTGACCTCAAACTAAAAACAGTTGAATACCTTACAGAACATTTTGGTAAATCGGGTGCATATTATTATTACGTGGTGCGTGGTATACATAACGGACAGGTTAAACCCGACAGGCTGGTAAAATCTGTAGGGACTGAACACACTTTTTCTGAGAACTTGGTATCTGAGATGTTTATGCTGGAAAAACTCGATGACATAGCCAACGAACTGGAACGTCGCCTGAAAAAGAAAAAGATTGCGGGTAAAACCGTAACCCTTAAAATAAAGTATTCCGACTTTACGCAGCAGACACGCAGCAAGACCCTTCCCTATTTTATATCGGACAAAAGCCTGATGCTGGAAACTGTAAAAGAATTGCTCTATCAGGAAAAACCAAAAGATTCGGTACGACTATTAGGCATATCACTGTCGAACCTTAATACCGAAGAATCAGGCGTTAAAAAACCAGTAGCGGTACAATTGAAGTTTGAGTTTTAAAAGTCAGATATTTAAGTAACACACTAACTTACTATAGTCAAGATTCAATTTTAGCTAACCAAAAAAGGCTATCCTTCCGGATAGCCTTTCAATATAATTAAGAGGAAATTAATCCCTGCTTGAAAGCTTAGCAAATAGCCTTAAAAATTCTACATAAAGCCATACGAGGGTAACCATAAGCCCCATTGCACCAAACCACTCCATGTATTTAGGCTGACGCTGTTCTGCGCCTTTTTCTATCAGGTCAAAGTCAAGAAACAGGTTAAGCGCTGCAATTACAATTACAAATACGCTTATACCAATGCTCATCCATGAGCTATCGTTAAATCCGCGTCCTACCATCTGGAAATTAAACAGCCATGATGCCAGTAAACTTATAATATAGTACGTAGCAATAGCAATTGTAGCCGCTATAACTACCGACCTGAATTGTTCTGTAACTTTTACAACCTTAAACTTGTATAATGCAAGGCATACTCCAAAAGTTACAAATGTAGCTCCAACAGCCTGCAATGCAACTCCCGGATACATACTGTCTATAACTACCGAAAGTCCTCCAATAAACAAACCTTCAAATAAGGCATATGCCGGAGCAAGATATTGTGAATATTGTGGTTTAAAGGCCGAAGCGATTACCATAATTAGTCCAACTACTGCACCTGTAATCATAAACGGAAACGGATTGCTTCCATTCATAATCATATACCATACGGTAAAGGCACCTGTAAGAAGCAATAATAAAAGTATAAAGCTTTTGTTCATTGCACCACTAACAGTCATGGTGTTGTTGAAGTCTATAAGCGCGTTACCCTGTGCGTCATACACCTGGGGAGTTCCTTTTGTAAAGGACTTATTGCTTAAAAATGGGTTTTTAGATTTTAGTTCCATCGATTGTGTGAGTTTAATTGCATTTCAAATATAATGAAATTAAATCAAAATGCATGCCGCGGTTATTTTGGCAGAAAGTATTTTACTACAGAAAAGAGTTTGTTAGAAAAAGAAACTACAAAACTATGATTGATTACTGATTACCACTATTTAGCAACTTCAATAGAAACCATCATATGGCCACGGCTCTTTTTGTCGCGAATCTGCATGTACGCTTTTTTAGAAAGGTCAATATCAAACCCTCCTGAAAAAGGACCACGATCGTTTACTTTTACAACAACCGATTTGCCGTTACTAAGATTAGTAACTTTAATTTTTGTCCCGAAAGGTAACTTTCTGTGTGCTGCAGTAAGTTTACTGTTGCTAAAGCGTTCGCCGCTGGCAGTACTCTTTCCGTTGAATTTTGCCGCATAATACGAGGCCTTCGCACTCCTGTCATACGAACTGAAATCTCCCTTAGACGACGAACAGCCCGCAAGGGCTGTTAGAAGTAATAGTATAAGTATGCGCTTCATCATAAATTATTCAGCAGCAGCGTCAATGATTTCCATTTTCACTTTAAAGCTACCGGTACCTTTTTTAGAGGCAATTTCCATGAAGGCTTTTTTTGTCAAGTCTATTTCCAGCTTTTTGCTAAAAGGCCCGCGGTCGTTTACTTTAACATCCACAAACTTTCCGTTGCTTTCGTTAGTAACCCTTACCATCGTGCCAAAAGGCAGTTTCATGTGGGCAGCAGTATATTTGTGATTGTGAAAACGCTCACCACTGGTGGTTTTCCTGCCGTTGAATTTATCTGCGTAGTAGGTTGCCATTACATTGTCCTTATACAGGGTAAGTTTTGGCTCTGCAGGTTTTGCTTTTTCGGCTGCTTTTGCAGCGGCATCTTCTGCTGTAATGGTTTCGGTAGAATCTAAAACCGTAGCAATAAGATGTTTTTCTGTTTTTTTTGTTTCGGAAGCTGTTTCACTTCCAGTTGTAAAGCCCGTTATTATTAGTAAGACTAATGAAACACTAAAAACGATAATACTATTCTTCATAATTATTATAATTTTCCCGTAGTTTAACAAATAACATGCCATGAGACACAAAAAGCCTTCGGGAGGCTTTTTAAAAAGGTTTAGCTAAGCCATTGGCTCCACGGAATCCTGCTTAAAAGCAGTACTAAACCTATGGCATAAAAAATTCCAATTTTCTTAAATTTAACGCTACTTTCTGTAGCTTTTTTATGTGTAGACCACCCTATCGTTATAAGAACAATAGCTATCAAATTGATAAGCGGGTGCTCAACGATCATCTTTCTAATTTCGGCGTTTTTCATAACTGCGCCCATTCCTAATTGTTTTGCTGTTTCCATATACGGAGACACGAAAAGCAACACTAAACCAAATACAAACTGCAGGTGGGTAAAAATTAAAGCCATAAGTGCAATCTGTCTGTCTTTTGGCAGAAACGCCCTTTTTTGAGATAAACCTACAAACGCATTAAGCGCAGCCAGGAATAAAAATACTAATACGGCAAATGCCCAGTAAGAGTGCAGGTCTAAAATACCCTTGTACATAGTTTTGTATTTATTAGGAACGCAAATATAACACATTACGTATAAAAACGACCTTAAAAACCCCTGTTAATTAGTTGTTAACGCTTATTTAGAGCCTGTCTAAGAAGCAATTAACACCGTTAAGCCCCGAGAGGTAAAGGGGTTACACCCATAAAAAAGCCAATGTTAAGTTTTCAGTTTTTGCACTTTTAGCAAACCGTTTTTTAACGTTAAGATGCCTCTAAACCAAATTTTTTAAGCATTCTGTAGTGCGATCTTAACGCTTCAAAAAAGGTTTTGCTCTCAATATAGGGTATATCAAATTCGGCAGCGGTAACTTTTACAATTTTGCTGATTTTGCCATAATGCACATGGCATACTTTAGGAAAAAGGTGATGCTCAATCTGCATATTTAAGCCCCCTAAAAAGAAAGCAGCGATGCGGCTATCAGCAGCAAAATTAGCTGTAGTACGCATTTGGTGTTCTGCCCAGGCTTCTTCTATGTTTCCTGTCGCATTATCCGGCATGGGAAACTCTGTTCCCTCCACAACGTGCGCTAACTGAAACACCAACCCCATAGTAAGCCCCTGTGCAACGTGCAATGCCAGGAAACCAATCATAAACTGCCACCACGTTATATCAAGCACCAGTAATGGCAATACAATAAACAGAAAGTAATACACACCTTTTGCAAAAAACAGGTTGAAGTATTCCATCTTTGGATGTTTTACTACTGTCTGTCCTACCTTTGGCTGAAAGAATTTCTTATAGTCTTTTCTAAAAACCCACGACAACGACGCTAGGCTATACAGCGGAAAAGCATACCAATGCTGATAACGCTGAAGCCTGTTTACAGGTTCTTCATCAGATATTCGTATCAGCCCGGGAGCAACATCTATGTCTTCATCGTGACCTGGAATATTAGTATAGGTATGATGCACTGCATTGTGGGTAATTGTCCACACATACGGATTGGCACCAACAAGATTAAATACAGCACTGAATATCCTGTTAATAGTTGTATTAGAGGAAAAAGCCCCATGTATTGCATCATGGCAGATATTAAAGCCTACAAAGGCACAAAACATACCAAGAAGCATCGCCATTGGCAACATCGCCCACGCTGTAAATACGTTAGATATAATCAGTCCGTACAATAACACAAAACCACCAAGAAAAATCGCGGTTTTAACCCACATGGTAGTGTTAGCATTGCAGGACTTGCTTGAGGTTTCAAAATAGTTGTCTACCCTTTCACGGATGGTTGCCATAAAAAGGGATTTGGATGCACTTTTAAATTTTAATCGGGTATTCATAAGCGTAGAATCACCACAACGATTTATACCGGTCATGCAGTAATATGCATAACCAGATGACAGGGGGGATTTCTATATTATCGGGATACCGGAATTTTTTCGGAAGACCTCCTTAGCTGTAGTATATATATAAACGCAATATTCACGCCATTAGTTTAAAAAAACTAATTATTTAACTTTTATACTTACAAATTGTCACTGTGATATTATTTATTATGATTAATTTTTAAAAAAAGCTACCCTATTAACTTCACCCCCAAACCCATTCTCAAAAGAGAGGAATCCGGAAGTAATTATGCTTAAAATAGACCAACACATTTGAGGCAACCTGAGTCTTCCCCTCGAAGAGAATAGGGATTAATATAAAAAACAAAACCCCGAAGATTACTCTTCAGGGCTTGGTGTTTTTCAGTATCGGAAATCCGACAACTATCAACCGGCAACTATTTCCCTAAAAACTTCTCTAATAAGAAAGTTGTAGAACTGTCATGTGTTTTGATGTCTTTTGAGTTTATTTCGTCAAGAATAGAGTTTGCCAATTGCTTGCCAAGCTCTACACCCCATTGGTCGTAGCTAAATATATTCCAGATAACACCCTGTACAAATATCTTATGCTCGTATAAGGCTACAAGCGAACCAAGTGTTTCCGGCGTTAACCTTTTAATTAATAATGTATTTGTTGGCTTATTGCCATTGAACACTTTAAACGGACGTAAGTAATCTGCTTTATCAGCAGCTACACCCGCTTTGTCAAACTCCGCCTGTACTTGTGCTTCCGTCTTACCGTTAAGTAACGCTTCAGTCTGTGCAAAGAAGTTAGACATTAGTTTATCGTGGTGGTCTTTATTGCCGTGAAGCGGCTCAATAAATCCTATAAAATCTGTTGGAATCAATTTTGTACCCTGGTGAATCAGCTGGAAGAAAGCATGCTGGGAGTTAGTTCCCGGCTCACCCCAGATAATTGTGCCCGTTTGGTAATTAACAGGTTTGCCATCGCGGCCTATACTCTTACCATTGCTCTCCATAATTCCCTGCTGAAGGTATGGCGCAAGCTTTTGAAGGTATTGTGTATACGGAATCAGCGCTTCGCTTTCGGCACCAAAGAAGTTGTTGTACCAGATGCTAAGCAATGCCAGCACTACCGGAATGTTTTTATCGTGTGATTCGGTGCGGAAATGCTCGTCCATTTCGTTAGCACCTTTCAGTAATTTATCAAAGTTTTCAAAACCTACTGCAAGTGCAATTGTAAGTCCTACAGCACTCCAAAGTGAAAAGCGTCCGCCAACCCAGTCCCACATCGGGAAAATGTTGTCTTCAGCAATACCGAATTCGGTTACTTTCTGAATGTTCGTCGATACCGCCACAAAATGTTTCGCCACATCTTCCTGAGAAGCTGTTTTAAGAAACCATTCCCTTGCAGTTTCTGCATTGGTAAGTGTCTCCTGCGTTGTAAATGTTTTAGAGGCAATTACAAACAATGTAGTTTCGGGATTAAGCCCTTTAAGGCTTTCCATAACATGGTCGCCATCTACGTTAGATATAAACCTGACATTAAGCTGGTTCTTGTAGAATTTAAGCGATTCTACAACCATAGCAGGGCCGAGATCAGATCCACCGATACCAATATTCACCACATCGGTAAACGCCTTGCCTGTATATCCTTTTTTGCTTCCGCCGATGACAGCATCGCAAAACTGTTTTATTTTGTTTTTAACCGAATAGATCTCCGGCATTACATTAACGCCGTCTACTTTAATATCGGCAGTTGAAGGCGCACGAAGTGCAGTATGCAATACAGCCCTGCCTTCGGTACGGTTTATAGCATCTCCTCCAAAATAAGCATCAATAGCACCCGAAAGGTTAGCCTGTTTTGCAAGATCCTGAAGCAGCTGCACTGTTTTTTCGCTGATGATATTCTTAGAATAATCAACTACAAAATCGTTCCACTGAATATTGAATTTTGCTGTCCTGCCTTTATCCGAAGCAAACATGTCTTTCATAGATGCATTCTGCATCTCCGCAAAATGCTGCGTTAGTTCCTGCCATGCAGCAGTACCCGAAGGATTGATGTTTTCTAGTGCCATTATAATGTGAATTTATTTTGAGAATTTGATGTCTGATATACTGTCTAACTCCTTTTTAAGCGGAGTCATATACGCCTCAAAGCGCGGCTTATCTTTAGAGCTCATAGGTTCAGAGCTTGGAAGTTTCATTCTGAGCGCGTCTACCTGCACCCCATTTTTCCAGAAGCGGTAGCATACGTGCGGTCCTGTTGCAAGGCCGGTACTGCCAACCTTACCTATCACATCGCCCTGCGATACCCTTTGCCCGTTCCTTACGAGTATTTTACTCATATGCAGGTACTGGGTAGAATACTGCCCATTGTGCCTAACCTTAACAAAGTTACCGTTACCGGCGGTATAGCCTGTACGCTCTACCACACCGTTGGCGGTAGTCATAATAGGTGTACCATGCGGAGCGGCATAATCGGTACCGTTATGCGCTTTCCAACGTCCCTGTACGGGATGGAAACGCCTCGGCGAAAATCTTGAACTAATACGGCTGAATTTTAGCGGCGCTTTCAGGAACATGCTTTTAAGCACTTTTCCTTCTTCGTCATAAAAGTCAACTTTCTTAGAATTAGGGTCACGCTGAAATGGAAATGCATAAATACGCTTTCCTTTATATTCAAAGTACGATGATTCAATATTTTGCAATCCGGCGTAGGTAGTGCCGTCTATGTATTTTTCGTTTACCGCAACAGCAAATTTATCGCCTTTCTGAATTTTAAAGAAGTCAATAGACCATGCATAAATCTCAGAAAGTTCATGTGCCAGGGCTGGTGTTGCCCCTGCATTTGCCAGTGTTTCAGACAACGACCCTTCAATTTCGGCTACGATAAGCCTTCTTTTAATGGTCATTGGCCTTACATGCTTATACGCTTTTGCGATTGAGTCACGAAGGTCTACCACATAATAACTGGTAGCATCGGGTTCATACACAAAAACCTGAAGTTTGTTTGGATTCTTCTTGTCTTTAAGTAAAGTAAACGGCTTACCTATTCGTATATCCCTTAAAGCAAACGAATCGCGGATCTTTTCGGTTACAGCATGCACCTGGGCAGCACTATATCCTTCATCACCCAAAATTTTACCAAAAGTGTCGCCGGTTTCTATGGTGTCGTGCACCACTTTAAAGTCGTTTAGGGTAAATCCAAACTCTTTAATTACAGGCTCCTTTTTTATGGCAGCTTTTTTGGGTTTTGCGGTATCTTTTTCCTCGTTCTTACAGGCGATTAAGCTAAATAGTAACAGTATGACGGTTAAGTACTTCAATTTGTGTAGTGCAGTTTTATCGGTTATACATTTTCACCCCATGTCTTTAGCTCTTCTTCAGACCATAGCTCAGGGAAAAATATCCTCCTTTGGTATTTAGGGTGCATGTATTTCTTCCAGTCACTTCCGCCGGTAGCTTCCTGCGGGCCAGACTGGCTTTCAATATATTTCTTAGCGGTGTTAAGGTGTCCCATAACCCAGGTAACATTTACCGTATAGTCGTAGTGGCGCATTGCCTTAACCAGCTGAGGGTCGTTTTGGCTCTCTTCCGGCAATTGCCTGAATTTCTGCCAAATGTTAATCGTGTTGTATTCTTCCATCCAGCGAAGGAACTCGCCCTTGTACTTACGCTCAAATTCTGCCAACAGGTACGATTTCTCGCCTGTTTTGTGGTCTTTACCTGCTGCCTGCCAGTACAAATGCTCCAGTGCATGTTCGTATGGCGTATTACGATCTATTGTAGCACGGAAACGGTAATCTATAAGGTTGATAAGATCTGTAGATGCAAATTCAATAAGCCTGTATTGTGCGCTCTGGAAACCACTTGCCGGAGTAAGCGTATTCCTGAACTTCATGTACTGGTCTATTTCCATACCATCGCCCATAATATCAAACGATGTGGTAAGCATGTCGAAGTAGCGGCTAATGCGCATTAACCTTTCTGTAAAGAAAGAGGTAGTAGGTGCAGCATTGTGGCAAAGCTGCTCTACCTCCCAAAGTATCATTTTAAACAAAAGCTCGTTAACCTGGTGGTACATGATGAAAACCATTTCATCGGGTAGCGTAGTGCGTTGTATTTGCAGGTTAAGCAGGGCATCGGTTTGTATATAATCCCAATAAGTAATAGGTTTAGACCAAAGCAGGCCTTCAAGGTGGGTTTCAGTTTTTTGATTTATAGCTTTGAACTTTTCATCCAGCTGCTCTATCTTTTCCTGTATTGGGTTTGTAATCTCCATTATTATTTTGCTTTTACTTTAAGCGGGTGCGTTAACCCCTTATATTCTTCAAGATCGGCTTTAAGCGATCCTACCGCAAGGCTTGCTTTTATCCTTAGCGGAACTTTGTTGTCATCATCTGAAATCCAGACAGTTAAACTCTCCTCTTCCTTAAATACACGGCCTGCCTGAACCAGCGGCCTGAATATCATTGTAGAAACGGTTCCAAATTTAGTTTTTAAATCTTCCCTGCCAATGAATTTAAGCTTAAATTTTACTACCTCATCATCAAAAAACATGTCAACATTTATCGACTCGCCTACATTAAGCTTATCAACTTTGGGATGGTTCCTTAAGTAATAGAAGGTAGATACAATGTCCTGAACATTTTCGGTTACAGAAAATGTTTTCTGGCTTTTGTGCTTGTAGTCTTTAACGGTAACCGTGTTGTTATCCTGATTAAAAAAACCTTCCTGGTTCTTGGTATATCCGCCTTCGTTTATCTTTCGCACATATTGGTAAGGTTTGTTGGTAACCTTATCAAAATAGCTTTCGTACTCATCCTGCACTTTAAAGAAAAACTTCGTCATTCCGGTTGTATAACCTTTCCCTACAACATGGTACACTTTCTTGTTGTCCTTTACTGCATCTTTTACCTCCAGTGTGGCATACCCGGCATTCACGACGCCATAATGTATCCTGAACTTAAAGTATTCCCCCGTGGTATAAGCGCTCTGTGAAAAAGCATTAGAAGCAGTAAAAAGCAATAAAAATGCAATCAGTTTCTTCATTTTAATTTTTTTTGTTGGTGTTTAGAGCCAATAAATGCAATTTCTGTTCCAAAGTTAAGAAAACAAAAAAACCCAGTCAAACAATGACCGGGTTTTTATGCTATTAACCAACCAAAAAACTATAAATTATGAAAAATTTACCTTGCTCAATCGGAGGTCTATGAACACCTCCTTTTTTGCGAGTGCAAAGGTATTAACTTTCTGCAAATTTATATGCTAAAATTTCACTTTAACAAATATTTCACAAAAACAGCTCTCAATTTTGGCCTTATTTTATATTATTCTCAGAAATTCAGCCTTTTTACAAAGTACCTCTTAATTCCTGCTCACGTTCAATCGACTCAAAAAGGGCTTTAAAGTTACCCGCACCAAAGCCCCTGGCACCCATTCTCTGAATGATTTCAAAGAAAAGCGTAGGACGGTCCTGAAGCGGTTTTGTAAATATCTGTAACAAATACCCTTCTTCATCAGCATCCACCATGATAGCCAGCTCCTGAATTTTTTGAATATCTTCTTTAAAAGCATCTTTATGCTGACCAAGACGGCCTGGTACTGCATCATAATAAGCCTGCGGTGGTGCAGAAAGAAATTCTACTCCACGAGCCTTAAGGTCTGATACCGTTTTAATGATATCATCAGTAGCGATAGCAATATGCTGAATGCCCGGTCCACCATTAAAATCAAGATATTCCTCAATCTGCGATTTCTTTTTACCTTCTGCCGGCTCATTGATAGGGAATTTAATCCTTCCGTTGCCGTTACTCATTACCTTACTCATAAGTGCAGAGTATTCCGTGTTGATCTGTTTGTCATCAAATGAAAGGAAGTTTACAAAGCCCATTACTTCTTCATACCACTTAACCCATATATTCATTTCATTCCAACCCACGTTACCTACCATGTGGTCTACATATTTAAGACCTGTAGATGCCGGGTTGTAATCTGATTTCCATTCCCTGAAGCCCGGTAAGAAAACACCATTATAGTTTTTACGCTCTACAAACATATGTATTGTTTCGCCATACGTATAGATACCTGCGCGAACTACTTCACCAAACTCATCAGTTTCAACTGTTGGCTCCATAAATACTTTAGCTCCGCGCTTTGTAGTCTCTTCAAAAGATTTTCTTGCATCTTCAACCCAAAGGGCTGCTACCCTTACACCATCACCGTGTTTTGCAAGGTGGTCGTTAAGCGGCGAGTCTGCCGTAAGTGGTGAAGTTAGCACGATACGAATCTTATCCTGCACAAGAACGTAAGATGTTCTGTCTCTTAGTCCTGTCTCAAGTCCGGCATATGCCAATGACTGGAAACCGAAAGCTGTTTTATAAAAATGAGCCGCCTGTTTAGCGTTCCCCACAATAAGTTCTACATAATCAGTTCCCATTAGGGGAAGGAAATCCTGCGCTCCTTCAAATATCTTTTCAAGTCCGTATTCTACGTTTTTTATTTCGTTGCTCATGATATTCTGTATTTCTGTTCCGCCTGCGCGGAAAAAGTATTAGTTTTTGTTTTGTTTTTATTCATGCCCGAAGGCTCTTTTGCCTCACACCCAACAAATTCCCAAAAGGAGATGATTGAGGTGAGGATTTTCGGTTTACTCAACCCACGATTTATAGTACTGCCCATCGTCTAAGCCCATAGCAACCTCCGTTACCATTAGCGGACGGAAGGTATCTACCATTACAGCAAGCTCTTCGGTAATTGTTTTACCAATGCTTCGCTCCATAGCACCCGGTGCAGGCCCATGAGGAATTCCTTTAGGATGCAGCGTTATATGTCCCTGCTCTATGTTGTTACGGCTCATAAAGTCGCCATCAACATAATACAATACCTCATCACTGTCTATATTACTGTGATTGTATGGTGCAGGAATAGCTTTAGGGTGATAATCGTACAACCTTGGGCAGAATGAACATACTACAAATGTAGATGTCTCAAACGTCTGGTGTACCGGAGGCGGTTGGTGTACCCTGCCTGTTATTGGTTCAAAGTTATGTATGCTAAAGCCGTACGGAAAGTTATAACCGTCCCAACCTATTACATCAAACGGATGCGTAGCATATACAACCTCGTGCATCATGCCTTCTTTCTTGATCTTAATTAGGAAATCGCCTTTTTCATCGAATGTTTCAATTTCTGTAGGCAGTTTAAAATCCCTTTCACAGAAAGGTGAATGCTCTAAGTGCTGTCCGCTTTGGTTCTTGTAGCGCTTCGGCGTATAGAACGGCGCGATACTTTCTACATAGAAAAGGCGGTTATCTTCAGTATCAAAATCGATTTGATAGATCATACCACGCGGAATGATAAGGTAGTCGCCATATTCAAACGGTATGTTACCCATAAACGTTCTTAGCGTTCCTGTTCCTTTATGGATGAAGATCATTTCGTCGGCATCGGCATTTTTGTAGAAGTACTCGCGAAGCGATTTTCTTGGTGCCGCAAGGCCTATTATACAGTCGCGGTTTACAAGCATAGCTTTACGGCTATCCAGGAAATCGTCTTCCGGTTTTAATTCAAAACCTTTAAGCAATAACGACTTTATGTTTTTATCTATAGCAATCTTAGGCTCAACAGAGTATGATTTTACAATCTCTTTTACCTGTGTAGGCCTGTGCACATGGTACAGTAAAGATGAGTGCCCGTGAAAGCCCTCTGTACCAAACAGCTGCTCGTAGTAAAGGCCGCCATCGGGTTTCTCAAACTGCGTATGTCGCTTTTGCGGGATGTTACCCACTTTGTGATATATAGGCATAATAGAAATTTGTTTGTTAATGAATGAATTTATTCCAACGCATAGCGCCTCACTCAGGATTTCTCTTGATGAGGAACTTCAGATAACTCAGCAATCCATGCCACTGTACATTCATAGCAACAAATATCGTAAAAATTTAATTTTATGGCTGAGTTTTTGCGAAAAAATGAATAAACAGCGTGAAGTTGCAACGTTACAAAGCTGCAAAGTTATAAAGTAGGCCTCACCCCACCCCTCTCGGTATTTGGAAATGGGTTGGGTTAAGACCACAAAAAAATCCCAACACCTTTCGGCATTGGGATTTTTAGCAATATATGTGTTTGTTGTTTAAGCCTTAGTTTTTGTATAGCTTACAGCATATACTATAGCATGTATTGCTGCAAAAGCAAGAGAGAAATAGTACAAGCCTGTATCATCAGCACCCTGATGGTGGATAAATGCCACAATTGCAAGTGCTACAACCATACCAATACCCGATGCCGAAACGGTTTTAAAGCTGCTTGCTGTAAAATTCCCTTTATTAAGGAAACTATTTTTCATTCCGTAGAAAAGGTAAAGATCAAATCCTATCATCATCCAAACGATCAGACGAATCCATGTATCAAGCGGAAGGAAAACCATCATGAATAAACATACTGCAACACCTAAAATAGGCACTAGCGGTACTAGTGGTGTACGGAATGCTCTTGGTGCTTCCGGCATTTTTTTACGCATTATCAACACACCAATACATACAAGAATAAAGGCGAACAATGTACCAATACTTGTCATCTCTCCTACTACCCTTGCCGGTACAAACGCTGCAAAAAGGCTTACCACAACCATAAACAACATGTTGTTTTTAGCAGGTGTACGGAATTTTGGGTGAACGTCTGAGAATACTTTTGGCATAAGCCCATCTTTACTCATAGAGAAGAATACACGGCTCTGCCCCATAAGCATTACTAATATTACCGATGCATATCCACCAAGAATAGCAAGTAAAATTGCACTGTTTAGCCACGGGTATGCTGGCGTTATCAATCCGCTTGGGCCAACAGGACCCATAGCGTCAATCGCAATAGCCACCGGTGCAATACCGTCTGCTCCTGCAAATGCCTGGTAGTTTACAACTCCCGTCATTACGTGTGCAAACAATATGTATAGTAATGTACAGATACCTAACGATAAAAGAATACCTATTGGCATATCCCTTTTCGGGTTTTTAGCCTCCTGTGCTGCTGTAGATACTGCATCGAAACCAATATAAGCAAAGAATACAATAGCTGCCGCACGAATAATACCGCTAAAACCAAACTCACCAAATGTACCTGTATTCTCAGGGATATAAGGTGTAAAGTTTTCCGGCCTTATATACTGCCATCCCAGTGCTATAAACACTAAAACTACAGTTACTTTAAGCATTACGATTAACCCATTGATAAACGCCGATTCTTTTGTACCTCTCATAAGCACAAACGACATTACCATTACAATGAATACCGCAGGTATATTAATAATACCGCCTTCAAACGGCGATAACATGTAGTCTTTATCTAAATAAATACCATAACTCTCGAGAAACTTACCGAGGTACCGCGACCAGCTTATAGATACTGTAGCAGCCCCCACTGCGTATTCCAGAACTAAGTCCCAGCCAATAATCCACGCTACAAATTCGCCCATAGTGGCAAATGAATAGGTGTAGGCACTACCCGCAACGGGTATCATAGACGAAAATTCGGCGTAGCAAAGACCGGCAAAAATACAGCCTAAAGCCGCTACAAGAAACGAAATGGTAATTGCCGGGCCGGCGTTTTGCGCTGCGGCAAGACCTGTTATAGAAAACAGACCCGCACCAATAATGGCGCCCACTCCCAACGCTGTTAAACCGCTTGCGGTAAGTGTCTTTTTAAGACCTTTTTCAGACTCGCCAGCTTCGTCCAACAGGACATTTAATGGTTTTCTTTTCCAGATAGACATAGAGTATATTTAATTTTTGAAGTCCCAAATATAGGGTTTTTATAAAAATTATGAAGTTTTTAACGAAAAATGTCTTTTTAATAAGGATTTATTCGGGGATTTGGTAATGCGGTTATTTGTTTTCACTAGCTAAACCTACAGATTCGCCTATCAAATAACCAAATAACCAAACACACTGCTATTAAAACCAGAAACCAACGCTTATCCAGGTATAGTGCTCTGTAGTATCAGGGCTCCAGCTATGTTTAACTTCTATTGGGCCAATAATGGTTTCCATACCATAGCCAAAAGCATAACCGCTGTATTTTGGGATAGAGAACATTTCGCCCTCATCCAAAAGGTTGCGCCCTACATTGGCAAAGTTAGCTGTAAAATTAAGGTGGTTTTTCTTGAGGAATTCCCAATCCAGCGTTGCCGCACCTTTTATGTAGCTATTACCCGATATGCTTAGAAAATCGTATCCGTAGAAATGACGAAAACTATTTGTCATGTGAAATCCGTAGCCCCCAAGAATAAAATCGAAGGTAGGTACACTTTCTTCGCCCAATGCAAAGCCAGACTCAGCCTGAAGCTCTACCGTAAGTCCGCTAAACAATTTTTGCGCCGTAGATATTTCACCTTTTATGATACTAAAACGGTTAAATCCGCCTGTGTAATTCGAAGACAGGAGATACGATTTGGCTTCTCCCGAAAAGAACCAGCCTTCACTGGGAAAATATTTATCGTCATACGAATCGAACTTTAGATATCCGTATACCGAAAGATAATCGCTGTTATCAAAAACAGGCGTTACATCTACCGTTTCCGATTTTACTTTCAGGTGCTTGTATTCTACACCTCCGCCCAAAAGAAAACGTTGGGCAAAAATGGTTTGCAGGTACGCCTGGTTTGTCCAGTCGGTAAAATCGATATTGGCCGAACCTGTACCCAGCATGTTACTAAAACTACCATCGGCAGAAAAATCGGCTTTAATATTCCTGTTGAAACTACTAAAGTACGAGTGCACACCATAGCTCAGGTGAAAGCCATTATCTATATAATAATCAAAATTATACCTGAAGTTATCGCCAAGCACAAGATCTAACGATGCCACATCGTTACGCAATAGCAGGTTTTTATGGGTATAATTAACCAGCACTGCGCTTTTATAAAGCCCGTCGTAATGCAGTCCGAATTTAATGTAACGGTCTATAGGGTTCTCCACAACATTAAGCCGAAGCGTTTCGCCATCGCCGCCTGTAGTAAAATTGTAGCCCAGTGTATTAAAGTTTTGGGTAGCATTAAGCCTTGTAATACCGTCATCGAGCTTTTTGTAGCTGATCTTGGTACCGGGCTTAAAATTAAGCTTACCAATTATGTACGAGCGCGTGTAGTTATTAAGTCCGCTTATGCGAATGTTGTCCACACAAATAGAGTCACGGGGCTGTATTTTTTGCTTTTCAAGCGAATGCCCTACGCCCAATGCTTTAAGCCTGTCGATCATCTTGCGGGCAGATTCTTCGCCCTTATCAATTATCTGTCGCCCTTCATCAAAAGATATAACTGTAAACCCGGCAATATCGGGTTTAATATACACATCTGTCTCTTTGCGCTTACCTTCCATCTTCTGGATCATCTGGTAATTATTGATCTGGATAAGAATACCGGTAGCACCTTTAATCTGGTCACGGTTCTTTAATGGGTCCTGAACATCTACCCCAATAATAATATCAGCCCCCATAGCCTTAACCTGTTCTATGGGATAGTTATTAGTAACACCGCCATCTATAAGCAGTTTTTCGCCAATGGCAACGGGAGAATATAGCGACGGAAATGCCCCACTTGCCAAAATAGCATCGGGTAGCACACCTTCGCGAAGCACTACTTCCTGTCCGGTTTCTATATCGGTAGCGATACACACAAACGGAATGGGCAGCTTATCAAAATCGCGGATATGCCTTACATGGTCTGTTAGCCTTGAAACGGTAGTATAATTGTAAAGCCCTTTAGAAAAGGCAGTAGGAAAACCAATTTTAAATCCTTTAAACGGAAGCGAAAGCGCATAGATCTCGTCGTTACGCTTCTCAAAAAAGTTCTTAGAGCTTCTTGGGGTAAAGTCGCGCAACAGCGCATCGGGATCAAGTGAGCTAAAAATAGAATCAAGCTGGTTTGCAGAGTATCCCGCAGCATACAATCCGCCTACAATAGCACCCATGCTGGTACCGCCAATGTAAGAAACCTCAACACCTGCTTCTTCCAGCACCTTAAGCACACCAATGTGCGCAAGGCCTTTTGCCCCGCCCCCGCTAAGCACTACACCCACTTTTGGCTTGTGCTTTTTCTCCTGTCCCATGACGGAACCGAAAACCGATAGCGATACTAGCAGGAGAAGCAGTTTTTTCATTGGGTTATTTATTCTTGTCTTTGTAAAACTCAGTTATTTTTTTGGCTTTAGACGGCCCCACAACTTTGGCAATTTCATCCTCGGGTGCGGCGGTCATCCGCTTTACCGATTTAAAATGCTTCAGCAGTGTCACCATAGTCTTCTCGCCTATGCCGGGTATGGTTTCCACCGA
This sequence comes from Flavobacterium psychrophilum, assembly GCA_001708385.1. Taxonomy (NCBI): domain Bacteria; kingdom Pseudomonadati; phylum Bacteroidota; class Flavobacteriia; order Flavobacteriales; family Flavobacteriaceae; genus Flavobacterium; species Flavobacterium psychrophilum. The sequence continues at coordinate 2,510,483 of CP012388.1, read as the reverse complement.
TGTTTGCAGCGCGGCCTTGCTTCGCTTATCGCGGTGAAAGGTAATACCAAAACGGTGCGCTTCATTTCGCAATTGCTGAATGATCTTCAGCGTCTCAGATTTCTTGTCGAGATACAGCGGAATCGAGTCGCCCGGATAGAAAATTTCTTCCAATCGTTTAGCAATGCCCAATATAGTAATTTTCCCACGCAACCCCAAGGCATCTATACTTTTTAATGCAGAGGACAACTGACCTTTTCCACCGTCGATAATTATCAGCTGCGGCAATGGTTCGTTTTCGTCAAGCAGCCTGCGGTAACGGCGAAAAACAACTTCTTCCATAGAAGCAAAATCGTCGGGGCCAACAACGGTTTTTATATTAAAATGACGGTAGTCTTTCTTACTTGCCTTACCATCTTTAAACACCACACATGCCGAAACAGGGTTTGTTCCCTGAATGTTCGAGTTATCAAAACATTCTATATGGCGTGGCTCTTCGGGCAGGCGAAGGTCGGCTTTCATCTGCGCCATAATACGGTTGGTATGGCGGTCGGGGTCAACAATCTTAATCTGCTTCAGCTGATCCATTCGGAAGAAACGCGCGTTACGCTCCGAAAGGTCAAGAATCTGTTTTTTGTCCCCCAGCTTTGGTACGGTAACCGTTATATTTTCGCCTACACTTATAGGAAACGGAACCAGTATTTCTTTCGACATCAGTTTAAAACGGTCGCGCAGTTCTACCACGGCCAGCTCTAAGATTTCCTCATCGGGTTCGTCGAGCTTCTTTTTAATTTCCATCGTATGGCTACGGATAATTGCACCATGCGACACCTGAATGAAGTTTACATAGGCCATACTTTCGTCTGAAATTATTGTAAACACATCGAGGTTAGATATTTTAGGGTTAAAAACCGTGCTTCGTGCCTGGTAATTTTCCAGTACTTCTATCTTTTCTTTTATTTTCTGGGCTTCTTCAAAGCGCATATCCATTGCCAGATCCTGCATCAGCTTGCGGAAATCCTTAAGCGATTCTTTAAAATTTCCTTTTAATATCTGACGGATGGCATCTACATGGTCCTGGTACACACTCAATGGCTCGTGACCTTCACACGGACCTTTGCAGTTACCTAAATGGTACTCTAAACACACCTTATATTTTCCGGAACGTATGGTTGTCTCGTTAAGGTCGTAATTGCACGTACGCAACGGATACAGCTCTTTTATCAGATCCAAAAGCGTATGCACGGTCTTGAAACTGGTATAAGGCCCAAAATATTCCGACCCATCCTTTATCACCTTTCGGGTAGAGAACACCCTCGAAAACGGCTCACGCTTTATGCATATCCACGGATACGTCTTATCATCCTTAAGCATGATGTTGTAGCGCGGCTGAAGTTTCTTGATAAGGTTATTTTCAAGCAGCAGGGCTTCACTTTCGGTAGGCACAACAATGTGTTTAATAGATACGATCTTGCGCACCATCACGTTAGTTCGCCCGGTGTCGTGCACTTTATTAAAATAAGACATCACCCTTTTTTTAAGGTTCTTTGCCTTACCCACATAAAGCAGCTTGTCGTCTTTGTCAAAATACTGGTAAACACCCGGATTGTCGGGCAGGGTTTGTATCTGAAGTTCAAGAGGAGTACGCATACTGCAAAGTTAAAAACAAATAGCGAATGTTTGACGGTGGAATGGTGAGAGAGTTGTGTTAATTGTTTTTAAAGTCCTAAGCAGGATGCCGTCTCCGAAGGAGAGGGAGCAGCTTCGCTACATTACCAATCCGCGTAAATCTGCCCAGATCCGCGTCATCCGCGTTGCAATCATATTCCATATCTCAAAAATTCCTTACTTTTATCCTTTCATACTACCCTATGGCGATAAATAAGAACATCACGATACTTGGCGAAGAAGTTTTACCCGGCGAAAGCAGAACCATTACAATGGAAATTGCCCGCCTGCATACCATGACAAAACTTAAAATCCCAATAATTGTAGAGCGTTCTAAACTGGCAGGGCCAACAGTATTGTTTAGTGCCGGGCTGCATGGCGACGAAATTAACGGGATTGAGATTGTCCGCCAGATGATTGCCCGAAAGATCAACAAACCTAAGCGCGGAACGATTATCTGCATTCCTGTTATTAATATTTTCGGATTCGTAAACCAAAGCCGGGAATTTCCCGATGGTCGCGACCTTAACCGCGTCTTCCCCGGAAGCAAAAACGGATCGCTTGCCAGCCGCTTTGCCTATTACCTGCTAAAAGAGGTGATTCCGAATGTAGATTACTGTATCGACTTTCATGCCGGTGGTGCCAGCCGTTTCAACGCGCCACAAATTCGCATTGTACCCAATAACCCCGAATTGAAAGAACTGTCAGACGTATTTAATGCGCCTTTTACGCTATATTCAAAGAACATAACCGGATCATTTAGAAGTGCCTGCGGAAAACTGGGCGTTAAAATGCTTTTGTTTGAGGGCGGAAAATCACTGGATATTAACAATAATATCACACAGGAAGGTATTCAGGGAGCAAAGCGTTTCCTTGAACATTTCGATATGCTGAATCCGCAAAAGAAAGCACCTGTAGCCAACAACAATTCTATTTACATTGATAAGTCGGGATGGGTACGTGCCCGTTTTTCAGGGTTATTCCAGCACAGGGCTATTGCAGGCGATTTTGTTACCAAAGGCGATGTAATTGCGCTTATAACCGACCCTTTCGGAAAAGTAGAACACAAAGTTAAAGCACCAAACAGCGGCTATATTATCAATGCCAACGATGCTCCGATCGTGTATCAGGGCGATGCCATTTTTCACATCACGCAGAGTTATAGATTTTAGGTTTGGTTATTTGGTGATGCGGTTATTTAATAGATTTGATTGTGACTTTTAAGAATATTGCCACCTACAATCAAAAGTACCCACGCCCCAACCCCTATTCTTTGCGAATCTTTGCGCCTTCTTCGTGTATCTTTGTGAAACAACTGTGCAACAAATAAGCAAATCCACGAATCTACAAATAAACAATGCTTAAAAAAGACCTCCGCCTTCATTATAAAAACCTGCGCCAGGCATTGTCACTTGATGAGATTGAAGACAAAAGCCTTGCTATCGCCAACAATCTTTTAAAGATGGATATATGGGATAACATCTATTTTCACCTGTTCCTTACAATGGAAGAACAGCGTGAGGTGCATACGGAATTCATCCTAAATATACTTGCCGGAAAAGATAAAGAGGTGATTGTATCACGTTCGGATTTTGAAACACATACTATGATTCATTTTCTGCTGACGGATAATACGCGCCTGATGAAGAACCAGTTCGGCATACCAGAGCCTGTAGATGGTATAGAAGTGCCTTCTAATAAGATTGATGTGGTGTTTGTGCCTCTTTTAGCTTTTGACAATAACGGACAGCGTGTAGGCTACGGAAAAGGCTTTTACGACCGTTTCCTAAACGAATGCAAACAGGATGTTGTAACAATCGGCTTATCCTTCTTTGAAGCCGAAGAAGAAGCTATTGAAACTAATACCACCGATGTACCTATGGATTACTGTGTAACGCCTTTGAAAGTGTATTCTTTTGGTTAATAGTTGTCAGTTGCTGGTTGTCGGATGACAATCAGTTACTATGAGTCAAAGAATAGCGAGAAAGACGGTAAAGATCGTAATTGTGGAAATCTATTAACTGACAACCATCAACTGGCAACTAATTCTAGCTCTTCGCGAATGCCTTTTTATTAAACACTATCAATATACCAACTGCTACAGAGATAGCGGCATCGGCAATATTAAAGATAGCGTTGAAGAAGTTAAAGTGTTCACCTCCCCAGATTGGAAACCACGATGGGAAAGTACCATCAAATAGCGGAAAATAAAGCATATCTACAACTTTACCGTGAAATACGGTTCCGTACGGATGATCTGAGAATAACGTGGCAACCTGCCCGTGGCTATGGTCAAATATCAATCCGTAAAAAACAGAGTCGATTATATTACCAAACGCACCTGCAAGAATTAAAGCGATAGAAACGATAAGGTACGGAGAAAGCCTTTTCTTAACCGAATCGTGCAGCCACCAGCCAATTCCGCAAACGGCTACCAGCCTGAAAAGTGTAAGTATCAGTTTACCGTAAGATCCCGGTATCTGTGCACCCCATGCCATGCCCTCATTTTCTATAAAGCGAATCCTGAACCACTCAAAAACCTTAACCTCTTCATTAAGCATAAAGTTGGTTTTGATGTATATTTTAGAGATCTGGTCTATTACCAATATAAGAATGACAATAAGATAGGCTTTCTTTAAGGACATTTATTAAAATTTTACCCGCAAAAATAATGGAATTATTTGTATTGCAGTTATAAATTACATGAATTGGCACAAAATTATATAGGCTTTTTAATATTCATTACGACAGCACTGTTTGTCATCCTAAGGAACGAAGTATCTATTGGTAATAGCAGAGATTCTTCACTCCGCTGCGCTGCATTCAAAATAAAAGAACCCAATAACACTTACTGTTTGTCATTCTGAGGGACGAAGGATCTATTCGTAATAGCAGAGATTTTTCACTCCGCTGCGCTGCATTCAGAATGACAGAACATAATAACACTCACCGTTTGTCATCCATAGGAATGAAGGATCTATTCGTACAACAGAGATTCTTCACTCCGTTGCGCTGCATTCAAAATAAAAGAACCCAATAAAACGTACTGTTTGTCATCCTGAGGAACGAAGGATCTATTCGTAATAATAGAGATTCTTCACTCCGCTGCGCTACATTCAGAATGACAGAACCCAATAACACGTACTGTTTGTCATTCTGACGAAGGAAGAATCTAAAATTTTATATTTTTATACTTTAAACCAGAATTGATGCAAAAGACTTTAGGCACACATAATTATTATGTCTACATACTAACAAACAGAACAAAAACAGTATTGTATACGGGATTTACAAATAAATTAAAAAACCGACTTCATTATCACCAGAATCCTGAGCCGCACTCTAAAGCTTTTACAGCCAAATATAAATGTTGGCACCTTGTGTATTGGGAGCATTATCAGGATGCAGAAACCGGAATTGATCGTGAAAAAGAAATAAAAGGGTGGATAAGAGCGAAAAAGGATGCTTTAATAAGCGAATTTAATCCTGATTGGAAATTTCTGAATGATGAAATAGATTAGATTCTTCACTCCGCTGCGCTGCATTCAGAATGACAGAACCCAATAACACGTACTGTTTGTCATCCTGAGGAACGAAGGATTTATTCGTAATAGCAGAGATTCTTCACTCCGCTGCGCTGCATTCAGAATGACAAAACCCAATAACACTTACTGTTTGTCATCCTGAGGAACGAAGGATCTATTCGTACAACAGAGATTCTTCACTCCGCTGCGCTGCATTCAGAATGACAGAACCATATAACTCGCACTGATTGTCATTCTGAGGAACGAAGGTTCTATTTGTCATAACAGAGATTCTTCACTCCGCTGCGCTGCATTCAGAATGACAGAACCCTATAACTCGCACTGTCTGTCATCCTGAGGAACGAAGGATCTATTCGTAATAACAGAGATTCTTCACTCCGCTGCGCTGCATTCAGAATGACCGAACCTTATAAAAACAAAAAACCGCCCTTGTTGGGGCGGTTTCTATCTTGTTATCGTTGCATGTTCTTAGCTTCGATGCTCATTGTAGCATGGGGAACCAATTTTAGCCTTTCTTTGTTGATTAGCTTTCCGGTTACTTTGCAAATGCCATACGTTTTGTTTTCAATACGTATTAGCGCATTCTTAAGGTCGCGGATGAACTTCTCCTGGCGGATAGCCAATTGTGAGTTCGCTTCTTTAGACATTGTTTCGCTGCCTTCTTCGAAAGCCTTAAACGTAGGCGACGTATCGTCGGTACCGTTGTTAAGGTCGTTCATATAAGCGCTGCGTATCAGGTCTAAATCGGCTTTAGCTTTCTCAATTTTTTTGCTAATTAATTCCCTAAACTCTGCAAGGTCAGCATCAGAGTATCGTATTTGCTCATCTACCATTGTCAATCTATTTTGAAATTAATAATAAGGTTTTAATGTCATCAAATTCTATTTCCACACCGTCAGCTACATCCTGTCCAAATATAAGCTCATCGGTAAGTGTCTCACTTTTAATATAATCTTCATTCGCCATAACGGCATCCTGTAAGATTTTATTGTCCTGCAGGGTTACCTTAATTCTGTCGGTTACTTCAAAGCCGCTGTCTTTCCGGATGTTTTGAATCCTGTTAACCAGCTCTCTTGCAATACCTTCTTTCTTAAGGTCATCGGTTAGCGTAATGTCTAACGCTACGGTAATACCGCCTGCGTTTGCTACCAGCCACCCCGGTATATCCTGCGATGTTATCTCTACATCCTCAGATGTTAAATTAACACTTTTTCCTGACACTACAACATCAAGATTACCCTCTTTATCTATAGTGTTGATCTGCTCCTGAGTAAAATTTTGTATCTCTTTAGAAATCAGACCCATATCTTTACCAAAGCGTGGTCCTAATGCTTTAAAATTCGGTTTAACCTGCTTAACAAGTACACCCGAAGCATCATCCATAAGCTCAATATCTTTAACGTTAACCTCAGCTTTAATAAGTTCGGCAACAGCCTCAATTTCAGCTTTCTGATTTGCGTCAAGTACCGGTATCATTACCTTTTGCAGCGGTTGACGAACCTTTATCATCTCCTTCTTCCTTAGCGAAAGTACAAGCGACGAAATGGTCTGCGCCTTCTGCATCCTGCTTTCAAGTGATTTATCAACAAAGTTATCACCATACGCTGGAAATTCGGCCAAATGTACACTTTCAAAAGATTCTTGTTGTGAAGCTTGTGTTAAATCTTTATACAGCCTGTCCATGAAGAATGGCGCAATTGGCGCACCAAGTTTAGACACAGTCAGTAAGCAGGTATAAAGCGTTTGATAAGCCGCAATTTTATCCTGTGCATACTCGCCTTTCCAGAAACGGCGGCGGCATAAACGCACATACCAGTTACTCAGATTTTCCTGAACAAAATCAGATATAGCCCTGGCAGCTTTTGTAGGCTCATAATCGGCGTAGAAGCTGTCTACATCTTTTATAAGCGTGTTCAGTTCAGATAATATCCAACGGTCAATCTCCGGCCTTTCGTTAAGCGGCACTTCCGGCTCTGCGTATGAGAAACCATCGATATTCGCGTAAAGCGAAAAGAAAGAGTACGTATTATATAAAGTACCAAAGAACTTACGGCGCACCTCAGCCACACCTTCAATATCGAACTTAAGGTTATCCCAAGGGTTGGCATTGGCAATCATGTACCAACGCGTAGCATCTGGGCCATATTCGGCAAGGGTGGTAAAAGGATCTACGGCATTGCCAAGACGTTTCGACATTTTCTGTCCGTTCTTGTCGAGTACAAGTCCGTTAGACACAACATTTTTGTACGCCACCTGATTGAAAACTAATGTTCCGATAGCGTGCAGCGTATAGAACCATCCACGTGTCTGGTCCACCCCTTCTGCGATAAAATCGGCAGGGAAAGCAACGTTGTTATCAATCAGTTCTTTGTTTTCAAACGGATAGTGCCATTGTGCATACGGCATAGCCCCACTATCAAACCAAACGTCTATAAGGTCGCTTTCGCGCTTCATAGGTTTGCCTGATGGCGAAAGCAGCGTAATGCTGTCTACCACGTTTTTATGCAGGTCGATAAGGTCGTAATTTGCATCACTCATATCGCCCGGTGTAAAGCCTGCAAACGGATTTGTATCCTGAACACCCGCAGCAATTGCTTTTTCTATTTCGCTATACAGCTCTTCGGCAGAACCGATAAGCACTTCTTCGGTTTTGTCTTCAGTCCTCCATATCGGAAGCGGAATACCCCAATAGCGAGAACGGGAAAGGTTCCAGTCGTTAGCGTTTTTAAGCCAGTTACCAAAACGGCCCTCACCTGTAGCTTTAGGCTTCCAGTTGATCGTATCGTTAAGGTCGAACATACGGTCTTTAACATCGGTCACTTTAATGAACCAGCTGTCAAGAGGGTAGTATAATAATGGCTCATCTGTTCTCCATGAGTGTGGGTAGCTGTGAACGTACTTCTCTACTTTAAAGGCTTTGTTGTTCTCTTTAAGGTAGATCGATATTTCAACATCTGCCGATCTTTCGGGAGCAGTGCCAGCATCATAATATTCATTTTTAACGTACTTGCCCGCAAGTTTAAGCGGCTGTCCGTTAGGATTGTCAAGAGTGCCCTGGTGCGACGTAAATTTACCCTGAAGGTCTACAAGAGGAATAAGGTTTCCGTTTTCATCTTCCACAAGCATTGGCGGCACTTCGGGTTTAGCTTCTTTAGCTACCTTGGCATCATCTGCACCAAAAGTAGGCGCGGTGTGCACGATACCTGTACCGTCTTCGGTAGTAACAAAATCGCCCGATATAACACGGAACGCATCCTGCGGATTCTGTGCAGGCAGTACGAACGGCAATAACTGTTCGTAACGGATGCCAACAAGAGCTGCACCTTTTGCTTCTGCAACTATTCGGTACGGAATTGTTTTATCGCCAGCATTGTACGCGTCGAAATCGGCGTTGTTGCTGGTTTCCACAAAGTTTTTACCAAACTGTTTGCCTACAAGGTTCTTAGCAAGAACAACATTGATAGGCTGGAAAGTATATTGATTATACGTCTGTACCAAAACATAATCAATGTTTGGCCCTACGGTTAATGCTGTATTACTTGGTAGTGTCCACGGCGTGGTTGTCCATGCCATGATGTCGATATCGCCAAAGCCTTTAAGTACTTCAGGCAATGAATCGGCAACGGTTTTAAACTGCGCCACGATGGTAGTATCGGTCACGTCGCGGTAGGCACCGGGCTGGTTAACCTCGTGAGAGCTTAGTCCTGTACCCGCTTTAGGCGAATACGGCTGTATAGTGTAGCCTTTATAAAGAAGGCCTTTATCGTAAATTTGTTTCAGTAGCCACCAAACACTTTCCATGTATTTGGGTTTGTAGGTAACGTATGGGTCTTCCATATCTACCCAATAGCCCATTTTTTCGGTAAGGTCGTTCCACACGTCGGTGTAACGCATTACAGTGCGCTTACAGGCTTCATTATATTCTTCTATCGATATGGTTTTACCGATATCTTCTTTGGTAATGCCCAGTTCTTTTTCGGTACCAAGTTCTACCGGAAGGCCGTGGGTATCCCACCCTGCCTTACGTTTTACCTGATATCCTTTTTGGGTTTGGTAACGGCAAAAAATATCTTTAATAGCACGTGCCATCACGTGGTGAATACCGGGCAGGCCGTTTGCCGACGGCGGCCCTTCAAAAAACACATATTGCGGTTTGCCCTCGCGGGTAGTAACGCTTTTGTCAAATATATTCTCTTTCTTCCAGAAATCAAGCACTTCGCCAGCCACTGTAGGCAGGTCAAGTCCTTTATACTCAGTAAACTTATTACTCATTATACTACGTTCAAAAAAATTGATTTGCGAAAGTAACAATTTTTTCTTTGCGAAAGCAGAAATAGAAAAATATACAGGCAGAATAACGGTTTCGTAAAAAGGGCCGGAGAATTTTTGTTAAATCGGTAAAAGTTTTCTAAAAATAAATGTTTGATTTATAATTCTGATAATCGATTATATTTGCGCCCACCAATTTTACAACCAAATGAGAAAACTTTTAGCTATAGCAATCGCTATGATTTTTGCAGCATGCAGCAGTGATGACTCAGAAACTATCAATCAGTATCCAAAAGGAATAGTATTAAAAAGCCAGGCAGAAGTTGACGCATTTGCCGCCCTTGGACTAACTGAACTTAACGAAAAACTTAGCATCGGATTTATTGGCTTAGGCGCAACCGATATTACATCTCTCGCAGGCTTAAAGCATCTCAAAAAAGCAAATAGAATTGACATTGTCGAAAATCCAAACCTGAAAGATCTTGCAGGACTGGAAAATCTACAGAAAGTTGATACACTGATAATTAACAACAATATTTCGCTTAAAGACTTAAAAGGATTACGCCAATTATCTGACATTATGAGTCTTGGCCTATACTCTAATTACGCCCTTACTAATTTACAAGGTCTGGAGGGAATTACATCTATCGATCAACTTGACATCAGCTACAATAACAATCTTAACACATTGCAGGGAATTAATAACCTCGTAACTATAAATATTTTAAATATAACACTAAACGATAAATTATTATCCCTAGAAGGGATTGACTCCCTTACTTATATAAAAAATATCTTCATACAAGGCGGTGTATTATCTTCCCTGCAACTGTTAGCAAATGTGAATATCGCAGAGACTATAGAGATCATGAATAGTCAATTAGTAAACCTCTCCGGACTTGAAAATATTACTACACTCAAATATCTTCGCTTATCCAGTAACGATTACCTGGAGTCGTTTAACGGACTGGATAATCTAGACACTGTTAACACGCTTCATGTTACACAAAACAAAAAACTTACATCAATAAGCAGCCTTTCATCGCTGAAAAAAATTGAGGGTACCGGCGAATATTACTTTGACCTGCATATAATCAATAACAATGCATTGCAATCTTTGGACGGGTTGCAAAACGCTACGGCTGGATTTAGCAGAATCGTCATTAGTAATAACACAGTGCTTAACGACTTCTGCGCTTTAAAAAACATGGTAGCCAATAGTAACTCCATTAACTTAACTATTAGTGAGAACCCATTTAACCCAACCATTGAAGATATAAAAGGCGGTAACTGTAGCTTAAACTAATAAAGTCCCACCTAACAGTGGGGTTTTCATTTTAAATTTTTTATTACTATTGCAAAAATTTAAGGGTAATGAAAAAACTGCTTCCGTTATTGTTTCTGGCACTAACATCGCTTACCGTTTCGGCGAGAGACTGGCATACGTACAAAGATCCGTTTAAGGTATTTACGGTTCGGTTTCCTGCTGCGCCTGCCACAACGGTAAAAGACATACCGTCTAAAGCCGGCGTTCTAAAGGCGCATTTTGCAGTATATAACGCAGTATCGGATGCCGAAGCCAATAAAAAATATCTTGCCTCTATTACCGCTGTTCCTAAAAACAGGTCACGCGACATTGAAGACACTTACGACGCCTTAATGAAAGGCGTAAAAGGATCGGTACGCAACAATAAAGCCACCCTTATAGATGCCAGGCGCATCATGATGGATGGCCGCCCGGCTATGGAAGCTGTTATGACTACCAATAACGGCACCACCATAATACGCTCTAAAACATTTTTTGTAAAAGACTATCACGTAGGGCTAATGGTATATACATCTGTTAAAAAGAAAGACAACGCCGATTGTAAACAGTTCTTCGCATCGTTTGCTTTGATAAAGTAACCGCAGCCGGTTTTTTACTATCACGCCATACCGTTAATGCGTAATTTGTACAAATAATACACCGCGTACTGCAAGCAATGCCGGTTATAATTTGTTACTTTTGTATAGATACAATCCAAAAAATACAGTCTATGCCCGTTATAGTAAAATTTATCGTTAGTAATGAAGAGAACGCCCACAAGGTGTCGCAGATAGCAAAACAGCACTTTAAAAAAGTGGTAAAAGATATAGATATCGATAAAGAATATTCGGTTTTTAACTTCCTGGATAAGGCCAACTCCTTTACCCGCGAGTGGCTTATGAGCTTTGATGTTACCGGAGAAGACGAAGACAGGCAGGAAGAGCCGCTTTCTTTTGCAGAACTGGTTTCGGCGCACATACCTACAGAGATTAAAGGAAGCAAACCGCTGTTTATAGAAAAAACCATTCCGTCTACAGACGAAGGAACCAACAAAGTAATTAACCGTGTACTGGAAATTGCAGCGCAGCGCAGGCATGATATTGTATGGGCAGAAGTTCCTGCAGCAGACACCACAATTATAAAAGCCTACGAAGACGCAGGATTTAAAGAAAACGGCAGGCGCAACAATGCACTGCTGTTTACTAAAGAAATATAACAGGAAGCCTTTCAGCAATGAAAGGCTTTTCTTTTAACACTCACATTGTAAATCATTTGGCATAAAAATTGTACATTCATAAAACTAAACCTACAATCAAATCTAAACCAAATGAAAAAATTATTACTTACTTGCTTTGTAGCTGCTCTTGCATTTTCATGCAGCGACGACGACACTAAACCCGCAGAAACAGAGTACAATTATTCAATATCATTACATAGCCAGGCAGAAGTAGACGAGTTTGCCGCTAAACGATATACTAAAACAGGCTCTGTTTATATTGAGCAAAGCAGCGATATCACAGATATTTCGGGACTGAGCACTATTAAAGAAATTGAAGGTGTACTGGTTGTACGCAATAATGCCAAACTTAAGCACCTGCATGGGCTGGAGAATATAAAAAGCATTGCAGGACTTATTGAAATCAGCATTAATCCTGAGTTGCAAAGCCTTGAAGGAATGCCTGTCCTTGGGCATTTTGAAAATACTATTACTGTTAGCTATAATAAATCGTTGGCAGAACTGCATGGTCTGGAAAGCCTTACTTATGCCGACCAACTTATCATATCAAATAATAAATTGCTGAATAACCTTAACGGATTAGAAAACCTTAAAGCCGTTGGACAAATGCAGCTAAAATACAATGAAGCTCTTAGTTCATTAGATGGACTAAACCAATTGTCTGAAGCAAATGCTATAAGTATCAGTGATAATTTTGAGCTGACCGATGTGTTACCACTAAGCAACCTGAGAAAAATAAACAACTTAGCAATAACGGGCAATAAAAAACTACAATCACTAAAAGGTTTAGAAGGCATCACAACTTTAAGCCGACTAGCAGTAGAGTTCAACTTTATACTTCCGTCACTTGAAGGTCTTCATAACCTTACATCGGTTAATGATATATCTATTTGGAGTAATTCTTCGCTAACAACATTGGAGCATCTTAGCAGCATGACAGCTATAATGCAACAGGAAGGCTTTAGCGGAAATAACTTTTACATTAGGGATAACGCCAAACTTACTTCATTAAACGGCCTCCAGAACATAACTGCTTTTACGGGCGAGGTTCAGATAAGTGACAATGCTGCACTTACCAACCTTTGCGATGCACAAAACATCTTAGCAAATGGTACCATGAAAAAAGCACCGATTATAGACAAGAACCTGTATAATCCAACCGCACAGGATGTTGCGGCAGGCACGAATTGCAGTATCGACTAATTGATATCTTAAAAATAGTACACTGGCCTTTCAGCGATGAGGGGCTTTTTTTTGGACTGACATTAAATTTATTATTCCGTTTGTCGATTATTTTAACATTGTAAATAATGTCCTTCTTTTATTAAAAAGGTTTATATTACATTTGTTTTAACAATCTTTTTAATGGCTATTGCCCCCAAACAATAACTCCATGAGCCAACGCTCCTGCTTTTTGATTGATGATGACGAAGATGACCGCGAGATATTTGCAATGGCACTTAAAAAGGCCAATGCCGATTTTGTATGCAGTATGGCAAAAAATGGAAGAGATGCCCTGGATATAGTGGCAAATTCTGATTTTGTACCCAACTATATTTTTATAGACTTAAACATGCCGATGGTATCGGGTCGCGATTGCCTTTCTGCCCTAAAAAGGGTAAAACGTTTTGAAGGTGTTCCAATTATTGTATATACCACATCGTCGCACAGTACAGATATTAACGACACCAAAAAACTGGGTGCCGATCATTATCTCGTTAAACCCACAAGCATTGTCGTTCTGTCTCAGTTATTAAATGATGTTTTTACGAAAAACGATCTGCCTTTTTTGCTTTCAGAAGTGAATTAACACACTTATTTTCAATTTTTTAGCGTAATAAATTTATGTTCTGGTAAATTAACTATCTTTACCTATCTACACAAATTATGTTCATTATGGAAAGCACTAAAGACCCAGTTAAAGAAACCGAAACTTTTGCGCCGAGCATGAGTCCGGGTTTTAATGCCTCTATTTTTAACGCCTTGCCTGTTGCAGTATATACCTGCGACAATAAAGGATATATAACCTACTTTAATAATGCCGCTTTAAAGCTATGGGGACGTAAGCCTACATTGGGCAACGACCGTTGGTGCGGCGGGTTTAAAGGCTATACAGAAGACGGAACCTTGCTTTCTGAAGATTTTTGCCCCTATGGGCAGATGATAAACATTGGTAAAGTATTGCCGATGGATACCTTTATCTTAGAACGCCCCGACAATACTTTTGTAAATGTTCAGCCTAATCCTTCGTTGTTGTATGATACTGCAGGTAATGTAACCGGAATTATAAATGTACTTACAGATATCACAGCAAAAAACAAAGAGCAACACACATCGCTTAACGATGCTGTAAACTATAAGCAGATATCTGACTCACTGGAAAAAACAGTTGAAGAAAAAAGCCTGAACCTTAAAAAGAGTGAAGAACGCTATCATAGGATGATCGACGAGATGCAGGATTATGCTATTCTTATGCTCGACCCCGACGGTTACATACTGAACTGGAATAAAGGTGCAGAGAAAATTAAAGGGTACTCTGAACAGGAAATTATTGGGCAGAATTTCAGGATTTTTTACATGGACGAAGATCTTGCAGCCAATTTACCGGAAACGCTTATACATAAGGCTTCGGTAAACGGCCGGGCCAAAAACGAAGGATGGCGTTTGCGCAAGGGCGGAACCAAATTCTGGGCGCAGGTGGTAATAACATCTATGTATGATGACAATAAGAACCTTATAGGCTTCTCTAAAATAACCCGCGACCTTACCGAACGCAAACTGTCTGACGACCGACTTGCCATTTATGCCCGCGATATAGAATTCAGGAACAAACAGCTTGAGGAATATGCCTATATAGCGTCGCACGATTTGCAGGAGCCGTTGCGCAAAATACAGGTGTTTGGCGAGATGCTCCAGGAAAGCCTTAATGACCCTGAAACTATTAAACGCTACCTCGATAAAATAAATGCCAGCGCAGCACGAATGACTACTCTTATTAAAGACGTACTTAAATATTCGCAGCTTTCCAGTACCGAGGAACTTTTTGAAACTACCCATCTTAACATAGTACTTCAATATGTACTGGAAGACTTTGACCTGGCACTTGACCAGAAAAAAGCAATTGTAAACATGACCGATCTGCCCTCAATTAAAGGCATTCCCATTCAGCTGCACCAGCTTTTTTCAAACCTTATAAGCAATGCCATAAAATTTAGCAGTGCAAATCCTGTACTTAGTATATCGGCACAAAGTCCGTCGGATCAAGATTTCGGGGAGCATCAATTCCTGCAGCCGAAATTAACCTATACTAAAATTATCTTTAAAGATAATGGGCAGGGTTTTGAACAGCAGTATGGCGACCAGGTATTTAAAATGTTTAAGCGCCTTGGCAATACTCCGGGAACAGGTATTGGGCTTGCCCTTTGCAAAAAAATTACAGAGAACCACAATGGCGGCATAAGTGTAAGCAGTCAGCCGGGCATTGGTACGGAGTTTAGTATTTTCTTACCGCTGGTTTAACGTAAACAAAACACCGTTTGTAAGCATAGTCCGATTCGTTGTTCTATGTTTGCGCACTAAAATATATTCCCTCGAATATCATTTACTCCTGTCCCCCGCTGCTTCCCTACTGCATTGGGGGATTTATTTTTTACATATTACAGCTAAACTGCGATACCTTCCGGGGATAATATAAGTCAAACATTTTTTAAGTTTCTCATCTTCACCTTTTAACTTTTATTTGCCTAAAAACAAATTATATAGATGGTACATTTGTTATGCATCCACTACTGAATTTACAACAGCCCCATTGTATTATTCAAACCATTAACTATGCCCCCATTTAAAAAAGAAGACTTAAGATATACCTATAACTGGGACGAAGATTCACTTGCAAGAACGTTCAGATCTATACATCTGGATGATGTAATCGACCGCAATAACGGCTACCAGATACTCGAGTTCATAAACCGTTTCTTATTACTTAACGGGCTCTTTGCATTGAGTTCTATGCACAGGCTCGAAAAATTGATCTGTAAATACATGCCCGAAAAGATAAATACCCGGTCTGAAATGAAGACGTGGCTGGGACAAAACTGGAACAAGCATTTTCATTAGAGTAGCCATTTAAACCGATATAGTTCAATTGAACGCGGATGACGCAGATCTTCCCTGGTTCATCTGCATTCAAAATTGTAAATTTGTAAAAACAATCCTTCTTTCAAATGAAAAAGCACCTTACATTTTTACTCGCCTTTATACTATTTACATCTGCCTATGCGCAGGAATTTAAAACCGTTACCTATTTTGCTAACGATACTCTTGCCCTGGAGATGGATATTTTTATCCCAAAAAACAAAAGCAAAGAAAAACTGCCGCTTGTAGTACACGTTCACGGAGGCGGCTTTGCTGTTGGCGAACGCAAATGGGACCATGCTTTTACAAAACAGGCAGCAGCACAGGGATTCGTGGCTTCCAACATTAGCTACACACTGTATATGAAGGGTAAAAGCTTTAGCTGCGACGGTATATTACCGGAAAAAATCAAAGCCATACAAATTGCTGCCAACCAAATGCAACAGGCCGTTGTTTACTTTATTAAGAATCAGGATAATTACAACATAGACACAAAAAAGATCTTTATTTCGGGAAGCAGTGCCGGTGCCGAAGCTGTACTTCACGCCGCTTTCTGGGATAAAAAAATGATGAAAATGTATCCGGGGCAGCTTCCGGCAGACTTTAAATATGCAGGAATCATTTCGGGAGCCGGGGCAATTATGGATATCAATCTTATTACGCCGAAAAACCTCATCCCAACCATGCTGTTTCACGGTAGCTGCGATGTTACCGTGCCTTACGGAACAGCAGCCCACCATTATTGCGAACCGGGTACTCCGGGCTGGCTGATGCTGTTTGGATCGTATTCTATTTTCAACCATATTACCGACCTGAAAGGCAATGTTAAACTGGTAACGTTTTGCGGTGGAGGCCATGAATACAGCGCCGAATTGTTTACGAAGGACTATCAGCCATCCATCGACTTTATGAAAGCCGTGCTTAAAGGCGAAAAACAGCAAAGCCATACCATTGTAGCTACAGGAAAAGAGTGCAGCAAATATGCTGAATATGATTTTTGCAGGTAAAGTCGGTATTGGAACGCGGATGACACAGATGGTACGAATTTGCGCAGATTTTTAATACCTCTGAAAAGATAATTTTATTAGTTTAGCTAAAATCTTACATTCGTGGATAAACTACTCCATAAAGAATTAACCTCTGAAATAATAAAAGCCTTTTACGATGTGTATAATGATCTTGGTTATGGCTTTTTAGAAAGAGTATATCAAAATGCGCTGTTTTTAGAATTACAATCCAGAGGATTCAATGTTGAAGCTCAAAAGAAAATCGTTGTTTACTATAAAGGAATTGTGGTAGGTGACTATTTCGCAGATATTATAGTAAACAATACCGTAATATTGGAACTGAAAGCCTGCGATTATATCGTAGAAGAATTTGAATATCAACTCATAAATTATTTAAAAAGCACCAATTGCGAAGTTGGTCTGTTGCTTAATTTTGGGAAAGAACCGGAGTTTATTCGTAAAATTTTCAGCAACAGTAATAAAAAGAATATAGTGCTAAAAAATCCGCGTTGATTCGCCTAATCCGTTTTATCCGCGTTCCCATTTATTTTAAATTTCATTCTAATGTTAAGTTTCGCACTACCCAGTAATCCTTAACATTGAAAACGGTCTTTTTCAGTTACGATATGTTAATTTTGCGTTACGTAATTGTAAATAAAACCCTCGCAACCATGAACAGGACAGACTTAAGACTGGTACAATATTCTGTAACCAAAAAGGTAAAAACCAAAAAGAGCAAAAAATCGACTTCTAAAAAAGTAAAAGCAATTGGTTACTTCCACATTTGGGGTACTAATGCCGACAAAAAAGGAAACGAGAAATTCTATGCCCTTATTGAAGATGCTAACACAGGAAGCCTTGTTGAAGTAGCACACAAAGACGTTCGCTTTTTAACAGAAGACGAAATTGAAATGCTTTACAACCAGGCAGAAGAAGCACTTATTGAAGCTGAAGAAGACGTTATTACCGAAGGACCTGAAGAGGCTCCGGCTGTGTAACACCTGCCCTGAAAAAATATAAAAACACACGAAAACAAAATGCCATCTCTTAACGGGATGGCATTTTGTTTTTTACAATTCTATATTTATTGCTTTTCATATTCAAGCACACCGAGCAAAGGAAGAGAGATAACCCTTCGTTTGGCATCAAAATAATCAATTGTAAAAGTTTCGCTTACAATAACCCCTACAGTAATGGTCAGCTTTTTATTATCTTTACTAAGTTCCCATTTTCCCTCGTGGCTTTTATCGGCAATTATGCTGGTAAAATGTCCATCGGCATCAAAAACCTGGTACACTTCGGTAGTTTTAAATTTATCCTGAATGTCTTTTTCTTTGCCTCCTTTGGTCCACTTTACGAGTTTCCATTTTCCAACGAGCTGTTCGGCGGTTTGTGCGTTTACCGCTGTTATGACAAACAGCAGGGCAAACAGGGTTACAACTTTTTTCATTTTATTAATTGATTGGTTTACAGATTAAATATAGTAAAAACAGCCGAAATACACAAAGACCTATGTGCTTTGCAAAATGTTTGCGACCTTTGTAGAACGATTAAATACGATACAGATGAAAATAGAAATATGGAGCGACATTATGTGTCCGTTCTGCTACATAGGCAAGAAACGATTTGATGAAGCACTGGCGCAATTTGCCAACAAAAGCGAGGTAGAGATAGAATGGAAGAGTTTTATGCTCTCTCCGGAGCTTAAAACAGACCCCTCTAAGAACATTAACCAGATGCTTGCCGAGCATAAGAACATTTCGGTTGAGGAAGCCAAAGGCATGAACGACTATGTTGCAGAAATGGCTGCCAAAGTGGGACTGACCTATAATTTTGACAAGACCGTTGTTGCCAACAGCTTTAATGCACACCGCTTTATACATTTCGCCAAACAATATGGCAAACAGAGTGAAGCCGAAGAAAAAGTATTTGCTGCTTACTTTACCGAAGGCCGTAATATTGACGATGCTCAAACCCTACTGGCTTTTGCCGCCGAGCTTGGCCTTGATGCAACCAAACTTGCCAACGTAATGGGCAGCGGTGCTTATACGAAAGATGTAATGGCAGATATTACCGAAGCACAGGAACTGGGCATTCGCGGGGTTCCGTTTTTTGTACTGAACCGTAAATATGCTATTAGCGGTGCACAGGAAACTGCTGTGTTTCTTGATACATTAGAAAAGGCATTCGCCGAAGGGAAATAGTTTGCAATAAATAGTGTTCAGTCTTCAGTCGCAGTGTGCAGTATGTGGTATGCATTGAAACATTCTGTCCTTCTGAACATAACACAGTGGAGTGAAAACCTCTGCGCATTATAGATGCTTTGTGCATTAGTATAACAAAAACCTATAAAAAACCGCTCTGAAAAAAAGCGGTTTTTCGTTTTATTACTGGCTACAGTTGCCCGCTGCAAAGTCATTTTTGGTTGGATTATAGGTGTTATCAACAAAATACATCGGATAGATATTAGTCAAAACCAGATTTGTAATAGCACAGTAATCTGTAATACTATTATTTTGTATCAGGAAATTGCCATTAATGAGAGCAAGATTTTGCAATCCGTCTACTGTTTCTAATGAAGTATTACTGTCAATATGAAATTGCGGAGCATCATCACCTTCAATTGTTTTTAAGCCAATTAAGTGGCTTATTGAAGTCAGACGATAGTTATTTATAAGTTTAAACTTTTCCGCTTTTTTTAGATTTTGCAATCCCTCTAGATTTTTAAGGTATGAGTTATTTGTAATTTGCAGTTCTTTAATTTCAAGAATACTTTCAAGTCCTCTAAGAGTAAGTAATGCATCATTATCATTAATTTGTAATGTTGCTACATTTTCAAGCGCTGCAAGGGCTTCAATAGAAACAAGCTTAAAATTGCTGATCAACATCACCAAATCAATAGAAGTAACATTATTAAGACCTTCTAAATTTTCAAGTTCATCATTTCTATAGAATCTTAAGCCTTGATATATTTTTGTAACTGTATTTAAACCACTTACATTTAAAAGTGATGCATTTTCCTGAACATCTAAAAAGTTTAACTCCTTTACCGGCCCAATTCCTCGTAAGTTTTTCAACAACTCATTATTTTTTACAACAATACCTGCTGTATTGTTAACACCAATATTACCCACAAGCTGTAATGATTCAAGCCCTTGTAAATTAATAAGGTGACTATTACTCTCTATGTCTAGATTACGAATCTGCTTAATATTATGCAGTCCATGTAAATTTAATAACGGGTTGTTGATTATTACAAGGTTTCCCTCAATCTTCACAAGGCTTGCCAGACCTTCAAGACTGGTTATGTTTGTTTCTTCAGAGTTTGAAGATACTATCTTTAGATTACCGTTTACCACACAATAATTATTGGCAGCAAAAGCATCAACTTCTGCCTGAGTAGTAAGGGTAACATCGCCTGTGAATGCGCATTGTGCCAATGAATCGTTAGACACATTATCATCGCTACTGCAAGCAAACAACAGCATAGCCATAGCGGCTAATAAAAGTTTTTTCATTGAGGTTGGTTTGGATTATTGGGCGCAATTACCTGCGATTATATCTTCTGCTGTGGGGTTATATTGATTACTAACAATACTCACATATTCCAGAGTATCCATATTTAAATTTTCCAATCCACAGTAATTACTAAGCTCGGGATTGTTTTCTATTACAAGATTTGAAGGGCTATTAGTTACGTTACTAAGGGCATCCAGAGATGCTAAGCCTGTATTAGTTATATATATTGCTCCTTTATGTAACAATCCTTCGTAAAAATATTCGGAAAATGCATCTACATTCGAAAGAGCCTGTATGGATGTAAGATTTGGGCAATTTGAGATTGATAGACTTGTTAAGCTTGTAATGTTTTCCAGGCCACTTAATGAAGTAAGATTGTTATTATCATACATTGTAAAGATTTTTAAATCGGTTAATCCGCTTAATCCTGAAAGAGAAGCAATTTGTGTGTCGGATATCTGTAGAATCGACAATGAATGTATATTTCCAACATAATCAATAGAACTCAGGGGTACACCTATTATCCTTAAATTGTTTATTTGTTTAATGGCACCAAGCCCCTGTAAAGATGTTAGCGCATTACAATCTCTAATCTCTAGCTCATCGATACTTTCAAGGCTACTTAACGCAGAAACAGAAGTAAGAGCGTTGTTTTCCTGAATATTTATTTTATATATACATGATTTAAGGTTGTGTAAACCCTGAAGGGACACCAAACTTTGATTATCTCTTAAATCCACGCTATGAACCGAGGTAAGTTTATCTAATTGTGCAATATTATTAAGCTTTGGATTTGACTCTATCCTTAGATAGTCTATAGACCTTACATTTTGAATCCCTTCCAAAGAGGTAAATTGAGATTGTAAGACACTTAACACATTTATTTTGGTAAGTTTTTCAAAGCCTTTTAAAGATAGGAGCATTGGATTCCCTCCACAATAAAAGCTACCTAAATCAGTAAGATTATCAAAAGCTCCTAATGAGTTTAGCAACAGATTACTTTCCAGCCTAATGCTACCAACATTGGTTAGGTTGTTAAACCCTTCCAAATTAATTAAGGCGTAATTTTCTATTAGTTCTAATTCAGGTAAACTTTCTAATCCTGCTAACGCAGTGATATCTTTTAAAGCTTTATTCTGACTTAATTTTACGGATGGTACAGATGTAAGATTTTCGAGACCTTTAAGATTAGTAAGCGCGTCGTTACGAAGTATCAAAAGACCACTCTTCTGATTATTGCTATCTGTTACTCCGGTTATCTCAACAATACTTAAACCTTCAAGACTGGTTAGTTTACTATTGTCTATTATTTCTAACGCCCCAACTTTCTTAATATTTTCAAGGCCATGGAGATTTTGCAATTCATTGTTAATAACTATAACTAATTTACCTGTAACTTCCTGGATGGTACTTAGGCCAGATAAATCAGTTATATCAGAAGCCGGCGATCTAAGATCTGAACCGATATACAAATCCCCTTCTATTTTGCAAATGCTGCTGAAAGCTAATAGATTTACATCAGCCTGACTTTTGATAAAATATCCTGTATCTGAAATACAATTTTCCGGAAATTCGGGGTTTTCTTCTACAGGATCGATTACCGAAGCATTATCATCATTACTGCAAGAAAACAGCAGTGTAACCACAGCGGCTAGTAAAAGTTTTTTCATTGGGATTGGTTTGGTATTTAATTGCTGCAAACGTAGGATTAATAAGATTAATTTCAAAATCTTTTGACACATTAACCTTTGATAATTTGCCACTTACCACCACCGAAAGCCTTCTAATAAAAACTCTTCTTACTTACCGTCCTGTTTACATCTATTACATAAAACAATGCCTGAATATCATTCATGTGCAGGGTGAAGTCGGTAAACTCGGGACTGTCGTTTAACGAATGGCAGGTAATGGTACCCTCTTCTACATTATGATCTATAATTTCCTTAAGCAGCGGCATTTTACTTTGGGTGGTATAAATAACCCAGTACGGAAAATCGCGGTATCGCAGCTTGCCCTTCCAATGATGGCGTTGCAACTCGCGCGTAGATACTATGCTGTTTCGGGTAATGGCAAGGCTGGAACCATCGTCCATACTATCGCCATTAACGCGAAAAGCAACATAACGCCCCTGCACCGGCTTGTCTACCAATATACCATGCTGACTAAGGTCCATCAGAAAATCGGCATCCTGATAGGTGCTTAAAAAGCCTGCCTGTATGTTGAATTCTGCCAGCGGCATAAGCATATAGTATTGACCGTTAGGCAGCTCTATGAACTTGTTGCCGTTCTTGTTCTCAAAATCTTCAGCAATACGAACTATTTCCTCCTGCTGTACATTTTTACGATACACAGCACCTTGCTCGAGTACTTTGTTTAATATTTCACTTTTCGACTTCGGAATTGGTTTTCCTTTTTCGTAGTTGATAATCGTTTCGCGGCTGGCACCAATTAAGTCGGCCAATTCCTTTTGCGTAAGCCCAAGCTCTTCGCGTTTTTGTTTAATCTGTAATCCGTCCATAATCAAAACTTTAGCTATAGCAGAATGAAAACTCACACCAAAAGTGTAAAATTTAACATTGATTAATTTTGAAATGTGGAATATTCCACATAATTTTGCACTGTATTCAACAAAGGTAAACATAAAATGCGAAACTTAGACATCATAACTAAAGAAATTGTGGAACTAAGTGCAATATTATCAGCATACAACCATTACCTGGCTTCACACAGAAGTTTAACCGAAGTGGAAAATACCACTCAAATACAACATAATAGAGTCGAAATCGGAAAAACGTTAAAAGCATTACATCTGGAATCTATCGCAGAAAAGACACTGATTAACAGTCAGAAACAATTAAAATACAGCAAAATAAGAACAACAACCATTATACACACCAATGATGAAAAAAATGCAATACTCCACTTTAACAAAGACAAGAGATTCACCATTACCGAATAAGTGGATTTGTGGATATGGTTATCTGGTTTCGGAACACCTGTTAAGCATGAGTGAAACTCCAAATAACCAAATTCACATATCACCGAAAAAACTATTAAAACGCATCCGCGAATGCGAAAAGCAGATTGACAACCTAAAAACCCTGCCTTACTATACCCTTTTTAAGCAACAGGCAGAACAACAAAAAGATATCGCCGCTGTTATGAGAAAACTCGAAAAGCTAAGGGGGAAGTATTCAGTGATCAGTCACAGTTTGCAGTTGACTGCTTAAGGGCACTGTCATTCTGAGCGCAGCGCAGCGGAGTCGAAGAATCTCAACAAGTTTACCGGGATTAAGAGATTCCTTCATTCGTCGGAACGACATACCGACAAACACCGGACTTCGGCCAACCGAATTCCAAAACAAACCACCAACATCAAGACTTCAGTTTTCAATTATTAAACAAAAAAGACCATGACAATTAAAGGAACCATCGAAAACATTGAGTACCGCAACACCGCAGGACATGAGAAAAAAGTAGTAACCCTTGTACCCGACCACAGGCAGAGGGCATTTGTAGAATTCCGCGGCAGGCGTATGGACGAGCTTAACGGCTACAAAGAAAACGACGAAATAGCTGTAGACGTAACCCTTGAAGGTAAAATATCTAAAAACAGCGGCATACAGTACAACAACCTCGTTGCGCAGGAGGTAATTCAGTAATCAGTTTACAGTCGCAGTCAGCAGTCTCATCCTCATCGACATACTGAGTGAAGCTTGCTCCCCTCTCCTTCGGAGAGGGGCTGGGGGTGAGGATTCAATATTTCAATTATTAATCTTTAAGTCAGGATTATGGAATCAAAACAGGAAGAATATACTTTAAAAATATTAGACCAGCTGCAACAGCTGTTTGAAGATAGCAACGAAAACAGGATAGCCCTTAAAGAACTGGAAGACAACGCCAATGCAGCCGACTTTTTCCACGCACTGGCCAACCTTGTACCCACCGTTGTATACAGCAAGCTAACCCAAAAAGAAATTGGCACGCTCGACTTTAACCACATTGCCAACAGGCTGTGTTTTCAGAACGCAGTTGTGAAAGAGTAAAATTCGGTTATTCGTGGTTTTGGTTATTTGAAACTCACTTAAAATTACTAAACATCATATCATAAACAATTCAACAGGGGACGAATAACCGAATCCCCAAATAAACAAATAAACACCTGGAAATCATGTACAAAATAAAAGGCATTATCACCGCCATAGGCGACATAAAAACAACAAAATTAGGCACAGCAGTGCAGCAATTGCACTTTGAACAGGAAACCGGCAGAATGTTCTATCCCTCTGCCCTTGGCACAAAAATAGAAGTGCTAAGCGACTTTTTACCCGGCGATGTGGCCGAGCTTGAATTCCACATTTCGGGATCAAAAGGAACATACAATAATGTGATAATTGACAGTTTAGTAAGGGTGTAATGAAAGATCCTGCTTTTTTGTTTTACGGTAAAGATTTCTATGAGGGCACACGGACAATGCTTCCTGAAGAAAGAGCATGTATTATCGACTTATTGATTTATCAGCATCAGCATAATGGATATATTCCAAACGATATAAAAAGGCTTAAAATGTACTGCTCAGGCATAGATGAAGCTACCTTACTAGCTACCCTTGAAGCTAAGTTTATACTTACCGATACAGGTTGGCAAAACGGAAAAATGCAAATACTTACTGAAGAAAGAAATTCTTTTAAAGAAGGACAGTCTATAAATGGAAAAGTAGGGCAGTTTTATAAAAGAGCTTATAAACTTTTGACTAAAGGTGAACAGAAAAA
The DNA here is from genome assembly GCA_001708385.1 of Flavobacterium psychrophilum. NCBI lineage: Bacteria > Pseudomonadati > Bacteroidota > Flavobacteriia > Flavobacteriales > Flavobacteriaceae > Flavobacterium > Flavobacterium psychrophilum. Next base: position 2,485,047 of record CP012388.1, on the reverse strand, counting down.
GTTAAAGACTCAGATTGGTAAATTATGCCTAAACAACGAGGATTTATATATTAATTGGATTACTAAACATCAAGACCCAAAAACCCTGCTTCAAGCTATGCTTGAACATATAGTAAATGTAAATGGAGATGTAGATGAAATTGTAAATTCAATTGTTATTGATAATGGAAAAGGGGGTACGGGGGAAAAACCACAAATTGTTTACCCGTTTGACAGCGACACCTTTGCACAGCAATGGGTCGTATGGAAAGAGTACAGAGCCAAAGAAGACGGTTTTAAGTACAAAGCCATGGCCAGCGAACAAGCCGCCCTATCAGAACTTGGTAATCTTTCAAAGTATGATGAAGCCGCTGCCATAGCCATAATGCACCAAAGCATGGCGAACGGCTGGAAAGGATTTTTTGAAGTGAAGCCGCATGGAACAAAACATCCTTCCGGAAAAGGCAAAGCTACCTATAGCGATGCTTTCAAAGGAAAAATTGCTGGCCGTATACAGTCCGGTTAATTGCATGCTGCACGCAGGTAAGCTCACCTCGATAGACGTTGCCATGAATGCCCCTGCCCCCACACTGGGCACCATACAGCGAGAAAAGAGCCGTGATTTTACGATCGGACTCGTAATGGGCTGGCTGGTGTACCTAAACGACATATTGAACCTGAACAAACCCATGAGCGAAGACCAGATAGAACTGTGTGCGATAGAGGTAACCGACGAATTCTACAGCCTTAAGATAAGCGACCTTGCCTTTTTATTCCGAAAGATAATTGCAGGGCATTACGGGGAGTTTTACGAGAGCCTGTCGATATCCAAAGTGCTCACGTTCTTTAGGGATTATTTTGAAGAACGTTGCCGCCTCGCCGAAAAACAGGCACTACGATACCATGCCGACTTCGCCAGTCGCGATGAGTTCAATTACTCCCGCAACTTCCAAAGGATATGGACAGCGAAGAGTAAGAAAAGTTGATTTGGTTATTCGTGGATTTAATTATTTGTTGTTGGAAGCTTCTTGTAGAGACGTAGCACTGCTATGTCTGACAAATAGGAACGCGGATGACGCGGATCTCGGCGGATAACCGCTGATTATCTACGCGCTGTCATTGCGAGGAGGAACGACGCAGCAATCTCACAGGCAGCTCTGTCATCCTGACGAAGGAAGGATCTCTCTACTCAATAGAGATTTGCTTCGCCAGTCGGCTAAAGCCTCAAGTCTCGATTCCGCTGCGCTGCATTCGGAATGACACAGCACACTTAAAAGCATTGATAGTTCTTTGACATACTGAAACAACAAAGTTATTCCCGCATGGGAAAATTAAACCCCTTTTGGGTTTACGATATAAATCTTGTCTTTACAATATAGCAAACTGCGAAAAGCAAAAACAGCAGTATAAATCCTATAGCGTAATTTACCGCGCTATTGCGTTTAATGTATTCAATAAAGGGTTCTTTACGACCCAGCCAAACCCAGCGGATATATCCGCCCGGCACAGCAAAACCGTCGTCTAACAGTATATAAAACCATATATTATCTTCATAGTAAATAGCTTTAAAGCTAAAATAAAAAATTATGACGAAATGAAAAAAGTTAAAAAGTATAGGTGTTGTAGTCGTTCTGGAAATGCTGAACAAAGACTGTATTGGAACGCGGATGACACGGATCTGGGCAGATGACCGCGGATTTACATTCGTGCTGTCATTGCGAGGAAGTACAACGGAGCGTGGCAATTTCTATTCAACAGGCTGTCATTGCGAGGAGGAACGACGCGGCAATCTCAACAGGCAGCTCTGTTATCCTGACAAAGGAAGGATCTATTACGGAACGCGAAGTACGGACTAATCGGCGGATGGTATCCAACTATCACAGCAAGCTATCTCCTGAAAGTTTAAACAAAATATTAATCTTTTAGCAAACAAATTACAACTAATAATGATTTGAAAAATTAAAAATACATAAACTGAAACAGGAATTCGGCACAATTTTTGCAATTCATCATATATCGTAAACCGTTAAAAATAAAGCGCTTAATTTAAATTGTTAAAAACTTATAATAAAAATTTGTACTCTAAATAAAAAGTGTACTTTTGCACATGAGTTCATTTCTCAGTTGAGAAAAGGAAATCGAAAAACGCAAGCCTAGATGCTCTGCGTTTTTTGCTTTTTATAATATTGCGTCAATTCTTCGTTTATATTTTTTAAGCATTTTATCTCTTTCTGCGTCTCGCCCTCTAAGATGATAAGCTGTCAATAAAAAATATATTGTATTATTATATTTAGGCTCCAACACTATAACATATTTTTCATCAATATCATAAATATAGGTTCTATACCCTTCAGGTTCCTTTACCGTGAAATGAAGAATGTTATCTGCTTTTTTTAATTCAATATGAAATTTAACCCAATGTAATCTTTGGGATCTATGAATATCGAAATCTCTTTGTTTAGTTTTAGGTTCTACAACAACTGTTGTTAAATGTCTAAACAATGTTTCCATTTCGATTCTTCCATCTTGTGGTGTAGGAGTTATTTGTTTATTTAAAAAGGTGAATCTTTGATTATGAGTAATATCTCTATCAAAAACACTTTTTAAAGTAACAACTCTTTGTCCTTGTGGCAAGCCAGTGATATCTAGCAAGTCATTATATCTTTTTAGCAGATTCAACGGCATATTATCTCAGTTCTATAAAAAAAAGATTCATTTTATTTGAATAATTAGTCTGCATTAATTGATCATTGCAGTGACTTCGGATTTTGTCAATTATTTGCATCTTAGCAGAGTTCTGCTTGTTTTCGTCATTGTGCAAATAAGAAATTGCACCCATCATAAAATCAGCTATTTGAATCAAAATACTTTCGTGAGAACGTATGTTTTGTACATTTCTAAAAACACCAAATTTAGTGTTCAGTATATTTTTCAACCTATTAACCTTATACGCACTTAGAGTATCTTTGATATCTAGGTATACGTTATAATTATAAAGACTGTTTAAATTATGATTTAAAAGATAATAATACATTTTATAATAAAAGTCATCATATGTTTGATTAAATGCATCATTGTTAATCTTTTCCTTTTTAACACCTACAGATCTAAATTGTAGATCTGTATTAAAAAAGTAATCTACGAGTTCTAAATAAAATCTTAATTTCGATTTTGAAACTTTCGACCACTTTATTTCTGCATAAAAATTATGTTTTTTCTTTAGTTGATTAATTTGTTCTGTATGAAATCTAACTTGATTATATGCAACACTTATTGACCCTAGGAACATATAAGCTTTATGATCGTTCTCAATATGACAACTTTCGTCACAATATATATTAAATGTCTTATTCATTTATAGTTTAGTTTATATTAAGAATATCAAATATAGAACAATCATATAATATAAAAGGCAATACTAAAATAGAGAAGAATATCTTAGAAGTTTATGGTTAAAACTTGACCACCTTCAGAAAAATTATATGGATTTTTGAAATACTATTCCAAATCAATCGTAAAATAAATAATTAACCCCCAATATTTCCTCAACCCCACCTAATGAACGAAGCAATAATCCAAAAAGCTTCCCCTGTTAGAAAAGCCCGCAAAACCGGACCCAAAACCGAGTACCGCGACGAATATCCGGCGCAGGCGTATAAACTGTGTTTGCTTGGCGTTCAGGACCGTGACCTTGCATCATTTTTCGGCGTATGCCGTAAGACCATCCTCAACTGGAAGAGCACTTATGCCGACTTCTCCGATGCTATTAACCGCGGCAAAAAAGCCGCCGATATGGAAGTCGCAGCCAGTTTGTACCAGGCAACGCTGGACAGGGTTATTACCACCAAGCAGGCTATAAAATGCAAAGAGATTTATTATGACGATAACGGCAAACGCGTAGAGAAGGAACGCGTAGAGATCGTGGAAGTAGAAAAACACATTCCGGCCGACTTTAGGAGTCAGCAGTTCTGGCTTAAGAACCGCAACCCTAAATTGTGGAGCGACAAGTACTCTGACGATGACGATGCCCACGATAAAGCCGTGACCTTGAACCTGGGCTCCGGCCTTGATCCTTATGAAACTGCTGATTAAGCAGGAACATGCCATTTATTTTCTGAAAGACAATGTAACCGAAGAGGTACTTTACGGCGGTGCTGCCGGTGGCGGCAAGAGTGCCCTGGGCTGCCTTTGGCTTATGGAAATGTGCCAGAAATACCCCGGCACACGCTGGCTTATGGGCAGAAGCAAGCTAAAAACCCTAAAGGAAACTACGCTCAATACCTTCTTTGAGCTGGCTACGATGCTGAAGCTGGGCGGTCAGTTTACGTATAAGTCGACCGATCATATTGTTTACTGGAAAAATGGCAGTGAGATCATTCTGAAAGACCTGTTTTTATATCCTTCAGATCCTAATTTCGACAGTTTGGGATCGCTGGAAATTACAGGTGCTTTTATAGACGAATGCAATCAGGTAGCCTATTCGGCATGGCAGATCGTTAAATCCCGAATCAGGTACAAACTTACCGAATTTAACCTCATCCCAAAAATGCTGGGCAGTTGCAACCCCGCCAAAAATTGGACGTACAAAGAGTTCTACAAAACCACACGCGAAAGCAGGCTTGCCCCCTACCGCAAATTCATTCAGTCCTTACCGACAGATAATCCGTACCTGCACCCGAGTTATCTGCAATCGCTTTTGCGACTCGACAAGAACAGTCGCGAACGCCTTTATTTTGGCAATTGGGAGTATGACGATGACCCGGCTACCCTAATTGACCACGACAGCATTGCCGACTATTTCACACCAACTCACCTTTCGCCCTCCGGTGCTAAATTCATGACCATAGATGTCGCCCGAAAGGGCAGGGACAAAACGGTGTTCCGCATCTGGCACGGGTGGGTGTGCATAAAACGGGAATCAATTGCCAAAAGCGGACTCGACGAGGTGGTGGGCAGGGCACGAATATTACAGTCGAAACACGGCATTGCGCTGTCTAACATTATTGCCGATGAAGACGGTGTTGGTGGTGGCGTTGTCGACTTTCTTAAATGCAAAGGATTTGTCAACAACTCGTCACCTCTTGAAATGCGTGAGGGTACAACGTTCGTAAAACCCAATTTTGATAACCTGAAGAGTCAGTGTTCCATTAAAATGGCTGAGATGATTACCAACAGGCTTGCCGGAGAAATTTGCGATGATATTATGGTTCGCCAAACTACCTCCGAAGAAATGGAACAGGTTAAACTAAAAGACATTGATAAGGACGGACGCCAGGGCATCATTGCCAAAGACCGTATTAAGGAACTCATCGGACGATCGCCCGACGAATGGGACAGCATCATGATGCGTTACTGGTTTGCGTTGAGGAAGGATTATTCGGCGAGAGTAAGGGTTGGATAGTTTTTTAGCGCAGTCTCAGTTATTTGTTTTCGAACTCGGATGACCCGCTAAAGCTGGGCAAGCTGCGGATTTAGGCTGATAACCGCAGATTTATTTCAGTTGCTGTCATTCTGAGCGAAATGCAATGGAGTCGAAGAATCTCTTCCAATCCCATAAACTTGTTTGAGATTTGCTTTGCCAGTCGGTTTTCAACCTCGAGTCTCCACTACGTTGCGCTACGGTCGAAATGACAAACATTGACTATATATGAACAAGAATGAAGTTCCCTCCGCCGCGGCGGAAGGGGCTAAGAGTGTGTTAAATAACCAAATAACGCTACATGAAAAATATCTCCCTCAAACAATACACCCTCCTTCGGGATACCATTGCCTACGACCTTATACTGGATCACCTCAACCCAAAAAACAGTTTTTGCAGTAAGGAAATGAACATCAATACCATGCCTTATGCCAATGTAAAATACTGCATAAGGCTGCTGCCGAAGATATCCGACTGGAATGGTGTCCGCCAACTCTTTGAAATTTGCTTTGACATCGATGAAAAAACATTTTGGAAAGCCACTGTAACCGATTTTTTCGCTGCGAAAAAGTTTGTGATTGCCGAATTTGAACGCGCCATTATCACCGAAAACAAACTCCTCGCCTCCCTGAGTACCGACAGTCACCTTTGGGAAATGGCCGGTGCCGATAAACTGAAACCGTATAGTGACACGCTTCCGTTACTACAACTGGGCAAGTTATTTGGGCAGTACCCATTTGACCTCGGGCGAAAGGCTTATAGTGAGATATTCAGCCTGCTGGCACAAACCAAAGCACAGAATGAAGTTGAGGCAGAGTACAGGAAGATAAGTAGAGGTTAATCTGGTTATTTGTGGATTTGGTTGTTTGGTTGTTTGGAAATTCACTCAAAACAGATTGAGCGCGCGGATTACATCGTTGCTGTCATTCTGAATGCAGCGTAGCGGAATTGAAGAATCTCTTCTAATCCCATATACTTATCTGAGATTTGCTTTGCCTGTCGGTTTTCAACCTCGAGTCTCCACTACGCTGCGTTACGGTCGAAATGACATGGCGCATGTAATTAAAAACAAACCTGAAAAGATATAGTAAACCTCCCATTATCAAATGGAACGCGGATGACGCGGATTTGGGCGGATCAATTCATCTCCCCTTCCCCTCCTTTGGAGGGGTGCCCGTAGTGTGGGGTGGTTCATTAGTAGTATTTTTTATGACAACCACCCCGGCTTGCAGCCACCCCTCCAAAGGAGGGGAAGTCTTACTCAACCTTATTAGAGATTTCGTTACTACGCTTCGGTCGAAATGGAAAAAAAGCAATTTCGATATAAAGAAGCTTCAGATACCCGAATTACCACATAACCAAATCCACAACAAAAAATGAAAGACATAGTACGCATAGTACAGGACATAGCCCTGGATAACAACCTCACCTATCACTACGGCAAAAAAGCCGCGCTGAACCTGTTGGACGGATCAGCTGAAGCAGCCACCACTTACCTACTACATGAATTCACCAACCGAAAAAGCGAGTATAATGAAAGTGGTACGCAGATTGTAGCCGCCAATTACGAAGGGAAATTCTTTTTGGTAAAGCAGAGCGACTTCGACCAGAATTACTTCTCCGAAACAGGAAATGCAGCAACCTCTAAATACACCCAGCACATTGAACCCTTGCTTGCTGTGTTTAAGGACATCGGCAACAGCCTTGCCTGCCTGGGCATTGAAGTAAACCAATGGGACAATATAGATGTTACCGATGCCCTCGATGCTAATATGGACGGACTATTATGTTCTTATAAGCTTCATATACCGGCTAACCATGAGTAATACGAGTCAATTGTTGGCTACCGAATTTGAAGCCCTTAAAAACGAGCTTATCGCCAAATATGATGAGCTGGGCATGCGGGCATCAGGGCGGTGGGCGGAGAGCCTTTCGGTTGAAGTTTCGGATAACGGCGCAGAGCTTCTTCAGGATGAACATGGCGAGCAACTGGAAAACGGACGAAAGCCAGGCAAGCAGCCACCCAGCGAAGCCATAGAACAATGGCTGAAAGACAAAGGCATTGCCAACCGGTTGGAGAAAAACATGACCATTAGCAGCCTTGCATTTCTTATTGCCCGCAAAATAGGCCGTGAAGGCTGGAACCGAAACACAAACGGCGGCACGAATCTTATTAGCAGCGTTGTAACACCCGAGCGTATTCAGCAGATACTAGACAAGATCGGCGAATGCCAGCTGAATGAATTTACCCTAAAGATTTCTGATTATTTAGATACCCTACAGGCATGATACAATTTGTAAATGATATAGACGAGGCTAAACTGCGGATGGCATACAACAATGATGTTATCAGGTTTTATAGCAACAAGGCACTCCCACCACTATATGCCGACGTTACCTTAACCGAATCTTCATTAATTCTGCTTGCCGACACAGAGCCACAAGTATATTTTTCGGCGCGGTTATATCCTAATCCACAGGGGCAGTTTTATATTAACCTTCAGCCGTATGTTGCGGCGGCTCTTAATACCCGTAATTTTCACGATACGCTGCAGGCCAACATCATCAGCGGAAGCGCATCGAGTTTTACCTACTCTTTTGCCGATGGCACTTTTCTTACCGGAAGCCTCAGCATTAGCGTTGCCCACAACGGCGAAAGTCCGGATACGATAACCAAATCGCTTGCGTGGATTGCAGGCTCACAGCAGATTGACAGCTACACAAGGCTTGCCAAAAACAATATGCTGTTGCTTTCGCCTTTCAAAAAAGATTCAGCACAAGAGTACTACCTTAAATATTGGCAGGGTTACCCGTTTGATATATCGATATTTAATTCGGTTGGATTTCTTATCATCTTTAACGGACTGGAAGTGTTTAATGAAACCAATGGGCTGGCGCGAAGTTTTTCTCCGGCACGTAATGTAACACGGCTTGTGTTTTCTGACGGAAGATCAGACGAAACCCTTGAAACTGTATTGCCGCTCGCCGAAGGCACTAACAGATTACGGCTTGCGTATAGCACGAGACAGACACGTGCAGTAGTAGAAAAGATTCCCTATCGCAACGGTGTGTACCTAAAATGGCTTAATGCCTTGGGAGGCTATAGCTACTGGCTTTTTGAGGACACCTACGCGATAGACCGAAGCACGAAATACAACGGGGAAATAGACAGCGACAATGCCAATGTAGAGAACAGCTTTGGGCGAACACTGCAAATAGGTAAAACGAGTCAGGATTCTTTAAAAATTGTTGCCGAACTGCTTACCGAAGACGAACGCCGCATTGTTGAAGGTATACTTGATAGCCCTAAAATATACCTGTTTACCGGAAAGCCATTTTCGCAGAACAGCTATCGCAACTGGGCAGAAGTAACACTTAAAACAGGTTCGGCAAGACTTAAGAACTTTAAGCAGCCCCTAACCAATTTTAGTTTTGATATAGAGTTACCGGTAAGGTATACGCAGAGTTTGTAATGTAAAGTAACAAAGAAGCAGAGTAACAGAGTTTCAAAGTATAAAAGCTACCCTGAAACTCTAACTGTCATAATAACTTTGAAACTCTGCTACTTTGACACTCTGAAACTGACTACTGCTTAATCAGTTCGCCTGTCACGCCTTGAGGGTTTGCCCCCTGTGGTACAAACACGGTAATCTTATTATCGGCAAGTTTGGTGAATTGTACAGAGACTACTATTCCGTTGGTAATATAACCCGCGGTGTAGGTTGTTGGAGTAACCTGCTGATTAATGGTATACTCTACATTTTGGGCATTTAAACCTTCTACTGCTTCTTTCCAGCAAATACCGTTAGACGCCGCCGAAGCACTGCAAATGTTATCACTTGTAAAAGTGAAATTATACTGCTGCCCGTTAGTGTTAGCCGCATCGGGAGCCCATGTTCCCTGTAGCCACGATGGCGGTGCAAATTGATTGGTCTGGTCGCCAAATTTTTCCGTAGTCGCGGAAGCCGGCTGGCTGTCGTCGTTAGAGCACGCCATAAAAGGCAGTGCAACTAGTAATAAAGCAATTTTTTTCATAGCAAATTATTTTTTTCTTTTCATCTCAATAGTAGTAAATTTTTCTTACATCCAATGTTAAGATTCAACTGTTAGCCAGTTGTTTACAATTTAATAACACACAAGATCGAAAGTCATAAAAGCGAAAGTCATAAGGTCAGCTGCTTTTAAAAAATGCACCTAAGTCGCCCTTAATGTTCTCCAGGGTAGGGAACACAATTGTGTGAAATTTATCAACCAAAAAAAACAAGAGTGATGCTGTCCACCTTTCCTTTGGAGAGGGCTGGGGTGAGGACCCTGCTACTTTGAAACTTTGCAACTCACAATAAAGACTTCCCAAATACATTATACATGCTCCTTTACATCAACGGGCAGCTTGCCGAACTCGATGCCGGGCAGGTTATAGCACAAACAAAACAGGTTAACGACCTTAACAGCCTCGACAACCGGCAAACCAATTACACCAATAAGTTCAGGCTGCCCAAAACAGCAACGAACATTAGAATAATGAACTTTTTAACTCTTACAGGAAACGACTCTAACATACCCTATCAAAAAAACGAATGCAGCCTTTATAGCGACAACGGCGAATGCTTTGTGTACAATGGCTGGGCTGTAGTTACCGATGGTGGAGAAAGCTATGAAGTGGTGGTGTACGATGGTATTATAGACCTGTATAAGGCTATTGAAAATAAATCGCTTGCCGATCTGGATCTGAAAAAGCTTACGCATGAAAAAAATATAACGACCATTATTACAACCTGGGTTGGCGACACAATACTTCCGTATAAATATATTCTGGCCGATTTTAACGGCAAAAGCGACTATACACCGGGCAACCTGCCTTCTATTAATATTGATTACCTGGTTCCGTCGGTTCATGTGCCCTGGCTGTACGAAAAGATATTTGAAGTAGTGCATGATATAACGGGCTACGGCTATGAGGGAAAGGTCTTTGAATCGGACGATTTTAAAAACTTATGGATGACCTACCCCATGGGTATAAAAAGTGTAGAAAATGAAGACCTTTTGTTTGAAAGCTCAAACTACGGCTTTACAGGCGAGGTAAAACAGCCTTACAACTATATACGAAAGTATTTTGCAAGATTTATAGATACGCAAGAGAATAGCGGAGGCATTACAAACCATGATAACACACATCTTATAGTGCCGGAAACCGCCAGATATAAACTGGAAATTTCAGGAAAATTAAACACCAAAAAATACGTGTATACGTATCAGGGCAATCCGTCGGGCACTATACCTTCTGATTGTACTATTGTTTTAGGAAAGAATGCGCAATCTAAATCGCCCTTAACCCTGCCCGCTTCAGAAACGTTGCTCAACGGGCTTGCCCAAAACCGCGAATTTTCTAAAACCCTATTTCTTTCACTCAATAAAGGTGATGCCATCTGTCTGGGTATAAGTGCAACATCCGAGAGACCTTATAATATATTTACTATCGATTCCGGAAGCAGCCTAACCGTTAAGCTCACAAAAATTGAAGCCGGGGTATTTGACTTCGACACTATCCTGAGTGATTTTAGCATGCGCGATTTCCTTAACGAAATTGTTCATCGTTTTGGGCTTACCATGTACAAGGATACAACTACCAAAAAATACATTTTTTTAACTCTTAAAGAACTCCTGGAACAATCTGAGATAGTGAACTGGAGCGGAAAATTTGCTAAGAAAATATCCGAAAATTACCTGTATAGCAACTATGCACAGCAAAACTGGCTTCGTTACAATTATAATGAGAAAGAGAGCAGCCATAACGATTCGTTTATCCCCTTAAGTAACGTAAACATTGCCGAAAACAGGGACGTAATTAAATCTAAAATATACAGCCCCGAAAAAACGCAGGTGAATTATCTTAACCGTAAGACCAATGTTTATAAGCTTTGGGATAAAGAGATAGACAGGGATGCAGAAACTAATGCACAGACAATAAACTACAAATCGCTAGATAAGAGATACTATTTTTTACGTCAGGAAAAAGTACAGGATTTGATAATGCTTAAGTCGGATTTGTTAGCCGACTTCGCTCCTTTTAGCTACTATTTTTGCGAAACATTTGCCGGGTTAAAATTTAGCGATATAGTGAGCAATTACTACATAACACTTCAAAAAATACTGGACAAGGCACGTATTGTTACCGCCGAACTGTTTTTAAAGGATACCGATATTATAAATTTAGATTTTAAAAAGCGGTATTACATAGAGCAGCTTGGTGGAAATTTTTTAATGAATAAAATAACAAATTATGTCCCGGGTAAACCTGTACGGTGCGAACTTATAAAGGTGAGCAATCAGGCTTTTGAGCCATTTACCATAAAGATTACAAGGGTTGTGGTAAACCTATTTACTGTAGAAATGTCGTTTCAGGCCAGCGAAACCGTTGATGGGGTTGTTATAGAATACCTACTGGACAATATGGGTTGGGTTTCATTACCGTGGAATGGCAGCAGCCCGGCAACTATTACGCTAAACAGAGGGTATTATAACCTACAGGTAAGAGCCAACGGACAGCTTAGTAACAAGGTTACAGTTATGCTGCCCGCAGCGAGAACAGTAATTATTCCCTAATATTTGCATACAGCACCCACATGGCAAAAAATATAACAATTGCAAAGCTGGATATGGACACCGAAGCTCTGGTAAAGGGCTTACAAAAAACTACACAGCAAATAGAAGACCTACGGGATAAGCAGGAGAAGCTTGCCCAAAAAGGCAAGGAAGGAACTTTGCAGTTTCTGGCAAACGAGGCTGCCCTTAAAAGCCTTACCGCAGCACAACGGTTGCAAACCCAGGCACTATCGGCACAAATTACAGAAGATGGCAAGCTAGTATCGGTTAAAAAGGCTGTAAAAGAAGCCGTAAATGAGGTTAATAACAGCGAAAATGATTATGTAGCCAATAACAAACGCCTCCTAGAGCTAAAGAAACAGCTTAACAGCAACGATGACGATTACGAAAAAAGGCTGGCAAATATAAACGCCAAGCTGCTCGAGAACAATAACTGGCTTGAAGAGAACGGATCGGCACATGCTAAATTAATTACTACGATGGATGACTACAAACAACAGGTAGCCGATTCGTTTAATCAGATAAATATATTTAACGGAGGATTAAGTGGGCTGGTATCGCGTGCGCAGGAGGCTGGCGGAGTGGGGCCGCTGGTTAAAGGTGCTTTTGAAGGTATAGGCAGCGGTATCGTGGGAATGACTAAAGCCGCCTGGGGATTTGTTTCTAACCCTATTGGTGCAATACTTACCGCTATTGTTGTTGCTGTACAATTGGGAATGGCTGTATTCAAAAACTTTACACCTATAATAGAAAAGGTAGAACAGGTTATGGCAGGAGTAGGCGCAGTTATAGAAACGGTAAAAAATGCATTTACCGGGCTATTTACTGCCGGCGAATCTGTTTCAGATTTCTTCAGTAATATCACTGTAGGTGCTGCAGAGGCAGCTACCGAAGCATATAATCTTAAAAAAGCACAGCAGGAATTAAAAGCAGCGATGGAGCTACAGGAGGTTACCGCCCAAAAAAATGCCAATGCACTGGACGAACTGCGACGAAAATCGCAGGACATGACACTTACCGAAAAAGAAAGAGAAAACGCCGTAACCCAGCTTGAGCAAAAAGAACAAGAAGCCTTTGATGCAAGGGTAAAACAGGGGAATGAATCGTACAACCTTGCTGTACGGGCTTTAAAAAACGGTGCTAACCTAACCCAGGAAGAAGAAAAGCGGCTTCAGAAAGAAGGTTTTGCTTACCTGCAAAAATTGCAAAAGGTGAAGCAATTCTCGGATGAAGAAATAGAAGCCCTTAAAGCCGCAGAGAAGAAAAAAGACGAAATTGCTAATGAAACTATAGCAAGGCAGCAAAAAATAGACCGGGAGTATGCCGACAGTTTAAATAAACAACAGCAGGCACGCGAAAAAGCAGAACAGGATGAAGCCCGAAAACGTGTGGAAAAAGAACAAAAAAGGGCGCAACAGGTACAAGACGCTATTGAGGGTCAAAAACTGGAATTGGAACTGCTGCTGGCAAATCAGGGTATAAAAGGAAAGGCAATGACCGATGAATTACAGTTAGCTCAGGCTGTAGCCGATAAGAAACGACAAATTGCCCTGGCAGAATTTAATGCCTCCAAAAAAACTGCCAATGATAAACTTAGGCAGGATATTGCCAATGCAAACATTACAAAAGAGTTGGCCGAAACTCAAAGCCGTGTAGCTGTAGAAAATGCACAGAATGAGCTTAATGCCTTTAAAGAAAAGAACCGGACACTGCTTAAAGACGGTACTTTTCTTTCGGAAGAACTTTTTAACGCAGAGAAGGCGCGGTTAGCCAATACACTTAGCGAAGAAATAAAATTTCTTGAAGAAAAAAAAGCGAACAACCTCATTAGCGAACAGGATCTTACCCTTCAGCTTAATAGTTTAAAACAAGCAGATACAGAAGCACAGCAACAACTGGAACTTCAACGCAAAGAAGCTCAAAAATCGGCAGATGCCATAGATCTTGAAAACAAGATGGCAACAGACACTGCAAACTACGATTACAACCTTGGTGTACAAATAGCACGCCTGGATGAGCAAAAAGCAAAAGAGCTTGAGGCCGCCGAAGCTACAGGTGCAAATAAAGACCTTATAGAGAAAAAGTATGCAAAAATGAGGCAGGACACAGAGGCAGCCGTACTTAATAATAAGCTGGAACTTGCTTCTTCTACCTTTGGCAACCTTGCCACTATAATGGGCAAAGAAAGTGCAGCGGGTAAGGCTATGGCTATAGCCCAAACCACTATAGATACGTATCAGTCTGCAACGGCAGCTTACAAGGCAATGTCGGGCATACCAATTGTTGGCCCGGCACTTGGTGGTATTGCAGCCGGGGCAGCTGTAGTATCCGGTCTGGCAAACGTTAAAAAGATAGCCTCTACCAAAGCGCCTAAAGCAGAGAAAGGAGCTTTGTTTAACATTGGCGGCAACAGGCACAGTGCAGGCGGAACCATGTTTACCGGTGCAGACGGCACACAGTTTGAAGCCGAACAGGGAGAATTAATTGGCGTTATGAACCGAAATGCGGCACGCCACTTTATGGCATTTAATAACGCATTCCCGGCAGGTGGGGCTTCGGCTCCCAATTATTTTGCAGGAGGTGGTATAGTGTCGCGGGAAATTGCACAGCAAAGCCTTAATACCGACGAACTGGCACTAAAAATAGCACAAGCTAACAGAAGTTTACCGCCTCCGGTAGTAGCCGTACAGGATATAATTACAGAAGGCAACAGTTATGTAAAAGTAAGGGATGCGGCTAATTTTTAAAAAGAAAAACTCCCCGCTGTTTCGGGGAGTTTTTGGTATTTTATTTATCAATAAGGCAACGGGCCATCTTTTTTATCTCATCTCCCTGAGAAACCAGCTTTATAACAGTACCAACTTTACCACCTTTTAATTTGCTCAATGCAAAAGAGTTAATATCTGCGTCACTAATTATAAATACCGCAACATAAGAAAAGCTCCCATCGTCCAGCTTTTGTTCTACTAATTTTGCTTCAGGATCACTAATAAAATCGCCGTTTTCGAAAAGTAGTTGCACACCATTCCCAGTAATTTTAGTGGTAGATTTAGCTTCTACCATTCCTATGTAGCTTATGTTGTCTTTAATATTTTTTATCTTTTTAAGGATAATACCATCAACGAGAGGTGTTGTATAATTCATCTCATTGGTTTTATCATTAAAATACCCATCAAGTCTACAATTATTAGTAGTAGTTTTTTTTTGAGCAACAGCAATAAAGCTTAACAGTAAGGCAAGTAATAACATGATTTTTTTCATGGCGTATAAATAATTTAAATGGTTTATAATGCTGCAAATATATAAAAAATATAATCCGACAATATTTCTTACATAAAAAATAGTATTGAACACTTTAGATCATATTCTTAACGGTTGGAAAAACTATATAGATAAAAGCGAAGTAACCGAAAACATTGCAGAAAAAAGGGCAGCTGTTTGCGCTGCGTGTCCACATTCGCGGCAGGGCAAACTGCTCGCCTTTATAAAAGACAGCCTTAAAGAGATTGAAGGCACATACTGCAAAATATGCAGCTGCCCTCTTAGTGCCAAAGTGCGCTCTAACGATATTTGTCCCGAAAATAAATGGTAAATGACCCGTTATGAAACTATAACAAGCCTTGGAGACGATCTTATAAAACTTATGGGGAAGAGCATAATTCCCGTGCATATACTCGACTGGAAAGTATACTACGAAGCCTACCTTAAAGAAACCGAACTGCTACTAAAACAATATGGCAAACCAAAGAAAACCTGGGCAGCCGGCATGGTTGCCGAAGAATATAAAGTAAGCGAACGCACCATGTTTAACGTGATTGCTTTTATGGAGGGAAGATAGTTGTCTAACCCGGAAACAATTATATTATTCGCCTATTGTAATAATTTGACGGAGTGTTGGCATATTTTCAAGTTCCGGCGGAAACATTTTATCTTTGTTGTAATTGCGAACAACAGCCCTAAGCCTTCCTTTTTTGTCTGCACTGCCTATAAGCAGTTCAAAACGTCCGTCTTTACTGTAGTCATTATCATATTCATTAGCACGATACGACTCACCTGTTTCTTCATCTTCGGGCACTTCGCCTGCTAAAAGAAAACTTATATTCAGATGAGCATTACTGTTAGATGTGAAGGTGATTTTTTCGCCAACAGATATAATGAATATATAATGTACTGATGTATGATTAATCTTAGTTACAGTAAGCCTGTACTGATGATTCTGATTGTTAGCTAAAAATTCATACGTTTCATCCATTTGTAATTCCGAAGGGAAGTGTATTATGGTATCATTATCCATTTGAACGTAACCGTCGATAACCTTAATAGACCCAATAGAAGTATCGCTAAAACGCTCTATAGCTTTAATAAACGAAGGGTCGTATTTTGACCTGTCTTTTATATAAACCTTAGTTTTGCCATCCGCGGAAGTAACAGCAAGAGTATCTGTTGCTGTTGTTTGTTTTACAGTTGTGGTTTCAGCTTTTTTACAACTGATAAAAAGAAGAATAGCGGCCAGGGCAAGGAAATGTTTCATAATGATGTATTGCTGGCCAAATATACCAAACTTTCCATTCAATTATCCAGGTAGCGACGTAGCGCTGCTATGTCTCTATACAACACAGTAAACATATCTATATTAGTCTTCCACTGCAAAACCCATTGCAGTAAACACCCAAAAACCCGCCGTACCTTTGCAGTGTAATAATTAGGGATTTGAAGATTTGAAAATGTTCCAATTTGAAAATGCACAGCAACCCAAAAGTATTCAATTGACTTCCGGAAAATCAATTCTAAAATCTTACCGAGTTTTCATTTTCAAATCTTCAAATTAACCAATCTTCTCAATCTTTTAATCCTTCAATATTTAGATCTTTCAATTCTCCTCAATCTTTCAATCATTAAATTTTTCAATTTTAAATCTAATGAATGACAGGAAACATTTATATCTCCGGCCAGATAGGCACTTTTGATGGTGTTACCGGTGTAGAGCTGATTGATGTAATAGGCCAGGTAAAAAAACAGCCAAAAGCAACTGCCTACAACGTACACATTAATAGCGAAGGCGGACTGGTAGATGTGGGTTTCGACATTTACCATTACCTTAAATCTCTTGGCAAGCCCGTTACCACCATAGGCAGCGGAATTGTAGCCAGTATTGCCACCGTAATTTTTATGGCAGGCACCAAAAGGCAGATACGCGAAAACACCCCATTTATGATTCACCTTCCCTGGGGAGGCTCTATGGGTACTGCCGATGAGCTGGAACAGTTTGCAGACCAGCTTCGATCCATAGAAAAGAAAATGGTTGGCTTTTACACCAAAGCCCTGAGTATTGAAGAGCAGGCCATAATGCCGCTACTTAAAAACGAAACCTGGCTTACGGGCAAACAACTCACCGCCCTGGGCTTCACCACCACCCCGCAGCAGGTAAAAGCTGCCGCTAAAGCCTTCTTAAAACCCAAAACTACCACTATGACCGGATCGTTTACCGAAAAGGACAGGCACTGGATGGAAAGCCTGTTTGAAAAAGTGCTTGGCAAGTTCAAACACCACAACATGTTTAACAAAGTAATTCAGGATGCTACAGGTGCCGAAATTGATTTTACCGACCTGCCCGATGATGCTGTAATTGAAGTAGGTGCTACAGCCACTGTAGACGGCAAGCCTGCCGAAGGCGAATTCCTTTTACCCGATGGCTTTACTTATGTGTTTACTGCGGGCGAGCTTACAGAGATCATCGAACCGGAAGAAGACGCTGAAGAAGCTGCTGCTCTTCGCACAGAAAACAAAGCCCTTAAAAGACAGCTTACGGCTATAAAAAGCGAAGTATTGGCACTGAAACGCCAGGTAACATCAAACTTTAGCGTAGATGGTAAAAAAGCAACCTATCGCAAAGCCGGTGAAGGCGACAAACTTGCAGGTATGAAAGAATATTTGAAGCATAAAAACACAAAATAATGGCTCTTGTAAATGCAGACGCTCTAACACTTAATGCCCGCGAGGCCGAAACAGTAAGCGAGGTAATTTTTAACAGGGTTTATAACGACTCCGAACTTGCCGAATTCCACGAAATTGAAACGGGTATCGACGTAAAAACCCAGATTGCCTTTGCCGGAAGGTTAGGTTTACTAGGTAAAAAAACTACTGGCTGTACTCCTAACGAAGCGGGTGGTTTTGAACTGACAGAGAAATTCTGGACTCCGGTTCTGGAAGACTTTAGGCTGAAACATTGCCAGACCGATATGCCTGCGCTGCTAAAATTGTTCAGGAAATCGCAACGTATTAACCCCGACTTTTTTGATGCAGTTGGCACGCAGGAATTTGGTGTAATTATCTCTGCGGTAGAAACTGCCATGCTAGAGAACATGCACCGCAAGATATGGTTTAACGATACTGCTGCCGAGACCGTTGCCAATGGTGGTGTGTTTAAGAACGGAACTGATCTTGGCTACTTTGATTCTTTCGATGGTCTTTTCAAACAAATCTTTACCGAAGTTCCAAGCGATGCGCTTAACCGCGTAGCTATTTCGGCGAATGCAGGAACGTCATACGCAGGACAGGCACTTGCCGAAGATGCCGCCCTTGCCATCTTTGAAAAAATGGTAACTGCTGCCGATGAAAGGCTTGTGTCTGCCGATGACAGCTTTATCCTTGCCACACGCTCTTTAGCCGATAACTACCGTGCTACGCTTCGTAACAGAAACTTAGGGTCAGGTTTCCTTGAAGTGGTTGAAGAAGGACGTCCGAAATTATACTTTGACGGTATAGAAGTTAAAGTACGTTACGACTGGGACAGGTACATTAAAACCTACCAGGATAACGCTACAAAATGGAACCTTCCACACAGGGCGGTATTTACCACCAAAAGTAATATCCCGGTGGGTACATTAAGCGAAGAAGACCTTACCAAACTGGATGTTTTCTACGACAAAACCCTTAAAACAAACATTATGGACGCTGCATATACTATAGATGCCAAACATCTTGAAAGCTATATGACGGTGGCAGCGTATTAAGCTGCGCTGTTTCAGGCTTAAAGTTTAAAGTTACTTACTCAAACCTAACATCTCAGGGCCTCAACCCGGCTCAAATAACCAAACAATACTTCTCACAAAACAAAAACAACATGCCAGTAGATTGTACAGGAAACCTAACAACAGATATATTATTCGATTGCTCTAACGCTCCAATTGGGGGTATAGAACAAAATGTTATACTTATCGCCAAAGACGATATAGATGTAGTAAACACCACTACCGACGCTACAAACCGTATATTGGTTACAAACCTTCAACTTAAGACCGGTAAAACGGGCCACCTGCTTAGCGGAGTAAAACAAAGCAACGGCAAAGCGTGGGAGTTGGTTAAAAAGGAAAACGCCCCCGACAAATTTAAGCACGCTTTTAGCGGTGTAATTTTTAACCCAAGCGCTGCTAACAAACAACAGGCAGACGCTCTTGCTAAAGGTGCTAAATATGTGGTGGTTTTAGAACAGGTATGGAAAGGTGCCGACAGTAAAGATGCCTTTGAGATCTTAGGATTATCAAGCGGACTTGAGCTAATGACTATGACCAACAACTCTAAAGAAAACGACAACATGATCGTGTTCGAGCTTTCTTCTGCCGATGGTTATGAAGAGACTACTATGCCGCGTACGCTTCTTGACGAAACGTATGCTGCTACCAAAACCATTTTCAATAACAAGTTCTTACAGGCTTAAGGCTATATGGACTTTACCACTATGGATATTGCCACCGTTACCCGTTCTGTTACGGGTAGCGGTGAGCGCTATCTGGAGTTGTTTTTAAAAGAATACACCTCCATTTTTAAGGAAAAAGTAAATCCCTCCTGCCCTAAATGTTTAACCGACTACCTCAACAGGTACAAAAACCATTTTAAAGCCATGGCAAACTCATGCAATTACAGGCTTCATGCCAAATACGAAAATATTCCGCTTGAATTTGGATCTCCCATACTGGTTAACAACGCCAATATAACGGATGCGTATGCCCAAAAGCTTTTACAGCACAATAACGGTCAGCGTTATTTCGCCCAAATGCCAAAAGCAACTGAAGTTCCGGTTAAGAAAACAAAAGTCATTAAAAACAATACGGCATCCGCCGGAAGTATTTCTGCCAACCCGTCCTCTGAATGAGAACCCTGCTGATAGATGTATGGAAAAGGCTAACGCCCTGGAATAAGTCGGCAGATGTTTATGCTAACGATACCGACAACGCCTACCCCGAACGTATGGACAGGCTTATCAACAATAGTGTTACGGCAAAGTCGGCTGCCAGTATCATGGTGCAATATCTTATCGGTAAAGGATATGGCGCAGAAAACGACAGGCTTATCATTAATAAAGAAAAGAAACTGAAACTGATAGATTTTGCCGACGATGTAGCTGATGACCTGGTAAAGCAGCGCGGCGTTTTTATTCATGTGAACTGGAATGCACTGTATCAGGTTTGCGACTTTAGCGTTATTCCGTTTGAGTGGTGCCGCATAGGCCGTACCGATAGTAATGACTATGCCGGAAAGATTGCAATTTGCAAAGAATGGCTCAAACCAAAAAAAGCAGATATACAATTGATAGATGTTTTTAACCCGCGCAAAAAAGTGATTGATGCACAGGTAGAAAAAGCCGGAGGATGGGAGCATTATAAAGGTCAGGTACTTTATGTAAATATGGACACCAAGCTGCTTTATCCTTTATCGCGTATTGATTCCGTTGCCGAAGATTGCGACAGTGAAGCACAGGCATCGATTTATAAAAACAAGCTGCTTCGCAAAGGCTTTTTCGGTAATACCCTGGTAGTTACGCGTCCCCTTGTAGGCGAAGGATTAGATAGTAAAGCCCTTTTGAATGCCGAAAGTGAAAGAGAACAGTTTCAGAAAGCCATTAAAGACAGTTTGGGTGCCGAAAATACTGGCGGCGTTTTATGCCTGGAAATGGATTTTGCAGGAGATAAGCTGGAAGATGCCATATTAATTAAGCAAATTGAGAGTAAAATAGACGATAAGCTTTTTAATTATACCGAAACCAGCGTCCGCGAAAACATACTTGTAGCGTTTAATAACCTTCCGTCAGGACTGGTAAAAAACAATGAGTCTTCTATGTTTGGTAATTCTGGAGAGGCTATCCGTGAGATGAAACGCACGTATTGGGAAAACACGACTAAAGAACGCAGCCTGCTTACATCTGTTATCAATCAGCTCTTTGCACGCTCTCAGGATTTTTCAAGCCTTGTTGTTGAACCTCAAAACCTGATTGCCGATGCTATGCCAGCCCCTGATAACCCGTAACGACATTGCTAAATACAGGCAGATAAGCAAATCGGCCAACGATGCCAAGCTTAACGAAATGATACTCGATGCGCAATTGTTGGATCTTCAGCCACTCATTGGAGAAAGCCTTTACAATAAGCTTCTCGCCAGTCCATCGGATTTTGAAGAACTATTAAATGGCGGCATTTATGAAGTTGACAGCATTAGTTACACCAATTACGGACTCAAAATGGTTCTTGCTTATTTTACCTATGCGCGTATTATTATGTTTTCATCTGTTACCGATACCCCATATTCTGTTGTTGAAAAACTCAACGATAACAGCATGCCTGCGGATGCATCATCTAAAAAAACCATCTACGGCCTTAACCGTGACGCCGCTTTTCAGATTTGGGAAAATGTAAAAAAGTATTTAAGCAGAACCCACTCTACCGACTTTAACCATTGTCAAATCTCAGCAAATGGCCTAAGATTCAAAAAAATAGTATAGCATGAACAGTATAAATTCGCTAAACGACAAAAACTTCACACTTAATGGCATACAATATTTCAGGAACTATGTCTCGGCGGTACACGGCAATAAAATAGAGCTCTATAACTGTTATGAACGTAAAGATGTGCTTGTTTCACTAACCCATTTTTCAGAGTTTACAGTTAATGGTTCGTCTTACACCTCAGCTGCTGCTTTACAAGCCGCTTTACTTGATGTAACGTATTCAAGGCTTACCGGAGGCGACAGTTCTATTATCGATCAAAATAATACCGGCAGGACAATAGATGCTGGATTTGTAGGCCCGGCTCCTAATTACGTACCTGTATACTCGGTGGTAGCGGCAGTAGCAGAAAAGCTAAATGCTATGGAAATTGTGATTACTGCAAAAGAAACACCTGTAATAATCACAGCTTCATTGTTAGCCGATGGTCCGAACGGACTGTCTGTTACAAAAATATACAAATACCTTTTTAAACCTGGAAAAGGCAACTGGGGACAAAATGGTACTACTATTTCTACCAGGCATCTTGAAGAAATTACCATTCGTAATTACTTAATAGACGATTTATTAGGGCAATCGAATGCAATAATTGAAAATCTTGGTGTGGTAGCTGATGGTAATTTTATAGCTAAGGCTAATGCTTCTAACTGGAACTTTTATGATTCGGGAACGGAAGGCGGTACAGGCCAAAAGACCTATTACTTTAGCTACGAAACAGATGATGTACTGTATTTTGCCCAATTTACAGGTACACCGGGATTATATGGAATTAGCTATACCAATAAATTTTCAGCAAATGATTTTGTATCGAGTACCGATAGCAGAATTACCGATGTCCCAAATCTCGAAAAAATACTTGAACAGGGTGGCAATAAAAATATTTCCCAACTAGTCAATAACGGAGACGGTACTTCGCCTTTTACTACAGAGGCAGCAGTTAATGGGCTTACGGTTACAGTTAATCAGGCAGCGGCAGAAATGTATCTCAAAAACAGTGAAGGAACAATTTTAGCGACTGTGAATCTTGCTTTTTTAAACAACGAAGGAACAACGTTTTTTTATAATGACACAACAGAAAAGCTCGAACTTAAAAATGATGCAGGCGAAGTTTTAAGTCAAGTACTGGTAAGTGCTTTTGTTTCGAATTTAATGCATTCGGTCGAATTTAACGGTTCAAACCAAAGTCTTCTAGAGTTTAAAGATGCTACGGGCAATATTGTAGATTCTGTTGCGGTTACAATAAACAATATTCAGGGTTTGCAGGCTGCGTTAAACACAAAGGCAAATGCAAATGGTTCTAATGCTACAGGATTTTGGCCTATTGGCGTTAATTCTGCTAGCACTGCAACCCAAACAGAACAGTTTGGCGGAGCTTACGGTGATTTTTTAAATGATGGAAACGGAATAACACACGTTGCTGGTTATGACAGCACTCAAACGAGAGTTAAACGATACACACTATCCAGTTTCAAACTGTGGTTGGCGATGGCAATCACAGATATATCTGGGCTAGTAACCGCTTTGGCTAATATAACTGCATCAATCGGTCTAAAAGCCGATAAGGCAGGTACTTTGGATACCAAAGTTTTGGATGTTCCGGAAAATACCGATTTAAATACATATTTAGATACAGGACTATATCTTAAACGCAATAACACAGGTGTTACTTTAGAACTTAATTACCCTATCATCCAAGCGGGTAAATTGGAGGTTGTTAGATTTTCTGCGACACAGGTTTATCAGGCCTATCATGCTTTAGGAAACAATATCAACCAACTGTTTATCCGGACATTGAATGGTAGCGCATGGCAGCCCTGGAAATTATTAGCAAACGATGCAGAAGTAGTTCATAGAACAGGATCAATAGTGGAGTCGATTAATGGAGCTAAAACATTTACCGAAGCTCCGATGGTTCCTGCTGGTACATTGGCAAATCATGCTGTCAATAAAGGACAAATGGATGGTCTTTCCTCAAAATATTTAACCTTGAATAGTAATGGAGGCGGTCTGACCCAATTGGGTGCTACAGCTGATGCAAATTCACTAAATACAATGATGGGTTATGGAGGTTCGAACGTAATAAACTTTCCGACATCCGGATCTATTCTAAGTATGATGTTTACTGATGGGATGTTTGGAGGACAATTACATATTGCAGCTAACTCTCAGTCTGTAACGGGTGGTATCAGATACAGATCAAGATATAGCGGTGTTAACAGTGTATGGGAACAGCTAGCGGAAAGATCATGGGTAACGGCAGCGCTCGCAACTGCTGCCAATAATGTTGCCACTAACTACGTTCCATCCATTGGAGCCTCTACAGTTGGTGGTACTAAAACTTTTACCGAAGCTCCAGTGGTGCCTGCGGGTACTTTAGCAAATCATGCTGTAAATAAGGGACAACTTGACTTAAAATCTAACGACTCCGAAGTACTGCATAAGTTAGGAAGTATCACTGAGTCAGTTACAGGTCAAAAAACTTTTAACGATAATTTAGGTATAGGAGGGGCAGCTGTCAATACTTGGAGATTAAAATTACAAGGCCAATTTGGTATTAGCTCTATCAACACTTTAGGTGAATCTGTTTGGGAACTATACAATAATGCTAAGGAAATACGTCACAATTACGGCTTTAAATTAGTAGGTTATTCAGGACTTGCGACAGGTCAGACGTGGTTTATAAATGGTGTAGATGGTAGTGCAAACTTTACAGGAAAAGTAACTACTATTCCTGCTACAAATGGAAATGAGGTAGTTATAAAGAGCCAGTTAGATTCAAGTCTCTCTTTAGCAGCCAACAATATTGCTTCGAGTTATGTTCCATCCAGTGGAGCTTCTACAATTGGTGGTGCTAAAACATTTACTGAAGCTCCGACGGTGCCTGCCGGTACATTGGCTGTGCATGCTGTGAATAAAGCTCAGCTTGATTTAAAGGCTGATGCAACTAGTGTTGTTACGACAAGTACGAATCAAGGTAGTATTGGAGGTGACAAAACTTGGATAGGTGCACACACATGGGATTCAAATTCAAATTCATTATACCAATTCAAAAGAAAAATAGATGTAGCTGCTCAGTCATTTGCCGCAATTACAGCAGTAGCAAAAACCAGCGCTGCTTCTCAGGATGGATTTGGTGGTGGAATAGCCGTGCAAATTGAAAGTTCCAGTTCGAATGGTGTTCAAACAATGGCATCATTTAGAGGTGCGAGGCAAGGTAATGATACTAGTGGTGCCGCCAGGGTAGCTACATATCTAAATGGTGTAGATACAGAGCGACTTGAGGTCTCCCCACAAGGTGTTACTAAACCTATCAACGGTGGAACTTTACAGGCTCCTGCTGCTGTGTTGCCACAGGAAGTGATTATAAAATCACAACTCGATTCAGGATTGAATACAGCAGCAAATAATGTAGCATCCAACTATATACCCTCAAGCGGAGCGTCAACTGTAAACGGTACTAAAACATTTACTGAAGCTCCGGTCGTACCTGCCGGTACGTTAGCAAGTCACGCCATAAATAAAGGGCAACTGGACGAAGTTACAGCTGGATCTATTTTACAAGGCGGTAATAGTTTCAATACAGTCATGACTATAGGAACAAACAATGGATATAACTTGGTATTGGAAAGAGGCAATGTAGCAAAAGTTGATATAGGATTTGCTGCAACAACATTTGCCGATCAGGTAATTTTAAATGCAAATATTATATCAGGATCAAATCCACAAGGTAGCAGAATAAGTTTCGGCAATGCTAGCGGTACTAATGTGTATTTTCAATCTACAAATACTGTAGCACATAGATTTGAGACCAATAATGGAAACGCTTCTGATGTTCTTAGGGCTAAAGTTGGTAACACAGATGTTTTTGGAGTAACGGCCGCTGGTAGGGTATGGGGAGCTAACGCTCAAAATGCAAATGAATATGTTGCATTAGGGCAGTTGGACTCAGCGCAAGCAACTGCTGCCAACAATGTAGCTACTAATTATATAATAAAAAATGGTGCCACTACGAAGAGTGGAACTTTAACTTTCATAGATGCCCCTATTGTGCCTAATGCTACTTTAGGTAGTCATCCAATTAATAAGTCGCAATTGGATGCTAAAATTTTGGATCTTGAAACAGGTTTTGTCATTGATAATAATTATACCGGCAGTTCCGGGTGGTTTACTACCTTAAATGCTAAATATCCAAGTGTACGCTTGGGTTATACGGTATACGCAATTCATACCAGTGGGTCGTTCGCTTGTAAAAAACTTTCATCTGCAGAATGGGTTATTAGTCCAATCGCTGCTGTTGTAACTCCAGCTTAATCAATGAAATTATAACAAAATGAAATTCATTTATTCGATCACTGCAGGCGTTACAGGTTTTTTACTTCCAATACAGGGTGTACTTATCGCAGTTGCCATAGCAATCTTTTTAGATACAGTAACCGGACTGTATAAAGCCAATAAGCTAAAGAAACCAATTAAGAGCAGGTATATGTCCGATATCATAGGTAAGCTGATCATCTATGAGGCCTGCATAATCCTTCTGTTTATAATTGACCATTACCTACTATCAGAGTTTATGAAGATATGGTTTTCGGTTGACTATTTTTTCACAAAGCTTATTGCTCTGGTTTTGGTAAGTATTGAGT
Organism: Flavobacterium psychrophilum; assembly: GCA_001708385.1. Lineage (NCBI taxonomy): Bacteria > Pseudomonadati > Bacteroidota > Flavobacteriia > Flavobacteriales > Flavobacteriaceae > Flavobacterium > Flavobacterium psychrophilum. The sequence goes on along the minus strand of CP012388.1, from coordinate 2,458,627 downwards.
TTACTTCTATTAAAGAAAATTACGAAGAAGCAACTGGCAAGGATATAATAAAATGGCTTAAGAGCACACTGAAACGTAGTAAAGAGATTAAAAACGATATTAACGATTTAATTTAATAACAATGACAAAAGGAGAAAAAATAATTGCGATTGCTTTCGGGGAGGTCGGTCAAAAAGAAAGCCCACTTAACAGCAATAAAACAAAATATGGAAAGTGGTTTGGTTTAGACGGTGTAGCGTGGTGTGGAATATTTTGCAGCTGGGTTTACGCCCAGGCAGGTGTTCCTTTAGGTAAAATTGGCTATACAAAAGGTTTTGCCGGATGCCAGACAGCAGTAGCCCATTTTAAAAAGACTGGAGAGGTAGCAAATTCACCACAAATGGGAGACTTAGTATTTTTCGATTGGAATGGCGATAGCAAACACGATCACGTTGGTATATTTAATGGATGGAAAGTTAAGGATAAGGAATTTTATACCATAGAAGGCAATACGTCATTAACCAATCAAAGTGATGGCGGAGCAGTAATGAACCGTACGCGAAGTGTAAAAAATGTACTGTTTGTACATCTTAAAGTTTTAGATTAATGAAATACATTTGGCAAACAGCGACAGCAGTACTGATAGTGCTGCTGTTTGCATCTGTTCAAACGTGTAGTTCAAACAAAAGTGTAGCAAATAATTACACTTCATTATTGACTGATACTGTAAACTATTATAAGAACAGACTAGGTACTATTACAGCAACAAAATCAACGTTACAACTAGAGAATAAGCAGTTACAAAATCTACTTATAAACAAAGATATTGAGCTGAGAAAACTTACCGCTGAATTCTCAAAAATCAGATCTTTGGTTAAATATGAAACCGTTACTTTGATTGATAGTATCCCAATAGTATATAAAGATACTGTTCCATGTGTTTTTAAACGCTCAGGAACCATAAATGAGAAATGGTACACACTCAATTGGCAATCTGACCAAAAAGGCATTAGAATCGATTCATTGCACTTTGAAAATACAGTGACCGTGATAAACGGACTTAAACGAAATTGGTTTTTAGGGGAGGAAATTCTGGTAACTGATATCACAAACAGCAACCCATATTTAAAAACCAACAATATAACTTCCGCAGAAATTACTATCCGTCAACCCTGGTTTAAAAAATGGTTCGTTTGGTTTATGTTAGGATCTGCAAGCGGATTTCTATTTACAAAATAATCAACTAAAAACCTCTTTAAGTACTTCTAGCGATTTTGGTCTTTTAAAACCATCAAGGTGAAATGCATAATAGTCCAGCAATATTTTTAGCAACGCCTGCCTTTCTGAAACATGAAAGGCTTTGGTGCTGTTATCAAACTTTAAAGGAATAAGTCTTCTTAACAACTGGGTTTCCTCTGCCGAAAGGCAGCTTACCGAAGCATAAGGCACAAAAACACCTCCTGTCATTTCAAAAAAAGAATATTCTTCGTTTGAACCATCCGGATAGAACCCTAGAAATTTAGTAATTTCCAAAAGCAAAATCAGGTGAAAGTTAGCGGCTCCATCATGACTGTCAAGCCAAAGTAATGCAGTTTCAAGAAAGGAATAAAGGCTTTGATTTTTTTCTTCTTCCTTAATGCAATGATGCAGCATCTCTGATATAAAAATGGCAATAGTTGTTTTGGTAATATCTGTAGTGATTGAAAAGTAAGGATATGCCATGCGCACTTCCTTAAAATATTCAAGTGTTCCTTTATTTTTATGAGATGCTTCTATCTCAAGTATATTAAGCGGCCGAAAATACACAGTTTTCTGGCTGCTTTTTTTTGATGTAAAAGCATCGCGAACGTAATATGACTTAAGCCCGTCAGATTCGGTAAAGCACTTTACGATCAGGCTTTTTTCCTGATACCGCAACGCACTTAACACTATAGCCTTTGTCTTTACGAGCATATATTATTGATGATAAAACCGGTAAGTACCGATAGTAAATTATCTGATGATCATTACCTTTTTAACCTTAGTTTTTGTGCCATCTTCAGAAGATATAAATATCATATACACGCCGGATGCCACTTTATACTTTCCAAAAGCACGTGTGTCCCATAGAACGGTTCCTCCTTCAGATGTAGTTTCGTACACAAGATTACCCTCAATATCTGTAATCTTAACGTTAGCATTGTCTACAAGCCCGCTAATATTTACGTCTCCGTTAAAAGTAGGACGTACCGGATTTGGAAAAACATACACCTTGCTAAGATCATCTGCTGCTTCAGTTGATGTACCCCTGTAGGAAACCATTCCTTTATCTGTAGCGAAGAAAACCTCTCCGGTAACATTATCTACCTCAATATCATTTATAGTATTGCTTGGTAGTGGAGAATTCTCTTTCGTAAAATGAAAAAGCGTCTGTTGGCCATCCGGCGATACTAAAAAAGCTCCTGCTCCCCCTGTACCTATCCATTTGTTATTTGCACCATCAACAGCAATATCTATTATACTTTGCTCGTACATTAGTTCCTGGGCAAGTCCGTCTTCAAGAATAATTATAGCATTTGTAGTAAGCTGGTCTTCGGTATTAAAACGGTCTACTCCCTGTAACACCCTTAATCCGCTAACAGTACCTATCCATAAGCGATTATTATTGTCTATGGCTACACATCTTACGTTATACGATGGTAAATTTCCATTCTCGCCATTGGTAATAACTTTAAACTGTGGGTTGGCAGTTTCATTAAATCCTATAAGCCCTCCAAAACTACTTGGTATCCACTTAGTGCCATTTTTATCAATTGCCATTTTTCCATAACTATTGTCGGTAGGAGTAGTAAGTATGTCTTTAACATTATAGGATATCCATCCGCCTCCGGCCCTAAGCGTTTTTATGGCCTTTTCAATTCTTGCATTTGTCATCCATAAATTTCCGGTTTTATCAAAGGCAAGGCTATTTATCCTTACACTTCGTTCGTTCGCATTTTCCGAATCAACTAAAGATTCAGGTCCGTTTTGTATAGCCGGCTGGTAAGTATATTGAACTGTAGGCTCTTCATTTTCAATTTTGATAAGGCCATTATGAAAAGAAGACACATATATTAGGTTTTCATTTACGGGACTAATTACAATATCTGATATAGATGCTGCATTAAAAAGTTTAGTATTGGGTATGGTTGTCCATCCTTTATCGTTAAACTTACTAACACCATAATAATCTAATTCATACGGATTGTAAAAATAATCATAATCTCCGTACACAGCCCATAATGCACTTGGTGCTTTTTTAATGGCAAATATATTGCTTCTCGAAGGGCCATTTGGCGTTATATTCTCAAAACTAAGACTGTTAAACCCTGCAGAGAACATACCATCATCCCGTGTACCTACAAACACGGTTTCGGCAACTACTGTAGCACTTGTAAAAATAGCACCTTCTGCTTCGGGAAGCGGAATAACATTAATTTGGGCAGCTTGCATTAACTGCGCATTATAAACATTTACACGGCTGGCACAGGTAGCTACCAAATATCCGTTTGCTTCCCTGAGATCTGTAACACCGGAGGGAAGAGTAGCAAAAATATTGGCTGAACCGTCCTGAATTCTAAAAACAAGTCCATTTGTATCACAGGCAAAGAGCATATTATTAAAAGTACATACTCCGGAAAAAGCACCGCCAAACGGCTGCTCCCATTGATTATAGTCATTAAGATTTGGGTTAGACAGGTTACCTGCCCTGATTCCCAGTGTAGGAGATGCTGCAAAAATATAGCCGCCTAACACAGCTGCCTGCTGTACTGCAAGTTCAGATCCGTTAGGGCCAAGATAATAGGTATCATTAAATTCCAGAGTGGCAAGGTCAAAAACTACAATTCCAAAATCGGTAGATATATAGGCCTTTCCGTTGGCTTCGGTAATATGATTTATCCTTTTTTTGGCAGCAGCAATAGTACTTTCCTGTACTATGCCAATTTTATTCACAATGGTATTATCACCATTAATAACAATAAGCAAGCCGTTAGTGTTACCAACCAATGTGCGGTTAAATATGGTACTGTGATGTACTGCTGTTATTGTCTCTACTTTAAGTCCATCTACAGAGGTTATTGTTTTAAGCTCGTTAGTACCTAAGTTCTTTTCGAACATAGCACTACTGGCTGCACCAAACACCCTGCTTTGCGACTGGGTTACATCTACAATGTCGTTATACGAAAAGAAACTCCTCCAGGGCTGGTTTTGCCCAAAAAAAGTAAATGAAAGCAATAAGAAATACAGTAAGAAAATCTTTTTCATCAAAAGCAATTATTTGCACAAATATAAGCTAAAACGCCATTATTGTGTTTTTTGTATAAAGCCCTGAAAAAAAGGATGAAAGTCTGTTTAAAAGTACCCGGAAACAAGAACGCCTCTTCTTAGAAGAGGCGTTCTATTTAAATACTGTAAAGACAGGCTATTGCTACAGTTATAATACCAACAATAGGTATAGAGATCGAATACTCTGTAGTTTTTGCCCCATCTGATGATGTTTGCTTAAAATGAAAATTCATCATGTCCTTTTAATCTTAGGCAAATCTCAAATCGACTTCTTTAAGTCATATATAAAGTTACAAAATGATTATCAATAACTTAGCTTTAAAATGTTAATTAACATTCAGAGTTATTTTACTTTCAGAAACGTACCAATTTCACTATACGGTAATAAAAGTTCTTTAGGACCGTCGGCAAAAGAGCCAATCTCTACACTGTTGTAGTATAAAAGAAGTCCGTTTTCTTTATAAAATATATTTTGTGGAAGGATAAATTTATCATTCTCAAAAAACAATCCGGTAGCATTTATAGATTTACCTGCCGGGATATTAAATTTTTCGCGAAACTTCTTTTCGGCAAAAGCTGTAAACGCTTTTCTGTCGTGTAAAATGGCATCGTACGTAAGTGTTCTTCCTGTTTTCGCATCAAACAAAAGCGAACGGTTGCCTTCGTATCCGTGCGCTCCTCCGGTAAACATATAATTGTTAAGTTTTATGTTTATAATATTATCGCTTTGGTAATCTATAGTTGCTTTAATTTTTGCTTCCCACGGCATGGCATCGGCAGGATATTTTTTAGCAAGTTCTTCATAAGACCCTATAAACGAATCCATAAGTTCTTTATAGCTTTTTGCAGCGGTTGGTTTTTCACCAAAGTATACTATGCTTCTTGTTACCTTAAATATTTCATGATTAATGCTATCGCTAACCTCCGGTGCGCCTTTAGCCTCCGGAACACTTATAGATACATACGTACAAACATCGCCTTTGCATGGCAACGTTGTTTTTTTATTGTACTCTTTGTTCTCAAAAGATAGTGCAGGTGCTTCTTCTACAATAGTTTCTGTAACATCTTCGGTTGTTTTTTCTTTATCATCCTTGCAGGCTGTAAGCAGCGAAAAGGCAAGGGCTAAGACTAGCAGTTGTTTCATAGTATAAGTGTTATAGTTGTGTAAAACACGCTTATCCGCATACGCGGGAAATTAAATTACAGTAAATTTGCCTAAAATTAATGAGAACGAATATACGATTATATGAAATTTAACACTAAAACCATACACGGAGGCCAGCATCATGAAGAGCACACGGGCGCAGTAATGCCGCCGGTTTTTCAAACATCTACCTTCGCTCAGAAAAGCCCCGGAGTACTTATAAACGGATACGAATATAGCCGCGGTGCAAACCCTACACGTACTGCTCTTGAGGATGCCCTTGCGAGCATTGAGAACGGTGCACGCGGACTTGCGTTTTCATCGGGACTTGCAGCAACCGACTGCGTTATGAAGCTGCTTAAGCCTAACGATGAGGTTATTGCTATGGACGACCTTTATGGAGGTACCTACCGTATGTTTACACGCATTTATCAGGATATGGGTATAAAATTCCATTTTGTGGATATGAATGACCTTGATAAATTTCAGTCGCTTATAAACGAAAACACTAAGCTTGTTTGGGTAGAAACACCAACTAACCCGCTTATGAAAGTAGTAGATATTGAAGCTATCGGAAAGATAACAAAGGCTAAAAACATACTTTTTGCTGTAGATAATACTTTTGCAACACCATACCTTCAGCGACCTATCGATCTAGGTGCCGATATTGTTATGCACTCTGCTACAAAATACCTTGGCGGGCATAGCGACGTTATTGCGGGTGCACTAATTATTAAAGATGCAGAGCTGGGCGATAAAATGCATTTCCTTCAGTTTGCTACGGGGGCAACCCTTGGCCCACAGGATTCTTACCTTGTGCTTCGCGGTATTAAAACCCTGCACCTAAGGGTACAGCGCCACAGTGAAAACGGACAAAAAGTTGCCGAATACCTGGTAAATCATCCGAAGGTTGAAAAAGTATACTATCCCGGACTTGAAAAACATGCTAACCACGAAGTTGCTAAAAAGCAAATGAACGGTCAGTATGGCGGTATGGTATCGTTTACATTTAAATCGGGAGCAAAAGCAGATGCAATTTCTTTCCTTGAAAATGTAAAAGTGTTTACACTTGCAGAATCGCTTGGTGGTGTAGAATCTTTAGCCAACCACCCTGCCCTGATGACGCATGCATCTATACCCGAACCTAAACGTAAAGAGATTGGTATTACCGACGATCTTGTGCGCCTTAGTGTTGGTGTTGAAGACATTGAAGATCTATTAAAAGATATAGAACAGGCATTTGCATAACGCAGTGTTGTTTTAGATTTAAGATATATTTAGCAGCGCAGATAACGCAAATTTGAACAGTTTTTTGCAGATTTACATTCCCTTACAACGGAATATCTGCAAAACGGGTTTCAGAAATGTCTTATCTGCGCTGCTTTTTTATACGTTCTTCTTAACAAACACACATCTTTTAACTACCAAACTATTTACAACATGTCAAACAGCTTACAGTCTTTTATGGACGCCGTTACCAAAAGAAACCCTAACGAACCCGAATTTTTACAGGCAGTACACGAAGTTGCCGAAACCGTGATTCCGTTTATAGAAGAAAACCCAAAGTATAAAGGTAAAATGCTTTTAGAACGAATGGTAGAGGCCGAAAGGATTATATTATTTCGCGTTACCTGGTTAGACGACAAAGGCAATGTGCAGGTAAACAGGGGTTACAGAATTCAGATGAATTCGGCAATTGGGCCATATAAAGGCGGGCTCCGCTTTCATCCATCGGTAAACCTAAGCATCTTAAAGTTCCTGGCGTTTGAGCAAACTTTTAAAAATAGCCTTACTACCCTGCCAATGGGCGGTGGCAAAGGAGGATCTGATTTTGACCCTAAAGGAAAAAGCGACAACGAAATTATGCGTTTCTGCCAAAGCTTTATGACAGAGCTTTGTAAACACATAGGCCCTGATACCGATGTTCCTGCCGGAGATATTGGCGTGGGCGGACGTGAGGTAGGTTACCTTTTTGGCCAGTATAAAAGAATACGAAATGAGTTTACAGGCGTACTAACCGGAAAGGGCATAAGCTTTGGAGGATCATTAATCCGTCCCGAGGCTACCGGCTACGGCTGTGTATATTTTGCGCAAAGCATGCTGGAAACCAAAGAAGAAAGCTTTGAAGGCAAAATCGTAGTGGTTTCAGGATCGGGCAATGTGGCGCAATATGCTGCCGAAAAGGCTATAGAACTTGGTGGCAAGGTGGTTACATTCTCTGATTCTTCAGGATATATTTACGATGAAGAAGGTATAGATGCCGATAAGCTAGCCTATGTAATGGATCTTAAAAATGTACAGTACGGAAGGATAAGCGAGTATGCTAAAAAATACAAGAAAGCCAAATATGTAGAAGGTGGCAAGCCATGGGAGGTAAAATGCGATATCGCGCTGCCGTGTGCTACCCAAAACGAACTTAGCGGCGACGAGGCAAAACAGCTTCTTAAAAATGGTTGTATCTGCGTAGCAGAAGGTGCTAATATGCCATGCACTCCGGAAGCAGTTATAGAATTTCAGAAAGCAAAAACGCTATTTGCACCGGGCAAGGCATCAAACGCAGGAGGAGTGGCAACATCCGGGCTAGAAATGTCGCAGAACTCATTGCGCCTTAGCTGGACAAGAGAAGAAGTAGACGAAAGGCTTAAAGATATTATGACGGCCATTCACACAGCCTGCCTTACTTACGGCCAGGACGACAAAGGCTATACCGATTATGTAAAAGGTGCTAACATTGCAGGCTTTGTAAAAGTTGCCGATGCTATGCTGGCTCAGGGCGTGGTGTAACACGTGCCTTTATAAAAATACAAAACCCCACGCTGTGCGTGGAGTTTTTGCTTTTCTTCCGAAGCAGTTTTCTGTATACGGAGACTTATTTAATAAGTCCTTTTTCAAGGAAATAGTCAACTATAGCGCCTTTCATCAATATGCTCTGCTCCCCTGCTTTTAGCGGTGGCAGTTCTTCCTTAACGGTGTAGTGCGGCCATCCGTCTTCATCAAAATAGTCAAATTCATAATACCCAAAAGGCTCTAAAAGGCGGCAAATGGCAATATGCATAAGGTTTACCTTTTCGTCTTTTTTGAATTTTTTGTTGAACTGGCCTAGTTCCTGCACCCCGATAAGGTAAATGATGGCATCAAGGTCTAACGCATCGCCATCGGCAAATCGGTCAGACAGTATAGTGACAAGCTGTTCCCAGCGTAATTTTAATTGTTCGTCTCTTGACATTTTTATGTTTTAAAAACGCAAAGATAGTGAGTTGAAATTTAATGCCCGCAGGCCTTTTGGTTTGTGTGTGCCGAATACTATCTTTGCCCCATGACAGGTTTAGATATTATTTTATGCTGCATTCTTGGCTATGGCGTTTTTAACGGCGTGCGCAAAGGACTTTTTGTAGAACTGGCATCGCTGGTATCGCTATTGCTGGGTATTTATATTGCTATAAAATTTTCGGGGGCTGTGGGCAGTTTCTTCGATGGCCATTTGCCAGACGATCCTAAAACAGCAGCAATTGTTGCCTTTATTATAACCTTTGTTGGTGTGGTAATCGGTATAACGCTGCTTGCCAAATTCATGACCAAAATAGCCGATTTCTCAGGTCTCGGTTTAGTAAACCGTATTATGGGTGCCATTTTCGGATTATTAAGAACCGTATTAATACTAAGTGTATTACTGACCTTTTTTGTAAAAATAAACCACAACAACTTTATAGCCGAAAAGAAAACACTCGACGAGTCTATTTTCTTTTACCCTATCTTAAAAGTATCTAACGTTATCTTTCCTATACTGGAAGAATGGTTTGCTGCGGCTAGTAAGTAGTTATCGGTTTTTAATACGTTATCCCAAATGTGCAATAGCTGCTTCAACTACAGGCTTGCTGTTTCCAACAAATATAGTTTCGCCATCTACAATAACAGGTCGGCTTAAAAAGGTATAATGCTCCAGGATGAGGTTTTTATAATCATCTTCGGTAAGCACTGCATCTTTAAGTCCGCGTTCTTTATAAAGGGTTGTTTTACGGCTAAAAAGCGCTTCGTAACTTCCCGCAAGGCGTCTCATTTCTTCAAGCTCTGCAGGTGTAATGGCTTCTGATTTTATTTCACGAAGTGTAAAACCTTCGGTAGTAGGTAACGATTTTAGAATCTTCCTGCATGTATCGCAGGTTTTCAGGTAAAATATAGCTTTCATACTGCAAAAGTAATTTTTTTGTTTCAGGTTTTTAAGAATACGCTGCACTACCAAATAAAAAAGCCTGTGCTAGGCACGGGCTTTAAGTGTGAAAAAGAAATACATTCTGCTTTAAAAGCGTAATGTTTATTGTAATTGCCTGCAGGTTAAGGCAGGACTTGCAGAGAAATTTCCTTACAAATTTCTCTAATAACTTAAACTTGAGGCTAAGCTATAGCAGATTTAGATGTTACTATAATTTTTGAGGTGAAACCCCCAAATTTGTAGGTAAACGCCATTAAAAAACCCTGAGTCGCTAAACTCAGGGTTTTTTAATAACAACATACTTTTGGGGGCAAGTGTCGTTTTGTAATTCTTTTTTTGCCTGCACTTGGGGGCGAAACAGGACTTTTAATCAATCAAATCAAACGTATTAATTTCAAACCTGAGACAAACGTACGGCGGGATTTTCAGCTAAAATAATTTTTGAGGTTACCGGTGTAAATGTGTCGGTTAACCGGAAACTTGATGTTAGATGACCGGATCTTAAATCTGAATAAGTGAGAAGTCAGTCATGACATCAAATAAAAAATCCCGCATTACCAAACGCAGGATTTTTTAGCAACATTTTTGGGGGCAAATATGTTGTTTTGTAAAATTGCCTGCTGTGGGGGCAGTCAGCAGGACTTGTAACCAATCAATCAAACCTGAGACAAACCTACGGCAGTATTTTTAACCAACATAATTTTTGAGGTAGGCGCTAAAAATGTGTCGGTTAATCTATAAATGAAAAAAGGATATTTAGATTTTGAATCTGAATAGTGAGAAGTACGATATAACACCAAATAAAAAATCCCGCATTACCAAACGCAGGATTTTTTAGTAACATACTTTTGGGGGCAAATATGTTGTTTTGTAAAATTGCCTGCTGTGGGGGCATTCAGCAGGACTTGTAACCAATCAATCAAACCTGAGACAAACCTACGCCAGTATTTTTAACCAACATAATTTTTGAGGTAGGCACTAAAAATGTGTCGGTTAATCCGGAAATGAAAAAAGGGTATTTAGATTTTTGAATTTGAATAGTGAGAAGTACGCTATAACACCAAATAAAAAATCCTGCGCTACCAACGCAGGATTTTTTAGTAACATACTTTTGGGGGCAAATATGTTGTTTTGTAAAATTGCCTGCTGTGGGGGCAGCAGCAGGACTTGTAACCAATCAATCAAACCTGAGACAAACGTACGGCAGTATTTTTAACCAACATAATTTTTGAGGTCAGTAGTAAAAATGTGCAGGTAAACATTCTTTAATTCTGGATATAGGCCACATTTGTTATATCAAAACATAGTGCATTAAAAAACCCTGAGTCGCTAAACTCAGGGTTTTTTAAGTAACAACATACTTTTGGGGGCAAGTGTTGTTTGTAATTTTTGCCTGCACTTGGGGGCGAAACAGGACTTTTTAATCAATCAAATCAAACGTATTAATTTCAAACCTGAGACAAACTTACGGTAGGATATTCAACCAAAATAATTTTTGAGGTTAAGGGAGAAATTGTGTCGGTTAACAGAACAAAAAGACCTGCGCTAGTAATAACACAGGTCTTTTTTTGACTAAATCTACATACGTGGGGGGCACGTAATGTATTTCAGTTTGCCTGCAACCCCCGAAGCAGGACTTTTGTTTTATACCAAAAATGACTTTAAAACTTATATTAAAACTACTATATGTTTTTAAGGGGAAGAAATTTGAAGCAGATTTTCAGAATTCAATCGACCAACAGCACTTTTTATCTGTAAAATGGCATAAAAAAACCTGCGCTTGCTGAAGCACAGGTTTTTTTAGCAGCATAATTTTGGGGGCAAAATGTATGTCTTTTTAAAATTGCCTGCTGTCGGGGGTACCAGCAGGACTTGTAACCAATCAATCAAACCTGAGACAAACGTACGGCAGCATTTTTAACCGACATAATTTTTGAGGTAAGTACTAAAAATGTGTAGGTAAACAGGGCGAGAAACCGTTTTCGCGGCTAACAGTCTTTCTAATCCATGAGTACAACACTTCGTTAAATGTGTTCTGCTTTACCATTGATACCTTTAAATTTGTTCTTCCTGCTCATCAACGAGCTACCCTACCGCTATGAAAAAAGTACATTTTGTATGGGCGCATCCCAGGATAGACTCACTTACTGCACAGATTGTAAATTCGATGAAAATTCATGCCGAGGAAAAAGGCCTGCATGTAAGCGAACTCGACCTATACAGATATGGCTTTAATCCTGTTATGAATGAAGTAGACGAGCCCAAATGGGATGATATTAACTATCCGTACACCAAAGAAGTAAGAACCCTGTTTGAGAGCCTGAAGGGTGTAGACACCTTATTTATCGTGTTCCCTGTTTGGTGGTATTCTTTCCCTGCTATTTTAAAAGGATATATAGACAAAGTCTGGACTAACGGACTAGCTTATGGAAAAGGCAACAGGCTTCCCGTTAATAAAACCAGATGGATTGCATTGACAGGCGAAACGGAGGAAGCTTTCGAAACAAAGGGCAATTACGAGTACATGAAACACATGATGATCGAAAGCTTGTCGGTATACTGTGGCGTGAACGACGCAAAGGCTGAATTTCTGTACGACACTATAGGTTTTGAAGGAGAAAGGGACCAGGCGCATTATGATGCCCTGTTTGCACAGGCGAATAAAGTTGTTGACGAAATAGTAAATTGAAACAATTATCGTGATGACCTATAATAAAAAAGAGGCTGGTAATCATTTTAAAAATGATACAGCCTCTTTTTTATTGCAGCATACCGTTGGGGGCTCCGGAATACTGTTTATGACGCCCGGCACTTCTGCCGGACCGCCTGTCTTGGGGGCAACACAGGACTTAATTCAATCAAATCAAAACCTATTAAATTCTTAAACCTGAGACAAACGTACGGCAGCTTTCGCAATCAAAATAATTTTTGAGGTTACCGGCAGGAATGTGCAGGTAAATACTGTTTTCGCTTACTTACAGCAATAAAAAAACCGGTGCAGTAAGTACACCGGTTTTTCAAGTAGTAGTAAGTAGTGTAATTCTTTGGGCATTACTGCCATTTTGCCTGCCTTTCGACAGGGCTTTCAACCAACCAACCAATTTATATATCAATCAAAACTTTTAGTAATGTTCTTAATTCTGAAGCAAACGTACGGCAGGATTTTTAACTGAAATAATTTTTGAGGCTAACCCTGATAATGTGCAGGTTAACTAACACAACTGTTGTGATTATATGAATTAAAAAACCCTGCGGGTGGTTCCAACAGGGTTCTTAATGTTGTGTTTTAGCTTTACCTACCGCTGGGGGCTTGCAGTAAGAGGCTGTAGTGGTCATGACCAATGATCAATCTTTAAACCTGAGACAAACATAGTGCCGCTTTTGCAACAAAAATAATTTTTGAGGCTAAGTAAGAAAATGTGCAGGTAAACATTAATTTTTATGTACTAAACCATAAAATTAAAGACACTCTCAAATAGCACAACAAATTAAAAATGCCTAAATTTGCAGCACTTTACAGAATAACAATGATAGAGAAAATTAAAGGATATATTGCAGAGGCTGAAGCATTTCAGACTCAAAACAAAGAAGAACTGGAAGCGTTCAGGATTAAGTTCCTGGGTAAAAAAGGCCTTCTTAATGACTTTTTTGCTGAATTTAAAGCAGTTCCTAACGAACAAAAAAAGGAATTTGGACAGGTGGTTAACAGCCTGAAAAAAACTGCTGAAGAAAAAGTAGCTTTTATTACAGAAGCACTGGAAAGCAAAGAAGAGGCTAAAGGCATTTATGGTGACCTTACCCGTCCGGGTGAGCCATTTGCAGTAGGTTCACGCCATCCTATATCTATCGTAAAGAACCAGATTATCGATATTTTCTCGAACATTGGCTTCAACGTAAGCGAGGGTCCGGAAATTGAAGATGACTGGCACAACTTTACCGCACTTAACCTGCCGGAATACCACCCTGCTCGCGATATGCAGGATACTTTCTTTATACAAACCAACCCCGATGTGTTGCTAAGAACACATACATCATCGGTACAGGTGCGTTATATGGAAGAAAACAAACCGCCTATCCGTACTATTTCTCCGGGAAGGGTTTTTAGGAATGAGGCTATATCATCGCGTTCGCACTGTATATTCCACCAGATAGAAGGTCTTTATATTGACAAAGATGTTTCGTTTGCAGACCTTAAACAAACACTTTTATACTTTACCAAAGAGATGTTCGGCAAAAGTAAGATCCGTCTTCGCCCGTCGTACTTTCCTTTTACCGAGCCGAGTGCCGAGATTGACATTTACTGGGGCCTTAAGACCGAGACTGACTATAGGATCACAAAGGGTACAGGGTGGCTTGAAATTGGCGGCTGTGGTATGGTAGACCCACATGTTTTAACCAACTGTGGTATAGATGCTACAAAATACAATGGTTTTGCTTTTGGTATGGGCGTAGAGCGTATAGCGATGCTACAATACCAGATTGGCGACATCAGGATGTTTTATGAAAACGACGTTAGATTCCTGGAGCAGTTTAAAGCCAGCATATAATACTACAAACCCTTCTATTAAGAAGGGTTTTTTATTTAATTGAAATAGTTAAAAATTCTTTAATCCAATTATATGGCCTATATGTTACTTAAATAGTTTACCTTGTAGTAATTAATACCTTACAACTTTATAACATGAACAAAGGAGGCCCCATTATAATTATTGAAGATGACGTGGACGACCAGGATATTTTAGCACAAGTATTTATAGACTTGGAATGCAAAAATGAAATTCTCTTTTTTGGAGACGGGGAAGATGCCCTAAAATATTTAACCGATACGGAAGTTGAGCCATTTATTATTTTCTCTGACATAAATATGCCAAAACTAAACGGCATGGAACTACGAGAAAAGATTCATGAGAACGAAAATCTTAGAATTAAATCTATCCCTTACCTATTTTTCTCTACCGTAGCCGAGCAGCAAAATGTTATTGATGCCTATTCTAAATCGGTTCAGGGGTTTTTTATAAAACCAAATGATTACGATGAAATTAAAGATACCATTAAGGCCATCGTAGAGTATTGGTGTAAATGCATATCTCCCAACTACATAAAATAAAAGCAGGAGATTTAAAATCCTGATTTTATTTTATTTCACTTTCGGCAACACAAAATCTTCGGGTTTGCCGCCCTGCTTTTCATCACCAAATTTATCCAGCAGCCTAAGGCTTCCTTCCATCACTTTAAATTTATGATGGTCGCCTTCCGCGTCAAGCGTAATAATGTTCCTGGCATCATCCCACGTAAAAGAACCTTTAAAGCTTCGTGGTGCTTTCTCTTTTTCAAGATATTGTTCCTGCAGACTGTAGGTGTTATCGTTATTTAAAATTATATCTGTCTTCATTCCGGGACAGTCGGCACAAGGGGTAACGCCGCTATATGCACCCGCCCAGTCCAGCGAGTTTTGACTGTTATGAGCATCAGCAGTAATAGTATCGGTTACTGTGGCTGGAACAGTTTCCTGATCCTGTTGGCCTTCCGGTTGTTTAGGTGCATCTTTACAGCTTACGGCAAAACCCAAAAGCAGCGATAGGCATGTAATTTGTAATAGTTTCATACAATTATTTTTAGTAACTTAAAGTTATAGAAATTATACACCTAAAAATCCTAAATAAAGTACAAAGTTATAGCCTGCTACCCTATTTTACCAATTAAGTATTTAGGTTATCTTTGTGCCCCTTAAAGCCTTTAAACAATGAAAAAAGATATAGTAATTCCACAGGTAGAAAATGTATATGTAGCGGCAGTACAGGAATGGAACGACGACTTTATGCAGAAAACCTGGTACGCATACCTTATAAACGACAGCGATTTTAAACTGGAAGGTGCTATGGTAGTATCCAGCGCATCGGGAATTATAGATGGGGAACCCCGAAAAACATCGTTACTTCGACATGCTTTTGTAGAAATTGAGCCGGTATCATTCGTAAAAATAGAATTGATAGAAGACAGCGTTCTTGTATTAGACAATCAGTTTATGGTTACCTTTTTTATTGATAATGTGCTGTATGATAAGACATATACTTTTAAAGCACATTCTATTCATGAAGATTTTGTAAGCGAAGTTCCGCTTATCTTTAAGGATGGTATAATGATCGAATAGATACATAATTTTCCTCACCCTGGTCTTTTCCCTGTAAGAGATCGGGGTGAGGACTCACTTGTCCTTTAAATATCCACACACCCTTTTTCATTTTAATACAAATTTTTGCAAAGTCTGTATTTTTTTCACACCTTTAAGAAAATTTTAAGAAATGAGAGGCACGTTTGTAATTGTAAGCTTTTTACTTACATTATCTGCATTTGGACAGCAAAACAATTATGCGCAATATGTAAATCCGTTTATTGGTACAGGCGGTCACGGACATACATTTCCGGGCGCTACAGTGCCTTTTGGGATGGTTCAGCTAAGCCCCGACACCCGCATTGACGGCAGTTGGGACGGTTGTAGCGGATACCATTATTCTGACGGTACAATCTACGGCTTTTCACATACCCACCTTAACGGCACAGGCTGCTCCGATTATGGCGATGTAATGCTCATGCCAACTATGGGCGAACCAGATCTTGATAAAGCAGGCTATTCTTCTACTTTTTCGCATGCTTCAGAAAAAGCTTCCGCCGGATATTATAGTGTTAAGCTGAACGATGACGGCATCACGGCAGAACTTACCACCACCCCGCGCGTTGGGCTTCATCAATACACTTTCTCAAAAAAAGGGCAGGCCAATTTTATTCTTGATCTTAATCACCGCGACAAGCTCATTATGGGTGAAGTACGTATTATTAACGACAGAACTATTGAGGTTATGCGCCGCAGTACTGCCTGGGCACGCGACCAGTATATTTTTGCGCGTATAGAATTTAGCAGTCCGGTTAAGGTAACAAAAGTGAACAACAATGCCTTTGCCCCCGCTAAGCTAACCGATACCTTTTTTGCAGGTTCTTTACTGGCTATAAGTTTTAGTAAAGATGTAAAAGCAGGCGAAAAACTCCTTGCAAAAGTGGCGCTGTCGCCTACAAGCTATGAAGGTGCTGCAAAAAACATGGCTGCCGAAATGCCGAAATTTGATTTTGATAAAGTTAAGGCTTCCGCCGAAGCGCTTTGGAACAAAGAACTGAACAAAATTGAGATTACCGAAACAAACAAAGATAAGCTCGCCGTTTTTTACACGGCACTATACCACACCATGATGCAGCCTAACATTGCTATGGATATAGATGGTATTTACCGTGGGCGTGACAATGAAATTCATAAAGCAGATGGTTTTACCTATTATTCAGTGTTTTCTTTATGGGATACGTTTAGGGCGGCGCATCCGTTATATACGCTTATCGACAAGAAACGCACAACCGATTTTATAAATACCTTTCTTAACCAGTATGAACAGGGCGGCAGGCTTCCGGTGTGGGAACTTGCAAGCAATGAAACCGATTGTATGATTGGGTACCATTCGGTATCTGTCATAGCCGATGCAATGGCAAAAGACATTAAGGGCTTTGATTACGAAAAGGCATTTCAGGCGGCAAAACACAGTGCAATGCTGGATCATTTAGGGCTTGACGCTTACAAGAAACAAGGTTTTATAAGTATAGATGACGAACACGAAAGTGTTTCTAAAACACTGGAATATGCTTATGATGACTGGTGTATTGCCCAAATGGCGAAATTGCTTAACAAGACCGATGATTATAATTACTTTATGACGCGCTCTCAAAGCTGGAAAAACCTGTTAGACCCTGAAACAAAAAACATGCGACCACGCAAAAACGGCGGTTGGGACAAGCCTTTTGACGCAAGAGAAGTAAACAATAATTTTACCGAAGGCAACAGCTGGCAGTACAGCTTTTTTGTTCCGCAGGATATTTACGGCATGATCGATGCCTTTGGCGGACCTAAAAACTTTGAGGCTAAACTGGACGAAATGTTTAATGCCCCAAGTGCTACTACAGGCCGTGAACAGGCCGATGTTACCGGGCTTATCGGTCAGTACGCACACGGAAATGAGCCAAGTCACCACATGGCTTATCTGTACAACTTTGTAGACAAGCCCGAAAAAACGCAGGCTAAAGTGCAGTACATATTAGACAATTTCTATAAAAATACTCCCGACGGATTAATTGGCAACGAAGACTGCGGACAAATGAGTGCCTGGTATGTGCTTAGCAGTATTGGCTTGTATCAGGTTACGCCCGGGCTGGACTACTGGACAACCACTAAACCATATTTTGAAAAAACAGTTATTCATTTTGAGGACGGTACAACAGGTACAATCGGCAAGGATGACGAATCTGAAGGTTATATACAGGAAATACAATACCCTGAACAGATTAATACAGAGAACACAGCTGCATCTACACTGCCAAGGCAAAAGATAATTACCGTTCCGGCTATTGATGCCGCTGCACGATCGTTTACCGATAAAATGAAAGTTAGCATCAGTTCTGCAAATCCGGATGATATAATCATGTACAGGGTGGATAATGAAAAAGACATTAATAAAGACAAGATCTTTATACGCTACCAAATGCCGTTTGAAGTCAATATTACTTCAGAAGTTGTTGCTTATGTGAGCAATTATAATGAGAAGAGCAGGCAGGTATCGGCACGTTTCATAAAAAAGCCAAATAACTATACCATAACTACGAAATCGGTATACAACCCAAGTTATCACGGTGGCGGTAATGGCGGACTTATAGATGGCATAACCGGCAGCGAAAACTGGCGCAAAGGTGATTGGCAGGGATATCAAAGTCAGAATTTTGAAGCGGTTATCGATTTGCAGAAAAGTACGCCTGTGAGGAGTGTATCGGCACGTTTTCTTCAGGATAGCGGCGCGTGGATACTAATGCCATCTAAAGTAGACTATTATACATCTGAAGATAATATCAATTTTACACTTGCGAAAACTGTAGATAATACGCTGGCAGCACAAGATGGCACCGTGACGGTTAAAAGCTTTGACGCAGACTTAGCGAATACCAAAGCCCGATATGTAAAAGTTAAGGCATACAACTTTGGAAAACTACCCGAATGGCATCAGGGTGCAGGTGGCGACGCGTTTATTTTTGTGGACGAGATATCGGTAAAATAGTTGTCGGTTGATAGTTGTTGGTTGTCGGATTCGAAATAAATAAATTTGTCTAGTTAACGGAATCCACAAGCTAACAATTTTGATTGCTGCGCTGCTGACAACCAATAACTGACAACCAAAAAGCTATTCTGCCTTCTTAACAGGAAACAACAGCGACGCTCCTACGGCTACCACAAGTATACCTGCAACGACTATCAGCGAATGCGGTGACGAGATATGATAAAACGGACCTATTAGCATTTTTACACCTATGAATGCCAATATAACGGCAAGGCCATAATGCAGCCTGCTGAACATATGCATAAAGTTGGCCAGTAAAAAATACAGTGCCCTTAAACCCAATATGGCAAATATGTTTGAAGTATAAAGTATAAACGGATCGTCTGGCGCTATTGCAAAAATCGCAGGGATAGAGTCTACCGCGAAGATAAGGTCGGTAAATTCTATAACAGCAACCACAACCAAAAGCGGTGTTGCAAGCCTTTTACCATCTACTTTTATAAAGAAGCGGTCGCCCTCGTAATTTTTTGTCACGTTAAAAAAGCGGTAGATAACGCGTGCACCCGGACTTTTAGAGAAATCTTTATTTTCATCGTCATCCTCATGGGCAAACCACGATTTAATTCCCGCGTAAAGCAAAAAGAAGCCAAATACCGAAAGAATAACGTTGACGCGTACATTTTCACCAAAAACATTCATTTCGGGCAGATACGTGAGATTTATAAGCTCTACGCCTGTAAATATGAATATAGCACGGAAGATTAGTGCACCGATGATTCCCCAGAACAGTACTTTATGGTGAAGATGCTTGGGTACATTAAAGAAACCAAAGACAAGTATAAACACAAACAGGTTATCTACAGATAGTGCTTTTTCTATCCAGTAGGCACTTTGAAATTGGGTAAACTGCTCAAAACCCAGGTAATAATAAATTACCCCACTAAATGCCATTGATAATGATATCCAGACAATAGACCATGTTAATGCCTCCTTATTAGAAACTACATGGCTGTTTTTATTAAACACACCCAAATCCAGCAGGAGCATGACAACCACTATTATTGAGAATGCTGTTAATACTCCGGGGTGGTTTATCAGATGGTCCATATTGGTTGGTATTGGTTAGTCCAGTTTTTCGGTAAGTTTATTAAAAACACTTTTGGCGTCTTTACCTTCGTACAAAATGTTGTAAACAGCATCTATAATCGGGGTTTTAGCACCATATTCTTTATTCAGCTTATAAGCACTCTTAGCAGCATAATACCCTTCGGCAACCATACTCATCTCCATCATGGCCGATTTTACAGTATACCCCTTGCCTATCATATTACCAAACATCCTGTTTCTTGAAAAAACAGAATATCCCGTAACCAGTAAATCCCCAAGGTAGGCAGAGTTATTTATATTACGCTTCATTTTATGCACCTTACGGATAAATTTCTTCATCTCGCGGATAGCATTACTCATAAGCAGTGCCTGAAAGTTATCACCATAGCCAAGGCCATGGGCAATACCTGCAGCAATAGCGTAGATATTTTTAAGCATGGCAGCATATTCTGTACCAACAATATCGTCGCTTGTTTTTGTTTTTATGTAGTGGCTATTAAGGTTTTTACCCATAATCTTAGCCTTTTTCTCATTACCACAGGCAATGGTTAGGTAAGATAAACGCTCTAATGCTACCTCTTCGGCATGGCATGGGCCGGTAATAACCCCAATATTATCGTATGATATATCGTATTTATCGTGAAAATGCTCACCCACAATAAGGCTTGTTTCAGGAACAATACCTTTTATGGCAGAGAATATTACTTTATCATCCAGGCTCACGGTAAGCTTTTCGAGCTCACTGCTTAAAAATGCCGACGGTATAGCAAATATAACATAGTCTGCGTAGGCAACAGCCTCATTAATATCGCTGGTAAGTAACAGCTTATTAGTATCAAACTCAACAGAACTCAGGTAGTTAGGGTTGTGTTTTTGCAGTTTAATATGCTCTATAGCATCATCATTACGCATATACCAGGCAATCTGGTCTACATTACTGCAAAGCATCTTGGTAATAGCGGTTGCCCAACTACCACCACCTATAACAGCGAACTTAGGAGTATCACTCATGTTTACTTTATTGTTTGAAACGCCAAAAATACTCAAAATTTAACAATTTTACCCTCCCTTTTTGTTAAGCACTGTAAACCAATTGTTAAAAACGCCGTTAAGAAAAGATTAACACGATTTTATGAAGCCACAGTACAATTATACCGCAATTGACGCCGTTATCCTTTAGACTTCTGTTTACATTGGGGGTGTATAACAAAGGTTAATTAAAATTTTTTGTTTTTGGTGTTTAAAAGGCATTCAGGTTTACCCGGAATGCCTTTTATGTTTTATAGCTGTTTAATAACTCATTTCTACAATTGCCCTCACCTTCTCAGGCGTAACATTCTGGCGTTCACCCAATGCTTTCCAGCCACGTTCTTCAAAACGTTTTACGATAAAATCGGCTGTCTTTTCATAATCCTGAGTGTAGTTCGATATTTTGGTATCCATACCCATAGTATGGAAAAACTGGACCGTTTTCTCAATAGCCTCCAAAGCAGCTTCATCGGTATTTTCGGCAGTAATATTCCAAACCCTGCGCCCGTATTGCGCTAGCTTGTCTTTTTTGGTATCAAATAGTACGCGGTACAGGTTAGGGCCAATAATAGCCAGTGTACGTGCATGGTCTATCTCATATAATGCTGTAAGCTCGTGGCCTATCATGTGGGTGGCCCAGTCGGTAGGCACACCTTTCTGGATTAACCCGTTAAGCGCCATTGTAGCGCACCACATAAAATTAGCAGCCAGTTTATAATCGGCAGGATTCTCTGCTACTCCGGGACCAATCTCTACAAGTGTCTGAAGGATGCCTTCGGCAATCCTGTCCTGTAACAATGCATCATGCGGATAAGTAAGGTATTGCTCCAGCACGTGGGTGTAGGCATCTATAATTCCATTCTGCACCTGGCGTTTTGGTAACGATGCAACCGTTTCGGGATCGCATACAGAGAACACTGGGAATACCGCAGGCCCACCGAAGCTAAGTTTTTCCTGCGTTTTATTAATTGTAATAACCGAACCCGAGTTCATTTCACTACCTGTTGCCGGAAGCGTAAGCACAGTACCAAATGGTACAGTGTTATCTAATATTCTGATTCTTTTGATAAGGATATCTACCGGGTCACCTTCAAATTTGGCGGCCGCCGATATGAATTTAACACCATCTATTACAGATCCTCCGCCAACAGCAAGAATAAAGTCCAGTTTCTTTTCACGAACTATTTCAACCGCGTTCATAAGGGTTTCATAGCGTGGGTTAGGCTCTATACCTCCAAATTCGGTAATGTCATATCCCGCAAGTGCATCAGTAACCTGTTTGTGTACGCCGTTTTTAAAGATGCTACCGCCACCATAGGCTAAAAGTACTTTTGCATTTTTAGGTATAAGTGAAGATAATTTGGCAATCTGGCCCCTGCCAAACACTAAGTTTACAGGGTTATAGTATTCAAAGTTTAGCATAATTTATATAAAATTTACCCAAAGGTACGAAATAGCGCAATTGGGTGTGATAAAGTATTGTTAACCGTTTGTACTGAGTTTTTATAATAGTAGATAACCCACGCCGTGGCCTCTCTACAATGGAAAATTTAAAGCTCCGCATATCCAAACTGCTTCTCTCCTTTATGGTGGCGGGGTGAGGAAAAAGTATAACGAAAATATCCAACTCTCTTTAAAACAGATAGATTATCTCTTCTTCTGAGATTTTTCGACTCCGCTGCGCTGCGCTCAAAATGACACACCGACTGAAAATTTAGATTGGGTTGAGGACTGAAAACTATTTTCTATAGAAAAGATTATGTTCTACATACTGCCATACTTTTTGCGGTAAAAGCGGCTGTACATTTTTACCGTCTTTTATGCTTTCGCGGATAAAGGTAGACGATATCTCTATAACGGGTGCTTCTACACGATGTATGCGGGCACTGGTTTCAATATCAGGATTGATGGTGTCGGTATTTATGCGTGGGTAGACATAAACGTCGTGGTTTTGAAGTATTACTTCATAGTTCTTCCACTTATGAAGGGAGTTGAGGTTGTCTTCGCCCATTATTAGCGAAAACTCATGCGTTGGGAATTTCTCCTGCAGGTGCACCAGTGTGTTTGTAGTGTAGCTTGGTTGCGGCAGGCGAAATTCTATATCGCTGGGTTTTAACTTGGGGTAATCCTGTGTGGCAAGAAATACCATTTGCAGTCGCTGGTGATCGTCTAGTAGCGTACTCTTCTTTTTAAGCGGATTATGAGGTGTTACCACAAGCCATATCTGGTCAAGACCGCTATATTCGGCCATGTGGTTGGCAATGATAACATGCCCTACGTGTATAGGGTTAAACGTGCCGAAGTATAATCCTACTTTCATATTTTATTTTAAAAAGGCAGTACCGTATTTTGCGGCCATCTGCTTAAGGTGTTCTTTCTTTTCAAATGATACATCATTAGCTTCAGAATAGTCTGTGCCAAATGTATTTTCGGCGTTCATCTTTGCCCGTTCACGATCTATATATTCGTTGGTATACATCATGAATTTTGCAGGATTACCGGCATACACACAATTATCAGGAACATTTTTGGTAACTACAGACCCTGCACCAATAATTACTTCATCACCTATAGTAACTCCCGGCATAATAATACTCCCGGCACCTATAAAAACGGTGTTTCCTATAGTAGTATTTGCTATTCTTGTATATTCTAAAAACCACCATGTGCTGGCATCATGTGCCAATATGTGTACATTTGGTGCTAAGCTTACATCATTCCCTATTTGTATATGATATGAATGAGAACCGTCTATGAGACAGCCTTCCTGCATATGAAAGTTGTCGCCTACTTTAAGGCCTTTCTTTTTCAATTCATCAATTACGCTGTATTCGCCCATCCCGAGCAATCGTTTCAGGACAGGCTTAGCCCATTTTATGAATTGTCTTTTCATACACTTAAATTAATCTGCTAAGAAATCTTTAACCAATTGGTAAGCTTCGCCTTTAGCAGTATCAAGGTCATAGTTTTTAATAATGGTATCAAACTGAGGAGCTGTTGCCAGCTCTACAGATGCCTTTGCGATACGCATATTTATCTTATCTTCACTTTCGGTACTGCGCTTCTTAAGACGAATCTTAAGCTCGTCTATACTTGGTGGTTTCACGAAAACAGCAAGGGTTTCATCGGGGAATTTCTTTTTAATACGAAGTCCGCCTGCTACATCAATATCAAATATTACGTTTTTGCCTTCTGCCCAGATGCGTTCAATTTCAGCTTTAAGTGTTCCGTAAAAATTATCGCGGTATACTTCTTCCCACTCTACAAATTCATCGGCTTTAATATGCTTTTTAAAGTCTTCCAGCGAAATAAAGTGGTAATCTTTACCATGAACTTCGCCATCGCGGGCCTCGCGTGTTGCTGCCGAAACAGAGAATGCCAGGTTAAGGTCCGGCTGCTCCAGCAAGTGTTTTACAATTGTTGTTTTACCCGACCCTGATGGCGCCGAAAACACTAATAATTTTCCTTTTCTCATGCTATATCTTTTGCCTTATGCCTTTAAGCTTTTATCTTAAAGTACATTCAACACCTGTTCTTTAATCTTTTCCAGTTCGTCTTTCATCTGTACCACGAGCTTTTGCATTTTAGCGTGGTTTGATTTAGACCCCATTGTGTTTATCTCACGACCCATTTCCTGGGTAATAAAGCCAAGCTTACGCCCATTAGCCTCGGTACCTGCAAGGGTTTCTATAAAATAGTTAAGGTGGTTTTCAAGACGTACCTTTTCTTCGGTAATATCCATTTTCTCAAGATAATAGATAAGTTCCTGCTCGAAACGGTTTTCGTCTACATTTACAATAAGTTCATCTATTGCTGTACGAAGCCTTGCTTTAACGGTAGCTATACGTTCGCCATCAAGCGATACCGCTTCATTCATGTTCGAAAGGATATTGCCTATACGTAAAAGAAATTCTTTTTCTAATGCTACACCTTCTGTAACCCTGAAATTCACAATATTTTCAAGTGCCTGGTCTATAACCCCCTGGATGTTTTCCCATTCGTTAGCATCAATCTCTTCACGTTCTGTTTTAAGGGCATCGGGCATACGCACTGCCATTTTCATCAGTTCGGTAGGATCGGCATCCGGAATTACATCTTTCATCTGGGCTATGTACGCCTTAACGATAGGTGCGTTGATCTTTGACGAGGTTTCTTCGCCTGTAACTTCTACAAACAGTGAAAAATCTACTTTTCCGCGTTCCAGCTTCTGGGCAATTTTTGTTCGAAGGCCAAGTTCCATTTCACGGAACGATGATGGCATTCTTACACTAAGGTCAAGCCCCTTGCTGTTTAGCGATTTAATTTCTACGGTAATCTTTTTTGTAGGTAATTGTAAAGAGGCTTTACCAAAACCTGTCATCGACTGTATCATGTAAAAAATTTAGTGCGACAAAGTTAATAAAAATAAGTGAGGAGGATACTTTTGACTCGAATTACACAAATCTCACAAATTATATAAAAATGAACGCGGATGACACCGATTTTAACAAACGCTCACAGATCTTTTAGTATGCAAAAAAATCTGTGTTAACCTGTACAATCTGTGTCATCCGGGTTGTAATATAGTGAGGGTTATTTTACTTCCTTAATGGCGCTACTTTCAATCCAGCCTACACTATCATCGGCAAGTTCTATCTTTTTCCAGTTGTCTACTTCTTCCAAAATAGATACTGTTGTGCCTTCGTGAAGTACAAAAGCGTCTTCTGCATTTTGCGAAGGTTCTGCCTTAACAGCAATGACCTCTGCAAATACTATTGCCGGACGTTCTTTTGATGTTACCGATTTTACAAATACTGCCGATACTACACTAAGCACTATTACCAGTAAAGCCACGAACATGCCTACAAAGAAAATACGTTTTGTAAGTGTTGTGCCTGCAAAATAATACCCAACAAATAGCGCAAGGAAACCAAAGGCAAAACCTACAGCTATCCAGGCCCAGGTGTTGTAATGGTATGTTCCGGTAAGGTTATACAACATTTTAGAGAAGCCTACTTTAGGCACTTCCTTAATGTCGTCTATAGCCATTTTTTTTGCGTAGCCAAGGTTTATCTGTGCATCTTTATAATTTGGATTCAGTAAAAGGGCTTTCTCGAAATTATAAACCGATGGCGCTATCTTACCCAGTTTATAATACGCATTGCCAAGGTTAAAATATACCTCTGCCGATTCTTTTTTTCCTTTCAGGATGGTTTCATACTCCTGAGCCGCCTCTGCATATTTATGCTTACGGTACAGCTCATTTGCTTTAGTAAAAGCATCTTGTGCAAAGGTTGACTGCACAAAAAATATAGTGATAAATATATATGCTAACTTTTTCATTACTGTATTGCTATACTATTAATTATAAAGCTCGTCGCTAATTTCTAAAAGATGGTTCTCCCTAAAATCTATCAGCGTGCCTTTTTTACGTTTAGCTTTTATATTACTTGTTTTCGAAGTCTTTAAATTCGTGACTAAAATACCGGTTTCACTTTTTTCATCAGAAGCACTATACGTATCGTAGATTACATATTTGTATCCATTATTTTCAAAAGCAACATAATTTAAGTCCATACCCTCATTGGCTTTACCGCCTCCGCGCAAATAAAACGAATACTTAAACTTTTTCCAGCTATCTTGAGATTTTCCGGGATATTCAAGTTCAATTTTATCTTTAGAACCAAATCGGTATACTATGTATCTATCGCCTTTATCTTTAGAAAGCACCGCTATTTTTCCGCTTTTGGTTTCGAGTGAAAAAATGGCTTCCTCGTTTTTCAGGGTATAACTAACCTGGGCGAACAAACCTTGCGCTATCATAAGAACAGATATTATTACCAGCTTTCTCATAACGTTACATTTGTTTTTCTAATGCCGTTATTACCGCAACGGCACTGTCATAATCCTGTTGCATAGCCGAATCTGATGAAGGCGCATATCTTGCAAACTCGCAGTTGTCCATTATTTTGCTGAAATCGTACACTGTCTCTTCTTTGGCATTACGCGATAATAACAATTCTTTAATATTGTCCCTGCTCATTTCGCTGGTTTCAATATTAAGTTTTGCCTTGAGGAAATTATGAAGGGCTTTTTCAAGTGCCAGGTAAAAGGCTGCTTTATTACCCAATTGTTTCCTTGCTTCACCAAGGTATTTTTTAGCCAGTTTATTGTTCTGTCTTATTTTGCTTCCGGTAACATCGCTATCGTATGCTTCTTTTTTCTTCTTACCTAAAACGATGAACGGTATCAGCAAGAATGGTGCAAAAAGCAACCCGAAGAATAATCCCGACCCAAAGAAATCATCACGCCCAACTTCTTTAAGCGAAGTTTCCAGTGCTATGAAACGGAATGGCTCTGCCGATTCTACTTTTTTCTTGTTGGCAAAATCGTCTTTATCGCTCTCTTTGCCCGAAACGCTAAGTACATTTACCATGATCTCTTCCTGCGTCACTGTTTTGTACGACTTTGTTGCAAGGTCAAACCATGAGAATGAAATAGGTTTAATAGGATATTTACCTTTGTTTTGAGGCACTATAGTGTAACTGTCAGACATCTTACCCTGCATTCCGCTTAACGGCGTAGAGATATCTTCTGTGTGCTCAGGATCATACATTTCTAAAGCAGCAGGCACCTGTGGCTTAGGCAGGGTAAATAACTTCAAGTTACCCTTACCCGAAACAGTTAGGTTAAGCTGCATGGTCTCGCCATCGCTTAATGTAGTTTTAGACGGTTTTGCCGTAAATGTAAAGTTACCTACAGCACCGCTAAAGTCGGCAGGTTTACCTTTTTCAGGAAGTGGCCTTACATTTATAAATTTCTTTCCTGCGGATACTACCTTGCTTGTAGGCACCATCATTTGGCGGCCAAAGAAATCAGCTCTTCCGTTTGGCACTTCCATAGAAACATCAAGCGTTAGCGGTTCAATTTCCAGCCTTCCGTCTTTTTGAGGATACAGCACGGTTTTTCTAAGCACTACCATTCGGTACTCTTTCCCCTGATAGTTTTCCTGCTGTAGTACCAGATTTTTGATGTCGATATTCTGACTCCAGAAATCATTGTATTGTGGGCTCGCTACTTCCTTCCAGCCGCCTACCGATGTGTACGGACTAACGTATATTTTATACACTACCGTTACCGGCTCGTTTACATACGGATTGGTCTTACTAACCTCAGCTACAAGGTGTACACCATCTGCTGCATTTTGCTGCATTTGTTGCTGGTGCTGTTGGTTGTTAGCGTACGGATTTGGGTCGGCCCCCGCAACAGCGTCGCCTACAGTAATTTTTATAGGTGCTGTTTTATATTCCTTGCCCTCTACCTCTATAGTTGCTGCACCAATGGTAAATGTACCTTTAGTAGTAGGTATCAGCAGGTATTTATAGCCCTTGCTAAAGCTATGCTTACCATTTACCCACGAGTTGCTCACCATCTGGCTTGGCCCCGAAACTTTAAAGTTAGGAAACTGTGGCGGTGCAAAATTATCGCCATCGGCATTTACTGCGAACTCCACAATAAGGCGCTCGTTTAAGCCAAGCTTTGTTTTGCTTGGCGTCGCCTTAAATTCTACCTGGGCATAAATGCCCTGTACAAAAAGCAATAATAGTAAGATGTATCTTTTCATCGTTCTTTATCCTTAACCTGAAATATATTGCGTTTTCAAATTATAATGTTCTTAGTATGGATGCTTTTCATCCTTTTTTAATTTTTGCTGACAGAGAAAGTCTAAGAAATCCTTCGACTCCGCTTCACCACACACAGAATGACAAACGTCATGTCATTAGTAGCTAAAACAGCAAAAATGTTACCAGTCTTTCTCCTGTTGTGTTGATTTCACCTTCACTTTTCTGCCCTGTATCTTATCCTGAATTTTCTTTTCTTCGTTATTCATGGCATCAAGCAGGTTCTCCATTCGCTGTTTAGAAGGGCTCTGCCCGGCTTCAGGCTTCGGCTTACCGCCATTCTGACCCTGATCCTGTTTATCGCCA
This sequence comes from Flavobacterium psychrophilum, assembly GCA_001708385.1. Lineage (NCBI taxonomy): Bacteria > Pseudomonadati > Bacteroidota > Flavobacteriia > Flavobacteriales > Flavobacteriaceae > Flavobacterium > Flavobacterium psychrophilum. Next base: position 2,429,743 of record CP012388.1, on the reverse strand, counting down.
TTATCTCCTTTATCTTTCTGGTCGCCTTTGTCGCCCTTGTCTTTTTGGTCGCCTTTATCACCTTTATCCTTGTCATCACCCTTACCTCCTTTGTCCTTGTTGTCACCTTTATCTTTAGGAGGCTGATTTTTATCATCCTTATTACCGCCGTTGTTAGGCTGCTGATCTTTATTGTCTTTCTTATCCTTATCCTTGTTCTTGTCGTCTTTGGGTTGAGGTGGCGGCGGATTATTTTTCAGCATCTCCTTAGCAACCGCAAGGTTATATCGCGACTCCTCATCGGTAGGATCGTTACGCAGTGCGTTTTTATAAGCGTCAACTGCGTTTTGGTATTCTTTCTCTTTCATGAACACATTACCTAAGTTATGATAGGCCATGTGTTTTTGTTGTTTTGTAGTAGCATTTTTAAGGGCATCGCTGTACCCGTAAGCCGCCTCTACATTCTTGTTTTGCCTGTAAATTGAATTTGCCAGATTATAGGCAGCAGCAGCCCTTGCAGGCGATTTGGACTGCGATATCCTGTAATTGGCTTCGGCTTCAGCATAGTTTTTGCTTGTAAACTCGCTGTTACCCTTTTTTAAATATTTGTCCTGTTGCTTTTTAGCCTGCTGTGCAAATGAAAACACTGTAACTAACAGCAGGCTGTATGTAAATAGTTTTCTCATTATTCTTTTTCGTTAAACAGGTTAAGTTTCTTAATCCATGCTGTTTTTCTTTCCAGGAAAAACACTTCTATAAACAGCAGCAAAAATGCCGCTCCTAAAAACCACTGGTATTGCGAATCGTACACTGCCATTTGTTTGGCTTCGAATTCGGTTTTTTCCATGTTGCCCAGTGCATTCTTAACGTAATCTGATACTTCGCGGGTGCTTTTACCGTAAACATAGCCACCATTTGTAACTGCTGCAATACTCTTAAGATCCTGCGGATACATTTTTGTGATTACCACATTGCCTTCGCTATCGCGCTTAAGGCTTTCGGTACGACCGTTAACTTTAATAGGTATTGGTCCGCCTTTTTCGGTACCCACACCAACAGTTATCAGCTTAATGCCTTTATCTTTAAGGGCAAGTGCTGCCTCGCGGCTGCCTTCGCCATGATCTTCACCATCTGATATTAATATAACCAGCTTACTGGTCTGCGGATCGTCAAAATACGAAACAGCCAGTTCCAAAGCATCGCTGATTGCAGTACCCTGAGAGGAAACCATATCGGTATTCATATTCTGAAGGAACATCTTCGCTACGCTGTAATCGCCTGTAATAGGCAGTACCGGGTAAGCACTTCCGGCGTATGCCACAATACCTATTCTATCGGTACCCAATTGATTGATAACCTGCGACACGATCTGCTTTGACTTATCCAGCCTGTTAGGTTGCATATCTTCGGCAAGCATACTTTTAGAAACGTCTACTGCAAAAACAATATCTACACCTTCGCGTTTTACGGTTTCTACCTTTGTGCCCACCTTAGGGTTTACAATTGCAATTACTATACCCGAGAGTGCCAATAGCAACACCACGAGTTTCAGTGCAGCTTTAAACACCGACCTTTCCGGGGTTAGTTTCTTTACCAGCTCGGGGTTACCAAACTCACGCTGTTTCCTCTTCTGCCAGTACAGGTTAAAAAAGAACAGCAGTAACAGTACCGGCACTATGCCCAGCAGGTATAAATATCTTGGTTCGTCTAATTCGTACATACTAAATAAAGCTTCTGTAAAGTGTTTTTCTCAATACGATCTCTGCCAGCAGCAATCCTAACGCCGCCCATGCAAACGGACGGAATTTCTCGTCGTAATTATAATATTTCATCTCCTCGATCTCTGTAGTTTCGAGTTTATTGATCTCTTCGTAAATAGACTTAAGTTTAGTGTTAGATGTAGCCCTAAAGTATTTACCTTCGGTCTTTTTAGCAATCTCTTTCATTAACTGCTCATCTATTTCTACCTTTTGCATTTTGTATTCAAACTTGCCATCGGGCCTTTTAGCATACGGAAACATAGCATTACCGTTAGTACCAATACCAATTGTATATACTTTAATGCCGTATTCTTTAGCAATATCTGCTGCCATTCGCGGGTCTATAACCCCGGCGTTATTTACACCATCGGTAAGGAGTATAATAACGCGGCTTTTGGCTTTGCTTTCTTTTAAACGGTTTATAGCCGTTGCAAGTCCCGTGCCTATACCCGTACCGTCTTTAAGCACAGTTTCATCATACTTAACCGATTTTATAGCATCTATAACCAAAGCCTTATCGCTTGTAACAGGCGTTTTGGTGTAGGCTTCGCCAGCATATACCACAAGGCCAATACGGTCGTTAGGGCGCCCATCAACAAAATCCTCTGCCACATCTTTAAGCGCTTCCATACGGTTAGGTTTAAGGTCTTTGGCAAGCATACTACCCGAAACGTCCATTGCTATAACAATATCTATACCGCGTGTGGTTTTTGTCCTGTTGTTTACGTCTACCGTTCTGGGCCTTGCCATAGCTACTATAATAGAGCTTAAAGCTAAAATCCTTAGTACAAAAAGTACCGGTTTTAATCTGCCCAGTAATGATGGCTTTGCCTTAAAGGCATTTATTGAACTTATTTTAAGCGTTGCCGTTTGTTGTTTTCTTTTCCAGATGTACCAGCCAATAGCCAGCGGAAGTACAGCAAACAGCCAAAAGAAACCCGGATGTAAAAAAGTAACGTCTTTCATAATTAATTTACCCTTAATTCAACTGAGTTCTTAATACGTTCTAATATCTGCATGGCATATTCATCGCCTTCTTCATGAATTATCATGACCTGCTGAAGGCCTTGTGCCTGTTTAAAGTACAGTATCTCATAATAGGCCCTGCCGGGCTTCTTTGTAATAGGATCGGGAAGGGTCATGTTTCCGTAAGACCTTAAACCTGTAATACCTTTATCAGTATTAAATTCTTCGCTTTTAACTAAGATATTGCTTGCTCCCTGTGCTTCCATAGCTTTTAGGGTATTCTCAACCGTTGCATTAAGATCTGCATCAATAGGCTGCTTATACGTTGTTGTTGAAACCAGTATATAGAATTTCTCCAACAAGGCACCGTAGCTAAACGTACTTAAATTTTTAATATTTGCCATAGCTTCCTTAGGCACCGTTCCTGACAAATCTGAACGCTTAAGCACTTTAGGGGTTTCTACAATTACCGACGGATAACCGTATTCACTTTTAACCCAGTCGCCCTCCAGCAGTTCTTTAGTAGGATAGCCCAGGAAGTTATCCCTTAAATAGTCCATACCAAAAATGTAGACCGAAATTCCAAAAGCAAGCACAACTGCTGCTATACTCCCTATTATGACACGGTTTTTGCGCTTTCTGGCTTTCTTTTTACGTTGCGCCTCCAGCCAAAGCTGGGTATGCATATCATCGTCCTCTTTTTCTTCGGGGATACTACGGTCAATTACCACAATAGTTTTTTCTATCCTGCTGCGGTCTTCGGCAATTTCAAAATCAAGCGGTCGCGATTTGGCAAACTTCACCATATCGGCAGTGCGAAGTATTTTTTCAAGCTGCTCAAAAGTTTCCTGAGTAAGGTTCATTCGCTTTTTAAGCACTGCCGCACGCATGGCTTCAATAAGCTCGCTAGTTGTGCTCTCCATTGCGGGAACGTGAATAGCCTCTTCTATATATGTACGGGCAATATCGGTAAGCTGGCTGTAGTAGTCTTTTACCGCGCCTTTTGAAAGCAGGTCTTGCTGCTCAAGATTTTTAAGCTCGCGCGTTGCCCTTTCAATCGGAGTAATAATTTCTTCTTTTTTCGCTTTAGGTTCGGTTTTTTTCCTGTTTTTAAGATAATACCAAACACCATAGCCCGCCGCACCAAGTGCAACAAGTATAGCGAAAAGCCATAGCCAGAACGAAGAGTCAGACTTTGCCTTAAGCACAGGCTTAATATCATACATCTTGCGTTTAAGGGTATCTATCTTAATGTTATTTACCTCAACAAGAAGTGAATCTGTCCTGATATTTTTGTTGTTGATAAATACCGGAAGCGACGGAATTACATAACGCCCGGAATCAAACTGGGTAAGCCCGTATTTTTTTACGAGCTCGTACATTGCGCCATCCCTTATGGTATCTACCGGATACGATTCCAGTACCTCCAGCTGTCCAAAGTTTTTACCTTCGGGAAAATTTACCTTTGCCGACGTATCTACTTTGGTTTTTAGCGTAAGGTTAACCTGAGAGCCTATTCTTATTTTAGTAGAATCTATACTTGCCTGAACCTGCTTTTGCTGTGCAAAAACAGTTATGCCAGCCAGCAGGAATAGTATGGTATATAATTTAGTCCTAATCATTTTTATCTTGTTTTAACCAATGGTTATCTATCTGGACTTAAAGTAGCCCAGCAGTTTGGTTACATACGATTCATCTACCCTTGTGCTTACAGTACCGGCACCGCAACGGCTAAAAGTATCCCTGAAATATTTAAGCCTTTCCTGGTAATAGGCAGCGTATTGCAGCCTTACCGATTTAGACCCTGTGTTTACCAGCATACTCTCTCCCGTTTCGGCGTCAAGCATGTTTACCAAACCTATATTCGGAATTTCTTCTTCACGGTTATCATAAACCCTTACACCGGTAATATCATGTTTTTTAGATGCTATTTTTAGGGTTTGCTCATAATCGGGCGTTGCCATAAAATCTGATATCAGGAAAACAATAGCCCTCTTTTTAAGCACACCGCTTAAAAATTTAAGTGCCTGCCCAACATCAGTCTTCCTGCTTTTGGGCTGAAACTCTATGAGCTCGCGAATAATGCGCAACACATGCGACTTTCCTTTTTTAGGCGGAATAAAAAGCTCTACCTGATCTGAGAAAAGAATAAGCCCGATCTTGTCGTTATTCTGCGTAGCACTAAAGGCCATAGTAGCGGCAATCTCGGTAACAATATCTTTTTTAAAGCTTTCCTGTGTACCAAAGTGTTCAGAACCCGAAACGTCTACCATAAGCATCATGGTAAGCTCCCGCTCTTCTTCAAAAACTTTTATGTATGGCTCATTATAGCGGGCGGTAACATTCCAGTCTATCGCACGAACGTCGTCGCCAAACTGGTACTGCCTTACCTCGCTAAAGGTCATACCCCTCCCTTTAAAGGATGAATGGTACTCGCCAGAAAAGATATGATTGCTCAGCCTCCTGGTCTTAATCTCTATTTTGCGAACCTTTTTTAATATATCTTTTGTATCCATTCTTCTTTTGTTTAAAGTTTAATGTTTGAGGTTTAAAGTTGGGTAACGTGCAAAAAACGTTGAACTTTAAACCTTAAACTCGAAACAAATTTTTATGGCACTTCAATCTCGTTAACGATTTTGTTGATGATGTCCATAGAGGTGATGTTTTCTGCTTCAGCCTCATAGGTAACACCAATCCTGTGGCGGAGTACATCGTGTACAACAGCCCTTACGTCTTCAGGAATAACAAAGCCCCTGCGTTTGATAAATGCATAACATTTTGCCGCAGTAGCAAGATTGATACTACCCCTTGGAGATGAACCGAAACTAATAAGCGGTTTTAGTTTTTCCAGCTTATAATTTTCAGGATAACGGGTAGCAAAAATGATATCAAGTATGTATTTTTCTATTTTTTCGTCCATGTACACCTCACGCACAGCTTCCTGCGCACGCAGAATCTGCTCTACAGAAACTACCTGGTTCACTTTTTCGAAAGCACCTTTAAGATTTTGGCGGATAACAAGGCGCTCGTCTTCCATTTTAGGATAGTCGATAACCGCTTTAAGCATAAAACGGTCTACCTGCGCTTCAGGAAGCGGATAGGTACCTTCCTGCTCTACCGGGTTCATGGTTGCCATTACAAGAAATGGCTTTTGTAGTTTAAAGGTTTCTTCACCAATAGTTACCTGCTTTTCCTGCATCGCCTCAAGCAGTGCAGACTGCACTTTTGCAGGAGCCCTGTTAATCTCATCGGCAAGCACGAAGTTGGCAAATATTGGCCCTTTTTTTATGGTAAATTCGTTTTGCTTAACATTATAAATCATGGTACCTACTACATCGGCAGGAAGCAAATCGGGAGTAAACTGTATACGGCTGAATGAACCGTGAACCGCCTGAGATAACGTATTGATGGCAAGCGTTTTTGCAAGCCCGGGTACACCCTCAAGTAGTATATGCCCCTGCCCTAAAAGACCGATCAAAAGGCGTTCTATCATATACTTTTGGCCTACAATAACCTTGTTCATTTCCATGACAAGTAAATCTACAAAGGCACTTTCCCTCTCTATCTTTTCATTAATCGCCCTAATATCGAGCGTTGATGTGTTTTCTTCCATATCCTTATAAAATTTTTTGGAGTGTGAATTTAGCAATGTTAAAGTAACGAAACAAGTACTATTTTAATATTATTACACCTTGTTAACGAGTTGTTAAGGTAAATCGTATAAAAAACTGCAATTGTTAACGATTTTTTACACAACAAAAATCAAGCCTTTTGTTCGTAGAAGAAAATATTTTAACCAATGTAGGGTAATTAGGTTTAATCCTGTTAATGTTTTAACTTAAACCAACCTACTATGAAAAAATTTTATTTGTTGCTAATTGTAATCTGCTGCGTTCACTTAGCCTATTCACAAGAGTTGCAATGCGGCACAAGCCATCTGCATGAATTAAAAATGGCAACTGATTCTGCCTATGCCAAAGAAGTAGAAACTTTTGACCGTGCTTTTATGGACGGAACTATTAAATACATCCCCCAAAAAGATGGCGAAGAAACTATTTTCCGCGTTCCGGTTGTAGTACACATAATGCATAAAGGCGAACCTATAGGCGTTGGAACTAATATATCTGACGATGATGTAAAAAACGCCATACGCCGGATAAACGAACGTTACCGAAAAGTAGCGGGAACAAATGGTGATGGCAACGGAGTTGATACTAAAATTGAATTCTCGCTGGCGGTGCGAACTTTTGAAGGTGAATGCACTACTGCTATAAATCGTGTAGATATGTCCGGTTACCCTAAGTATATGCAGAGCGGCATTTCCCAAAGCTATAATGGCATGCCTGACTGGGAAGTAAAGGATCTCTCTTACTGGAAAAAAGGGCCTTATTATAATATTTGGATCGTTTCGGGTATTGGCGATGGCTCCGCAGGTTATGCCGATTATCCGTGGACAGGAAGTTATAATGGTGCGGTTATACCCTATAATGGCTTTACTGATATAGACTCTCAAGTTACCGCTCACGAACTTGGACATGCCCTGGGATTGTACCATACTTTTGAAGGAAGTACTTCCACTACCTGCCCTTCTGCTAACGGATGCGGAAACCTGAATGGCGGAGGCGATTGTTGCGAAGATACTGCTCCACACAGGATGGGCATGGGTTGCGGAAATAATGGGCCTAACGTTTGCGATAACAATAGCATTGATGATAGTGTAAAAAACAATTACATGAATTACAGTGGTGAAGAATGTGCCAATACTTTTACCCCAGATCAGACTGCACGCATGCATACTATATTTAGCACTTATCCTCTCAGGTCTAATTTACTTGCACAAAACGGCGCTATGAGCCTGGTTCCTGTTACATTGCCCGATATAGATTTTAAAGTTTCGGCGAATGCTATATCATGTTATAATACAGGTCAGGAAATTGAACTTTTAGACAAAACACCATGTATGCCAAATACCTACATCTTTGGCGGCACCTGGCCGGACATTACTTTTAACTGGACAGTTACCAATGGCACTAACACCTACAGTTTTGCAACACAAAATGCAAAATTCACCGTTAATGAACCGGGAACTTATGACGTTACGCTGGAAATAACTACGCCGTTAGGCACAAAATCGCATACAAAGAATGCTGCATTTTCAACTGTAGCACTGGATGCATTACCATGTGTACCTAAATTTACCCGCGATTTTCCGTATGAACATCTACGTATAAAAAATGTAACGTTTAACGACATCAATAAATTTACAGAAAAAACAGGCCCGTACCATAATTTTATCTGTTCAGAGAATACTACAGTTCACGCCGGCAGCACCTATCCTATTACTTTACAATGCCATAGCAGTTACGGGAAGGAACAATTTCTTGAGGTTTATATAGATTTTAATAACAATACCGTTTTTGAAACTGAAGAAAAGGTTTTTGAAGGAAGAAACCCTGGAGATACTGTAACATCTACCTTTACTGAAAATATAACAATCCCTTTAAATGCCGTACAAAACAAATTACTAGGAATGAGGGTAATAGGCTCTACGTATAACACATCCTTTGTTGAAGCACAATGTTATATACCTTATTACGAAGCCGGCGTGCAGGATTATGGCGTATATGTACTTGATGTACTTAATACTGAAACCTTTATCAAAAATACACTTACTCTAACCCCCAACCCGGCACAAACATCGTTTACGATATCCGGTGACGGTATTAATAAAGTCGAAGTTTACAATATGTTAGGACAGCTCGTTTTGCAGCAAACAATTATGAGTCAGAATCCTGTTATAAACATAGAGAACTTTACCGTAGGAACATATTTGGTACATACCTATGCCAACGGAAAAAAAGAAATTTCAAAAGTCATAAAACAATAACATCATTCGCTACAGCGATACTAAAATAATTTGAGCCTGTTAACCTAAACCTGTTTTCTGAAATAAATACAGAAAACAGGTTTTTTCATGTTTATTTTAAATAGCATGCACGCATAGTGCAAAATCATTTGCTTATTTTTATGGTCATAAAATCCTTATATAATTATAATGAGTATACATATCTCTCCTATAATTGCCGGAGCCATGAACTGGGGCGTTTGGCAGGCTAAATTTTCTACTACAGAAATGGCCAGAATGATACACACATGTATTGAAAACGGCATTACAACTTTTGATCATGCTGATATTTACGGAGGTTACACTACCGAAGCTGAATTTGGCAAGGCTTTCGCCGAAAGCGGCATCTCCCGCGATAAAATACAACTTATCTCTAAGTGTGGCATTCAGCACACGGTTGGCAACAGACCTACCAAGGTAAAGCACTACGATTACTCTAAAGAATATATAATATGGAGTGCCGAAAACTCGCTTAAGTTTTTACAGACAGACCATCTTGATATATTGTTACTACACCGCCCAAGCCCCCTTATGAATCCGGATGAGGTTGCCGAAGCCGTAGAACAGCTTAAAAGCCAGGGCAAGATCAAAGCTTTTGGAGTATCTAACTTTACGTCTAGCCAGACCGAACTTATACGCAGCCGCACCGAAGTGTACTGCAATCAGATTGAATTCTCGGCGACCCATTTAGATCCAATGCTGGACGGTAGTTTCGACTATATGATGGTTAATAACATCAAACCAATGGCATGGAGCCCTATAGGCAGTATTTTTAAAGAGCATAACGATCAAACGCACCGCCTTAAACTGTTACTGTCTCAACTTGTGGCAAAATATGGCGTTACCGCTGATGTTATCCTGTTAGCATGGATACTTCAGCATCCTGCAGGAGTAACTCCCGTATCGGGATCTGTAAGCCCGGAAAGGCTTAAAAACCAAATAAAAGCAACCCAGGTTAAACTGGAATTGGAAGACTGGTTTGCTATATGGACAGAGAGTATTGGCAATAAAGTACCTTAATCAATGTTCAGTGTTCAGTGTTCAGTGTTCAGTGTTCAGTGTTCAGTGTTCAGTGTTCAGTGTTCAAAATTACAGAATGCATCATCCCATCTTTAAATTATTAAATCTTTTCAATTTTTAAATAAAGTATGAAAACAGCATTAATAACAGGTGCTACCAGCGGTATTGGCCGCGCTACTGCCCGCCTGCTGGCAAAAAACAATTATAACCTCATTATCTGCGGGAGGCGCGAAGACCGTCTTGCAGAATTACAGGATGAGTTTGCTGCCCTAACCAAAGTGCACACTCTTAATTTTGACGTGCGTAACAAAAAAGCGGTAGGGCAATCTATCAAATCGATACCTGCCGATTTTGCAAAGATTGATATCCTTGTAAATAACGCCGGTAACGCCCACGGCCTTGACCCGATAGAAAATGGCGATACAGACGATTGGGATGCCATGATAGACATTAATATAAAAGGGTTACTTTATGTTAGCAAACATATTATCCCCGGAATGGTAGAACGCCGAAGCGGACACATAATTAATATTGGGTCTATTGCAGGTAAAGAAACCTATACTAACGGCAATGTGTACTGCGCTACCAAACATGCTGTAGATGCTATAAACCAAGGTATGCGTATGGATTTAAATCAGTACGGTATCCGCGTAGGGGCAATTAATCCGGGTATGGTAGATACCGAATTCAGCGAAGTGCGCTTTAAAGGCGATACCGAACGTGCCACCAGTGTATACAAAGGTTTTGAACCGCTTAAAGCAGAAGACATTGCCGATGTTATTCATTTTGTGGTTTCAAGGCCATACCATGTAAATATTGCCGATTTGCTTATTTTGCCAACCGCTCAGGCGTCAGCTACAATAGTAAATAAACAGCTTTAACTATTACATATCCTACAAGGTCTTAAAGACCTTGTAGGTTTATTTAAGCCTTGCTAGTTGATAAATAATCCCGCACCCAACAACCCGCAACCCGATAAACCACCATGATAAATAAGCGCCTTTTAATTAAAAACCTGCTGGCTCACAACGATGAGAGCAGTTTTTATGATAAAAAGCGTCAACTGAACCTTCACACCAAAGAAGGTAAAGCCAAATTTGTAAAACATATTTGTGCGTTATCCAATTCTAATCCTGCCAATAACTCGTACATTGTAGTAGGTGTAGAAGACCATGACAATGAAATTTTGGGTACCGATTTTTACGACGATAGCCGCATTCAGAATCTTGTGAATGCCTATTTGGTAAATCCGCCAACGATACAATACGAAAATGTGCCTTTCCCAAACCTCCCGAAAGACAAAGTAGTGGGCCTGGTAACTATTCAGCCAAAAAGCGGGACATCGTACTTTAAAAAGAATATTTACACGATTTTAGGCGGAGCTGTTTTTGCCCGCAGGGGCAGCAACTCGATACCATTAGAACCTGGTGTTGATGTGGCCTTTACCGACCATAATGCCGAGACTGTAACTGCCATAGAAAACGGATCGCGCAACAGTATAGAATATACTCTTGAAGGTGTTATGGACTTTGTTACCAACCGCCATAAAGATATGGCCGCCAAATACAAAGTGTTTAAAGAACTGTTTGTAGTTTGCTGGGCCGGTCATAAAAAGGTAGTTAAAGGGCAAACCTACTATTCACGTGTAGATATTGAGCTGATAAACGAACAGATCAAGCTATTTTATTCGGCACTGGATGAGGTTAGCATTGCCTATGATGACGATAGTTTTGCCATTACCGAATATGTAGCCCTGGGGCTTAACGATAAAACGAGCTATTATCCGTTGGAGGAAGTAAGCATACGTTTTGAAGAGAATGGGTATTATAAAATGGAATCTACGCTGTTGTTTGATCCACCGCAGTATAACCGCAAAATGATGTTCCATATTTATAATGCCAACCTTGCGCTTATAAAAAAACTTGAAAAAGAAATACCACTATCGGAACGGGAACATAAAGATTTGCTAAACCTTCCTTCTACACTCATGATATGCCAGCTCAATGGCTTTAATGATGCCAAGCAAAAACTTGCAGAAGCAAAACCACTGCTAAAGAATTACCCCGACGAGCAGGCCTATATTTCATTTAAAGAAGCCATGCGCGTTCTACGTAAAATGAAATATGCATAAAAAAGCCCGGACCATTTACATAGTCTGGACTTTTTTTCTCAAAAAAACACTTTTAATGTTTTATAATCTTGTAAGTTGTGCTTCCTGCATCTGTAGTAACTTTTACAAAGTATATCCCTCCGTTTAAAACACTTGTATCTATTGTATTGGCATTCGCCGAAAGGCATAACCTGCCGTTAACATCGTGCACTGTAACCGACTGAAGCACCCCTTGATTAACCTCAACCTTAAGCTGGTCTCTAACCGGGTTAGGATACAATGTAACCAAAGGCTGTTCATGAGTTGCAAGCCCAACTACAGCTACAACTTCTGTCGTGGCAGTATTAGTGGTTACAGCAGGATTAAAATCAAAATAAATATCTGCTGTATTAGAAGCAATATCACCAAGGCCAAACGCGGCTGTTGGTTTTATTCTATAGCTGACAAATCCCTGGCTTTCTTCTTCACTGTCTGATTGATAAGTAAGATTGATATCTTCAAACAGAAAATCAAGTTCATTGTTTTTGCGTGTTAAGCTGTAGGCATGGCTTGAACTTATTGGCTGAAAAGTATCCCAATCCAGTAAACCGTCAAGCGTATTTTTGATTCGTATCCTTAAAGCTTCAGCACTTCCTGTATTTTGAAAACGAACAACATACGTTAAGTAATCACCCGCCTGATCAAGGTAAATTTCCGGTCCCTCCAACACTGTAACATCGTTAGGGTCGTAAGAATTTACGATAATCTGCACAAAAGAAGAGCTGTTATTTTCTAAATTATCGTCTGTTTCAGGAGCGGTTAAATCTGCTATAAAATATAAAGCTTCGCCTCCAATATTAAAGGGAGGCTGCTTAACTGTGAATTGTAAATATCCTGATTGCGAAGAATAGGCAGCCAGTGCGCTTAGGCTAATTGTTATATTATCTCCCGTTACAGTAGCCGAAGTAAAATCAGATACTTCAAAGTCTAACCTCGTAGAATTAAAATTCACCACCACTTCTGCGTTCTCAATAAAAGTATTTCCCTCATTTCTTACTACCAGGTTGTAACGGGCTGCAACTCCGGGCCTCGCCACATTTTCGGGCACTAATACAACAGAAAGATCTGTAACTTCCTCCGGTTGTGGCAGGCAGATATTTATTTCTGCCGTTGTTATTTCATTGTTAAAAGTAACATCCTGTAGTACAGGAGTTATACCGGAAAAGCCTACTGGTGAATTAGCCAAAATACTTACCGAATTTGTTCCTGTTCCAAGGCCATAAAAAACATACTCGCCCTGGGCATTGGTATATACCGAAACCGGTTCTTCATCGTTTACAGTTATCTGCACTTCCAAACCACTCAATATGTCAGAGTTATCGCAGAATGCATCGCCATTTGCGTCAAATGTTACGAAACCACTTAGCTTACCGCCTGCTGTTGTGAAGTAATACGGACCAGCCCATGTACTTACAAGCGAGTTTCCGCAAATGCTTCTTATATAACATTTGTATATTGTACTGGGTACAAGACCCGCTACAACAAAAACGCCATTTGTTGTAACCGGAATACCAACGCCTGTTGGCGTCTGTTCGGCTTCAAGAATTTCTATCTCATGTACACTTGAAAAAGATTCCCATAGTATTGTAGCAGAAGTATCTGTAATATCATATATAAAGGCAGAAATGGGCTTTTCGCATAAAGCTTTCACAGTGAAAACATCTATAGACCAACGGTCGGCGTTATTACCCATACCAACAAAAGCAATATATCGTGTCTCACCTTCCAGCGTTGCCGGCAGTGCTACTTCAGCATTTGCGTATACACCTTGTTGCGGATTGATCTCCAATTCTGTCCACTGCTTTAAAAGGGTGAAAGAACTCAAATCATGGGGATCTGTACCTATCATTACTTTATAAACCCCACCCTGATCGCCCGCTTGCTGCATTTGCGAATAAAATGCAATGTGGGGATTATCGGGCATTACAATTGGCGGACTTATAAGCCAGTCTTCGGCACCGCTCTCAGTACTTTCTCCGTTCAGCAGGGCTGCGTGATACCCTAAAACCGCATTTTCTCCCGGAACATTAGGATCGGATCCTCTCCAGGTAACATTAGCACCTGAAACATTATTAACTAGCCAGCCCGGTGGTGGAAAAGTAAGCGATTCAAAATCTTCGAATATTGCTGTCTGGGCATAATTTGTAAAGGAAACTGCCAGCAATGCGGTTAGTAAAAATTTTTTCATATAATTAAGGTTGGATTGATGGATTAAAATTAATGATTATTTAAAACCATTAACAAAACACACATACAATTACTTTAATATTTGTAAATTTTCAGATAAAATGCTATTTATCGCTTCTAAAGTTCATCCGCATCTGAAGCGTTTAAAAATTTCGTAAACTTGTAATATGAGCAGGACATTTGTAATAGGAGATATCCACGGAAGCTATAAAGCCGTACTACAACTACTGGAACGTGCCGCAGTTACTCCGGCAGATAAACTTATATTTTTAGGCGATTATGTTGACGGATGGGGACAGTCGCCGGAAGTTTTAGATTTTTTAATCGATCTTAAACAAACACATCATTGTATCTACATCCGGGGCAATCACGACGATTTATTCCTGGATTGGTTAAGAGACGGGACGTATACCGAAGAATGGTTTTTTCATGGCGGAAGAAGTACCACAGAAGCTTATAAGCACCTGTCGGAAGACCGGAAAAAAATGCATATTCTTTTTCTGGAAAGCCTTACCGATTATTTTCTGGATGACAACAACCGCCTCTTTGTACACGCAGGGTTTACCAGCCTTAACGGCATAAAGCATGAATATTTTACACGCATGTTTTTTTGGGACAGAACCCTTTGGGAAACAGCAATGTCACTCGATAAAACAATGGACCGCAACCACCCCGAATACCCTAAGAGACTGACGCTATACAAAGAGATTTTTATAGGCCATACACCGGTAACCCGCATTGGTGAAACCGTACCTATAAACCGTGCTAACGTTTGGAATGTTGATACAGGAGCCGCTTTTAAAGGCCCCGTTACCATTATGGATATTGACACTAAAGAATTTTGGCAGAGCGACCCCGCCTATACTTTATACCCCGACGAAAACGGGAGGAACTAATTTACACATTCAGTGGTCAGTTTACAGTCTCAATGAAGGGTAAACCTCTACCGCTAAAAATATAAAAATGCCGCCTAAAGGCGGCATTTTTCATCAGGAAGCTTTCTCTTTTTTCTTTTCCCTATCTTTCTTTTTAGACTTTTATCAATAGCTCTTTTTCATTCATGGTGTCACAAAAATAATTGTAAAGCGACACTTTTTAGCCTCTTTGTAATAGTCTGCCGCAGTGCTGTACATTTCACACTTCTCATACAGGAACCCCTTAAAATAAGCCATTACAAAAGTATCTGTGCCCAGTACCCTGTGAGAAGCCTCTATAATTTTTAACGCTTCTTCCAGTTTGTTAAGCTTAATGACTTTTTTTGTGCAAAGCAGTACCTTAAATTCAGTTTTTAGCTACAATCTCAATAAATACGCTGAATATCAATCAATATTTTTTTCTAAAATATAGTTAGATAGGTTGAAATCCATAGTCCGTAAGCCATAAACATAGTTACTTAAAACAAATGTTAGTATTAAGTTAAACATGATTATAAAAATCTAAAGCGGGTTCCAATTATTCGTAAATTAGTAGTAACAACAAACAACAAATGACGATTTTAGATAAATACCACAAAACACGTAGGCACACCGAGCAGATTTGCAGCCTGTTGCAGCCCGAAGATCATGTGCCGCAACCGGAACCCTTTGTGAGTCCGCCCAAATGGCACCTTGCACATACCTCATGGTTTTTTGAGGAGTTTATCCTTAAAGAACACCTGCCGGGCTATGCGGTATTTAATGATGATTTTAGCTTTTTATTCAATAGTTACTACAACAATGTAGGCAAAAGGGTACTTCGCAATAACAGAGGAGCCTTAACCCGCCCTGCAACTTCGCAGGTTATTGAGTATCGGCAGTATGTAGACATGCATATGGAACTGCTGCTTCAAATGAAAGCCGAACAGCACGATATTCATAACCTTGTTGAGCTTGGTTTGAACCACGAACAGCAACACCAGGAGTTACTGCTTACCGATATTAAATACATCTTTTCCTGCAACCCTATATCACCTGTATACAGTGAAGATATTGCATGGGAAAACCAGCTTAATTCTGAAGATGGCTTTGTAACCGTCGATGAAGGGGTTTACGAAATTGGGTATACGGGTGAGGGATTTAGCTTTGATAATGAACACAACAGGCATAAGGTATACCTCAATACTTTTGAGATTGCCAAAACACTTGTCACGAACGGTGAGTTTATCGATTTTATCAACGCTGGCGGCTACACCGATTTTAACTTATGGCTGGACGAAGGCTGGAGTTGGGTGAATCAAAACAATATAACGGCTCCCTTATACTGGCACAAGGCCGAAACGGGATGGCAGCACTTCACACTATCCGGCGTGCAGGATATAAACCCGGAAGCTATGCTTACACACATTAGCTTTTATGAAGCTTTGGCATTTGCCGAATGGAAAAAAATGCGCCTGCCCACCGAAGCCGAATGGGAAGTTGCCTCCACCCAGCTTAACTGGGGACGACGATGGGAATGGACACACAGTGCCTACCTGCCCTATCCCGGTTTTTCTAAACCCGATGGTGCCGTAGGCGAATATAACGGCAAATTTATGGTGAACCAAATGGTGTTGCGCGGTGCATCGTGTGCTACACCCGAAGGCCATAGCCGAAAAACATACCGAAACTTTTTTCATCCTGAGGAACGCTGGCAATTTAACGGCATTCGTCTTGTAAAACGATAATTTATGAACACAACGACAGTACATAGCCCCTTTGCTGAAGATGTTTTAGAAGGACTTACGGCAAAACAAAAGCATTTATCCTCTAAATATTTTTATGACGATAACGGCAGCCGCATTTTTGTTCAGATCATGCAAATGCCCGAATATTACCCCACTGCCTGCGAATTTGAGATTCTGTCGCAGCAATCGGGTACTATTTATGACACTATAAACCTGAAAGGTAAATTCAATATTGTAGAATTTGGCAGTGGCGATGGCAGCAAAACCCGTCAGCTGTTAAAAGCATTTCTTACCAAAGGTGCCGACTTTACATACATACCCATTGATATTTCGCAGGAAGCCAACGATACGCTAAAGCGAAACATGAAAACAGCTTTACCGGAACTGAATATCGAACCGCGTACGGGAGATTATTTTGAGGTGCTAGATACGCTTCAGGGCAGTAAAACACCCAACCTATTTCTTTTTTTGGGCGGCAACATAGGCAACTATAAAAAAGAAGATGCCCTTGCCCTGCTTAAAAAATTCAATGCCGGAATGAAAAAAGGCGATATGCTGCTTATGGGAATGGACCTGCAAAAGAATCCGCGTGTTATTCAGAAAGCGTATGACGACCCGCATGGTATTACCCGTGCTTTTAACATGAACCTTTTAGAACGCATAAACCGTGAGCTGGATGCCGATATACATTTGGATCAATTCGATTTTTACTGCGATTACGACCCGCAAACCGGCGAGGTGAACAGTTACCTTGTCAGCCTTAAAAAACAGCATTTTCACAGTACTGTGCTTAACACTACTTTTCACTTTGAAAGGGATGAGCTAATATGGACAGAACTTTCCAAAAAATATAGCTTTACCGAAATTGACGATCTTGCTAAAGCAGCAGGATTTACCGCAAAACATAACTTTTTAGACTGCAAACACTATTTTACCGATAGTTTGTGGGTTAAATAGTTACGGGTTATTAGGTTGCAGGTTACGAGTTAAACCATGTGTGATTGATAATTACTTACAAAGATTTTCACGTAAATATCTTCCCCTCCAAAGGAGGGGAAGACTCAAACCCAATAGCAAATACGTAGAAAATAAAAAAGGCTGTCATTCGACAGCCTTTCCATTTATAAAAACCTTATAATTTGTAGATTACAGATCGAATTTGATACCTTGTGCCAATGGCAATTGTGTACCGTAGTTAATAGTGTTTGTCTGCCTTCTCATGTATGCTTTCCATGCATCAGATCCACTTTCGCGGCCTCCGCCTGTTTCTTTTTCACCACCAAAAGCGCCACCAATTTCAGCACCCGATGTTCCTATGTTCACGTTAGCGATACCACAATCTGACCCTGCCTGAGAAAGGAATAATTCCATTTCCCTCATGTTGTTGGTAAAAATAGAAGAAGAAAGTCCCTGAGGTACACCATTTTGTAGTGCAATAGCTTCTTCAATAGTGTTGTATTTCATAATATATAATATCGGAGCAAATGTCTCTTCCTGTACAATATCGAAATGATTTTCTGCTTCAACTATACAAGGCTTAACGTAGCATCCGCTTTCGTAGCCATCGCCTTCAACAACACCGCCTTCAACAATAATTTTTCCACCTTCTTTTTTCGCCTTTTCAATAGCGTTAAGGTAATCGTTTACCGCACCTTTGTCGATAAGCGGCCCAACGTGGTTGTTGCTGTCAAGAGGGTTACCAATTTTTAGCTGGCTGTACGCGCTCTTAAGCACTTCAACCGTTTTATCGTAAACACTTTCGTGGATAATTAAACGTCTTGTAGATGTACAACGCTGACCCGCAGTACCTACTGCACCAAATACAGCACCCACCAATACCATGCTGATATCTGCATGTTCTGAAACAATGATAGCATTGTTACCACCTAACTCAAGGATAGTATTACCAAAACGCTCTGCAACGGTTTTAGATACGTGGCGTCCTATACGTGTAGAACCTGTAAACGATACAAGCGGAATACGTTTGTCGTTGTTTATTAAATCGCCCGATTCATTACCTGTAACAAGACAGCTAACGCCTTCAGGAATATCGTTTCTTTCAAGAACAGTCCTTATAATGTTTTGGCATGCAATACCACATAGCGGCGTTTTAGAGCTTGGCTTCCAGACACAAACATCACCACAAACCCAAGCCAGCATAGAATTCCAGCTCCATACTGCAACAGGGAAGTTAAATGCCGAAATAATACCTACAACACCAAACGGGTGCCATTGCTCATACATTCTGTGCATTGGCCTTTCGCTGTGCATTGTAAGTCCGTATAACTGGCGTGAAAGACCCACTGCAAAGTCACAGATATCAATCATTTCCTGAACTTCTCCTAAACCTTCCTGAAGGCTTTTACCCATTTCGTAAGAAACAAGCTGGCCTAATGCTTCTTTATTTTTGCGAAGCTCATCGCCCATTTGGCGAACAATTTCACCTCTTTTGGGCGCAGGAACAAGTCTCCATGTTTTAAAAGCTTCTTGGGCTTTTGCCATAGCTGCCTGATAATCTGCTGCGGTAGATGCTTTTACTTTTGCAATAAGCGTACCATCTACCGGCGAGTATGATTCTATAATATTACCATTGGCAAACGAGTTGCTTCCGGTTGATGTACCATCGTTAATGTCTTTAATGCCTAATTTTGATAAGGCCTCCTGAATGCCGAACTGGTCAGTAAGTGTTGCCATTTAACTTTTCTATTAAAAATTGTTATATTTTACAAATGTATTGAATTTTGCCTAATCCGTAATTTATATCCCTTTAAATTAATTTTAAATGAATGATTCGTTAAAGATAAAAGGTTGTGTTCAATAATTTGATAATAGCCTAGAACAAATTCTTTTTCCTGAACATTACCACCCCTATAAAAGACAGGAGTAAAGACATGCAAACCACGATTGGGAATCCGTACGGATTATCCTGCAACGAATTGGGCACGTTCATTCCATATAAACTGGCAACAAGTGTAGGTATCATTAATATTAATGATATCGACGTAAGCCTTTTCATAACCACATTCAGGTTGTTAGAAATTACAGATGCATAAGCATCCATCATTCCAGTAAGGATGTTGCTGTAAATATTGGTCGTGTCCTGTGCCTGTTTGATCTCGATTTCAACATCTTCTACCATCTCAGGATCAAATAAGTCTTTATGTGTTTTGAGGTTTTTAATGCGGTAAAAGAGCAGTTCATTACCCTTTAGCGATGTAATAAAATATTCCAGGCATTTCTCCATTCTAAAAAGTGCCTGAAGGTCTTCATTACGCACCGATTTCTCAAGATTGCTTTCGGCATATTTAATGCCCAGATTTATCTGCTTAAGGTATTTCTGGAACCAGATACTTGATGAAAGCAATAGCCTGAATACCAAAGCAAAGTTATCGCCTACATTAATATTCTTGCGTTGAGAATAGGTAATAAAATCGTCTATTAGTTCATTTTCAACAAAGCAGAGCGATACACAAACGTTTTCATTAAAAATTACACCCAAAGGCGCAGTAGTATACGGCAACTTCAGGTCGTCGCTTTTAAACGGAATCCTTACAATGATAAGGCACCATCCGTTTTCAAACTCAATACGGGGGCGTTCGTCTATATCTTCAATATCGTTGTAAAAAGCTTCAGGTATCCTGAATTCTTCAAGAAGCCTGCGTTTTTCGATGTCTGTTGGGTTTACGGCACTAATCCAAATAGATTCAGCGTGAGTAGCAGCCTCCGCAATGCCGGTAGCGTTGTTTTTGTAGTACGTAATCATAAATGCATTCCAAATGTTAGACAATAGGGAATGCACCAGGGCAGGTTCCCTATCGTAAATTAATTAATTCCCGATGATGATAATCGTCCATTAGTTGTTTTAAAATTTGGTGCAAAGGTACTGCTTATGATTCTATTAGCTGTTAAAAGCCTATTTATTTTTTCTCTACAAAGCGCGCGTCAGCTTCCAAAACGTGTCCGCACTTATTGCAGGTACGCAAATCTTCCGAGTTATAGAAGTGCTTAAAGTGAGGTAAAAAGTCTTTTTCTATATCATGAAGTTCAAAATATACTTCGTGCAATTTGTTGTTACAGTTTTCGCAGAACCATAGCAAACCATCTGTAAATCCACGGCCTGCACGTACCCTTTCTATCACAAGGCCAATTGACCCCTCGCTTCTTACCGGGCTGTGTGGCACTTTACCCGGATGCAGATACATATCTCCGGCATGCAGTTCCATTTCCTTACGTTCACCTTCATCCTGAACAATAACTTTAATGCTGCCCTCTAACTGATAAAACAGCTCTTCCGTTTCATTATAATGGTAATCTTTACGGGCATTAGGCCCTGCAACAACCATTACAATGTAATTGTCTGACAATGGATAAATATTTTTGTTACCTACCGGTGGTTTTAAAAGATGGCGGTTATCGTCTATCCATTTGTTCAGGTTAAAGGGTTTCATGAGTGCCATGAGAAAGGTTTTTGAATTGAAGTACTAAGGTACGGAGATATAAATAAAAAAATATGATAAAAACCGACTCTTTGAACTTTTGATGCTGACTGGTTCAAGACAAAAGAACTTATTATATAACGTAATATGATTAAAAGCCAGTTAGAGATTTTTCGACTACGCTGCGCTGCGCTCAAAATGACATCGCCTCCATTTATTTCACGATTTCTTTTATCAAATACATATATACCGGAAAATGATCACTAAACCCTGCTTCCCCATAACGGTTACGCAACGGATAGCCACGGTACTTGCCTGTTGGCTCGCACAGGTACACTTTATCAAAAATGCCTGCTTTCCAGTATCTGAACGAAGTATAGTCTTTAGAAACCAGCGAAGGTGTGATAATGATCTGGTCGAAAAGATCCCACGCGTTGTTATAGGCAACGGTACCTTTACCTTCCCTAGAAATGGCATCCATAGGGTTAAAGAGATCGCCGGGTTTAAGGTTATCTTTAAAACGTTTGGCGTTGAGTACTTTTGTAATGCTGTTGTTATAAGGCCCATCGTTAAAATCGCCCATCGTAACGATCTTCGCATTCGGATTGATACCCGTAAGCGAATCTATGATCTTTCGGTTTAAAGCAGCCGCAGCTTCCCGTAGCGGACTACTCTTTTTCTCCCCGCCATACCTCGACGGCCAGTGATTTACAATAAAATGAATTTCATCATTCTCAAGCATTCCGCTTACCAATAACTGGTCCCGCGTAAAAAGTGCGGGAGCAGGCTTTTTCTTTTTTCCTTTTACCAGCTTCTTATCTGCCGGAAGGCTATCTTTAATAATCAACGGTATGTTTTTATAGCTTGTAGGCCTGAACGATGCTTTTCTGTACAATAATCCAACATCGGTACCACGGGAATCGCGCGAATCAAAATGTACAATACCATATCCCTTTTCTATAAGCGATTGCTGCTTTAGCAAATCTTCTAATACGCGGCGGTTTTCCAGTTCGGCAAGCCCGATGATAGTTGGAGCTTCGGTATTTTCATCTCTCCCAATATCAGCAAGCACCCTGGCAATATTGCTTAGCTTGGCACGATACTTCTCCCCCGTCCATGCATAGCTGCCTTTCGGCAGAAATTCATCATCGCCATAGCCCGAATCGTTTATGGTATCGAACAGGTTTTCGGTATTGTAAAAAGCAATGGTATGTATTTTAAAACTGCGTTTTTGACTTGTGGCAGAAAGTGAAAACAACACCAATAGGACTGCAAAGATTCTGTTCATGTAAGATTTTATTCCGTTTTTTACAGCACTAAAGTAAATAATATATTTAATTATTTACTTTTGAAGACCATTAACCCAACCAATAAACCTTTTAATGCGTAGACTGCTACTCATTCTGTTGCTGCTTCAGGCTATGACCCTGCAGGCACAGCAAACGGCATCTGTACTTGCTAAAGTAATCGACTACAAGACCCAGGAACCCCTGCCCGGAGCAACAGCCTCGCTGCAAAGTAACGGACGCGAAGTTTTAACTAATGCCGACGGCTTTTTTGTACTTGATAAAGTACCCGAAGGCAATCAGTTTCTTACTATATCGATCACCGGATATATCCCGCAAAACTTTAGCCTTAAAATTGTTGCAGGACGTGCGCTAGATCTAGGTATAATTATACTTGAAGAAGACATTACTTCTGAACAGCAACTCGGACTTATAACCCTTACAGATAATGACCTTGCAGATGGCAACAGCGGATCTGAGAATTCAGCCGGATTGTTGCAGGCGTCACGCGATGTGTTTCAGCAGGCTGCGGCGTTCAACTGGGGGCCGGCCCGTTTTAAGATGCGCGGACTGGATACTGAATATGGTTCGATACTTATAAACGGCATCACCATGAACCGACTCTACGATGGCAGGCCGCAATGGGCCAATTGGGGCGGGCTCAATGATGCGACCCGAAATCAGGAGTATACTACTGCAACTGCACCCAGCGATTATACTTTTGGAAGTTTATTAGGTACACAGTCTATTAACACAAGGGCATCGTCGTTTAGAAAAGGATTACGTTTATCGTTTGCCGGCACAAATACATATTATAATTACAGGGCAATGGTTACTTATGCTTCAGGGCTTAATGCCAAAGGATTTGCTTATGTGGTCTCGGCATCGAGAAGAGGTGCCAATGAAGGTTATTTTGACGGTACCAACTACGGTGGAAATTCATTATTTCTTGCTGTTGAAAAACGTTTCAGCGACAAGCACAGTCTTAACTTTACGGGTATCTATGCACAAAGCGAGCGCGGACGCAATTCACCTAACACGCAGGAAGTAACAAACATTGCCGGAGTAAAGTACAATGCATATTGGGGCGACTTTAATGGTAATAAGCGCAATTCACGCAACAAAGATGTAGAAGAACCTATACTAATGCTGAATCATTATTGGAAAATTGACAATAAAACTACGCTAAACACCAACATTGCCTACCAGTTTGGGAAAATTGGCAACAGCAGGCTGGATTATCAGTACGCTCCAAACCCTGACCCTACATATTATACTAAAACACCTAATTATTTTGATGATCCTGCCGAAGCCGCCTCCGCTCCCTTTTTAACCCAAAGGCAACTAAATTGGCAGTCTATGTACGACACCAACAGGCTTTCGCCCGATGGCAGGAGTAAATATATCGAATACGAAGACCGTACCGATGATAAAACCTTTACAGCAAGTACAATTTTGTATACCCGCCTATCATCGGCAATTACGTTTAATGCAGGCACTAGCTATAAAAGGCTGAAATCGCACAACTACCAAAACCTGACCAGCCTTCTTGGCGGTCAATATTTTCTGGACATAGACCATTTTTATTATGGCGATTTTTCCCAGCCCGACTTAAACCATCCTAACCGCCAGGTAGGCGAAGGTGATACTTTTGGCTACAATTATAACTTGTTTGCCAATGTGCTTGATGCCTTTACACAGTTCCGATTCAGTTATAAAAAGGTGGATTTTTATCTGTCTCAATCATTTAGCCATTCGGCATATCAAAGAGTAGGTTTATATCGAAATGGCTTATATCCCGGCAATTCTTTCGGTGAAAGCCAAAAAACAGTCTTTGAAAATTTCGGATTTAAGGGTGGACTTACCTATAAATTCAGCGGCAGGCATTTGTTTGTATTAAATGCGTTGCGCCAAAGCAGGGTACCGTCGCTACGCAACACTTATTCTAACGCAAGGCTTAATAACGTGGTGATGGATAATATTACCAATGAAACATTATCAAACATAGATGCCTCCTACATACTGCGCATGCCAAAGTTAAAAGCACGTTTTACGGGTTTTTATACTACGATAGAAAATGCATCTGAAACATCTTCTTTTTATGGTGAAGGTATTTTTGAAGGCGACGATGCCGATGCATTTGTTGCCGAAAACGTAACCGGAATTAACAAACGCATGATGGGTATTGAACTTGGTACAGAATATCAGCTTGCGCCAACAGTTAAGCTAATGGTTTCGGCGGCTTTGGGTACTTATATTTACAGCAACAATCCTAATGTATCGCTTAACAACGATGCACTGGCAATAATAAATGGCGATGACGGTAATCCTATTCCTAATCTGCCGCTTACCACGACAAACTTTGGTAAAGCCTACCTTAAAAATTATAAACTTTCGGGCATGCCACAACAGGCGATATCTATAGGTGCAGAATACCGCGACCCAAACTACTGGTGGATTGGTGGAAATGCGAACTATCTTGCCAGTAATTATATTGATGTTTCGGCATTACTGCGAACACAGCATTTCTTTGAAAACCCAGACAGCCCCGGAAATGTGTTTGAAGATATCGATGAAAACCGCGCACGCCAATTACTGAATCAGGAAAAATTTAATGCTTTTTACCTGTTTAATGTAGTAGGTGGCAAATCGTGGAAAGTAAAGCGTGGCATATACCTTGGTTTTTTTGCCAGCGTAAATAATATATTCGATACAACGTATAAAACTGGCGGGTTTGAGCAGGCACGCAATACCAATTATCGGGAACTGAACAATGATATAGCAGATGGTACGCCATCATTCGGACCGAAATATTACTACGGTTACGGGCGCAATTATTACATTAATGTTTACCTGAATTTTTAAGTTATGAAACAACTTCTATTTATAATTTCCCTTCTGATAGTAATAATCATTCCCATAAGCTGTGATGATGATACGTCGCTGCCTCCTTACACATCGTTGTTGTATCTTGAAGATTTTGAAACTGCCGAGAACAATACCATTTTAAATACAGAAGGCTTTACAAATAGTGCTGAGACCGGAACAATGTTATGGACTGAACAAAAATATGACGGGAATGGCTACACCGAATTCCTGAATGATACAGATTCTCCATCTGCCGCATGGCTGATTACTCCCCAGATAGATTTAGGAGATAGTACACGCACATTACATTTTCAGTTGGCGCAGCATCACATGCCTCAGGAAGGTAGTAAACTGGAAGTATTTATTTCTATAAATTATAACGGATCGGATATTACTGCAGCGCAATGGATTCCGCTTCAGGCAAAAACACCAACAATATATACCGAATGGTATAAGTTTATTTCATCGGGAGAAATAAGACTCGACGGATATCAGGGTAAAGTCTACATTGGTTTTAAGGCCACACACGCTACCAAAGAAGCAGGTTATTATTTAGATAATGTGAAGGTATATTAAAATTGAAAAACCCGGAGGCCGATAACTTCCGGGTTTTTCAATTTATAAGCACTATAAAGCCCTTAGCGGCTCTGTTTTAAGATCATCATGTCATTGTTTACAATTATTGACTAAACGCTTCAGTCGCAGCCTGTGTGTCTACAGGAGTACTTTTATCGTTAACCATCTTACCTACTCTGGAAATAAGGTAAACTGATATTAACGTAACGCCTGCTATTACATAGCCGAGCGTGTCGTAATGCTGTAGAGGACTCGTCTTGGTTTCCTGTACTACAATGTAACCTGCACATACCGCTGCAATGCCGCCCGCAATTTGCTGTAACGATGAGGTTATTGCCATGTAAGCACCACGGTCTTTCATTTCGGGTATTGCAGTGTTAAGTGTGGTTGCGGGAATCATTCGGCTCATTACCCCCATAAACATAACCATATTGATAAGTATTACTTCCCAAAGCGGCACATGGCTTAAGTTGGTATATACTAGTATTGTTATAATAGATATAAACGAACCAGCAGTAAATAATCTTACTTTGCTAACCTTGTCACTCAGCTTGCCAACCAATGGCATAATGAATAATACAGATAATCCTGTGAAGAAATACACAGTTGGAAGATCTGCCTGTGGGATTCCGATATTATTGATTAAGAAGGCACTCCCGAAAGGCTGAAGCATGAACCCGCCAACCGAAAGAAAAGCAATCGCCGTAAAACCAATTTGATATTTTTTATTGTTTAAAGTATGCCAAAGGTGAAGAAATGCATTTTTGTCGGCCTGCAACGCTAAATGTTTGTTTACCGGCTGAAGCTTAATAATTACACCCAGCAGTATTAAGACACCAATAGCTGCTATCATTAAAAAGGCCGAATGCCATCCCCAATGGTTAGCGCAATACAACCCGATTGGAATACCCAATATCTGGCTGGTAGCAAACGCCATCTGTATAAAGCCCATAACACGGCCTCTTTGGTTTAGTTCAAACAGATCGGTTACGATAGCCAGCGATACCGACCCAATTACACCTCCAAATAATCCTGTAAATATACGCGCCGAAAGCAGCGTCCAGTAATTGGTTGCCATTGCACAGAATATCGTTCCGATTATAAACCCTGTATAAAAAAACACCAATAACTTTTTACGGTCAAACTTATCGGCAAATCCTGCCGCCAGTAACCCCGATGCTCCTGCACTAAAGGCATATGCCGATACAGCAATACCAAATTTTGCAGGTGTCATCTCCAGGCTTTTCATAAGGATATCGCCCAGTGGTGAAATTATGATAAAATCGAGTATTATAGTAAACTGCAAAAGTGCCAGCAACGCAATTATAAATTTCTGATATCCGGTAAAAGCGGGGGCTTTAATTTTCTCCTTTTTCATTTTTTTGATTGATGATTGAACTTTGATGATTATAATTGATTATGGTGTAAGTGCTTTTATTACCTGGTTAAAAGCCTGTTCCATTTTTTCTTCTGAAAGTGTAAATGGCTTTCCCCCTAACGATTTGCCTTCACGGTGAAAATTAAGTAGTGTATATAACGGTCCGTAAGCTATGCTCCAAAAAACATCGAGCGGCAGTTCTACCAGTTGCTTATTGCGAATTGCATTTTTAGTAAAGCCGTCCAGTAATTCTTTAAACTGACTCAGCAAGCCCGATTTCATTATCGCTTCGGCATAGGGCGTGTGTTTCATAGCTTCAAAACATTTTACCTCTACCGGGTTTTCAATAGCAAACATCGCACGGTTTTGCCATTGTTTCCAAAGCCCTTCTTTAAAAGTCATATCCGAAGAGAAATCTTTTATAGCCGTTGTAAAAAACTGCTCGCCTATTTTACTGCCTATCTGAATAATAAGATCATCCTTATCTTTGTAATAGATATACAATGTAGCTACAGATATATTGCAGGCTTTAGCAAGCTTGTTCATACTAAAGCCCTGAAGCCCGTCATGCACAATCTGTTCAATGGCTTTTGCTATAACAAGCTTTTCTTTATCGGCATCCCGTGTGCGCATTCCAAAATTTTTTCGACAAAGATAACTCAATAAATGAATGATCGTTCATTTATTAATGAAATATTTTGATGCGCTAAAAACAAAAAACTCCCGCCAATGGCGGGAGTTTCTATATAGGTGGATAAAGGGTGTTTATCGTATCCCGTCTTGATTATTTCTTAACGATGATAAACTCACTTCTCCTGTTTTGTGCATGCTGCTCTTCTGTACAGTCACCACCACAGTTTACCTTAGGCTGGCTCTCGCCATAACCCTGGCCTGAAATACGGCTCTTAGCAATACCTTTTGAGATTACATACTGAACTGTAGATTTTGCCCTGCGGTTTGATAAGTTCATGTTGTACTTGTCTGAACCTCTGCTATCAGTGTGCGATTTAGCCATGATAACCATTGTTGGGTTAGCTTTCATTGCCTCAACTAACTTGTCAAGTTCAAATGCGCCTTCCCTCGTTACATTGCTCTTATCGAACTCAAAGTAGATATCGTTAAGTACAACGTCTGTTGGTGTTACAATGGTTTCAATTGGGTCAAGGTCTGCTACTACGTTTACAACACCGCCGTTTGTCTTAGCTACAGGGAAGCTGCCATTAGCATAGCCTTCCATGGATGCCTGAACTGTGTAAGCCCTGTTACAGTCAATGCTGTAATCTACCTTACCGTCTGCACCTGCTGTCCTTGTCTCAATTACGTTGTTTCTCTCATCAAGTATTGCAACTTTAGCATTGCCAAGTACTTTTCCTGTTTTCTTGTCCCTTACAAGTACAAGTGCCTCTACACCACATACCGGTGTTGCAAGGTAAAGCTTGTCTACACCTGTACGGTTACTTGAGAAGAAACCGATGTTTTTTGTCGTGTTGAAGCTAAAGGCGAAGTCGTCTTTCGGTGTGTTTACCGGTGCCCCTACGTTTGTAGCTTCTGTACCTTTGTTAAGGTCGATTACAAATACATCTAACCCTCCAAAGCCTTTTGGCCTGTCTGATGAGAAGTATAGCTTGTTATCATCTGTAATGAATGGGAAGCTTTCTTTACCTTCTGTGTTTACTTTTGGACCAAGGTTTACAGGCTCACCATAGGTGTTGTCTGCTTTTACCTCTACCTTCCAGATATCCTGGCCACCCATTGTACCTGTCCTGTCAGAGGAGAAGTAAAGTGTTTTACCGTCTTTGCTGATCGATGGGTTTTGTGTTGACCATTCTTTGCTGTTAAAGGGTAGCAATTGTGCCTCGCCCCATTTGTCGCCTTCTTTTACGGCTTTGTAAAGGAACACCTGCCCTAATTTAAGGTTCATTTCCTTATCTCTCTCAAACTGCTTCTTCTCGTTAAAGCTCTCGCTGTTAAAGTACATTGTCTTGCCATCGGCGCTGATTGCCACAGGGCCATCATGCCATTTGGTATTTACCTCTGATACCGGTACCGGCTCACTGAAGGTGCCGTTTGCATTGTAAGTTGAGGTATAGATGTCAAGGAATGGCTCTTCGTTAGTTCCGTATTTCTTTCTTGCCGTGTTACGGGTTGATGAGAAATAGAAGCTGTTATCATTTGCAAGCACACCACCGAATGATCCGTATTTGTCATCATTGATGTCCAATACTTTCTCATCAAACAGTTTTGTTTGGTTCTTTAGTTTTGGAAGGTAGTTAGGGTCCTGGTTGAACAATACTGCCCTTTGGTCTGATGGTGCTAACAATGCAAATTTCTTCATCTGAACGTTGGCCTCCTCATACTTGCCTTCTGCCTTTAGCATTTGTGCGTAGCGGTAGTATGTCTCTGAGTCCTGTTGTGTCTCGGTTGCCTTAGCATACCACTGCACTGCCTCTTTTGAGTTGAATATGTTATAATAGCTGTCAGCTATCTGCTTGTAAACATATGGGCTGCCATCCAGTTTCTGGTATTCTTTGGCAGCATCCATATAATCAAGGCGTGCGTATAATTTATCGGCTCTTTCGGTTTCTTTTGTCT